>JBBIIT010000134.1:0-2213 GCA_037446355.1 Beijerinckiaceae bacterium | reverse complement strand
TTCGCCGATCGCTTTGCGCATCTGCGCACCGGCGCGCCGCCAGACGACGCTCGCGCCTTGATGACGGCCGTGCTCGCCGACGCCACCAATCTCGGCCTGACGCGCATGGCGCGTAGCGCCGGCGATTTCAGCCATTCCCGGCTGCTGTGGATCGCCGAATGGCATGTGCGCGACGAAACCTATCGGGCCGCGCTTTGGGCGAACTGCGTTCGCGCGGCGAAATCATTCCCGAAGAAACGCTCGCCCACGTCGCACCACTCGGCTGGGAGCATATCGCTTTCAACGGCGATTACGTCTGGCCTGCCGAACCCCTCGGCAACGCCTTCAGGCCCTTACGGATTCCGCGCCCGGAGTTCCTCGATGCGGCTTCGCGTAGGATTTGGAACAGATTCTGCGATGACCCCTGGATCGAACAATCCCGCGATATAATTCGGCGCGACCCGCACCTCGCGCGGTCGTCTAACGCCGAAATTTATGCCGCTATGGTTCGAATACGATTCGTAATTACGCGACGAACGAATGCGGCCTTCGCGAACCCAACGGCTCTTTAATCATTTCGCGGCGGAGTACGGCGGATGGCGGCTTTAGGAAAGTCAACGATGAATTCGAACGCTGGCCAACCCGTGTTGATGGAACTGATCGCGGTTCTCGCGGCGGTCACGGATGGACAGCCGAGGGTCTTGACGATCAACAACGGCGCCAATCTGCCCTCCGGTCCGTTCGAGATGGGTCACCGATCGCTGCAGCAGGGCCTTCGCGATTGGGTGGAGCAACAGACGCGCCATCCCTTGGGCTATGTCGAACAGCTCTATACGTTCGCCGACAGGGACCGACGACCTGGCGCGGCGGATCAGCGCGCCATTTCGATCAGCTATCTCGCGCTGACGCGCGAGGAGCGGGCTTCGGCGCCAGACGTCGGGTGGCGCGCCTGGTACGATTATTTCCCATGGGAGGACCACCGTTCGGGGCCGCCTGCGGTGATTGCGCGTACGCTGGCGCCGCGATTGCTGTCTTGGGCCGATTCGGCCGCGGAGCCCGAGGCTCGCCAAAGCCGATGGCGGCGCGCGACCATCGCATTCGGACTGGAGGGAAGGGCCTGGAACGACGAATGGGCGCTCCAGCGCTATGAATTGCTTTACGAGGCGGGCCTCGTCGCCGAGAGCGACGGCGGCGCGCCCGGCGCGGGGCGAGCCATGGCGGGCGACCATCGCCGCATCCTGGCGACGGGGATCGCGCGGCTGCGGGCGAAAATCAAATATCATCCCGTTGTCTTCGAACTGCTACCGGAATCTTTCACGTTGCTGCAATTGCAGAAATGCGTCGAGGCGCTTGCGGGGCGGTTGGTGCACAAGCCCAATTTTCGGCGCCTGATCGAGCAGCAGGCGCTCGTCGAGGAGACCGGCTCCAGCGCCTCCGACACCGGCGGGCGCCCCGCCAAGCTCTTCCGCTTCCGCCACGAGGTGCTTGAGGAACGCGCCCTGGCCGGGACCAAGCTGCCGCTCGCGCGGGCTTGACATCCGTTATTCTCATGATAAGTATAACCGCTTATATTCTCATTACGAGTATAAGCCAATGCCCTCCACGCACGAACCTCCCGCGCTCCATGCAAGCGTGCTCCATGCAAGCGCGCTCCATGAACGCGTGAATCGGGTCATCCCGGCGATCGAGTGGCCAGTCTTCGAGGAGGATATCGACGCGATCCTGGCGCTCAAGGCGCAACGCGACGCGGTCATTCTCGCCCACAATTATCAGACCCCGGAAATCTTCCATTGCGTCGCCGACATCGTCGGCGACAGCCTCGCGCTCGCGCGCAAGGCGATGCAGGTCGAGGCCAGGGTCGTTGTGCTCGCGGGTGTCCATTTCATGGCCGAGACCGCCAAATTGCTGAACCCGGAAAAGACGGTGCTCATCCCCGACCTGCGCGCTGGCTGCTCGCTCGCCGACTCCATCACGCCCGCTGACATCAAGCTGCTGCGGCGACGCTATCCCGGCGTTCCCATCGTCACCTACGTCAACACCTCGGCGGCGGTGAAGGCCGAGTCGGACATTTGCTGCACATCGGGTAACGCCAGAGCGGTAGTGGAATCGATTGGGGCTCCCCGCGTCATCATGCTTCCCGACGAATATCTCGCGCGCAACATCGCCGCGCAGACCGATGTCGAGATCATCGCCTGGAAGGGCCATTGTGAAGTGCACGAACGATTCACGCCCGA
>JBBIIT010000133.1:0-2240 GCA_037446355.1 Beijerinckiaceae bacterium | reverse complement strand
GTAAGCGCCGTTCCTCTCCCATGTTGGGTTGAACTGCGAGACCAGCTTGCAATCTTTTGCGACAAGGCATTGCATAGCTTTTGCACAAAGCTTTGCAAACGATTGGTCGATGTTGGGTTAGGTGATCAGGTCGTCGGCGCAGGCGTTGAGGGTTTGAAGGCCCAGGGCATCAGTTCGGCGATGCGCGATTGCGGATGACCGTTGGCGATCGCCTCGAGCGTGGCCTTCATCCAGGCGTAGGGATCGACGCCGTTGAGCTTGCAGGTCGCAATGAGTGAAGCGAGACGCGACCACGATCGGCCGCCCTCGTCGTGTCCCGCGAATAACGCATTTTTTCGGGTAAGAGTCAGCGGCCTGATTTGGTTTTCGACGAGGTTCGTATCCATCTCGACGCGGCCGTCGTCGAGGAACAGCGTCAGCCCATCCCAATGGTTCAGAAGATAGGCGACGGCCTTTCCCATCTCGCTGCGACCCGACAGGCGCGCGGCCTGGGCGCGCAGGAAAACTTCGAGTTCGGCGACGAGCGGCCGTGATCGCTCGCCGCGCGCGCTCTGCCGGATCGACGCCTCCTTGCCTCTGATCTCCGCCTCGATCGCATAGAGCGCGGCGATGCGCGCAAGGACCGCCTCGGCGATGGGCGAGCCCGCCTTCGGCGTGGCGGCGATGATCTCGCGCCTTCCGTGGCTCCAGCACCAGGCGAGCCGCAGAGGCGCGCCGCCCTTGCGCCCGGGCCGCGCCAGCCGGTGATAGCCGGCGTAGCCGTCGACCTGGAGAACGCCATCGAAGCCTTCGAGAATGCGCTCGGCGTGGTCGCCGCCGCGCCCCGGCGCGTAATGGTAGACGACGATCGGCGGATCGGCGCCGCCATGGCCGCGGTCGTCGCGTAGCACCGCCCAGAGATAACCGGTCTTCGTGCGGCCGCGGCCGGGATCGAGCACCGGCGCCCGCGTCTCATCCATGAACAGGCGACCGGACAGCTTCATGAACGCGCTCATGCGCTCGACGAGTGGCGCGAGGTGAAAGGCGACCGTTCCCATCCAATCGGCCAGAACGGCGCGATCGAGCAGGATCCCATGCCGCGCGAAGACCTGCGACTGGCGGTAGAGCGGCATGTGCTCGCTGAACTTCGCGACCGCGACCTGCGCCAGCAGCGCCTCGGTCGGCACGCCGCCCTCGATCAGATGCGCCGGCGCCGGCGCCTGGACGACGCCCGAACAACCCTTCGAGCACGCGTAGCGGGGCCGTACGGTCTCGACAACGCGATAGTGCGCTGGCGTCACGTCGAGGCGGCTGGAGCGGTCCTCGCCGATCCGAACCATCTCGCCGCAGCCGCAGGGACAGGCGAGGCTCGAAGGTTCGATCACGCGCACGACGCGCGGCAGATGAGCAGGAAAGGCGCGCGCGGCGCGGCCTGTTCTTTTGCTCCCAAGCGGACGTCCCGAGTGGCGCGCGCGATCGTCCTCGCGTTCTTTGACTTCGGCGATCGCGATCTCGATGTCTTCGAGCACGAGCTGCAATTGATCGGGATCGAACTTCTCCGAGCGCTTGCCGAACCGCGCGCGTTCGTATTCCTTTACGAGCAACTGGAGGCGTTCGACCGTCTCCTTGGATGCAGCCAGCTCGCTCTCGACGTGAAGGCGCGCCGCAAGCTCGTGATCTGCGCGGACCCGTTCGGCCTCGAGCATGGCGCGCTGGGCTTCGAACAAGGCGAGCACATCAGCGGGAAGCCCCGCGAAACGTGCTGAATCGAAGCTTTGCGTCATGCGCCGCAATCTAACTCAAGCGACGCGCCGAATGAACAAAATCGAGCGGACTGAGTCAGTTTGCCGCAGCCGGAGCGGCCATGACCGGCTCACCGACGCGCTTCCAGTTCAGCCCGTCGAACAGCGCTTCGAATTGAACCCGGGTGAGTTGGAGAACGCCGTCGCTGATCTGCGGCCAAGAAAAGCCGCCGTCGTCGCCGAGGCGTTTGTAGATCATGACGAGTCCGGTTCCATCCCACAGCAAAATCTTCAACCGATCCCTTCGCTTCGAACGGAATACGACGATCAAGCCGGAATGCGGATCGAGCCCGAGCGTGTTCTGCACGAGAGCGGCCAACGCGTCATGCCCACAGCGAAAATCAACAGGACGAACGGCGAGAACGATCCGCAGTCCCTGAGCAGGGATGATCATGCGCTGCGTTCCAGCGCCGTCACGATCTCGGCGATGCGTGTCGATGCGGCGTCCTTCTCCAGACG
>JBBIIT010000132.1:0-2303 GCA_037446355.1 Beijerinckiaceae bacterium | reverse complement strand
AGCGGCGCGGTCGAATGACCAGCGGCAAAAGAGAGCCGAGTTGCGGCGTTGCGGGTGAGGCGATCTCGATCATGACGTGTCGATCCTGATTTCGCCGAGCGAAGAACCGCGCGAAGCGCGTCCGGGTTCGAAGGTCTCGATGACGATCATGCGGCCGCCGCAGCATGGGCACGGATGCGCGAGGACACGCGGCTCGGGTTGATTGGCGTCCTTGCAGCTCTTGTCGTGTTCGTGAGGGATCGATGCGGCCAGCAACGCGCGCGCGCGGGCGATGTTTTGGGCGCGGACGGCGCTGGCGAACAGGCCGTAATGGCGAATGCGGTGAAAGCCGGTCGGTAGGACATGGATGAGGAAGCGACGGATGAACTCGTCGGTTGCCAGCCGCATGACCTTTTGCCGCGCGCGGTCATTGGCGCGGTAATCCTTGTATTTGAACGCAACACCGTCACCGTCGCAAGCCAGCAGGCGGCTGTTGGAGATGGCGACGCGGTGGGTGTAGCGCGACAGATAGGCCAGCACGGCCTCGGGACCACCGAAGGGGCGCTTGCTGTAGACCACCCATTCGACGGCGAGCGACGGCGCCAGATATTGCGCGAAGGCGTCGCGGTCCGCGAGCTTGGCGTGCACGCCAAAGAATCGCAGGCGCCCGGCGGCGTGGGCGGCGACGAGCTTTTCCAGAAACAACCGGCGGAACAATCGCGAAAGCACGCGCACCGGCAGGAAGAAGCCCGGCCGGCAGGCTACCCAACTCTGACCGTCCAATGAAACGCCGCCGCCCGGAACGATCATGTGAACGTGAGGATGGTGGGTGAGCGCCGACCCCCATGTGTGCAGCACGGAGGTCACGCCGATCCGCGCGCCCAGATGTTTGGGATCGGCGGCGATCGTGAGAACCGTCTCGGCGGAAGCCTTGAACAGCAGGTCGTAAATCACCGCCTTGTTCTGATGGGCGATGTCGCCGATCGCCGCCGGCAGCGTGAAGACCACATGGTGATAGGGGACAGGCAGCAGCTCGGCCTCGCGCTCGGCCAGCCATCTCTGCGCCGCCGCGCCCTGACACTTCGGGCAATGCCGATTGCGACAGCTGTTGTAGGCGATGACTTCGTGGGCGCAGTCTTCGCAGCGCGCGACATGCCCGCCGAGAGCCGCCGTGCGACAGCTCTCGATCGCCGACATCACCTTCAATTGGCCAAGGCTCACATGGCCGGCGTTGGCTTTGCGCCACGCCGGCCCGTGGTCACGGAAGATATCCGCGACCTCCAGAACTGGCCGCCCCATGATCGCCAGGGCTTATGCGGGTGGCTTGCCGCCTCCGGATTGCAGCGGGGTCAGGCGATCCAGCGGGCTCATGACGTCGCGGATGGTGTTGGTGGCAATGCGCGTGTAGAGCGCGGTCGTGTCGAGCTTGGCGTGCCCCAACAGAACCTGGATCACACGGATATCGATGTCCTGCTCGAGCAGGTGGGTTGCAAAGCTGTGCCGCAGCGTATGCGGGGTGATGCGCTTGGTGATCTCGGCCATGTGGGCCGCCGCGTGGCAGGCGCGATTGAGCTGGCGCGTCGACATCGGGTTGATCGGGTCTCGCCCGGGAAACAGCCAGACTTGTGGCCGCGCGATACGCCACCAGTCGCGCAACAGCTCCAACAACTGCGGCGAGAGCATCGCGTAACGATCCTTCCCGCCCTTGCCTTGCTCGACGCGGAGCATCATACGCTTGCTGTCGATATCCGAGATCTTTAGCGAGACGACTTCCGAAACACGCAGGCCGGCGCCATAGGCGACGCTGAGCGCGGCCTTGTATTTGACGCCAGGCGCCGCCTCCAACAGGCGCGCGACCTCCTCGGGGCTGAGGACGATCGGCAATTTGCGCGGCTCGTGGACGAACGTCAGATGCCGAACCAAGTCGGGCCGTTCGAGCGTCACCTTGAAAAAGAACCGAAGCGCGACGATCGCGCAATTGATGCTCGGGGCGCTGACATGGTTCCTCGTCATATGCAATTGAAAAAGGCGAAGATCCTCGCTGGTCGCGGTGTCGGGCGAGTGGCCGAGAAAATCCTTGAAGTTCTGGACGTGACGAATGTAGTCCTTCTGGACCTTTTCCTTGAAATGACGAACCGTCATATCTTCGATCATGCGCTGGCGCAGCGGGCTGACGGGCTTGTCGGTCATGGCGATACTCCTGTCTCACATGAGGTTGGGAACCCCATGATCTTGAGACAGGACCAGCCTTCCCGTTATGCCGCCCTTCAACGCGCCGCGCGCAACCTCGCGCCGAGAAGCCTACCGCGGGAGCGGTTTAGTTC
>JBBIIT010000131.1:0-2372 GCA_037446355.1 Beijerinckiaceae bacterium | reverse complement strand
CTCTGACGCGGTTCGTGCGCGCCTTCAAGTTGAGCTGAAGCGCGGTTTCAGCCGCCGGCGCTCGCGCTAACCTGCCTTCGCGGCGTTCGCCGCTCTGGCTTTGCCGCGCGTCAAGAGGAGCGCTCGCAGAATTCTTTGCAGCGGCCCCTCGCCGTAACGCGCGATGAGCGATGCGACGAGGGTGACGATCACGATCGCGGGCAGCGGCAGCAGCAGGTCCGGCAGCGCGGGCGCCAGCGCACGCGTCCGCTCGATCAACGCCACGCCTGCGTTCTCATGGATGAGGTAAAGCGGATAGGAGACATAGCCGAAAAACAGCAGCCACCGGCTCTGATAGATCGCCTTGCCGCCCGAGCCGAAAACGCCATAGAGAAACGCGACCAGCAAAATGACGAGTATATGGATCTGCCGGCGTTCGCTGAATATCAGGGGCAGCGCGGCGAGCAGCAACAGGCCCCACTGCCGTCGCCCCCGGATCGCTTCGCAGCCCTCGACCGCCTTGAATTCATAAGCGGCCATGCCAATCAGAAACCAGGGCAGAAATTTCAGATCGAGCGCAGTCTGGAGAAAGTCCAGCGCCGACCTGGCAGCCACTTGCGGCGGAAAGCGCATCTCGATCAGCCGCGATGCGAAGCCGGTTAGAGACAGGACCAGCAGAACGCGTGAAGCTCGGCCTGCGCCCAATGTGAAGTATAAAACGCCAAATATCACGTAAAACCGAAACTCGACGAACAGGCTCCAGAACGCCCCTTCGAAGTCTTGGAATTCGCGGCCGGTCAGCGCCGCCAGCCAACCGGGTTCGAAGAACAACAGTCCCGGCAACGCGTCCAGAAGTCGCGGGGCGCCGGCCGGCCGGCCGGGCAGCCATGGCGCGGTCAGATAGATCAACGCGACGGCGATCAACATCGCCGGGAACAGGCGTATCCAGCGCCGCGACACAAATTCGAGGAACGAGCGCGAATTATCGAGCGTGAGAAAGATCACGTAGCCCGAGATCATGAAGAACAACTCGACGCCGGGGAGGCCCAGGCGAAAAATCGGCGCCCACTGAAAGCGCTCGCCGAATGGCAGGAACTGAGGCCAGCGCGCGTAATAGTGATAGAGAAATACCGCAACGATCGCGAGGCCGCGCAGCGCATCCAGACGGGTCTGTCGTTTCATGGATTCGTGCAAGGCGCCCAACCTGTATCCGATGGGTCTGGAAAGAAGCTGTCCTATTGAACTTGCGGCGCGGATCGCGACGGAATTCGCACACGCCGTCTCACCTTGGATTTGAACCACCGCTCGACGCGTTTCGCCTCCAACCGCAATTCTTCCATTAAGCCGCTTTCCGAGCGCACGCGCGGGCCGCGGCGCAATTGAACCGGCGCGACTGCAACGCCGGTGCGGAACCGGCGAAGCAACTGGCGCCAGTCGTCCGACGAACAGGGATGAATCTCGAATCGCTCAGGATATTCACGCCAGACCATCAGAATTAGCGTCTGGTCGTCGTCCACCAGATCGCAAGCGAGCAAAGCGCTCAAGGCGCGGCTGATACGATCGGCGAACCATGGCCATTCGCTCACCGGGCCGACGATTCCCCCTCCCTGAAAATAAACCGCTCCATGGCGCACGACGCGCGAAATGGGCGTCGCGTCGAGTTGCAGCATTTGAAACAGATTCATTTTGCCTCGGGCGTCGAAACGCCAGCGATCCGAGGCGTCCAAAGCAGCTTCGTCCCGACAGTAACCGAAATCGACCCACGCGGCCTGAGGCGCCTCCAACAGCCCGAGTTCCAGGGCGGTGCAGACGAAGGCCGATTTCAGCGCGTTGACCAGTATGTAATTGGGCTCGCGATATTCCGGGCTCTCCGGCCTGGTCACCCATCGCTGAAAATGATGAGTCATCCGCTTTGCAATCGCCGCGCGGACGGGCGCGACAAGAGCGCTCCCAAAAAGATCGTCGAACACGACGATCACGGTTCGATCCTCGAGTCCGCACTCGCGTCGAGCCGCGAGCGCGCGCTCGGCGAACTCAGGCTGCGTGAATATGATCATTTTGTTCGGCAGTTTCGCTAGATTGGCGAACATGCCGAAATAGTCGTCGACGGACCTTCGGAACGCGGGAGCATTCCTGGACAGGGCGATCCATCGATCGCGGCCGATGTCAAAAAACGCGGTTACGATGTCGACATCGTCGGCGACGATCGGTTCGTCGCCGACGATTTTGGGCGTCGTCGGCCACACGATTCGCGCCAGCGACGAAAGGCTTGTCGGCAGATCCATCCAAATCCACTCGGCGAACCGCGACGCAGATTCGTCGCGCGGACCACTTGCGTCGCTTATTCCCCGACCAGCGTCGCGCGGGCGCGCTGCCACCAGCCGGAACGGCGC
>JBBIIT010000130.1:0-2375 GCA_037446355.1 Beijerinckiaceae bacterium | reverse complement strand
GATCGGGTTCGGCCTCTCGAATTTCAGTTCCTCTTGTCGGTTCCTCTTGTGTTCTCAAGTTAAGGTCGGCGAGGTTTCCCTGGGCCAATTCTGCGACTTCGCGATTCAAAACTGAACTGACCAACTCGTGGGCGCGGCCGCGGCGCGCAGACCGATCCACGCGGATGAAGTGCGGATGACAGTCCCGGAACGAGTTTTCCTTGAAGCGAACCTGAGGACGCTGCGACCCGTGTGCGACCTCCCCGAAAGTCCCAACGATGACGTCGAGGTCCGGATCGGCCGGGGCCTAAAGCATCCCAAGGACAGGGGCTACGCCAGGTTTCTTGCCGCGCACGGATACGATCCCAACCGGGCCGGCCTACTGGCGGCCAAGATCGTCGAGGAGGGACGCGTCCGGGCCGCGACCTCGAAATTGAGCACAGAGTTCGCTCAGGCCCCGCATCAGCTTGCCAACCCCTGCCTGGAGGCGGAGGCGTTTCTCGCCAACTGCAGGCTGGTCCGCGAGACCATGGACGGAACGGCCCTGGCAACGGGACTTTTTAGAGAACTCCGGCTGTTCGAAGGGCTCGTGTTCATCCGGGAACTTCGGTTTTGCCTCGCCGGCGATCTGTCGGGACGCGCAGAGGTCACAAGGATCGCTAGCGCCGTATGGCGTCGCGCCGTCGTTTCGCGCGGTCCGAAGCTTTCCCACGCTTCGGCCTCGCACGAGTATTTCCTCGAAAGCCAATCGATCTTCACCCCGTGGGCTACACGTGGTCAACGGAGGACTTGGACTTCACCGACCGATTGACCCGGGCGACGCGCGAAGAATTCGGCGATCCTGACTTCAGCCCCGTGTCGGCGCGCAGACGGGTGCGAGCCAAATCTCGTTAACGACATGTAGTTTCTGCGGATTCGAGGCTGTCGTTAACTTTGGCGCGGCCGTTTCCGGCGCTGATAATTAGTATCTTAAACTTCAGTCGCCGGGCGCCGTCGCATTCAGTGTTGAAATTGGCCTGAGGCGATCTCCGGCGGTTTTAGATTATCGGATCATGCGGCGAGGTCAATCATCTGATCGGAGGGCTTCTCGGCGAGGCTCTTCCAACCATCGACTTTGCGCATGACGATCTGCCCTGAGGCCAGCAAGGCCCAGAACAGCATGGCGGCGGTTTCTGCGCTCGGCAGGACGGTCTGCGTCTTGATCCGGCGCTTAAATTCCTCGTGCAAGCGCTCGATGGCGTTCGTCGTGCGGATCGATTTCCATTGGCTTGGCGGGAAGCGCGTGAAGGTGAACAGGCGATCTCCCGCCTCCTCCAGGCTGTCGGCGACGGCTTTGCATTTAAGCCGCCATTTGCGCACGAACGCCTTGCGCTTCGCCTCGATTTCCTTTGGCGTGACGGCGTAGATCATGTCGTTGTAATCGGCCGAGACCTCCTCGTGCAGCCGCTCCGGCGCATGGGCTACGAGATTGCGATGTTTATGCACGGTGCAGCGCTGGATGGCTATCTCCGGCCATAGCGCTGCGAGCGCCTTGTCGAGGCCCGCGCCGCCGTCGACGATGACGAGTTCGGGGGTCGCCAAGCCGCGCGAGACTAGATTGTCGAGCAACGCCCGCCAGGCCGCCTCGCTCTCGCCGCCCATGTTCTTGATCGAAAGCAGCACCTTCTGGCCGTCGGCGCGCACGCCCAGCGCCACCAAGAGCGAGATCGACGTCGCCTTTTTGTCGAGCCGCACGCGCACCCCCGTGCCGTCGAGGATCAACCGCACAATCGGTTCCTCCTTGAGCGAGCGGGCGTTCCAGGCGTCCCAGTCGCCCTTGGTCTTGCGCCAGACCCGGCTGACCGTGTCCTTGCCCACCGCGCCGCCAAACAGCGCCGCCAGCGCGCGGCGCACCCGGCGCGTGTTGGTCCCCGAAAGATACGCCCCCGCGATCAAGGCGTCGGCCCGTTTCGTGCGCCGCTGATAGGCGGGGATCGTCGCGTTCCGCCATTCCCTCGTCTTGCCTTCGGCGGTCGCCAGCCGGGCGCGCGGCACGCGAACCGTCGTGGCCCCGAAAGTCCCCAACAGGCTGCGTTCCCGATGCCCGTGTCGCGAGCCGACGCCGCCCTTGGGCGACCCCTCGCCGTCAACGCGGCCACGCTCATATCGCGCTCGCCCCAGCGCCGCGCCCAGTTCGGCCTCAAGCAGTTCCTCAATAAAGCCCCGGATGCGCGTCCTCACCCCACTTTCCAGCGGATCGAACCCATCGTCGCAGAGAAAATGCTCCTCTTGCGTGGAACTGACCGCAGGCTTCGTGCTATTCATCGTCATGGCGTGATCTCCGCCGGCGCGCTAACGCCGCTTTTGGTTTGCTTTCACAAACTGGAGATTACGCCGCTTTCCAATTTCAACCACCC
>JBBIIT010000129.1:0-2399 GCA_037446355.1 Beijerinckiaceae bacterium | reverse complement strand
AATCAAAGAGTTGAAGCGCCGTGCTCTGCATAATGCCGACGCGGCATATTATGTGCTCGACTATCTCGAACACAGTTTCCCGACGCAGCTCTACGAGCCCTTCACCGACGATCAGGGAAACCTCGCTTCGCGGCCCGTCTACGAGGACGGCCAGCCCGTGCATTCGCAAGAGGCGCTGGCGCGTCGCGCGCGTCTCATCGAAAAGCTCGCCTCGCTCCCCCCGGTGCACGGCGCGCTCGATCAGATCGTGCAGCGTTTTGGGTCCGATGTCGTCGCCGAGGTCACCGGCCGTGCGCGGCGCATCGTGCGCCGTATCGGTTCGGACGGTTGCGCGCGTCTCGCCGTCGAGAACAGGCCGGCTTCCGCGAACTTGAGCGAAGCGCAGGCCTTCATGGATGATGCGAAGCGGATTCTCGTCTTCTCCGACGCCGGCGGCACGGGGCGCTCCTATCACGCCGATTGCGGCGCGAAAAACCAGCGTCTGCGCGTCCACTACCTCCTCGAGGCCGGCTGGAAGGCGGATGCGGCGATCCAGGGGCTGGGTCGCACCAATCGCACCAATCAGGCGCAGCCGCCGCTGTTCCGACCCATCGCCACCGACGTGAAGGCCGAGAAGTGGTTTCTCTCGACCATCGCCCGGCGGCTCGACACGCTTGGCGCCATCACGCGCGGCCAGCGTCAGACCGGCGGGCAGGGGTTCTTCCGCCCGGAAGACAATCTCGAAAGCCCCAACGCCCATGACGCCCTGCGCCAGCTCTATCGGCTGATCTTCGCCGGCAAGATCGAGGGCTGCACGCTTCAGGCGTTCGAGGACGCGACGGGGTTGAAGCTGACCGACGCCAGCGGTCTCAAGGACGAGCTGCCGCCGATCACGACCTTCCTCAATCGCCTGCTGGCGCTGACGATAGAACTGCAGAACGTACTCTTCGCCGCCTTCGAACAGCTTCTGACCGCCCGCGTAGAGGGCGCGATAGCGTCCGGGATCTACGACATCGGGCTCGAAACCCTGCAGGCCGACAGCCTCGTCGTCGTCGACCGCCGAACCATCTTCACTCATCCCGTCACGGCGGCGCGAACCGAGCTTCTGACCATCGCCCAACGCGACCGGCCAAAGCCGCTCACTCTAGCTGGTGCTCGGAAGCTGCTCGACGATCCCAAGGCGCGTCTTCTAGTCAACGCGAAGTCCGGCCGCGCCGCCGTCGAAATTCCCATGCTTAGCGTGATGACCGACGAGGGCGACGTCGAACCCCGCGTGCGCCTGATGCGGCCAATGGAGCGCCCGACCTATCCCGCGAAGGGAATGGACGAAACGCATTGGCGCGTGGCGGACGCAGAGACCTTCGCGAAGGCCTGGGAGCGGGAGGTTTCGCAATTACCGGAATACGTCGAGACGCCGCTGCATGTCGTCTCTGGCCTGTTGCTGCCGATCTGGAAGCGCCTTCCGCGCGAATCGAGCCGCGTCTATCGCATCCAGACCGACGCCGGCGAGCGCATCGTCGCGCGAAAGGTCTTGCCCGCCTGGGTCGCTTCCGTCCTCGACGAAGCTCCATCCAAGCTGCCCATCGATCAAGCCTTCGCGGGCCTGAACCAGGGCGCGCATGTCCTCCATCTCGTCGGCGACATGCAGCTTCGGCGCGCCCGCGTCATGGGCGTCAACCGGATCGAATTGACGGGCTTCACCGACGCCATGCGCGAGCGTCTCGTCGCCTACGGCCTCTTCCATGAAATCATCCAGTGGAAGCTCCGGATGTTCGTGCCGACGGACGAGACGGGCGCCGGCGTCCTCGAAAAGCTCCTCTCGAAATTCTCGATTTTGCGGGTCGCCGACAAAGCCGGGGCGACGTCATGAGCGGGGCGGCCAAAGACCTTGCCGACGGCCTCGCGCGCCATGCCGAGGCCGTCTGCCGCTGCTACCTCTCCAATGGCCGTCGCTATGGCGGCTACTGGATCGTCGGCGATATTCGCAACACGCCGGGGCGCTCGACCTATGTGAGGCTGAAGCCCAACGGCTCGCGCGTCAGAGATGTCGGGCGCTGGACCGATGCCGCGACAGGGGAGTTCGGCGATCTCCTCGACGTCATCCGCGAATCCCTCGGCCTTGAGCGGTTTCACGAAGTCGCCGATGAAGCCCGACGGTTTCTCGCTCTGCCACGACCGCCGCCTTCGGGCGAGGACCGCGACCGGGCAGGCGCTTCGTCTATGCTGCGATCGTGGTCGGCGAGGCGCTTCCTTGAGCGTTGCCGTCCCATCGAGGGCACGCTGGCGGAGACCTATCTGCGTCGGCGGGGCGTGACGCACTTCGAGGGCACGCGATCCCTCCGGTTTCATCCATCGTGTTTCTTTTCGTGCGAGGGAAGCTCCGTCACCCAGAGATGGCCGGCGCTGATTGGCGTCGTCAC
>JBBIIT010000128.1:0-2420 GCA_037446355.1 Beijerinckiaceae bacterium | reverse complement strand
GCGGAAAAAATTGTCGTCGATTACGGCGTGCTGCCGGCGGTCGTCGATCCCGCGACCGCGAGCAAGGGCGCCACGATCCATGATGCGGCGCCGGGCAACTCCGTGTACAACTGGCACCTTGGCGACAAGGGCGCGACCGACGCGGCTTTCGCTGCGGCGGCCCACGTGACGAAGATCGACCTCGTCAATAACCGCTTGATTCCGAATGCTATGGAACCGCGTGCGGCGGTCGGCGACTACGACAGCGGCTCGGACACGATGACGCTATACACGACGAGCCAGAATCCGCATGTCGCGCGTCTCGTGCTTTCGGCTTTCATCGGCCTCGCGCCCGAGCACAAGCTGCGCGTCATCGCCCCCGATGTGGGCGGCGGCTTCGGCTCCAAGATCTTCATCTACGCCGAGGAGACGGTCTGTGTCTGGGCGGCCAAGAAGATCCAGCGGCCGGTCAAATGGACCGGCGATCGCACCGAGGCGTTCCTCGCTGACGCGCATGGCCGCGATCACGTCACGCACGCCGAACTCGCGCTCGACGCGAGCGGTAAAATGATTGCCTTGCGCGCGCATACGATCGCCAACCTTGGCGCGTATCTTTCGACCTTCGCTTCATCGGTGCCGACCTACCTTTATGCGCCGCTGCTCTCGGGCCAATACAACATCCCCGCGATCTATGCTGAGGTCGACGCGGTTTACACGACGACAGCGCCGGTCGACGCTTATCGCGGCGCGGGGCGCCCGGAGGCGACCTTTGTCGTCGAGCGTCTAGTCGAGAAGGCGGCGCGAGAGACGGGGCGCGACCCGGCCGAGTTCCGCCGGCAAAACTTCATCACCCAATTCCCGCATCAGACTCCGGTCATTATGGCCTATGACGCGGGCGATTACGCGGGCGCGCTCGACAAGGCGCTCGCCCACGCCGACTATAAGGGCGTCGCGGCGCGCAAAGCGGCCTCGGCCGCCAAGGGCAAGCTGCGCGGCGTCGGCTTTTCCGCCTTCATCGAAGCCTGCGGCATTGCGCCGTCGGCGGCGGTAGGCTCGCTCGGCGCCGGCGTCGGCCTCTGGGAATCGGCGGAAGTCAGGGTCAATCCGATCGGCACGGTCGAGATCCTGACCGGCTCGCACAGCCATGGCCAGGGCCACGAAACCACCTTCGCGCAGCTCGTTTCGGATCGCCTGGGCATTCCGATCGAGAACGTCTCCATTGTCCATGGCGACACCGACAAGGTGCAGATGGGCATGGGCACCTACGGTTCGCGCTCCGGCGCGGTCGGCATGTCCGCGATCTTCAAGGCGCTCGACAAGATCGAAGCCAAGGCGAAGAAGGTCGCCGGCCATGTTCTTGAGGCGTCCGAACAGGACATCGAGTTCAAGGACGGCAAGTTCACGGTCAAGGGCACGGACAAGTCGATCGACTTCGGCGGCGTCGCGCTCAACGCCTATATCGCGCACAAGTTCAACGGCCAGGAACTCGAGCCCGGTCTGAAGGAGAGCGCTTTCTGGGATCCGACCAACTTCACCTTCCCCGCGGGCGTTCATATCTGCGAGGTCGAAATCGATCCCGAGACCGGCGTCGTGAGGGTCGACCGCTACACGGCGGTTGACGATTTCGGCAAGCTGATCAATCCGATGATCGTGCACGGCCAGGTCCACGGCGGCATTGCCCAAGGCGTGGGCCAGGCGCTGCTGGAAGGCGCGGTCTATAACGCGGAGGGCCAGTTGTTGACCGCGAGCTATATGGACTATTGCATGCCGCGCGCCGACGACCTTCCCTCCTTCAACGTCGATACGATCGAGACCGCCTGCCCGTCGAATCCCCTGGGCATCAAGGGTTGCGGCGAGGCGGGGGCCATCGCTTCGCCTCCGGCGGTCATCAACGCGATCACCGACGCGGTCGGTCACGAAAATGTGGCGATGCCGGCGACTCCGCAGGTCGTCTGGCGCGCTGCGCAGAAGGCCGTGATGAAGCGCGCCGCGGAATGATTCCACGGATCGCGGCGGTTCGCCGCCGCGTCCGTCCTTCCTCTTTTTCGGAGAGATCCAGATGTACGCCTTCACCTACTATCATCCCGCCAACGTCAGCGGCGCCGTCGCCGACCTCGCCAAGGAAGACGCCAAGGTCCTGGCGGGCGGCATGACGCTGCTCCCCACTATGAAGCAACGACTGGCTTCGCCGTCCGCGCTTGTCGATCTCGGCA
Source organism: Beijerinckiaceae bacterium (assembly GCA_037446355.1). Taxonomy (GTDB): domain Bacteria; phylum Pseudomonadota; class Alphaproteobacteria; order Rhizobiales; family Beijerinckiaceae; genus Roseiarcus. Next base: position 228 of record JBBIIT010000128.1, on the reverse strand, counting down.
AGATCGCCGAGCTCGCGGGCGTCAGCCGCGACGGCGATGCGCTAGCGATCGGCGCGATGACGCGGCATGTCGACGTCGCCACGAGTGAGGTCGTTCGTGCGGTCATTCCGGCGCTCGCGAGCCTCGCGGCCGGCATTGGCGATCCCGCCGTGCGTAATCGCGGCACGATCGGCGGCTCGCTCGCCAACAACGATCCGGCGGCCGACTATCCCGCGGCGGCGCTCGCGC
>JBBIIT010000127.1:0-2514 GCA_037446355.1 Beijerinckiaceae bacterium | reverse complement strand
GCGAGCGCGGCCGCTGCGCGCGGCGCCGAGGCGGGCGCGACCGGCGGTCGGCTCGCCATCGGCGCGGCGCCCCGAGCGAATTCGTCAATTGGCGCGCCAAAATCCGGGCTTTCGCGGTTCAGCCATGGCGCGCGCGGCGTCGACGCGCCGAGCGCGGAGGCGACGCTCTTGCGCGCGAAAATGCGGCGCGCCGCGCCTTTCAAAGCGAGCAGGGTATGGATGAGGGCGCCGAGCGAGACGAGGCCGAAGCCGGGCTCGCCGTCGCTATCGTCGTCCTCGGCGTCGGCGCGCTCCGCGGCGCGGCGCTGCGCGGCGCGATTGAGCGGGCGCTCAATTTCGGCCTCTTCCTCTCGCGATACGCCGAAGCCGATCGAGGCATTGAGAGCGAGGATCGTCAATCCGGCGAGGATCAGAGCGGTTACGGCCATTTCGACTGTCGATCCGGCGAACAGGCGTCGAGGCGCCCACAGGATCGCATCGCCGACGACGCCGCCAAGGCCGGTCGGCAGGGGCCAGCTCGAAGGCGCGGGCAGTAGCGAGGCGAGGCCCGACCCCGACACGAGGCTGACGAGCGCGAGCGCGAGGCGCGGGACGGGCCGCGTCAGGCGCCGCTCGTTGAGCAGTCGCCAGCCCCAGGCGGCGGGCGTGACCAGAACGATGACGCAGGCGAGGCCGAAGAACTGCATCGCCATGTCGGCGGCGACGGCGCCCCCCTTGCCGAGCCAATTGTGGATGGGCGTCGAAGCGGCGTGGTTGAGGCTGGGATCGTCGACCGACCAGCTCAGCAGCGCCAGCGATCCCGCGGCGACCGCGCCGAGCGCGATGAGCCCCACGAATTCGGCGGCGCGCCGCTTCGGAACCTCACGCAGCGATTCGGGTAGATAATCGAGAACCGTGAAAGTCGTCGTACGCATGTCACGCTCAACCGCCGGCGCGGTCGAAAAAGCCGCGCCGCAGAAGCCTAGGCCGCGCGAGTTAATGTCGGCCTAACCTTAACGAACCCCTTTCGATATCCCCAGGTATCCGTGGACCGTCCGGGGGGCGAAAAAAATGGACGCCCGTTAGGGCGTCCAAGCGGGGAGGAAGCGGGGCCCCGGCGGCGTATCGGCCGCCGGGACGATACCGGCTTACTGAACGACTTCGCCGTGCAGGGCGAGGTCGAGACCGTCGCGTTCGACGTCGTCGGCGACACGAAGGCCGACCGCGATGTCGACCACCTTCAGGATGATGAAGGAGACGATCGCGTCATAGACGACGACGGTGCCGATGCCGATCAGCTGGTTGATGACCTGATGGGCGTTGCCCTCCAGCAGGCCCGGCGTGCCGCCGTACTGATTGACCGCGAAGACGCCGGTCAGGATCGCGCCGATGATGCCGCCGACGCCGTGGACGCCGAACGCGTCGAGCGCGTCGTCATAACCGAACATATGCTTCAGGCTGGTGGCGCCGAGGTAGCAACCCACGCCGCAGGCCACGCCGATCACCATCGAGCCGACCGGACCGACGAAGCCCGAGGCCGGCGTGATCGCGACCAGACCCGCGACCGCGCCCGAGCAGATGCCGATGACCGTCGGCTTGCCGCGATGCGCCCATTCCACGAACATCCAGGTCAGCGCCGCGACGGCGGTGGCGATCTGGGTGACGGTCATGGCCATGCCGGCCTGGACGCCCGCACTCACCGCGGAGCCCGCGTTGAAGCCGAACCAGCCGACCCACAGCAGGCCCGCGCCGATGAAGGTCAGGACCATGTTGTGGCCGGGGCCCGAGTCGCGGCGCTTGCCGAGCATGAGGGCGGCGACGAGACCGGCGACGCCTGCGTTGATGTGCACGACGGTGCCGCCGGCGAAGTCGAGAACCCTGACCCAGCCCGCGAAGTTACCCTTGTCGTCCGTGTTGGCGGTGCTGAAAATGCCGTCCGGACCCCAGACCCAGTGGGCGACCGGCGCATAGACGAGGATCGCCCACAGGCCGATGAACCACAACATCGCCGAAAACTTCATGCGCTCCGCGAAAGCGCCGGCGATGAGGGCCGGCGTGATGATCGCGAAGGTCATCTGGAAGCACATGTAGACGGTTTCGGGGATCGTCGGCGCCAGCGAGTTCGGATTGCCGATGCCGCCGTTGTTGATGTCGCTGAGAATCCCTTGCAGGAACGCGCGGCTGAGCCCGCCGATGAACGGCCCGCCGGAGGTGAAAGCCAGCGAATAGGTGACGATCGCGTAGAGCACGGTCACGAGCGCGGTGATCGCGAACGACGTCATCACGGTGTCGCCGACGTTCTTCTTGCGGACCATGCCGCCATAGAAGAGGCCAAGACCCGGAATGGTCATCATCAGCACGAGCGCGACCGAGGTGAGCATCCACGCCGTGTCGCCGCCCGTGGGCGTGCAATTCGTCAACACCGCGGGAACGGCGGGGACGGCGGCGTATTTGTCGGTCGCGTCGATGGCGGCGACGGCGGCGGCGCAGGCGGGCGTCGCCGGCGGCGTCGGCTAGGTCGCCGGCGCGGCCGCG
>JBBIIT010000126.1:0-2533 GCA_037446355.1 Beijerinckiaceae bacterium | reverse complement strand
GCACCCGCCGAAGACCGCCTTTCGCCTTCGGGGCTGATCGCTGACACTGGTTCTATGCGTAGGCACGGAACTGATGGCATGTCGTCGATAGAAATCATTACGGCGAGCGAGAAGCGCCGGTATTGGACGCGGGACGAGAAGCGGCGCCTGGTCGCGGCCCTTGAAGATCCTGACGCGAATGTCTCCGAGGTGGCTCGCGCAGCGGGCGTGAGCACGAGCCTGCTTTATCGGTGGCGACAACAACTGGCTTCGCCGGCCAACAGATCGACGTTCATTCCGGTCGGGGTGGCGCCTGCGGAGGCGCCGGCGACAGCAGGATTGTCCCAGGCGGCGATCACCATCGCTTTCGGCGCCAATGTTCGCGTGACTATCGAAGGCGCCCCGGACGCCCAAACGCTTTCGAGGGTGATCGGCGCGCTGAGCGCTCCGGAGCGTCGTGGATGATAGCGTTTCCGAGCGAGGCTCGCGTCTGGTTGGCGACGGGCCATACCGATATGAGAAAAGGGTTCGGTTCTCTGGCGCTGCTTGTCCAGGAAAACCTGAAGCGCAATCCGCACGGCGGCGAACTTTACGTTTTTCGAGGGCGCCAGGGCAATCTTTTGAAGCTGATTTGGCATGATGGCCAGGGGGCATGTCTGTTTACGAAAAGATTGGAGCGCGGTCGGTTTTTATGGCCCTCGACAGTTGACGGCGCGGTGACGATTTCCGCCGCCCAACTTTCGTATCTGTTGTCCGGGATCGATTGGCGAATGCCCCAGGAAACATGGCGCCCAAAGGCGGCGGGATAGCTGCGGCGGATTGACTCAGGAATACGTTTCGCTCGCGATTTTTCCTGAGAATTATGTTCTACCTTGCTTCGTGACGACGCCGTTCTCACCTCTCCCGACCGACCTTGCCAGCGCGCATGCGATGATCCTCGCGCAGCGCGAGATGCTGGAGCAAAATCGGTCGGAATTGGCGCTGGCGCAGAGCGACGCGAGGGTTCGCGCGCTGGAGATCGAACGCCTGAAGCTGTTGCTGGCCAAAGCGCGGCGCGAGCACTTTGGTCAATCCTCGGAGCGCGGCAAGCTTATTGTCGAGCAGCTCGAATTGGCGATCGAGGATCTTGAGGAGACCCAGGGCCAGGAAGAAGCCAAAGCCGAGATCGCGGCCCCCGCGGCGGTGGCGGAAAAGCGCAAGCGTTCGCCACGCGGTCCCCGCAAGCTGCCCGATAACTTGCCCGTCGAACGCGTTGTCGAACCGGCACCCTGCGCCTGCGGAAAATGCGGCGGCCTCCGGCTGCGCAAGCTCGGCGAGGTTGTCTCCAAAACGCTTGAATGCGAGCCGCGCCGCTGGAAGATCGTCGAGAATGTGCGCGAGAAGTTCGCGTGCCGGGATTGCGAGGCGATCACAGAGCCGCCGGCGCCCTCGCATCCGATCCCCCGTGGCTTCGCCGGCCCGAGCTTGCTGGCGATGATCCTGGTCGGCAAGTTCCTCGATCACCAGCCGCTGAACCGCCAGAGCGCCGCCTATGCGCGCGAAGGTGTCGATATCGATCCCTCGACGCTCGCCGATCGGGTTGGCGCTTGCGTCGTGGCGCTCACGCCGATCGTTTCGAGGCTTCGCGAACACGTTCTGGCCGCCGAACGGATCCATGCCGACGATACGACCGTGCCGGTTCTGGCGAAGACGAAAACCAAGACGGGCCGCATCTGGGTTTACGTCCGCGACGACCGGCCCTTCGGCGGCGCAGATCCGCCGGCGGCGTTCTTCGAATACTCGGCTTCGCGGCACGGCGAATATCCGCGTCAGCATCTGGCCGGCTGGACCGGCGTGATGCAGGCCGACGCCTTCGCGGGCTTCAACGAACTCTATGACGCCGCTCGAAAGCCGGGGCCGGTAACCGAAGCGCCGTGTTGGGCGCATGCAAGGCGCAAATTCTTTGAACTGGCGAAGCTGTCCAAGGCGCCGATCGCGCAAGAGGCTGTGCGCCGCATCGACGAATTGTTCGCAATCGAGCGCACGATCAACGGCAAATCGCCGGACGAGCGCAAAGCCGTGCGCCTCGAACTCTCGAAACCCATCGTCTACGCGCTGGAGATCTTTCTTCGGGAAAAGCGCGCACTTCTCTCCGCGAACAACGACACCACCAAGGCGATCAACTATACCCTCAATCGCTGGGAGCAGTTCACGCGCTTCCTCGAAGATGGGCGCGTTTGTCTTTCAAATAACTCCGCCGAACGCGGATTGCGCGGCGTGGCCGTCGGGCGCCGCAACTGGACGTTCGCCGGGTCAGACGAAGGTGGGCGAAGAGCCGCCTGCGTTTATACCCTCATCGAGACCTGCAAACTCAATCAGGTCGATCCTCACGCCTGGCTGGCCTTCGTCCTCGCCAAGGTGCCGGACCATCCCGACAAAAGGATCGACGAACTTCTGCCCTGGAATTGGAAGGCAGCCCGAGACCGGGCCGCCGCCCCGGCCACCCGAGCGGCCTGAGCCGAGGCTATCGTCGCAAACACAAGCGACCACCCCTGGGTCGATATCGGGCGCTTAC
>JBBIIT010000125.1:0-2683 GCA_037446355.1 Beijerinckiaceae bacterium | reverse complement strand
CCGACACCAACGCCAACGGCGATATTTTCGGCGGCTGGGTGCTGAGCCAGATGGACCAGGCGGGGGGCATCGCGGCGGTCGAGCGCGCCCAGGGGCGCGTCGTGACCATAGCTGTCGAGGCGATGACCTTCATCAGGCCGGTGAAGGTCGGCGACGTGCTTTGCGTCTATACGCAGGTCGACAAGATCGGCCGCACCTCGATGAAGATCCATATCGAGGCCTGGGCGCGGCGGTTCCGAACGCATAGCCGAGAAAAGGTGACGGACGCGGTCTTCACCTTCGTCGCCATCGACGAGAACGGCCGCCCGCGCCCGGTGCCGCCGCAGGACTGAGCGGCGAGCGAATTACGGCGAAGCGTGGGCGAAGATGTCCATCGGCTCGAACCCGGCCAGATCCAACCGCACGCGATCGGGCAGATAGCCGAAGGCGGCGCGCGCATGGCCGTCGCGCCCCTCGCGCGCGAGCATTGCATCAAGCTTCTCGCGCAGCGCATGCAAGTACAGCACATCGGAGGCGGCGTAGGTCAGTTGCGCCTCGCTCAGAGTTTGCGCGCCCCAGTCCGAGGATTGCTGCTGCTTGGAAATCTCGACGCCGAGCAATTCGCGCGTGAGATCCTTGAGGCCGTGGCGGTCGGTGTAGGTGCGAGCGATCTTGGAGGCGATCTTGGTGCAATAGACCGGCGACGGCATGATCCCGAACGCGTTGCAGAGCGTCGCCATGTCGAAGCGGCCGAAATGGAACAGCTTGAGAACCTTGGGGTCGGCGAGCATCTTGACGAGATTCGGCGCGCTCGTCTGGCCGGGCGCGATCTGGACGATGTCCGCGCTGCCGTCGCCGCGCGAAAGCTGCACGACGCAGAGCCGGTCGCGGCGGACTTCGAGGCCGAGGGTTTCGGTGTCGATGGCGACGACGGCGCCGAGGTCGAGATCGCCCGGCAGGTCGCCCTGGTGAAAGCGGATGGTCATGCGCAGCGCTTAGACGCGCGCTCCGGGTAGGTCAAGGCGACGCCGGGCCGCGAATTTTTTTCGCGTGTTTTGAAACTTCGCGCGAGGGCGTGCGTTTTCCTCTCATCCCGCGCATCGGGACGGGGCTCGCCCCGAAAGAAAGCCAACGGAGACGAACATGAACCGGATACCCTATCGCGCCGCCCTACTAGCCGCCGGCCTCGCCTTCGCGGCGCCCTTCGTCGTCGCCCCAGTCTATGCCGAAATGACCGTGATGGTCGGCGGCGCCCCGATGTATCCGAGCAAGAATATCGTCGAGAATGCGGTCCATTCCAAGGATCACACTACGCTCGTGGCCGCCGTGAAGGCCGCGGGCCTCGTCGAAACGCTCGAGAGCGCCGGCCCCTTCACAGTGTTCGCGCCGACCAACGAAGCCTTCGCGGCGTTGCCCAAGGGCACCGTCGAGACGCTACTGAAGCCGGAAAACAAGGGCCAGCTCACGGCGGTGCTCACCTATCATGTCGTGCCCGGGCGCTATTCCGCCGCCGACTTGGCCGGCAAGATCGACGAAATGGGCGGCAAACTGACGCTCAAGACCGTGCAGGGCGAGGATCTGACCTTCGCGCGCAGCGGAAAATCGCATTTGACCGTCACCGACGCCAAGGGCGACGTCGCCAAGATCACGATCGCCGACGTAATGCAGTCGAACGGCGTCATTCACGTCATCAACAAGGTTCTGATCCCGGGTTGAACTGGCCCCCGCCACGCGGTTCGGGATCGGAAGCGCGGGCGTCCCTTCGGACGCCCGCGATTTTTGCGCGCCGCGTGTTTGCCCCTGTAGCGTGCGCCGTCCTATGGTCGCGCCATGACCGATGCGCCAAAATCGCCTGCCCCCGGCCCCGTGCGATCCGCCGATCTGGCCGAGCTGCTGCGCCGGATCGCCGCGCGCGACCGCGACGCATTCGCCGAGCTTTATAACGCCACCCAGGCGAAAATTTACGGAGTCGTCGCCCGTATTCTGACGCAAGGCGATCAATCCACAGACGCGTTGCAGGAGATCTATGTGCGCATCTGGGAAAAGGCGGGCGAATTCAATCCGGCTAAAGGTTCGCCGATCGCCTGGATGGCGACCCTCGCGCGCAACCGCGCGCTCGACGAGGTTCGCCGTATCCGCCCAGTCTCGCTCGAAGCGATGCCCGACGGATTCGAACCGGCGGCGGCGGAAGTCGATCCGCTCGCGAGCCGCGACCATTCCGAACAGCTCGCCGCGCTGCTACGCTGCCTGAAGACGCTGGACGAGGAGAAGCGCGAGGTTATCCTGCTCGCTTATTACCGTGGCCTTAGCCGCGAAGCGCTTGCGCAGCGGTTCAAGCGGCCCGTGCCGACGATCAAGACGTGGCTGCAGCGCGGCCTCGCCCAACTGAGGGATTGCTTGGCGTCATGAACCTCTCGCCGCAAGACGATCTGGCCGCCGCCGAATTCGCGCTCGGCACGCTCGACGCCGGCGAACGCGCGAGTCTGGCGGCGCGCCGGCAGCGCGAGCCCGACCTCGACGCCGCGATTCGCGCCTGGGAACTGCGGCTCTCTGCGCTCGCCGAGCCGACGCCCGAACTCGCGCCGCCGCGAAACTATCTGCCCGACATTCTCGCCCGCCTCGACGCGCCCGCGCCGTCGATGGCGGCCCCGCCCGCGTCCGACGGCGGCGTCGCCGTCCTGCGCGCGCGGGTCGCGGGGGGGGG
>JBBIIT010000124.1:0-2710 GCA_037446355.1 Beijerinckiaceae bacterium | reverse complement strand
AGCCTTGGGATTCAGCGGCGGGTTTGCGCAAGCCGAAAGCGCCGCTACCCCCGTCGAAATCGTCAGGGAACTCTATGGTCTCGATCGCAGCGGGCGCGGCGACGAGATATTCGAAGGCCGCAGCGACGTCATGGCGAGGTACTTTTCGCCGGACTTCATCGCCGCCCGGAGCCTCGCCAAATCGCGCGATCTGGGCCCTCCCCTTCTCGAAGGCGATCCCCTCACTGGTCAGCAGGAAGCCGGGGCCACACGCGTCCAAAACCTCGTCCCGGATGGACCCTCAGCCGTTGTCGCGACGCTAGTGGTTCCGGCCGCATCCGGAGCCAAGTCCACCCCCTTCACCATTCGCTTCGATTTTGTCGATGTTGCGGGCCGTCCCTTTGTCAACGACATCGAATATCCCGCCGCGCTGAAGTCTCTAAACGAGCTTGCGGATCAACAGTCGGCGGCGCGATTGGCGGCCTACGTCGGTTCCTATCGAAAAATCCTGGCGCACGTGTTGTCGGTCTCGGGAGCCCGGCCATGAGAGCCCGGCCTCTTGTCGCGGCTGCGGCCGTCCTCGGTCTCGCCGTTTGTGAGGCCCAGGCGGCATGCCCCTCCGCGAACGCGATCGTCGACGCCGGGCAATGGCTCAGCAGCCCTTCCAATCCCGCAAACCTGCGCTCGTGCGTCGCGCTGGTTCAGAACCTCGACCCGACCATCGGAAACTCGGGTTCGTGGCAAGCAGGAACGCCAGTGAGCTGTTCGACGCCAATCGGAACGCCGGTCGCAACCTTCCTCTATGGATCGCCGGGCGCCCTGACTTACGGTCCTTCCTATGCTCCCGGCGGCGTGACCGGGGCGGGCATGACGCACACCGGAATCTTCAACGGTTGCGACGCGTCCGGCAACATGACGCTGCTCAATCAATGGGCAAGCGCGAACGGCGCGCCCCATATCAGCACCTATCCCGCCGGGTCCTGCGGCACCGAATATTGCATGGGATCCTACTATGCGATCCAGTCGGGATCGCCGGTCTATGGACCGGACGCCGCCTGCAACAATTCGACGCCGACGCAGGCATGTCCGCCCGGGCCAGGCGGGTCGACAGCTCCTGTCGCGAGCGACGCGACGCAGCCTTCGCCCTCCACCGCCGATCTCAGTCTTCCCGCGAATGCGGGATAGCGCGAGTCTATCGACGTCGATAGACGAGTGCCGTTGGAGTCTCCCGCCGACCTATGCTCGCGCCGTTGGCGACGGCAGGATCAAATGCGCGGACCAACATGCGGGCGTCGGGACTTTCGCCAATACGCGGGGCGGACTCGACAATCATTCAAGCCATAATATATTGCGTATTCCGCGCGCCGTTTCTGATTCTTGCGGTGTCCATGGACTGGAGCGGCGGGATGACGAACGGCCGGACTGATTTTTGCGGGTCTCGAAAGCGACCCGCGCTTTTCGCGAGGCCCTCGCCGAAGCGCCGAAACTGGCGCGCCTCCGCGGCTACCGGCAAGCGCACGGGCTAATCTGGCGATGCCTTCTCGTTACGACCTCTACGCGTACTTGGCCCATCCAGGCTCCGCGCGAACGGAACGCCCTCCCCTGCCCTGTTCACTTGTGCGATGCGCGCGCGCTGGTTTTGACGGCCTTGGCGGCGCGCCCCGACGAGCGCTTCGCTGGCGTCTCGTTCTTCGAGATCGCGGATTCGAAACCAGCCTCCGCTTCCTCGAATTTTTCGATGCTCTTGACGATGGCGTCGTGATCGAGCCGAGCAATCGCGAGCCGCTTGCGCAACGTTTCCGTATCGATGTTCCCGATCAGCTCATAGAAAGTCAGGCCAAGGCCCGCCGCGATTTTTTCCAACGTATCGATCGTTGGATTGGTCGCGCCGCTTATGAGCAGATTGTACGTCCCTTCCGAAATACCGAGCGTTTTCGCGAACGCCAGAACGCTCGAATATTTGGACTGCTCGCGCCGCATGCGAGCGACCACGATCGCCGTCGCCAAGCTCCGCTTTCGCCCTACCCGCGAGTCCCCATTTGTTCTAGCCATCCCCGTTCCTCTCCGATCTCTGGCCCGGGCCGCCGATACGGCCCTGACAATTCGCAATCATTCAAATTCGCCTCCGTTCGAGGTTTGCAAAATGCATCCCCTGCAGTCGCGCCTTACATCGACGGTCCAACGCGGGCGGAATTGGCGCCGAACATCCGGTTGGGTCGGATACGAGGGGAAAGCGAAGCCATTCGTTTGAAGAGGCGCCGCCGCGGACTGCCATCTGCTGATCAAGTCGACGTCGTCGCGAACGGACGAAACACGGGGCTTTCGACTGCGGCTCCATTCGGCCGCGCCAAGTCGGGTTGGCGGTCGCAAATGGACGGGCCAATGTTCCAGTCTTGTGGCGCAGCTCCATCGCAGCTTTCCGACAGTCGATGTTCCCTTGAACTCCTGATCACGGGCCAAATCCAACGGACGTTGTTTGCGGTGCGCCCCCGCAAACAGATCCTCGACCACACATAGTCGGGGAGTTGGAAACCGTTCTTACGCGGTCCTGTGACCTTTAGAGCCGAAGCGCCTGGACATACGTCACAGGCTCCCCGACCAAATGGTCCGAGGAGTCCGGCGTCGAAACGGCCGACGCCAAACCGGTAAGAAGAGGTTTCCACACCCCGAGACGACGCGTCATCGCCTCAAGCGAAAGGATAGCCAATTGCGCATCAGCTTTCCAGTGGAC
>JBBIIT010000123.1:0-2739 GCA_037446355.1 Beijerinckiaceae bacterium | reverse complement strand
ACGCCGGCCAGGAGTCCCGCCCAGGCGCTGCCGGTGAAGGTCGCCATTGTCGCGGCGGCGAAGGCGCCGGTCAGCATCTTGCCCTCGAGGCCGATGTCGACGACGCCGGAGCGTTCGGACCACAGGCCGGCGAGGCAGGCCAGGATCAGCGGCACTCCAAGCCGGATGCCGGAGCCGAAGATGATGATGAAGGAATCGAACATCTCCATGCGCGGGCCTCAGATCGGCGGCTGGCCGGTCCGGCGCGCCAGCAGCGAGGCGACCGGGCGACGGAACATGTGCTCGAGCGCGCCCGCGAACAGCACGACGAGACCCTGGATGACGACGATCATGTCGCGACTGATTTTCGGCTTGTCGAACGCCAGTTCGGCGCCACCCTGATAGAGGATGCCGAACAGGACAGCGGCGAGGATGATGCCGACGGGATGGGCGCGGCCCATCAAGGCCACCGCGATGCCGACGAATCCGAAGCCGGCGGTGAATTCAAGGATGAGCCGATGTTCCTCGCCGAGGATCACGTTGACCGCGAGGCCGCCCGCGAGCGCGCCCGACAGCAGGGTCGTGACGATCGTGATGCGCGAAGGCGATATGCCGCCGTAGATCGCGGCGGTCGGATTGACGCCGACGGCGCGGATCTCATAGCCGAGCCGCGTGCGCCAAATCAGCGCCCAGAAGCCGGCCGCGCAGGCGAGCGCCAGCAGGAACGACAGATTGAACGGCGTCACCGGCCAGTCGACGCCGAGCGGTTTCAGCAATTCATGGAACTGCGGCACGATGCCGCCGGGCGGAAAGCCCGCCGTTTCCGGGTTCATCTGCCCGGGCACGCGCAGCGTGTTCACGAGCAGATAGCCCATGAACGCCGAGGCGATATAGTTGAACATGATCGTCGTGATGACGATATGGCTGTCGCGCTTGGCCTGGAGATAGCCGGGAATGGCGGCGAAGGCGGCGCCGAACAGAGCCGCGGCGAGAATTGCGACCAGCACCAGCGAATAGCCTGGCAGGAAGCCGAGATAGAGCGCGGCGAGCGCCGCCCCGAGACCCCCGACATAGGCCTGACCTTCGACTCCGATGTTAAAGAGGCCGGCGTGAAAGCAGATCGCCACCGCGAGGCCGGTGAAGATGAAGCTCGTCGCGTAATAGAGCGTGAAGCCAAGGCCTTCGAGATTGCCGACCGCGCCGGCGATCAAGATTTGCACGGCTTCGACTGGATTCTCGCCGATCGCCAGCACGACGAGGCCGGAAATAACGAACGCCGCGGCGACGTTGAGCAGCGGGATCAGCGCGACGTCGGCCCAAACGGGAAGCGGTCTGACAGGACTGCTCATGCCGCGCGCTCGCTGACGCCCGCCATCAGCAGGCCGAGATCCTGGGCGTTGGTTTCCTCGGGACGGCGCTCGCCGGTGATGCGGCCCGCGCAGATGACGAGAATGCGGTCGGACAGCGCGAAAATTTCGTCGAGCTCAACCGAGACCAGCAGCACCGCCTTGCCGGCGTCGCGCAGTGCGACGATGCGCTTGTGGATGAATTCGATGGCGCCGATGTCGACGCCGCGCGTCGGCTGGCCAACCAGGATGATCGCCGGATTGCGCTCGATTTCTCGCGCCAGCACGATCTTTTGTTGATTGCCGCCGGAGAAATTGGCGGTCTTGAGCAAGGGCGCGCGCGGGCGAATGTCGAAGGCCTCCATCTTCGCCGCTTCGTCGGCGACGATCGCGTTGCGGTCGAAAAACACGCCGGCGCCATAGACCGCCTCGTCGTGGAAGCCGAGCATCGCGCTTTCGCAGGCTTCGAACGGCATGATGAGGCCGACGCGATGGCGGTCCTCGGGCACATGGCCAACGCCGAGCTTGCGCATCCCCTTGGGGTTGCGAAGCGCGGGCGTCGGCTCGGCGCCGTTGATAAGGATGTGTCCGCCGGCGAGCGGGCGGATTCCCGCCAGAGCTTCCAGCAGTTCGGATTGACCGTTGCCGGCGACGCCGGCGACGCCGAGAATTTCGCCTTCTCGAAGCGTGAACGAGACGCCTTCGACGCGCGTGACGCCGCGATCGTCGCGCACGGTCAAATCGCGCGCCTCCAGCACGACTTTACCGGGATGCGCGGCGCCTTTGTCGACCTTGAGTATCACCTTGCGCCCAACCATCGCGTCCGCGAGTTCGGGAGGCGAGGTTGCGCTGGTTTCGAAGGTCGCCACCATCTCGCCGCGCCGCATCACCGACACGCGGTCGGTCAGGCTCATGATTTCGCGCAGTTTATGGGTGATGAAGACGATGGTCTTGTTCTGCGACTTGAGCACGCGCAGCATCGCGAACAACTGATCGGCCTCGGAGGGCGTAAGCACCGCGGTTGGTTCGTCGAGAACCAGGATTTCCGCGCCGCGCACCAGCGCCTTCAATATCTCGACGCGCTGCTGCAAGCCGACCGACAATTCGCCGACGATCGCGTCGGGGTCGACTTCAAGCGCGTATTCCTTGGCCAGATGCGCGAGCTTGGCGCGGACCGCTGAGGCGCCGCCCGCGAGCAAAGCGCCGCCCTCGGCGCCGAGCATCACGTTCTCGAGCACGCTGAGGGGCGGCACCAACATGAAGTGCTGATGCACCATGCCGATGCCATGGCTGATCGCTTCGCGCGAGGAGCGGATGCGCACCGTTTCGCCATCGATGCGTATTTCGCCGGCGTCGGCTTCGTAGAAGCCGTAGAGGATCGACATCAGCGTCGACTTGCCGGCGCCGTTCTCGC
>JBBIIT010000122.1:0-2767 GCA_037446355.1 Beijerinckiaceae bacterium | reverse complement strand
CGAGGCTCATGACCACCATCACGATCGGAACGAGCGCCAACGGCAGGCCGATCGATGCCGCGCGACAAACAAGATGAGAACAGCGCGTCAATCAGGATGAGAATCGCCGTTGGGCTGTGACGGAGGGAGGCCGTAGGCCGACCGAAGTTACAGCCCAACGGCGAGGCGTTTTTCGAAAGCCCTCCGATGGTCGCGGCCGGCCGGGTAACCAAGGGATTTTCCGCATTGGAGGAATCGCCTTGTGCCCGGCCGCCACGTAACCGACCACCAGATGAGGCTTTTCATGAAGTTACGTCAGACCAACACGGTCGCCATCGCGGCGGCGAAGGCGTCGTTCAGCGTCGCCACCGCCTATCGCATCGAGCAAGAGTCCCGCCTGCCGTCGGCAAGGAAGGAGCCGCGCGAGCGGCGGCGTCCCGACCCGCTCAGCGCTATTTTCGAGGAGGAGGTCGCGCCGATGCTGGCGGCGTCGCCGGGCTTGCGGCCCATCGCGATCTTCGAGGAGATGATCCGGCGCCATCCCGAACTCGGGCATGGCGTCCGCCGGACGCTGGAACGGCGCATCCGCGCCTGGCGCGCGCTACATGGCGCCGAACGCGAGGTGATTTTCCGCCAGACGCATGAGCCTGGGCGCATGGGCTTGTCCGACTTTACCGAGATGGGCTCCTTCGCCATCACCGTCGGCGGCGCGCCCCTTGAGCACCGGCTCTATCACTTCCGCCTCGTCTACTCCGGCTTCGAACACGCCCATGTCGTGCTCGGCGGCGAAAGCTTCGTCGCCCTGGCGGAAGGGCTGCAAAACGCTCTGTGGGCGCTCGGCGGGGCGCCGTTCGAGCACCGCAGCGACAGCCTTTCGGCCGCTTTCCGCAATCTCGATCGGGAGGCGTGCGACGATCTGACCCGGCGCTACGACGATCTGTGCGCGCACTACGGCATGACGCCGACGCGCAACAACAAAGGCGTCGCGCACGAGAACGGCTCCGTCGAAAGCTCCCATGGCCATCTCAAGAGCGCCATCAGGGACGCGCTGCTGATGCGCGGCGCCGGCGACTTCGGCGATTTGCCCGCCTATCGCCAGTTCATCGACGAGATCGTCAGTCGCCACAATGCCCGCAATCGTCCGCGCATTGACGCCGAACGCGCCCATTTGAAGACCCTGCCGAACCGGCGCACCAGCGATTACGAGGAGGTCGGCGTCCGCGTCACCTCGTCGGGCGGCTTCACATTGCGCAAGGTGTTCTACTCCGTCCCGTCGCGGCTGATCGGCCACCAGTTGCGGGCGCGGCTCTATGACGACCGTCTCGACCTGTTCATCGGCGGCACGCCGCTCATGACCCTGCCGCGCGGGCGCCCCCACCCCTCCGGCAAGCACGCCCAGGTGGTCAATTATCGTCATGTCATCCACGCTTTGCGCAAGAAGCCGATGGCGCTCTTGAACCTCGTCTATCGCGACCAGCTTTTTCCGCGCGAGGCGTTCCGGCGCACCTTTGATGCTTTGCGGGAGCGCTTGCCAGACCGGCAAGCCTGCCGCATCACCGTCGATCTTCTCGCGCTCGCCCACGAGCGCGGCTGCGAGGCCGAATTGGCCGAGGCGCTCGCCGCCACGTTGCGGGCCAGGGATTTACCGGACATGGCGGCGCTACGCGCACGGTTCACGCCAGATCCAGAGCAAGCGCCAACGGTGATCGTCACCCTGCCGCCGCTTCGCTCCTATGAGGCTCTCCTCGATGATGACCAGATGGGAGACGCCGCATGAGCGCGCCGCGGCCGCCTATCGACGCCGCAAGGCTGAGCCTGCTCCTCAACGAACTGCGCCTGCCGGCGATCAAGACATTGTGGCCGCAATTCGCCGAAACCGCCGACAAGGAAGGCTGGCCCGCCGCACGCTTCCTCGCCGCCATCGCCGAGCACGAACTCGCCGAACGCGACCGCCGCCGGGTCGAGCGACACCTCGCCGAAGGCAAGCTCCTGCCCGGAAAAACGCTGGAGTCCTTCGCTTTCGAAGCCGTGCCGATGATCTCGAAGGCGCAGGTCATGGCGATCGTCGCGGGCGACGCCTGGCTCGGCAAAGGCGCCAATGTTCTGTTGTTCGGGCCACCCGGCGGCGGCAAGAGCCATCTCGCCTCCGCCATCGGCCTCGCCCTGATCGAAAACGGCTATCGGGTGCTGTTCACCCGAACCACCGATCTGGTGCAGAAGCTGCAAATCGCGCGGCGTGACCTCGGACTCGAAGCCGCGATCAACCGCCTCGATCGCTTCGACCTGCTCATCCTTGACGATCTGGCCTACGTCACCAAGGATCAGGCGGAAACCAGCGTCTTGTTCGAACTCATCAGCGCCCGCTATGAGCGACGATCCATGCTGATTACCGCCAATCAGCCCTTCGGCGAATGGGGAAAGGTCTTTCCCGACCCAGCCATGACGCTCGCCGCGGTCGACCGCCTCGTCCATCACGCCATCATCTTCGAGCTGAATGTCGAAAGCTATCGTCGGCGCCAGGCCATCGAGAGGAAAAAGGGTCCAGGACGTCCGACAAATCAGGCGACGCCAGCCAATCTTGCCGCCGCCGATCTCGCTGATTGACGCGCCGCGACAATCAACATCGAAAACATCTTGCGCGCGTCAATCAATACCACCAATATAGTCCCCGCCGCGACCTCAGATTCTCATCCAGATTGTCGCGCGCCTCTCACCCAGATTGTCGCGCTATAGCTAGCCGAGCGTCGTTACGCTGCTTGCGATCCTGACAATCGCCTCATTGCCGCGC
>JBBIIT010000121.1:0-3182 GCA_037446355.1 Beijerinckiaceae bacterium | reverse complement strand
CGCCCGTTTGCGCTTTTGTCTCTTTACCAGTTTCCCCTTCTGTCACTTTGCAAGCACGCCCTTTGGTCCCAACTTCCTTTGTTCCCTTTACCCTTTCGGGAGAACGCCCCTTGTGCACGAAGGGCGTAATTCCCACAGTCCATAATATCTTATGTCTTCTTGGCCCAAAGGTGGTAAGGCGCTTTGTCCGAAAGGAAGTCGTTCCAAAAGGACCAACCGCCCTTCAACCCGATCAGTCGGAAATGTTGGGAGCGCGCCCCCGCGCCAGTGCGAAAAGACGCGAGAAGTTTGAATGTCCGAAGATCGACCTGTCATCATAGCCATGGCATCCCCAAAGGGAGGGGCCGGCAAGACCATGGCGACGATTCTGCTCGCCTGTGAGGCAGCGTGGAATGGCAGCCGTGTCCTTCTCATCGATGCGGACCCACAGGGGTCGGCGTCGCACTGGTGGAAGAACTCTCGGCGTAGCGGCGCCAAGCTTGAGCGCGTCGAATGCGAGGCGATAACCGACCGCCCGGAGCTGATCGCAAGGCTCCGGCACATTCGAGACGCCGACCTGGTCCTGATCGATATCCAGGGGACGGCCGACGCCGCGCAAAGCGGCGCGCTCGTCTACGCCGACCTCGTCGTGATCCCCACACGCGCGCACGCCAGCGATTGCCGACAGGCCATAGCGATGGCGCGCTATGTCGAGAGCCTCGGCGGCTACGGCCGAAGCATCGCCCACCGCGTTCTCTTGAACGCGGTCGATGTGATCGAGGCGCGCAGCACCGCCGCTAGGATCGCGCGCGAAATGCTGTCGGCGGCCAAAGTCCCAGTGCTCGCCACCGAGCTCTACAATCGCATTTCGTTCAAGAACGTCGCGACCTCGGGATCGCTCTTCGAGCAGCCTGTGGCGACCCAGGCGGTGAAAACCGCACAGCAAAACGTGCGCGATGTCATGAACGAATTGGTGGCGATCGTGAACGAGGAGCCGGTGGCGTGACGGAAGACGGAGACAAGCCGCCGACCTTTCGACGCCGGCCAACGACCATCGACAACCCCGCGATTGCCGAACAGGCCGCGCGGGAGTTGGAGAATCTGAAGTCCGACAAGCAATGGACGAGCGCCAAGGGGGCGGTCGACGCGCGCGGCGAAGCTGTGGCGCCTACGCCCCGCAAGGTTTTCGAGCGGGAGGACAGCGAGGAACCGCTCGCTCGGGTCCAAGCGATGGTGCCGAAATCCCTGCGCGACGATTTTCTCGTCGCGACGCGGCGCGCCGGAACGACCGCGCAGCAATCGATCGCCGATTTTGTGCGCGGCTATGTTGAAAGCCGCGGAGACCGGCGATAGCGCAGGTCACGGCGAAGCGTCACGGCCATCGGCCGGGTCTGCGCCGGGATCGTTCGGCGAACTCGCCCGCGAGGGAACCCGAGCCCGCGCGTTGCGCGCGAGGGTTCGGGGCAGGGGCGGCTCGCGCCGCCCCTTGGGTCGGGCTATCTGGCCCGAGACTTGGCCTTCGCCTTCGGCGTCGTGTCGGCGGAGGCGGCGCGTTCGGGCTTCGACGCCAGGACCGAGAAGTCTTCGGTCAGAAGATCCACGCTGTAGACCGTCGATCCATTGCGGGTGAAGCTGTTCTGCTTGATCCTGCCCTTGGCGATGACGAGGTCGCCCTCGTGGCAGAAGTTGGCGATGTAGCCGCGCGTGGCTTCGGAAAAGATCGTGACCTCGTTCCAGTGCGCCGCGCTGCCTTTCTCGCCCTCCTTGGTCCGGTAGGGGTAGTTGGCGCAGATCGTGACGTTGGTCTTGCCCTCGAAAGGCTTGATCTTGCCGACGCGGCCGAGGATCGTGAATTCAGCGAGGTTCATCATCTTGCTCTCCATCGTTGGGGCGGCGCCCCGTTGCGATGGGTTTGACGGCCATGGCCGGAAAGGGCGGAGCCGAACCGCCGCGCCGTTGAAGGCGCAAGGCCGAAGCACCGCGAAGGACTCGAAGCGTAGGGAATTTTGCGCCGGGCTCCGCCCGCCCGCGAGGAATGCCCGTGAGGGCAGGGGAAAATTCCTGAGAGCGAAGGGTTTTGGCTTTGACCGACGGCCATAGGAAAACACCCATGCAACCGGGACGACGCATCGACCGGAGAGCGATGAATTTCCGAGCATTCACGAGACCTGAAAAACCGCTTCGGCAAGATCAAGCCGTTCGAGGGCTCCGTCACACTCGATAAAGACGCCAACAACCGAGGACCGGGCAGGGCGGGATTGCGCGGCGCAGCGGAAACGGAACGACGAGGATCTGAATTTCGAGCGCGCGGCCACATCGCCGACTTTTGCAAGCTACGTGACGACGGATTCCCGAAAGGGGAGGGTGTAAGCCGATTTCGCCCCCAATCCAGGCAACGGTCTACAGCGTGGATCTACGGCTCGACGAGCCTTCCACAGTTCGAAGACCGAAGGCGCCGCTGTTTGCACACGACGCCAGAACGCTATGGCCCGACTCCGAGGCGGACCCGACCCAAGGAGCTTGGCGCGCAGGAATCCGACCCGTCTCCGACATTCCGGTCAATTCTTGCCGCCCGCGATGAGCCGAAACCTTCGACCGGCGGTGTTCGGAAGATCTGGCGGCCGAGGTTCTGCGAGGTCCGGCAATTAGGCTTGGCATCGTCGGCCGGGATGCTTCTCGCGCTTTCGCAAGCAAGCCGCGGAGATCGTCGCCAATACGTCCGCCATAACCGCATCGGCGCCGAACCGTTCGGCGAGAACCGCGAGGCGGTACTGGCCAATGCGCGGACAGTCGCGGCAGGCAAACCGCACGATCACGTAGGGATAGTCTCGCAGACGCGGATCGGATCGCATAGGAACAAAATGCGAACAATGTCGATCCCGTCAAGCGGGCCGTGACGCGCGATCCGGAGATACGTCGAGGGGCGCGAGCCCTGATCCAAGCGCTCGGAGAGCTTAAGCAAACTCCTGAACGCTCATCGTCATGTCTTCAATCCGGCGTAATATTTTTTCGGAGCCATTCGGCCAATCGGCCAAACTCGAATGTCCCTGTGTTGTGAAGATGCATGATGAAGACATAGATTGCTTCGGCATCCGACGAGATTCGAAGCCCGTTGATGGCCAGAAACGTGTAGGTGACGGCAAAGGCAGTTCGTTTGTTGCCGTCGATAAAAGGGTGGTTTTGGGCCAAGCTTTCCCAAAGCG
>JBBIIT010000120.1:0-3240 GCA_037446355.1 Beijerinckiaceae bacterium | reverse complement strand
CATGTCCATCGGACTGCGCGACTGGGCCGATGAGTTCTAATCAGCGCGGGTTGGTTCTTTACATGAGGTCGCTGCGTCAAGTGTTTTCTTGTGTTTCGTTCTCGGCGTGGCCCGCATCGATGGTTCTTTTCGACGTCCGGCGCACGAGCCGGCGTCAACAGTCCGGGGCGACGCTGGCACTGACCCTTCGGGCGGCGCAATGTATTAAGCGCAGATATTTCTGCAACCAACGTGTCGCGCGCTCACCCTCATGGTCCGCACCCGCTGCATTGCCGAGGGGCGGAAACGCTCGAACTTTAGGGTCTCCTCTTCATCGCCAATCCCATCCCTGGCTCAAGCCGTGACGGCCGCCTCAAAGTGCACGCCATCCTTCCACATGCGTCCCATGAGGACGGCGAGCTTTCTCGCCACCGCCACACGGGCGCGCTTGGGTCCGACCGTCTTGATCAACTTCAATCCCCAACTGCGCAGGGCGAAGCGCTTCTTGACCGTGGTCAGCAGCACATTGGCCGCTTCGTATAGATAATGTCGCGCCATGGCGTCGCCCTGTTTCGAAATGCCCATACCGATGTCCGTGTCCGCCGATTGATACCGTCGCTCGGTCAAGCCGAGATAGGCGCCAATGTCTCGCGTTCTGCGAAACCTCTCCACGTTCTCTATGGCGGCGATGAAGGCGAGCGCGGTAATGCGCCCTACACCCGGCACACTCATCAGGCGCCACGCAATCTCGTTCCGCTTTGCGAGTTCGTTAAGCTCCTCATCCAGCAGCGCCTGTTGTGCGTCGATCGACGCCAAAGCTTCGAGCAACGCTCTAACCGCTGCATGCAGCATCGGGTCGTGCCGAGTCGCCTCATATGCCGCCTCGTCGAATTTCTTCGCGCCGACGCGCGATGGCAGCTTTATGCCAAAAGGCCGAAGAAGGCCGCGCACCTGATTGCCGAGCGACCGCTTTACTTTGACCAGCTGGTCGCGCGCGCCCAGCAGCGCCTTCAGTCGATGGCTATCGACAGTTTTGACGTGAACCGAGGTGAACCAGCCTGTCCGCAACATCTCCGCAAGCGCCCACGCATCACCCTTGTCGCTTTTGATCCGCCGGCTCTTGATCGCGTCTGCCGCGCGGCGTGCATCCATGCAGATCATCCGGTAGCCCATCGTCGCGAGCGAGCGGAATAAATGCGGCGTAAACGGCCCGCTCTCCAATCCAACCTTGTCGAGCATACCCTTAAAACGCTCCAGGGCGGCGTCGATCATCTCCGGGTGCGTGTCGACCATTCCGCGCCAGACGATCTTGCCTACCGCGTCGATAACGCAAACCGCCGTCCGCTTGCCGCCCACGTCAAGTCCTGCAAACATTGTCATCGCTGCTCTCCATTCGTTTCCCACGAATCACCAGCGAAGGGTCAACCCGGCGCCGGAGAGCAGCAACCTCATGTACGGTATGTATTAGCCATTTCTATAACTCCTTCGGTCGGCCTCGCGAGGCTCTTCCCGCTCCGGCCCAGGGGAATCGGGTGAAGGAACTTAGGCTGCGACGAGGCTTGCCAGGAAGTCGTCGTCCCAGGCGGCGGTCATGCGCTTGAGGCGTTGCGAATCTTTTCCCGGCGTCCTGCGGATCAGATTGTTGGCCATATGCTTGAGCGTGATGAAGTTGGCGGGGGCGTTGTCGGTCCGCACCCGGCGTTCATCGTCGCGGAAGACCATGTCCATGACCCAATGCAGGCTGTTTTCGACCGCCCAATGGTCGCGGATCATGGGGCCGACGCGTTCTGCCGGCAGGCTCAGCGACGTGATGTAGAAGCGGGTTTCCTGCTCGGTCTTGCCGGGCAGCTCGCGCGTGCTTTCGACCATGAGCACGCCGGCGAGGCCTGGCCAGTCGTGGCGCTCCTGGAGCCATGAGACATCGTGGATCGCCGTATATTTGCGGGTTTCGATGCGGCCGTGCTCGCCGTCGAGCGTCTGATGGCGCGTCACCGTCGTATCCTGGAAATCCCTGGCCTTCTGCTCGGCGGCGAAGAGCCTGACATCCTCATGCAGCGTCCCCTGATTGCCTTTGAGCGCGATGATGTAGTCGGCCTTCTTGTCCTTGATCTTTCGGGCGATGGCGCGCTGGCAGCCCATGGCGTCGATCGTCACCACGGCGCCTTCGATCGTCATCATGTCGAGCAGCGCGGGGATGGCGACGATCTCGTTGGACTTCTCGGCGACGGCGATCTGCCCCAAGACCAGCCGCTGCCTTGCCGCGAAGGCCGAGACCATATGGATCGGCTCCTTGGCGTTCTTCTTGGAGCCGGAGCGGCGCGAGGTCTTGCCGTCGATCGCGATGACGTCAGTGGGCGTCTTGATCAGCGCCGAAACCCAGGCGACGAAGCAACGCCGGAACGCCTCGGCGTCGAGCGTGGCGAAGATGTCGCCGAGGTGATCATGCGCCGGCGTCCCATGGACGAACGGGCGGAAGCGGCGCAGCAGCGCGAGCTTCTTCTCGCCAAAGCGCGCGATGTCGGTGAAGGTCTCGGCCCCCGCCAGCACGGCGAGAAGGCACAAGAGCAGGATCTCGTCGAGCGGATAGACCACCTTGCCGGGCTGGCGATGGTCCGGCATCTCTCTGAAATAGCTCAGAAAAACCGTCGTCTCGGCCAGCGCTGCGCATTCGGCCGTCGTCGCATCCATGGTGTCATCCTCTAGAACCGAATCAGAGGACGTCGAGAGATTCAGCTCAAAGCCGCTTTGTCATCTACTTCTTCACCCGATTGCCCTGCGCTCCGGCCCTGGCCCCCTTGCGTTGGAGGTGCAAGAACACTATGCTTCGAAGCGTCCGTCTACAATCTCTGTCGGCAAAAATCGTGTTGGTGTTGCTTAACTGCCACACTGCTTCTGTTACAGTTAACGATTGGTTTCCTGAAGATTTAGTTAACCATTGGTTTAGCGCCAGCGCTGACGCCGCCAAGTGCTGACGACGGCCGCCCGTCGATCGCGCGCGCAAGGGACGCCTGAGCCGCCGCGCGCGCCCGCCGCCATGACCCGGCCCGCGCCTTGCCCCGTTTTCTTGAAGCGCCGTCAAGGCGTCTCGAATTCATGCGTTTCCCCTCGTCACGGCGGGAACTGGCGTGAAAGGACACGAAAGGGCGTGATCATGCGTATCAATCTGAAACAGCGCGCCGTTTGCGCTTGCGTCGTCGCGGCGACGCTGGCCGATACGATGAGCGAAGCCCTCGCCGCAGGCAGAGGCGGGGCCGGCGGCCG
>JBBIIT010000119.1:0-3263 GCA_037446355.1 Beijerinckiaceae bacterium | reverse complement strand
TGCCCGGCGAGCACGCCGACGCCTGCTCCGTCGACAGCTTCGGACGTGTGCGCGGCGTAGAAAACCTGATCGTCGCGGACGCCAGCCTAATTCCCGAGGCGCCGGGCGTAAATCCGCAATTGACCGTCATGGCGCTCGCTTTTCGCGCGGCTGAAGCCGCGCTGGCGCAATCGAACAAGACGCGCGCCGCGCTGGCTGCCCGCGAGAACGGATAATTAGGGGACGACGGATGTTTGGCGAGAACCCGATTCAGGTAAACGCACCCAAGGTCATCATCACCGGCGGGTCGGGGTGGCTCGGCGCTCGAGTCGTCGAGGCGCTTACGGCTGGCTTACCGGACGTCGGCCTTGTCACGCTCGGAAATTACAAAATGCGCGCGCTGGTTCCTGCCGGAGAGGACAATGGACGATTGCGCGCGCGAGGCGTTGAGGTCGTCACCGGCGATATTCGCGACTCCACGGCGCTTCAGGCGCTGTGCGCGGATGCGGAGGGCGCATTGCTCATCCATTTGGCGGGCGTGATCCATCCGCGGAACGTCGCGCAGTTCGAGGCGGTCAACACACAAGGCGCGATCGATCTTATGTTCGCCGCCCGGCGAGCCGGCGTTCGCCGAGCGATCGTTATGTCCTCCAATTCTCCCTTGGGCTGTAACCCGCATCCCAACCATCGCTTCACCGAGGAGAGTCCTTACAATCCCTACATGGGCTACGGCCGCTCCAAGATGCTCATGGAACAAGCCCTACGCGCTGAGATCGCCGCCCGAGGACCGCTGGAGATCGTCATTCTGCGTGCGCCTTGGTTCTACGGTCCCGATCAACCGCCGCGTCAGACCCTCTTCTTTCAGATGATCAAGAACGGCAGATTTCCTATCGTGGGGGCGGGCGCCAATCGCCGTTCGATGGGCTATACGGACAATCTCGCACAGGGCGTCCTTCTCGCCGCCACGCACGAAAAGGCCGCAGGTGAAATTTTCTGGCTCGCCGACGAAACGCCCTACACGATGAACGAAATCGTCGAGACAGTCGGTGCAGTGTTGCGCGATGATTTTGGCATGACTTTGAAACCGAACAATATACGCATTCCCGACCTGATCGGCGATTTCGCGACTTTCGCCGACGCGGCGCTGCAGAGTCTCGGGATTTACCACCAGAAGATCCACGTCCTCTCGGAAATGAACAAGACTATCGCTTGCGAAATCTCCAAAGCGAGGCAGGTGCTCGGTTACGCGCCCAAGATCGCCCTACGTGAGGGCATGCGCCGCTCGGTCGCCTGGTGCCTGAGCAACGGGCAGGCGATCTGAATTAGATCGTCGGAAAGAACAATGTGATGCTGGTGAGACTTCCGTTTATTCTCGCGAGCGCCGCTGCTCCGTTATCCGCCGGCTTTGCAATTGGCTTCCCGCTGACGGCGTATCTCGAGCGCAACCCCAAATTTAGAGCGATCATCGCGCCCGGCCTCGGGCTCGCCGTATTCGGCGCCATCGCGACATCCGCCTTCTCCGCAGTTCCGCTGCGCGGACCGCTCGTCGTCGTCCTCGTCGCCGCCCTCGCGATCGCAGCCCGATGGCGCGCTCAAAAGCCGCCGGAGCCGCTATTCGTCACTGCTGGTGACGTGCAACTATCTTGGATACTCGCGGCGGTCCTATTGTGTCTCGCGCCGGCTCTTGCCGTCGCGCCGCAGCGCTACGGCGCCGGGGTCGGATTGGCCAACGTGATATATGATCACGCCAAAGTCCCGATCATCGATGAAATAGTCAATAATGGGTTGCCGCCGCACAATCCCTTCTTTTCCGAAGCGCACTCACCGAACTTATTGACCTATTACTATGTCTGGTACGCGATCGCCGCGTGCGCGTCCGCGGTTACCGGAGCAACGGGCTGGGAATCAGAAATC
This sequence comes from Beijerinckiaceae bacterium, assembly GCA_037446355.1. GTDB lineage: Bacteria > Pseudomonadota > Alphaproteobacteria > Rhizobiales > Beijerinckiaceae > Roseiarcus. The sequence goes on along the minus strand of JBBIIT010000119.1, from coordinate 1,370 downwards.
GCGCTCACCGGGGTCACCGCGCTTGTCTCAATCCTGACGATCGGATGGCTCGCGGTCGCCAGGAGCGGGAACTTCGTCGCGGCCTGGTGGGCGTTGGCCTTGTTGTCCATTGGCGCGTTGCGCAAGACCGTCGTTTATGTGAGCGGTCCTTGGATCGATGGTTGGCTGAGCCGCGAACACGGATTGGAGACATGGATTTATCAGGCCGCCTGGGTCCCCCAACATCTCCTCTCCGCGACCTTTGCGTTGCTCGGCGTGCTATTGACCGTCCGTTTGCTGTCCGTCTCAAGTGAACAACCGCGCGTAGGCGTCGTGTTGGGCGCTGTCGTGGCGACCGCGTACGGATGTTCTACCTGGGTTGGAGGCATCGGACTGTTAGCTGTATTGCCGCTCGCAGCGCTACTCTGCGCATACGATATTTGTGCCGAACGGAGACTGGCGCGCGTCGTGCAAGGATTGACGCTGGCCGTCGCGATCGCCCTCTTGAGCGCGGCCGTGTTACTTTATCAACAGTTTGCGCTCGTCGGAAAAACGCACCTCATAGCGGTCTGGATGTTCCCAGTATTCGCGGAGAGCTCCAGCATCGCGAATTTTCTTGGCTATTGGTCTGTATTATTGCTGTTAGATTTTGGGCCATTGTCACCCCCCTGTTGGCGGCGCAATTGCTTCACAGTGTCGTCGTCAACAACGATCTCGGGTGGCGGATCGTACTCATCGCTTTTATGGCGATGATCCCGGTCGCCTCGTCGTTGCTCGTCGAATTCGGCGCCAAAGCGCGGGTTTCGCATCGCTTCGTTTATGTGCTGGCGATGGCGTTGCTCGCACCTTCCATGCTCGAGGGTGCGCGCTTTGTGTTCGCCCTCGACTTTGCCCATCGTATATACGGCCCCGACACCGCCGACGGTCGCGCCCTTCGCGCGGCGCCGGAACTTTGGCGCGCGGTGCGCGATGTGACGCCTACCGACGAAGCGATCGCCAATAATCCTCTCGACTCCGCGATCTTGACGCCGTGGCCGGCGGACATCTCCTGGGCGCTGCTCAGCCAACGGCGACATTGCGCTGCTCCATTCGGACTGCTGCAACCCTATGCTCAGCTAAAGGTGGACGACGCTTCGCGCATTTCTGAATTTTTCGTTCGCGTGTTCAAGGGCGATGCGAACGCGGACGATCTGCGAACGCTTAAAGACACCTACCTCTGCCGAACCCTCGTCGTCACGCCTGCTGACGGCCTTTGGGACAAGCCCGTCCTGAGTAACAATAGTGCGTTCAGCGCCGTTGTGGACGAGCCAGGTCGTTGGCGGATCTATCGCTAGCTCCACGAGCGCGCAAATATCCGAATCTGCAAAAAACAAAGAATGCCGACGGTGTCC
>JBBIIT010000118.1:0-3343 GCA_037446355.1 Beijerinckiaceae bacterium | reverse complement strand
GTCGAGGCGTTCTGCTCGTGGTCGGCGTGCAGGATGAAGATGCGATCGAGCGCGCGCGCCAGCACGGGATTGACCTTGTAGTCCTCGCAAGGCACCGAGAAGCACATGCGCAGGAAGTTGCCGGCGTAGTCGAGTTCGTTCTTGGGGAAAACGAATGGCTGGCCAATCGAATATTTATAGGCCATCGCGGCCAGGGTAGGCACCTTGGCGATCATGCGCACCGAGGCGATTTCGCGCTGACGCGCGTCATTGACGTCGGTTGAATCGTGATAGAAGGCCGCCATCGCGCCGACGCAGGCGACCATCACCGACATGGGATGCGCGTCGCGGCGGAAACCCTGGTAGAACCGCGCCATCTGCTCATGCACCATCGTGTGGCGCGTGACGCGATAGTCGAATTCCGCCTTCTGAGCGGCGGTCGGCAGTTCTCCGTAAAGCAGTAGATAGCAGGTTTCGAGAAAATCGCCGTGCTCGGCGAGTTCTTCGATGGGATAGCCGCGATAGAGCAGGATGCCCTCGTCGCCGTCGATATATGTGATCTTGGATTCCGTGCTCGCCGTCGAGGTGAAGCCGGGATCGAAAGTGAAAGCGCCGGTCTGACCGTAGAGTTTGCCGATGTCGATCACGGACGGTCCGATAGTGCCTGCCTTGACGGGCAGCTCGACGCTCTTGTCGCCGAATTTGAGGGTCGCGGACACAGATGCCATCGATTCACTCCTGGCGCGGTCGCGATCGACGCCGCGCTATTGTGCGTTGCAGCAACGCTAGCGCAACGCAACAGCGCCGACAAGTCAATATAATGGCTAGGGCGCCTTGCTCGGAACCGACCGCTATTGCGGATTCTCGTAACTGAAGGCTTGCGCGTTCTCGTCGTAGGCGAACAGCTCGCCGTAACGGCCAAGATTGATGATCGCGCGCAGAGTGCGTTCAGCGTAGTCCTCGGACATGTAGTCCTCGAGCTCCTCGCGGAAGCGGGTGGCTGGCGCGCGGTGGGTCGGGCGCTCGTCGAGCACGCGCTTGATATGCGCGGCGAGCGGAATATTGGCGAGCAGTTGATCGCCGAACAGCTTTTTGCGCTGGTCGACGTCCATGTCGACGAAGCGCTTGCCGGCCATCGTCAGCTTGATGTCGGCGTCGGCGAATTCGGCGAATTTGAGCAATTGCAGGGTTTCGCCCAGGGGGAACAGGTCGTCGATTTCAAGTTGCAGCGAGTCGGCGAGATGCGGCAAGTCGGCCTGGCCGTTGTAAGGCGGAGCGGCGATCTCCTCCAACATGCCGGCGAGGGAGTTGGTGGAAACGCGCGGCAGCGCGACGCCGAGGCCGGCCCCCGCCGCGACTGGCTGCGGCCCCGCGAGTTTGGGTTCGGGCCGCTGGGTCATCAGCGCGTAGATTTTCTCGACCAGTTGCCGGAATTCCGCGTCGAGCCGGTCGCGCGGATGCGGTAGCGCAATAGCGATCTCGGCGGCGATGCGACCGGGATTGGAGGCGAGAACGACGACGCGGTCGGCCATCAGCACCGCCTCCTCGATGTTGTGCGTCACCATCAGGATCGATTTGATCGGGATGCGGCCCTCGTGCCAGAGGTCGAGCAGATCGGTGCGGAGCGTCTCGGCGGTCAGCACGTCGAGCGCGGAGAATGGCTCGTCCATCAAGAGGATCTTCGGCTGCACGACGAGCGCGCGCGCAAAGCCGACGCGCTGGCGCATCCCGCCCGAAAGCTCCTTGGGATAGGCGGATTCGAAGCCGTCGAGGCCGATGGTGTCGATCGCCTGCAAGGCGCGCTTGCGCGTCTCTTCGAGCGGCACTCCCAGCGCGCGCGGTCCGAGTTCGACATTGTCAAGCACGGAGAGCCAGGGGAACAGCGCGAAACTCTGAAACACCATCGCCACGCCATCCGCCGGGCCGTCCACCGGCTTGCCGTCGAGCGTGACGCTTCCCTCGGTCGGGCGCGAAAGGCCGGCGATAATACGCAGAAGACTCGACTTGCCGCAGCCCGAGCGACCGAGCAAGGCGACGATCTCGCCGCTGCGCAGCGTCAGCGAGACATCCTGCAACACCGGCGGCCCGGCTTCGCCTGAGCCCTTGGTGAAGGTCTGGCCGACATGGTTGACGTCCAGCAGCGTCGATGTGGTCGGATCGAGCATGGCGAATTCCTCGCGATAACGTCAAAGGCGCAGGCGCCGCTCGGCGTAGGCATAAAGCTGGCGCCAGAACAGACGGTTGAACAAGGTGACGACAACCGACATCACGGCGACGCCGAGCACGATCTTGGGAAAATCGCCTTTGTCGGTCGCCTCGGCGATGTAGGCGCCGACGCCATGGGCGGCGACGGTCTGGTCCTTCCACTTCACATATTCGGCGACAATCGAAGCGTTCCACGAGCCGCCGGACGCCGTGATGGCGCCGGTCAGATAATAGGGCGCGACGCCCGGCAGGATGACTTGCCGCCACCAATCCCAGCCCTTGACGTGAAAACTCGCCGCCGCCTCGCGCAAATCGTTCGGGAAGGCCGCGGCGCCACCGATAGTGTTGAAGACGATGTACCATTGTGTGCCGAACACGATCAGGCCGCTGAGCCAGATGTCTGGGTTGAGGTCGAAGGCGAGCACCAGACTGACCGCCGCGCCGAACATCAGGTTGACGGGGAAGGCGGCCAGGAATTGCGCGATCGGTTGCACCGCTTCCGCCCAACGCGGTCGAAGACCGACCCAAACGCTGATGGGCACCCAGACCAGCGAAGCGAGCGCCATCAGCGCCACCACGCGCAGGAGCGTATAAAACGTCAGCAGAACCACTTGCGCGACGTCCGAGGCTCCGAGCTCCGTGCCCACGAACGTCACGACGCTCCAGGCCGCCCAGATCGCGGCGACAGCGATCAACGCCATCCAGACGACATCGACCATTCGCGACGCCAGCGGCGTCGCCGCGATCGCGCGGTCCGAGGAAATTCGAGGAAACCCGATCCTCCACAAGCTGACCGAACGCAGCCCGGCGAAAACGGGCCGCGCCGCGAGACGGACCCAGTAGGTCCGTTGCAGGAGATCGAGCACCCACGAGCTTTCCGTTTGCTGGCCGGCCGAGAGCTCGACCCTGAATTTGCCCGCCCAGGCGATGATCGGGCGGAACAGCAGTTGATCATAGGCGAGAATCACAACGCCCATCGTCACAACGGCGGCGAGGACGGCGTCCCAGCGTCCGGCGGAATTGGCGGCGGCGATATAGGAGCCGACGCCCGGCAAGGTGACTGTGGTGTCGCCGACGGTGATGGCCTCGGACGCGACGACGAAAAACCAGCCGCCCGACATCGACATCATCGTGTTCCAGATCAGGCCCGGCACCGCGA
>JBBIIT010000117.1:0-3462 GCA_037446355.1 Beijerinckiaceae bacterium | reverse complement strand
TCCTTGTGCATTTGGTCAGCAGTGAATTCGGCCACGTTGGGAGCTCCCGTTTCATAAGCGTCAATTCGATTACCAATAGTGCGCAAAATGGCTGCGATATGCGTTGCGGTGGAAACCCGCTCGGCCATCGGTTTCGCGATCGGGTTTTCCGATTGCTCGGCCACGAGCGCGCGCCACGCTTGCGCGCTCTCGTTGGCCACTTCCCGCTCGAACCTCGTTTGTGGGGTACGAATGGGATTGGCTCGCGCCGTTTCGATGCGCTGGCGGGCGTTGGCGACAACATGGGGGTTCATTTCGGCATAGGCGCGATCGCGCTCGACCCGGTGCGGCCGCGGCCGATCCGCAGCGTCGACGATCGCCTTGTCGCGAGGACCGTAGCTTTGCGACGAGGCGCGCTCGGCCGCATGGGTCGCGACAATCTTGAGTCCCTGCGCCTGGGCCTCTTCCGCGTAAGTCCGCCGCCATTGCCCGAAGTCCTGCCGACCAGGATGAAGCTTCTGTCCGGTCAAGGATCGCAGCGCGACGATCGCGTGGGCATGAATATGGCCCTCCGACGCCTTGTCGGCGTGAACCGCGAACATGAACCGGTGATCCGCGAACTGGACTTTCAGGAAGCTCCGGGCCGCTTCCGTGAACGCTTCGAGATCGACGTCCGCCTTCGACGACATCACAAGATGCATGGTCTCACGCGGCCCGTGCGACCGAAGCTTCGAGCGCCAGGTCTGGGCGGCCTTGCGCACCTCGACGGCATCGGTGATTTCGGTTCCTTGGTGATCGACTGCGCGACCACCTTCGACCAGCGCGTCGAGCCGATGGGTTACACCGCTGACGCCGTGAGCGGGGGCGCCCGGCCTGAGATCGACCCGGTGGGGCGAGATCCCCGTCGCGGCCTCGATCCTCGCTTTCGCGGCGGCCTCCGAGCTGGCATCGAAGACTTTCTTGGAAAACCCGTCCTCGTCACCGCCGATCCGCTGTTCGCGGACCCGAAAGCGTTCCTTGCCCGCTCCCGCAAACACGACGACCGCATGGGCCTCCAGCGATCCGTCCCCCGGCGCAACGGTCTTCCAGGCGTGGGGATGACCTTCGAATGCGGATTGCACGCAAGCGCCGAGCAGCGCGGGCCCCTCCGGATCGTTACCGAGTCCCGCGATGCGCAGCTTGACGCTGCCCGCGTCCTGGCTTTCGGCCCGCTCGCGGAAACTCTTGGACCAGCCGCTCACCTCTTCGAGAACTGCCGCACGCGTTTCCAGCTTTTCGCCGTTCTGATTTTCGAGGGCGATCCCGTCCCTCTGAACATATTGGGCGGTGGCCCCCGCGCGCTTCGCGTTGCTCGCATAGGAGACGACCTTTACGACCGCCGGCTGATATCCGGCCGCGAGCTTCGCGATCGAACCGCCGCTCCGCCTGGGTTCGGATGGAAACTTATCGACAGTAGCAGATCTGGCGACCGAGCCGGCGCGCGGCGTCTCCAGAACTCGAAACCGATCTTGGTCGAGAGCGCCGGTGACGGTCCTCCCGGCAAGCGCCTCATGCGCAAGAGGATCGCCGAGGCGAAAAGCAAAATCCGGCGCTCTCCCATCTGCGCCTGCAACAACGCTCGCCCGAAACGTCCGTCGCGCGCTCGCCGCCTCGCCGACGCGATCCAGACGCGCGAGCCAGGCGGACGCGCCCGCCAGCCGGCTTTGCGGGGCAGGGGTCATCGAGCCCCCTCGAGGTCGCCGACGAGCGAGCGAAGCCGAGACCCGTATCCAAGCGTGATTTCGTTCAGCTCCCGGTTCATGGCCGCATAAACGTCGACCAAGCGCTCGACGATGGCTTCGAGATCGCCCTCGTCTGCGACCGCCAATTTGGGTTGAGCGGCCGCGTCGGTGTCGACCGCGTGAGGTACAGCAACGTCGCTGGCCGCAGGGCGAGACCGTCCTTGCCCGGCGACGCGGCGGAGTCGGAACTCGAGCCCGCGCACCTCGCGCGTCAATTCGGTGATCGCCGCGGAGCCGTCCTTCGACAGGGCAGGGCCACATTCGGCCGCCGCCCGAATAAGGCGCCGCACGACTTCCGAGCGCGGAAGCTGAAACCCGGCCGCGAGCTGTTCCAACCTACCGGCGTCTTCGGGATCGAGATCGAGACGATGGCGAGGGCCGGCTTTGGCGCCGGGATGCGCATCGGCCGAGATGCTCCGAGCGCCTCGGTGAGTTGCCCCCGCGGGCTTCGCGACCCCGTGCTCTGACATGACTTCGTCCGACATGAATTCGCCTCACAACCCGTTCGACACGGGAGAGTTAGCCAACGGTGGGCAGGCCAACCTCTTCGCGGCGTCAGTCGCACCCTCGTTTGGACCACAAACGGGTATCTTGTCAATAATATATTATGGATTGCACGATTGCGGGATTGTGGTCTTTCGCCTCAACCGAGCAGCGCGAGAGCTTCTAAACCAAAGCCCGACGCGCGGCGTCAGCCGGCGCCCTCAACCACGACTCGCCGCCCTCCGGTCTGGTTGTTCGCTCGTTTGCGTCGCCGTCTGTGCCTTTCTTCCTAATTCCCTTTCTTCCTTTTGTGCGATCTCTCCTTTGTCCTTCGATCCCTAAGCCCGTTTGCGTCTTTGTCTCTTTACTCGTTTCCCCTTCGGTCACTTTGCCAGCACGTCCTTTCGTCCCGACTTCCTTTGTCTCCTTTGTCCTTTCGGGAGAACGTCCCTTGTTCACGAAGGGAGTCTTTCCGAATGTCCGTAATATATTATGGTCTTGAGGCGGAAAGGTGCTAAGGCGCTTCGTCCGAAAGGATGTCGCTCCAAAAGGAACAACCTCCCTTCAACCCGACCAATTGGCAATGCTGAGAGCGCGACGCTTCACGAGTGCATTGCGACCTGAGAAAACTGAATGTCCGAAGATCGACCTGTCATCATCGCCATGGCGTCCCCTAAGGGAGGGGCCGGAAAAACCATGGCCACGATCCTGCTCGCGTGCGAGGCGGCGTGGAATGGCAGCCGCGTCCTTCTCATCGATGCGGACCCACAGGGGTCGGCGTCGCAATGGTGGAAAAACTCCCGGCGCGGCGGCGCCAAGCTTGAGCGCGTCGAATGCGAAGCAATAACCGACCGCCCGGAGTTGATCGCAAGGCTCCGCCACATTCGAGACGCCGACCTGGTCCTGATCGATATCCAGGGCACTGCCGACGCCGCGCAAAGCGGCGCGCTCGTCTACGCCGACCTCGTCGTAATTCCCACGCGCGCGCACGCCAGCGATTGCCGTCAGGCGATACCGATGGCGCGTTACGTCGAGAGCCTCGGCGGCCATGATCGAAGCATCGCCCATCGCATCCTCTTGAACGCAGTCGATGTGATCGAGGCGCGCAGCGTCGCCGCTAGGATCGCGCGCGAAATGCTGGCGGCGGCGAAAGTTCCGGTGCTGGCCACCGAGCTCTACAATCGCATTTCGTTCAAGAACGTCGCGACCTCGGGATCGC
>JBBIIT010000116.1:0-3492 GCA_037446355.1 Beijerinckiaceae bacterium | reverse complement strand
CTCTGACGCGGTTCGTGCGCGCCTTCAAGTTGAGCTGAAGCGCGGTTTCAGCCGCGATAGGCGACCAGCACGGCGCCGCCCGTTATCAGCGAAACGCCGAGCCAATTGGGCGCGGACAACCGCTCGCCCAGGAAAAGAACGCCGAACAGCGCCACCAGCACCACGCTCAGTTTGTCGATCGGCGCGACGCGCGCGGCGTCGCCGAGCTTCAGCGCGCGAAAATAGCATAGCCATGAGGCGCCGGTCGCGAGGCCGGAGAGAGTCAGAAAAAGATAGGTGCGGGCGGAAAGCGAAGCCAACGGCTGCGCCTGACCGCTGCCGATCAAGATCGCCGCGAGCGCGCCGACCACGACCAACGTGCGCAGGAACGTCGCGAAATCCGAATTGACGTTCTCGACGCCGATCTTGGCGAAGATCGCCGTCAGCGCCGCGAACGCCGCCGACAACAGCGCCCAGAACGCCCAGACGGAGAAAATGTGTTTCATGGTCAGTCCTGACGAAGCGGCGGAAACTGCTTTGGAAACCGATTGCGAACGTTTATAGCGCAGCCGGAAATCGGTGGGACGCCCGCCAACGGGCCCGAGCGAGAGACCTGGATCATGTCGAGCCTTCGAAAGACGATACGCGGGTGGAAGCAGGCGCAAATGGTCGCCAAATTCAAGTCCCATGCCTCGGACCGGTCGTTCAACTGGCGCTGGAAGGATACTCCGATCAATCGAATTGCCGTCATCAATTGGATCGTCGGCAATGGCGATTGCGCCTATCTCGAAATCGGTTGCGACAGGAACGAAGTGTTCCATTCGGTGCCCGCTTCGCGCAAAGTGGGCGTCGATCCCAATCGCGGCGGCACGGTGCGCACGACCTCAGACGAATTCTTCGCCGGCAATCGCGATAAGTTCGACGTCGTGTTCATCGACGGATTGCACACTTACGAGCAAGTTCACAAGGACGTCGCGAACGCGATGCGCGCGCTCGACAAAGGCGGTTGGGTGGTGCTGCACGATTTGCTGCCGCACGACTGGATTGAGGCGCATGTGCCTCGCATAACGGCGGGGTCTTGGACTGGCGACGTCTGGAAAGTGGCGTTCGAACTAGCGGCGACTGACGGGGTCGAATTCAAAATCGTGAAGGTCGACAACGGCGTCGGCGTGTTTCGTCTGGTCGGCGAAGCGCCCGAGCTGCGCGACGATTCGGCGATTCTCGCGAATGCTCAGTTTGAATATCTGCACGCAAATATCGGCGATTTGCCGCTCGCGGACTGGGCCGAGGCGCGCGGCTGGATCGCGAGCCAACGCTGATCTATGGCCCGCTGGCGCGCTTGGGCGCCGAGGGAATCGGCGTTCGGGTCAGGCCGGGATTGCGGTCGTCGAGGCGTTCGCTCGCTTTCGCGCGCCAGCGCTTGGCTGGCCGGCCCATAGGCTTGGGCAGCCAATCGCGCAAGGCCGCCACCGCGCGACTGCGGCGCAGGCGGCGCGTCAGCGGCTCGCGCGTCGTCGCTTTCGCGGCCTCGCCCTGTTGCGCCCAACGGTGCACGTAATCGCTTTGTTGAACGCTGTCGTGGCGGAATGCGTCTTCCGCGCGAACCGTGCGGACCAGCACATAGAGCGGCGTCGAGGAATGGATATTGATGCGCCTGCCGTCGTGCGGCTTGGCCACCTTGAACCACGCGTCCTTGCGGGAGACGTCGGCGATGAAGACCTCCGTTTGCGAATAACCGTTGGCCTCGGCGTAAAGCGAATGAAACAATTCCGGCGTGAACTGCCAGAACCCATGACCACAAAAGTTATTCGCCGGCAGCGCATGCAAAATTTGCCCGCCCTTGCGGCACATCCGAGACACGTTTTGCAGCGCTTGCGGCGCATTGAAAATGTGCTCGAGACATCCCCCATCAAATATGGTGTCGAACTTCGCCGTCAATTCGATCGAGGTGGGCAAGTTCATGTCATGAACATAGGTCGCGCCCTCGAAAGCTGAATTGTCGATCGACAGGACTTCCGAGGCGCGCAAGGATTTTATCAGGACGGGCTCGCAGAAGGATGCGATTTCAAAATCGGAGCGCGGCGAAAGGAAGGGTCGCACGTCATGGGGTCGCACGCCCATGTTTTGTCGACCTATGGTGAGGGTCTTCCCAAGCTCCATGATTTCGCTGGCGTAGCGAAGCAGGTGAAATCCGTGGAAATCAACGCCCATCGTTACGTCCTCACGAGGAAATCGCTTCATTGCGGCGATCGCGAAAGTCGATCGCAAGCCCTGCGGCGGACGAAGCGCCCGTAAGTCCGCGCCTCACGGGCCGAACCGGAAACGCCGCCGCAAATTTGTCTTGAACCATTTTTCCCATCGTTTGAGTTCGAACCGCAACTCTTCGCGCAGCGGCGACTCGACCCGCAGGGTCGGCCCTCGGCGAAGCGGCGCGGGTTCGGTCGGCTCGCCCACCCGAAAATTCCGCAGCATCGTGCGCCAGTTATCGGACCTGTTGGGATGAATTCGGAAGCGTTCCGGCGACTTTCGCCAAGCCATCAGCATCAGGGTCTGATCGTCGTCGACGAGGTCAGCGTCCAGCAGCGCCGTGAGCGCCGCGCTGATTTCCGTCGAGAACCAAGACCACTCGCGGGTCGGCGCGAGGATGTGACAGCCCTGAAAGTACACTGTGCCGGAACGGACGACCCTGTAGATCGGGACGTCGTCCAATTCGAGCATATGAAAGAGATTGATCTTGCCTTGCGCGTCGTAGCGCCAGGGTATGGAAGCGTCGAAACATGCGTCGTCGCGGCAGTAACCGAAGTCGACCCAGGCCGTCTGCTCGGCTTCGATCAATCCTAAATCCGCCGCTGCGCAGACGAACGCGGCCTTCAAAGCGTTAACGAGGACGTAGCGTGGTTCCCAATATTCCGGGCTGTCGGGAGTGCGAACCCACGACCGGAGGAGATCGGTCATTCGTCGCGCGATCGCAGCGCGCGCGGTCGCGACGGGCTCGCTGTCGAACAGGTCGTTGATCTCGATGACCGCGGTCGCGTCTTCGAGGCCGTTGGCTCTGCGGAGCGCAACGACACGGTCGACGAACCGGGGTTCGGTAACGACGACGAGCTTGTTCCGAAGCCGGGAAAGATGGGCGAAGCTGTTGAAATATGCCTCGGCGCCGCGCTGGAAGCGGGCGGAAGCGTCGCCTCGCGAGCCCCATTCCCCGCGCCCGATGTCGAAAAAGGCCGTCACCACGACCGGTGCGTCCGGCGGGAGAGCGGGCTTCCGATCCAGCGCGAAAGGAGGCCAAGCGACCCGGGCGACGGAAGCCAGACTGGTCGGCAAGATCATCGGCCCGCACCCGTCCTTAGCCGGACCGCGGGGTCCGCCCGCGCGAAGCCGCGTCCAACTCGCACGCGCGCGGCGATCCCCTTGTCGGCCAAGCCGACTGGCGCGAGTTCACGAGGCGCAAACGCAGGCGCTTATTCCCCGACCAGCGTCGCGCGGGCGCGCTGCCACCAGCCGGAACGGCGC
>JBBIIT010000115.1:3403-3662 GCA_037446355.1 Beijerinckiaceae bacterium | reverse complement strand
AACGCCACAGGCGCCGCAGCGGGCGAGGAAGCCCTCAATTTCCTCGTCGACGCCGCTCAGTCGCAGCGAACCGCGCCCGGCGAGCCCGCGCAGGAGGATTTGCAGGCCGCCATAGCGTCGAATGTCATAGAAGGTCGCCCATTGCTGCAGCGGGGCGGGCCCGATCGCGCCCATGAGCGTGCGCAGCGTATGCACCGCCAGCTTGGGCGGCCCGCTGGTGCCGGATGTCGGCAGCACCCACTCGGTCTCCAACGTCGGG
>JBBIIT010000115.1:0-3393 GCA_037446355.1 Beijerinckiaceae bacterium | reverse complement strand
TTCTGCTATCGGACGTCGGGCCGGCGACCGCGCAGGGGCGTAGCGGCAAGCGCACGGGATGGCGCACTTCGACGGACGCAGCCGTCTGCGGCGCCTCCTCGTCGAAGGCCAGCGCATCGGCGCCGATCAACCCGGCGGCGGGCGCGAGCTTGGTCGCCTCCCAGCCGGGCGGGCAAAGCAGAATCCGCCGCGCCACGCCGTCGAGGTCGATGAGCGCCGCGGCCGCCTTGACCATGTCGCGCACGAACAGGACGACCGAGCGACCCGCAAAAGCATTCCTGTCCGCGCCGAAGGGCGAGCCGCCGGCGACTTGATCGAGCGCAAGGACGTAGTCCTTCGTCGAGACAACTTCCCCCGACCTCGCGGAGCGCGCGATGAGCGAGGCGAGCGTCCCGGCTTCAGGCATTGACGCGCTCATAGAATGCAATCAAATCGCCGAGCGTTCGCGGAAATTCGGAGGCCTTCACAGTCGCGAACGGATCGCTGTCGGTGGCGTCCTCCAGGCGACTGACGAGAATGGCGAAAAACAGCGAGTCCAGACCCGCCTCCATAAGCTGCAAATCGTCGTTCAGCGGCGGAAGCGTCACGCCCTGCGTCGCCGCGACGTTGATAATTTCTCCGATGACGATATCTCTGATAGACATGATGAAACCGTCCCTTTACGAACTAACGACCAGCCACGGCAATGCAGCGCGCTTTTCGCATAATCCTCTTTCATTCGACGAAACGCGAAAGACGCAATGCAAATAGTCAGCCTGGGCTCTTTTCGATGGCGGCTGTTCGCCAATAAATGCAGCCATCGCAGAGGAGCCGTACGGGTATGATTAGTAAGGTTTTTCTCCCGCGATGGCAATCGTTGGCTCAAGCGCGGGAGGGCGAACTCCGCCGACTGAGTTTCCCGGGCGATCCGCGCACGAACGCATGAGACGGAAAGTGAGCGCGATGAGAGACTCCTTTCGCGCTTGAGGCCTTAGAATCCTTGGTGATTGTCGGGGGAGACGCGAATTCGGACGCCGGTAACTTTTTATTAACGTCGTTTAACAAAAAGTTACCGCGTGCGCGTGGCGCCACGATTGACAACCGGCGCCCTTCGCAGGCGACATTAGACAGTTAGTCAATATTGGCGTTAAGTTCTTTGGACATTCACGATGGACAATCATCTCGACGATTTAAATCGAAATGTTTTCTGCCTTCTTGGAACTCCTGTCGACAATATCGCGATGCCGGAGGCGTTGGACCGAATTGAGACGGCGCTCAAGACCAGGACGCCATTTCTCATCGCCACGCCGAATGTCAATTTCATTGTCAACGCGGCTAACGATGACGAATTCAAAAAAGCCCTGGTTTTCAGCGACCTATGCCTGCCCGACGGCATGTGGCTGGTGCGCTTGGGCCGGTTGCTGGGCATTCCCTTAAGGGATCGCGTCGCGGGCGCCGACCTTCTTGAAGCGCTGAAACTGCGGCGCACCGCCGAAGACCCTGTTAAGTTGTGTTTTTTCGGCGGCTCCGACGCCGCGGGTTCACGGGCCCGCGAAGCGATCAACGCGCGTCGCGATGGCCTGCGCTGCGTCGGCGCGGTCAATCCCGGCTTCGGTTCGGTCGAGGACATGAGTTCGGAGGAACTCCTGACTTCGGTCAATTCCACTCGGGCCGATTTTCTGCTGGTCGCCCTGGGGGCGAAAAAGGGGCAGATGTGGCTGCGCGCCAATCACGCCCGCCTGACGACCCCCGTGCGCGCCCACCTCGGCGCGACGATCAATTTCTACGCGGGCGCGATCCGACGCGCGCCGCGGCGGTTGCAGCGCTGGGGCCTCGAATGGGCATGGCGCATCAAGGAGGAACCGCTCCTGTGGCGCCGATACGCCCATGACGGCGCCGTCGTCGGGCTGATGCTCTTTTATCGCGTCGCGCCCCTGGTTCTGTGGGCGATCTATCTGCGGATGCGTCGCCAATGGCTCGCAGAACGCCTGACCGTCGACGAGACCGTGAGCGGCGGCTGGCGCGTGATCTCGCTCGCGGGCGCGTTGACAGCTGGCAACACGGACGCGATCGTCGCGCTTCTGCGTTCGGCGATTGGCGCCGACGACAACCTCGTTCTCAATCTGTCAGGCGCGCGCGCCGTCGATGCGCGCTTCGCCGGCCTGTTGTGGATGCTTGACAAAACGCTGGCGCGGCGCGGCCGGCCGGTGCGCATCGAGGGCGCGCCGCTCCTGATCCGATGGTTGCTCGCGCTTTACGGCTTCGAAATTCCGCAGCCGGCGCCGCAGGACAATTTGATCCCCGCGAACGGCGCCCCGATCGGCGCGGTCGAGTGAGCCTGGCCGCTAGAGCGCGCGGATTTTGGAATGAATCGCCGCGCGCTCTAGAGTCTTTGTTTTCGCTCGCTTTTCGCGAAAAACCGGCTTCCACTTTTTCGCCGCTCGCTCTATAGACCGAGGGCGCGGCCCACCGTCTGCGGCCATTGCCTGGCGTCGATCCCGTGGGTCGCAAACAGCGCCACGGCGAGCCGGTCGATTCCGAAGGCGACGCAGGCGGTGTGCGCGGGCTCGCCGTCGGCGGTCCTGATGTTCCACGTCAGGCCGAACTGGTCGCGGTGATAGTTGAAGCTCATGCATGCGGTCGCGGTCTTGGCGGCGCGAACGGGGATCAGCAGTTCGAACTTGAGCGACTGGGCCACTTGAAAACGACCGATCATCTGCCCGGCGCGGCCGAAGAACGGATCGCTGGCGGCCTCTATCCGGTGCGGCAGGCCGAGCGCGCCGGCGATTTCGGGCGCCCGCGCGATCCAGCCCTCGCGAAACGCCTGGATGACCTCGGGCCCGCCCACAGCCACGAACTCGCGCATGCGGAACGATTGCAGACGATCGATGTCCTGCGAAGGCTCGCGGCGGAAGCAATCTCCCGCGACGTCGAAAACGAAGCCCTCGGGCGGCGGCGTCCCCCGTTCGGCGGCGATGGGATAGATCGGATAGCAGGCGGCCGGGGCCAGCAGCAGGTCGGTGGCTTCAACGTTATCGGTCCAGCGTCCGGCGCCCGTCGCGAACCGCTCGACCGCCGCTTCGATCCGCGCTTCGTCGCCCGCGAGCGCGCACACGCAACCGAGCAGGTGGGGGAAGCTCTTGAGGTAGCCCGCCTTTTCAATCAGCGCGCGGCTTACGACCGGGGGTGAGCGATAGACCTCGGCCCCCTTGGGCCGCAAGCCGGCGATGAAGCGCTGAAGCGCCTCCGCCACCTCCTCGTAAGCGCCGGTGCGAATATGCACGCCGGGCACGCCGGTCGGCTTGAAAAGTCGCTCAAAAATCTCCTCAGGCGACGCCAAGAGCGTCGCAGGGCCTGCGGTCGGCGCGGTCATCGTCACGCTCGGTATTTCGCTGCTCACCGCCCTCGGCGTCA
>JBBIIT010000114.1:0-3923 GCA_037446355.1 Beijerinckiaceae bacterium | reverse complement strand
ACGTTGCCGGCCACGTGTTCTGGCCGGACGACGTTAGCCTTGTCGGCGCCGCCGACGTGGATTTCGCAAGGATTCTGACTGCGTCACAAGTGACCGACACCTATTTGCTGGCGCTCGCCAAGTCGCAGTGACGCCAGCGCGCCCCGCATGTCAACTTACGACTGCTTCCGGCGCGGGATCCGACCGCGGCTCATCGGCATTCTGCCCGATCCGTCCCGCGCATTTCGTCGCTCCGGTTGCAAAGCGATGGAATCACGCCAGCAGCTTAAACGGAAGAGGACTTTCAGCAGCCTGTTAGGGTCCTAAGTCTATTTCTCAGGTCCCTAAAGGTGGGTTTTCGGCGGTAAGCTCTCGCCAGCGATCATCGCCCTGAGCTCTGCTATTGCACTGTCGATTTCTTCGCGGCGCTTTTCCAAATATACGAGCTGCTTCTGAGCAGCCGTTTTGCTTAGTGCTGGAAGGGCGTTCAGTCCATTTTGCGCCTGCGAAATTTGCAAAATTTCTCCAATTTCATTCAAGGTGAAGCCAAGCACTTTGTATTTGAGGATTGTAGCAATTTGATTGGTAACTGCTCACGTCCCCGATAAGATCGGCTTCCCAGCAAGCGTGAGGCGGATGGCCTGAAGCGCGCCGATGGCTCGGCGGCGGGCGGTTTCGACGACGGAGCGAATGTCGGCGTAGAGCTTTGCGCCCCAATCGGTGCGAAAGCCATTGGTGATCTTGCGGAACACGGCGCAGGGCCGCAACGCGCGCTCGGAGCCGTTGTTCGTCGCCGGGATTTCGCGGTTGGTCACGAACACAAACAGATGGCGGCGAATTTTCTTGATGACGCGCTGGAGTTTGATGCCGGCTTTGTGCGTTGGCTGGAGCGCCATAAGGGCGTCGAGGCTGGCGTTGAGCCTTGCGTGATAGGTTTTCAATGTCGCGTCGGCGAGCTGTGGCTTTCGTCGGTCGATCCGGCAGGCGCGCCCGAGCAGATGGCGCAATTTCAGCGCGAACGCGACGTCGCCGGCGTCGATCGCATATTGGACGTCGCGAATGAGGTGGGCGAGGCAGACCTGATGGGCTTTTTGGGCGAAGCCCATCTGGCCGCCGTAGCGGTCGGACACCCAGAAATCGGGGCGGAATTCGCCGAGAAACTCTTCGACTATCGCTTTGGCGCGCGTCGGCGCCGCGACGAAAATGGCGCTGTCGTCGTGGTGGAACACCCACAACCACCAGTTCTTTTTGCCGACGCGCAAGCCGGTTTCGTCCGATTGCAGGGCGGTTCCAGAAAGCAGGCGCGCGCGGATGGCGCTGGTTTGCGCGGCGAAGGCGTCGCGCGCGGCGTCGAGCATGTTGACGAGCGCGCCCTCGCTGATCTCAAGGCCAAGCAGGTCGGACAACAGCCGCGCCAACCGTTCGAAGCTGATCCCTTGCGTGAAGCGCAGATAGATGACCAAGGCGCGCAGGTTCGCTCCGAACGGGGAACCCGGCGCCATGTCATCGGGCGCTTGCGCCTTGAACCGTTTGCCGCAGCAAGAACAGACGCCGCCATGCAGGGTCACGCGCGTGACCTCGGGCTTGATGTCGGGAATTTCGACGTGGTCGTAAGCCCGGCAGGCGAATTGCGGCCGGTCGGACACGTCGGTTCCGCAATGCTGGCAAGACGTGGCGAAAAGATCGCGCTTGGAGGTCGGGTTGGGATGCAGGGGGCGATGCGCGCCCGCATGCGCCTTGCCCTTCGGCTTGTTCGTCGCCTCGCCCGAGGCCTTGCGTCCCTGGCTCGGCGGCGTCGAGGAATTATCCGGCGTCTTCGGCGGCAGGCCCAGTTTGGCTTCCAGTTCGGCGACCCGAGCGGAAAGCTGTTCAACCCGCGCCAGAAGCGCAGCGATCAACGCGTCCTTGTCGGACGGGTCGAGCGAGCGAAAATCAGGCGGCGAGGTCATCCATAGGTTGACTCATATTCGCAGCCGCCGCGCCAGCCCCTGCGCCTGAGTCCCATCGCCGCAGGGGGTCAGATAAGCCGCACGGTGAGCAATTACCTCGATTCGGTGCCAGACCGGCGGCAATTACCCACGGCCGAATCCGGCGATTTTGACCTCCCCGGCGCGACGTGCCCGGACGACCGGGCTTGGTGTCAGCGAGCGACGATTTCGAGGATGGTCTTGAACGGACCTGCGCCCGCCAGGCGCGCGGTATCCACGGCGGTGCGCACGCCGGCTTCGAAGTCGGCGGCCCATCTGGCGCGGTAGCCATTAGTGACCTTGCGCTGGATGACGCTTGGGCGCAGGGCGCGTTCGCTGACGTTGTTGGTGGGTTCGACCTCGCCGGGAAAGTCGCAGAACGTCAGCAGTTGATCGCGGGCGCGACCGACCCTCGCCAGCAGGTCTCGGGTTAGCTGACAGTCGGTCGGGGCGGCGAGGATAAGATCGAGATCGCGCTCTAGCGCGCGTCGTCTGGCGCGCAGCGTCGAGCCGGCGATGGTGGTGATGTCGCGGGCGAGAGCGAAAGCTCGGTCGAACCACAGCCGCGATCGGAACGGCGCGTCGTCCTCGCTGTTCTCGTCGGCGAAGCGGGCGGCGCGATCGAGATGGGCGAGGCAGGTTTGCTGCCGATCGGCGTGGCCCTGCTGGGCGCTGTAGCGGTCGGAGGTCCACACCGTCGGGCGATGGCCGTCGAGCGTGTCGCGCACGACTTGAGCGCTGCGGCTGAAATCGACGCCGTGGACGACAGCGTCCTTGCTGCAAAACACCCACTGGAATGCATTGACGCCCTCGATGCGCGCGCCGGTTTCGTCGCAAGCGACAAACCGCGCCCGACGCAGCTGCGCCAGCGCCGCGGTCCGCCGGGACGCGAACGTCGCCTGCTTGCGCTTGAACATGTTCATCAGCGCGCCTTCGCTGATTTTCAGCCCAAACAGGTCGTCCAGCACGAGGCGCAGCCGCTCATAGGAAAACAGTTGCATGCTCTTCAGATAGACCGCCATCGCGTGGATGCGGGGCCCGAATGGCGAGCCTTTGGCGGCTTCCGGCAGCGGCGCCTCGGTCGTTGCGCCGCAGCGCTCGCAGCGGATCGAATACCGCCGATGGCGCCGCACGAACGGCTGGATCGGCGGAAGCTCGATCTCGTCGTATTCGCCGATCAGCGCCCGATCGGCATCCGCCTCGAACGCCAGCCCGCAGCAGGGGCAGCATGAAGGGACGTGGTCATCGAAGGCGTCGGGGTCGTCGCTGAGCGCGCGGAAATGTCCATCGTGTCCAGGCTTGGCGCCGCCAGGTTTGGAGTTCTCGCGCCGCTCCTTGCGATCGCTCGACGGCGGCTTCGATGAATTACGCGAGGTTTTATCCGGCCGCTGCAACCGCAGCACCAGCTCGATCAGTTCGTCCTTGCTGAGGCGCTCCAAATCACCGCGATTCATCCAAATTTTGAATCAAAATCCGGGCGGGAGCGCAAGCCCTGCCGTGGCGGGTGAAGGGCGTGGGTAATTACCGCGGCGCGAACGTCAATTCCGAGAGAAGGCCCGGCGCTGCTGCAAGGACGGGCCATCTGCGGGCGATGCGGCGGGCAATTCAGGGTCCGCTACGCCGCCCGGCGCGGCCGACAGGAAGCGTGGTATGTCTGCGATCGCGCCCATAGCTATCGCAGCGAACCCGCGTGCCAATCGATCGCCGGACCAGCGGTCGATCAAGCTGTTGGCATGCTGATTGCCGACGAGATGACGCCGTTGGCCGTCGAACTGGCGCTTGAAGTGCGCAGGGAGATCCAGGCGCGCCACGAAGAGGCCGACCGCTTACGGCGCCGCGCGATCGAGCGCGCCCAAACCGAAGCCGACCTCGCCCAGCGCCGCTTCATGCTGGTCGATCCCAACAATCGCCTCGTCGCCGACACGCTCGAAGGCGAATGGAACGAGAAGCTCCGCATATTGGCCCACGCCCGCGAGG
>JBBIIT010000113.1:0-4081 GCA_037446355.1 Beijerinckiaceae bacterium | reverse complement strand
GGGCACCACCATTTCCATTATTCGATTTGACCCTCGTCGCCTCGTCGGGTGGCGCGGGCCAAAGTGCTGCGGGATCGGCTCGCGCCTGCGCTCAACGCCTTGCGACGCCTGACGTGAACTCGGCGATGCGACGGCGCAGATGCTTCGCGAGGCTATCCGCATGCGGCGTCCGCATGATGGTCAGGTGGTTTCCGGCGGCGCGGACGATTTCCGACTGCGGGGCGATCTTGCGCCACCTTCTTCCGGCCTTGTGCGGGAAAAGTTCCAAACTTGCCTCGTAAACCACGACGTCGCCCTGATAGGGACTGGGAACGTAGCCAAGAAGCGCGCCATAAAGGCGATTCATGAACAACCGGCGATCGGGCGGAAAGCGAGCCAGATCCCAACCGTCCAATGCCGAGCCGTCGTCCAGCTTCACGCCCGGTTTGCCAGCCAGCGCCTTGCCGGGTTTGGGCGCCTTATGGGCGACGCCCCTCACCAAGGCGTGAAAACTTTCCTTCAAGCCCTTATCCTTGATCGAGCGCGGCAGATTGGCGGCTAACTCCGACAAGTAGCGCGGGTTCCAGGGGCGCAGATCCGCGCCAGTGTTTTCCGGTCCCCAGTCGAACGCGACGAGGAGGCCGACCTCGCGACCTCGGGCGCGCAATTTCTGGGCGATCTCAAGCGCGATGATTGCGCCGGCCGACCAGCCGCCGAGCAAGAACGGGCCTTCGGGCTGAAACTTGCGCAGGGCCTCCACATAGTATTCGGCGATCGACTCGACCGAGCCGCCGAACTCGGGATCCTTCACTTTCTTCGGTGGCGCTTGAACGCCATAAAGCCGCAGGGTCGGCTCGAGCGCTCGCGCAAGATCGAGATAATCCGACCCCGCCGCGCCCGTGACACCATGGATGCAATAAAAAGCTTGGCCGCGCCCGCCCTCGTCGAGGACATCGTCGCTGATCGGCGCGATCGACAATTCCGAATTGCGCGACGCCCAACGAAATAGAACGCTGGCGTCTTGCGGGGTATCGGCGCCGGGCGGCGGACTCATGAACCGAGATTTCCGAGCTATGGGCTCTGTTCGATTAACCCTGCCTTCGCCGCGGGGTTTTGGCAACCTGGCCGCGCGCGGCGATGTGCCCAAGCTCGGCCTCGCGGGTCGCTGGCGCCTTTGCGCGCGAGGCGCATCGCTCTACGCCCTGAACTCCTGGGGCCTTCCTGGCGACAGCGCAACGGTCCGCCCGCGATCCGCGATAACGGGAGGCGCGCTCGTCCTCAACGGCGTGGGCGCCTTCGCCGCCGTGAGCCCGCCCAATCTCGACCGGGCCGAATATGGCGTGCAACTCGGCTGTCGCGTAAGCGCGAACGTCGAACTCAACGGATTTGTGGACGGCCTTGTGGGCGGCAATGGCGTCGGGGGCAAGCTGCACGCCGGCGTGGGCATCGACGCGCGATTTTGGCCCGCTGTCAAAGCGGGCGACGATTCGCCGTGGGGGGCCCGCGCCCCTGAAGCGAGACTCGCGAATCCGGCGGCTCGCCTCCGTCCGCGTTATCCCCTGTTCGCCTCGGCGGCGGCGCGGATGGCGGCGATGTTGGCGGCGTAGGCGGCGGGGCCGCCTTTGAACACCGCCGAACCTGCCACTATGGCGTTGGCGCCCGCGCGCGCGATCAGCGGCGCCGTCTCCGGCGTCACGCCGCCGTCGATCTCGATGTCGATCGGCCGGTCGCCGATCATCTTCTTGACGCGGGCGATCTTCTCGACGACCGAGGGAATGAAGGCCTGGCCGCCGAATCCGGGATTGACCGTCATCAGCAGCACGAGATCGAGCCGGTCGAGCACATAGGCGATGGAGTCCTCCGGCGTCGCCGGATTAAGCGAAACGCCCGCCTTCTTGCCGAGCGCGCGGATCGCCTGCAACGAGCGGTCGAGATGCTTGGTCGCTTCAGCATGAACGGTGATGATATCGCAGCCTGCCTTGGCGAAGGCTTCGAGATAGGGATCGCAGGGTTCGATCATCAGATGGCAGTCGAATACTTTCGCGCTATGCGGCCGCAGCGCCGCGACGACAGGCGGGCCAAATGTGATGTTGGGCACGAAATGCCCGTCCATCACGTCGAGGTGAATCCAGTCCGCGCCCGCGGCGTCGATCGCTCGCACGTCCTCGCCGAGCTTTGAGAAGTCGGCGGAGAGGATCGAAGGCGCGATCTGTATCGGTCGGGTCATGGTTGAGCTCTCGTGAGTTCAGGCGGTCGGCTTGGCCGCGGGGTCGCTGTCGGGTGCGCCGGAAAAGACGCGGCTGGCTAGAATATCCGATGCTTCGATCGTGGATAGACCCTCAGCGTCAAGCGGGCCCTGCGCGGATTCGAACAGGCGGTTGGCCTGGCGCAGCCGCGCGCGGTCGAGAGCGTTGCGAATCGAGCGCGCGTTGGCGAAATGCGGCTGCGTGCGGCGCAGCGCGATGTAGCGGGTGAGCGCCTCGCGCGCGTCCGGCGTCAGATGGTAGTTCTGTTTGCTCAGCATCGTCTCGGCGATCGAGAGCAACTCCGCCCCGGAGTAATCGGGAAAGTCGATGTGGTGGGCGATGCGCGAGCGGAAGCCCGGGTTCGATTGGAAGAACTTGTCCATCCGGTCGGCATAGCCCGCGAGAATCACAACGAGGTCGTCGCGGTTGTTCTCCATCACCTGCAACAGGATCTCGATCGCCTCCTGCCCGTAGTCGCGCTCGTTGTCCGGGCGATAGAGATAATAGGCTTCGTCGATGAACAGGACACCGCCCATTGCGCGCTTGAGCACATCCTTGGTCTTGGGCGCGGTGTGGCCGATGTATTGGCCGACAAGATCGTCGCGCGTCACCGAAACGAGGTGGCCCTTGCGGACATAACCAAGTCGATGCAGCAGGCCGGCCATCTTGAGCGCGACAGTGGTCTTGCCGGTGCCGGGATTGCCGGTGAAGCTCATATGCAGCGTCGGCGTCTCGTGGACGAGGCCCATGCGCTTGCGCGCGCGCTCGACCAGCAGCAGCGCGGCGGTCTCGCGGATGCGCTGCTTGACCGGCTTGAGGCCGATCAACTCGCGATCCAGTTCCTCGAGAACCTCCGCCACACCGGAATTCGTGAATTCCTCGGCCAGATCCACTTTCAGCGGAACGGCCGGTGCGGTCGCTTCAGTCGCTTCGGACATGGTCGATCGGCCTCCGTGCCGGCGAGCGGGAATTGAAGAGGACGCGTCCTACGAGAGGCGCCCCAGTCGGGTTATATACGAAGGCGGCGCGGGCGGAGGAACGCCCGCGCCGAAGCTTCAGCCGTGGCGCTGCACCTTCCACGAATAATGCTGTGAGCGGCCGTTGCTGTCCGTTCGCGTCAGTTCGATCTTGGGTTCGCGCTTCGGACGGTTGACGATGAACGACATCCTCACCGTCTCCCATCCACGCGTCGAGTCGAACGCGATCAGGCGGATATAGTTCTCCGGATGCGCCTTGCGGCAATCGGCGAGTTCGATCATCACGCCCTTGGCGTCCTTCAGGTCGAACATGGGATGGCCCCACATTTCCCAATAGACGTTGCGGGGATGCGGGTCGTCGGTGAACTCGACGCCGACGGCCCAGTTGTTGCGAAGACAATATTCCACCTGGGCGGTGATCTGCTCGTCCGTGAGGTCGGGCAGGAACGAGAAGCAGCCTTGAGTGTTGCGCATGATCGGAGTCTCCCTCTCGTTCGTTCAGTACGAGACCGCAGCCGTCGGCACGAAGTCCGAGGTGTCGGTCGAGGTGTAGTTGAAGGTGATGTTGCCCCAGGTTTCGAGCGCGGCCTCGAGCGGACGGCACCATTTGGCGGCCGAGCGCAGGATTTCCGGACCTTCGTTCTTGATGTCGCGGCCTTCATTGCGGGCCAGCACCATCGCTTCGAGCGCGACGCGGTTGGCCTGCGCGCCGGCCTGAATGCCCATGGGATGACCGATCGTGCCGCCGCCGAACTGCAATACGACGTCGTCGCCAAATAGATCGAGCAACTGATGCATCTGACCGGCGTGAATGCCGCCGGAAGCCACCGGCATCACCTTCAGCGTATCGGCCCAATCCTGCTCGAAGAAGATGCCGCG
>JBBIIT010000112.1:0-4577 GCA_037446355.1 Beijerinckiaceae bacterium | reverse complement strand
AGCGGCTTGCCCTTGGCGGTCTTTCCATCCGCGGCCTCCATGAGATACTTGCGGACGACCGCCCAGTTCCGTTTGCCCGCCATGCGCGGACGCCAGCGATTGAACTCGGCCTGATCCCAGAGATAGTGGAGCAGGGCGCGCAGCGAGAGTTTCGAACCGTCGGTCTTGACGCTGCCAGCCTCAACGCCTTCGCCGGCGGCCGGCGCGGCTTTGGCGCCGGTCTTCGAAAGACTGAAGTCGAGCTTCAGGACGGTGACGCCGTCCTCGATATTCTCCCGGATCGCGCTGCCGGCGACGTGACCGAAGCCGGAGAGTTCATACGGAGGCTCGTAAGAATCGCAACTCGGGTCGTGCTGCGGGCCGGTGTCAGGCATTCGCTTGAGGAGATGTCGGTCGGCAAACTTCGCCACATACATCGGGACGCCCGGGGAGCGGCAAAGGCAGAGCGGACGCTCGTGCGCGGCGTGGGCGTCGACAAGGCAGGATTCGAGATCCTCCGCGTCGGGGGAGATTTCGGTCGTTCCGATTCGGATTCGTCGCATCGGATCTCCGTTGACGCGAATAGTCAGCCAGGAATGTAACACAACAGACGACACTGGCGCCTCGGTAGCCCGCTGCGTGTGACGACAAACTCGACTACGGAATCTTCGATTCGGTTTCTCGGTCTCGTTTCGATCAAGCGCCGCCGCGACGCGCTGGTTCAAAAGATTTGAGTTAGGCCGGCAATGCAACTCAAGTGGCCATGGATCGCTTTCGCAACGACACCAGACTTGCATCATCCAGCTTCAATGCGTGCTTGTCGCCCGGAGCGGACTGACGCCGGCGGCGCGAACTCGTAGTTTTATCCAGGCACAACCAGACAGCTGAGACCAGTGCACTCACGCAGCTCATTGTTGTGAATATTGCGTGGGATGCAGCCCGATCGCCTTCAGCTGCGAAAGCCTACTTGGGCCTGGTCGGGTAGCCTGGGGCAAAACCGAGACATCCCGGCGCACGGGCGCTGACGTTGACCACGCCAGAGAAACGGCAAAGGTTCACTTCCGGCCAAGACCGATGTCAGGGCGCGACTACGCGGATAGGACGCGTTCCGATCGCGGCCCCCGTCGCGCGGTCGATCGTGACGGCATCGATCTCCGTTCCCTTCTCGGCGTCGAAGAAACGGGTCATGGCGCCGCCGCCGTGATGTTTGCGTCCCCACGCTCCAATCGCGAACAGCGCCGGCAGGAAATCGCGGCCGGCTTCGGTCAAGACGTACTCGTCCCGCGGCGGGCGCTCGGAATATCGGCGCTTCTGTAGCAAGCCCCCCTCCGTCAGCGACGACAGCCGTCCCGTCAGCATGGTCGGAGCGATGCCGAGACTTTTTCGAAAGTCTTCGAACCGCGTCAGGCCCGCATGGGCGTCGCGCAGGATGAGCAGGCTCCAGGCGTCTCCCAGCAGCGACAGGCTGCGCGCGATGGGGCAAGGCTGATCGACAAGATTTTTCACGTCAGTCTCATTTTAGTAGTGACTCGCTACCGAAATGATAGTAACACGTCGTCATCCGAAACGCCACGACGAAAGAAAGCGCAGACCCATGACCACGACAAATCGCGGAGTCGCTCTGGTTACCGGGGCCTCCTCCGGCATCGGCCGCGCGACCGCGCAGGCGCTGGCGCGGGACGGCTACTGCGTCTTCGGCACGAGCCGAAAGCCGATGCCCGATAATGGGGACGGGGTCGCGATGCTGGTCTGCGACGTGACCGACGACGGCTCCGTGCAGGCCGTCGTCGACAAGGTTCTGAGCCTCGCCGGACGCATCGACGTCCTCGTCAACAATGCCGGCATCGGCCTGCTCGGCGGCGCCGAGGAATCCACGGCGGCGCAGGCGAAAGCCCTGTTCGACGTCAACGTGTTCGGCGTCATTCGCATGACGAACGCAGTGCTCCCCGTGATGAGGCGGCAGCGTCAGGGGCGCATCGTCAACCTGAGTTCCGCGCTCGGCTTCATTCCGGCCCCCTTCACGGCCCTCTATGCGTCAACCAAGCACGCCATTGAAGGCTACTCGGAATCGCTTGATCACGAAGTGCGAACGCAAGGGATTCGAGTCGTCCTCGTAGAGCCCGGCGTGACGCGCACGGCGTTCGAGGAAAACCTTACGCGACCGGATCGTCCGCTGCCCCTTTACGAGAAGGTTCGCGCCGATGCGGAGAAGCTCATGCGCGAGCTGACCGAGAAGGGCGATGCGCCCGAAGTGGTCGCAGAGACCGTCTTGAGAGCCGTTCATGCGGCCGAGCCGCGCCGGCGATACACCGCGGGCAAGAGCGCGGGACAGGTCCGTTTCGTCCGTCGCTTTCTGCCGGAAGCCTTCGTCGACAAGAGCCTGCGGAAGTTCAACAGGCTTCCAGTCTGAACAGCGCCGCCGCTCTGCCGTAGAAAGAGAGTCCAACCCATGAAGGCGTTCGTCGTTGACAAATACAAGAAGAAGAGCCCCCTTCGTCTGGCGGATATGCCGGAACCGGAATTGCGGGACAGCGACGTCCTGGTGCAGATCCACGCGGCGGGCGTGAACCTTCTCGACGCCAAGATTCGGGACGGCGAGTTCAAGCTGTTTCTGCCCTATCGCCCGCCCTTCGCGCTCGGGCACGACGTCGCCGGCGTGGTCGTCCGGGCGGGGTCGAAGGTCACGCGCTTCAAGATTGGCGACGAAGTTTATTCGCGCCCACGCGATCATCGCATCGGGACGTTTGCCGAATTCATCGCCATTGACGAAGCCGACGTGGCGTTGAAACCCAGGAACCTCGACATGACGCAAGCGGCGTCGATCCCCCTGGTGGGGCTGACGGCCTGGCAGGCGCTCGTCGAAGTCGGCAAGGTGAGGCCGGGCCAGAAGGTCTTCATCCAGGCCGGCTCCGGCGGCGTCGGGACATTCGCGATCCAGCTCGCCAAACATCTGGGGGCCGAGGTCGCGACGACGACGAGCGGCGCGAACGTCGGGCTGGTCAAGAGTCTCGGGGCGGACGTGGTCATCGACTACAAGATGCAGGATTTCGAGAAGGTCCTGTCCGGCTACGATCTCGCGCTGCACAGCCAGGATGCGCAGGCGCTCGACAAATCTTTACGCGTGCTCAGACGGGGCGGCCTGCTGGTCTCGATATCCGGCCCTCCCGATCCGGCCATCGGCGACACGCTCGGCCTGAACGTTCTTATGAAGACGCTCGTCTGGTTGCTGAGCCGCGGCGTCCGGAACAAGGCCAAGAAGCTGGGCGTGAACTACGCGTTCCTGTTCATGCGCGCCGAGGGGCGACAGTTGGGCGAGATCACGTCGCTTATCGAGTCCGGCGTCATTCGGCCAGTCGTCGACGGGACGTTTCCGTTTGCTAGGACGGGCGAGGCCCTCGCCTATGTCGAGACCGGGCGGGCAAAAGGCAAAGTCGTCGTGGGAATGAGGTAGATGATGAACGCTCAGCCCGAGCCGAAATATGGCGTCGCCACGCCTGAGCAAATCGCCGGCCTCACCGGGCGTCAGCATTTGCAGGCGATCATGGACGGCCTCCTCCCCGCTCCGCCAATCGCCAAAACGCTGTGCTTCACGCTTGTCGAGATCGGCGACGAGTTCGTGCGCTTCGAAGGCGAGCCGGGGCCGCATCTGCTCAATCCGCTTGGCGTCGTGCATGGGGGTTGGGCGCTAACCCTCATCGACACCGTCACAGGCTGCGCCGCGCACGCGACCCTTCCCGCCGGCGTCGGCTTCGCGACCGTCGAAACCAAGGCCAATTTCACGCGCGCCATCACGGCGGAAATGGGCGTCGTTCATGCCGAAGGGCGGGTCGTCGGCAAGGGCCGCACGATTATTTCCTGCGAGGGGAAGATTACCGATGCGCGCGGGCGACTTCTCGCGCATGGCACGTCGACGTTGATAGTGCTGAGACCCGAGAACGCAAAATAGCTCGGCGCGCGTCCGTCAGGACGAAGCCTATCCGGCCCGACGCCCTGGCCCGCCTCGGGCCTAGCCGCCGCGCCCGGTCGTCAGCTTTTCCCTCGTGGTCGAAAGCAGTTCGTCCGCGAGGCCGGGATCATCGACGGCGCGTGACAGGATGAGAGCGCCGACCATCGCCGCACAGGCGGCGACGGCTTCGGCGCGGCGCTCCTGTTCGTCGTCTCCCGGCGCGGCGGCGGCGAGCCTGCCGATCATGCCCTCCACGGCTTCCGTCATCGCCGCGCGCGCTTCCGCCGATTGCCGGATGCTTTCGGGCCCCAGCGCCGCGATGGGACAGCCGCTTGCGAGATCGGCGCGGTGCCTCGCCGTTAAATATCCGGCGATGCGCTCTTCCCACGGCGCGGCGGGGCGCGCGCGCGCCGCGAGGTCCGCCACCGTCGCCGCAATCAACGCCTCCTTGGAGGCGAAGTAGCCGTAGAACGCCCCATGCGTGAGCCCGGCCGCCTTCATCACCTCGGCGACCGTCACGGCGTCGAAGCCGCGCTCGCGATAGAGCCGCCCGGCGGCGTCGAGGATCGCGCGACGGTTTTCATCGACTTGGGCCTTGGACCTTCTCATGTGGCGAAACTCACAAGACGGCGCTCGCGCGCTTGACTTTATT
>JBBIIT010000111.1:0-4616 GCA_037446355.1 Beijerinckiaceae bacterium | reverse complement strand
GTTCTGGTATTTCAACTCGCCTTTCAACTGCCACATGGAGATGGACGCGGACATGGATCTGCACGACGCAAGCTGGCAGCCGCGCACGGTCGATCTTGGGGCCGACAGTTCGCAGACCTTCCTGCTCAAGTTCCGCAAGAAATGGTCGCCGGGACCCGGCATCCACGAGAACGGCGACTATGCCTGATCGCGTCCGGCTCTGCGCCGCGCGCGACATCGGCGAAGGCCGCGCGCGCGGCTTCGATCTCGACGACGACGGGCAAGACACGATCTTCGTCGTGCGCGTCGCGGGCAAGCTCAGGGCGTGGCGCAATGTCTGCCCGCATCAGGGCGCAGCGATGGCGCTGAGCCGCGATGTTTATCTGAACGCGGCGGGCGACCGCATCATGTGCTACGCCCACGGCGCCGAGTTCGATCCCGAAAGTGGGATGTGTCTGGCCGGTCCCTGTCTCGGCCGACGCTTGCGGTCAATCAAGACGGAAATTGACGAGGAAGGCGCCTTGAGCGTCACGTTATAAGGGAGAGGGACATGGCGGCGGTGCGGAATGCGCTGGTCATCGGCGGCGGCTTCTCGGGCATGGCGGCGGCCATCGAGATGCGCAAGCAGGGCATCGCCGTCGATCTCGTCGAGATCGATCCAAACTGGCGCCCGGAAGGCGCCGGCATCACCGTCAGCGGCCCGAGCCTGCGCGCGCTGGAGACGCTCGGCGTCTATGACGCGGTGGCGAAGGCCGGCTATGTCTCGGACGGCGTCGAGCTGCGCGCGCCGACGGGCGCGAAGGTCGGCGAAATTCCGACGCCGAAGGCGGCCGGCTCTAACGTGCCCGGCGGCGGCGGTATTCTGCGGCGCGACCTCGCGCGCATCCTCGCCGAGGCGACGCGCGCCAGCAGCGTCGATGTGCGCACCGGCGTCACTTATGAGAGCTTCGAGGACAAGGGCGAGCAGGTCAACGTGCTCACCACCGACGGCGCGCGGCGCGACTACGATCTCGTCGTCGGCGCCGACGGCGTGCGCTCGACTTTACGCGACAAGCTGTTTCCCGAGGTTAAGACGCCGCAATATATCGGCCAGGTCGTCTGGCGCACCGTGTTTCCGCGCCCCGCCGAGATTTCGCGGCCAACCATGTGGGTCGGCGGCGCGGTCAAGCTCGGCGTCAACCCGGTCTCGCCGACGCATATGTACATGTTCCTCACCGAAGGACGCCCCGAGAAGAGCCAGCCCGCGCAGAGCGATTGGCCAAAGACGCTGGAAGCTTTGATGCGCCCGTTCCCCGATCCGACGGTGCAGGCGCTGATCCCGCATCTTTATGAGGAAAGCGCCAACATCGACTATCGCCCGCTCGCCAATCTGCTCGTGCCCGCGCCATGGAGCCGGGGACGGATCGTGCTGATCGGCGACGCCGTTCACGCTACGACGCCGCATCTGGCGTCGGGCGCGGGCATCGGCATCGAGAGCGCCATCGCGCTGGCCGAGGAACTCGGCCGCGCCGCCGATCTAGCAACCGCGCTCGACCGCTTTCAGAAGCGGCGCTGGGAGCGATGCCGGCTGGTGATCGAGAACTCGGAAAGGCTGTGCCGCATCGAAATGGAGCATGGCGACATGGCCGAGCACGGCAGAATCATGCGCGAATCCATCGGCGCACTGCTGGCGCCGATCTGACGGAGGCGCGGCAATCGATTGCAACACTTGGACTTCACACTTTTTGGCTCAGACGAAGCGCGCAGACGTCTCGCCGGTAATTCGCGGTGAGCACAAGCCCAGCCGGTCCCAT
The DNA here is from genome assembly GCA_037446355.1 of Beijerinckiaceae bacterium. Lineage (GTDB taxonomy): Bacteria > Pseudomonadota > Alphaproteobacteria > Rhizobiales > Beijerinckiaceae > Roseiarcus. Next base: position 2,844 of record JBBIIT010000111.1, on the reverse strand, counting down.
CGAGCCGGTGTCGGCGCGTAGACGCCGGCAATCGGGGTCATCGTGGAATCTTCCCCAAATCGTACGCTAAGCCGCCTCCAGGAACTCCGCGCGAGGATTTCGTAGCGGCCGGAAGGCGCTGGCGAGCGGCTCAGCGGGCCAGACGTAATCGCCATTGAAGGCAAAGTGCTCCCAGCCGAGCGGCGCGACATGGGTGAGAAGGTCATCGGGGATGATTTCACCGCGCGAGCGTAATTCATCGACGGCGCGGCCGAGATAGACGGTGTTCCAGAGAACGATGGCGGCGACAGCGAGGTTGAGGCCGGAAGCGCGGTAGCCTTGGCTTTCGAAGGTGCGGTCGCGGATTTCGCCGAGGCGGTGGAAAAACACGGCCCGCTTGAGGGCATGGTGCGCCTCACCTTTGTTGAGACCGGCGTTCGCGCGGCGGCGCAAGGCGGGGTCGCCGATCCAGTCGAGCGTGAACAATGTGCGCTCCAGGCGGCCGATTTCCTTGAGCGCCTTGGCGAGCGCGTTCTGTCGCGGATAGGCGGCCAGACGGCGCAGGATCGCCGAGGGCGCGACGGTTCCGGCCTTGATCGACGCCGCCAGGCGCAGGATTTCGTCCCAGTTTTCGGCGATGACGCGCAAGTCGATGGCGCCGCCGATCAGAGGATCGAGCGCCTTATAAACCGTGCGCGCGCCGATGATGTATAGCCTCCGGTCGGCGAGGTCGCGGATGCGCGGCGCGAAGCGAAAGCCCAGCAATTGGCAGAGGCCGAATACGTGATCGATGGCGCCGGCGGTGTCGGTGTAGTGCTCGCGGATGTCGAGGGAGCTTTCGTGGTGCATGAGGCCGTCGAGGACGTGCGCGGCCTCACTCGCGTTCGCGGCGATGACCTTGGAGTGGAACGGCGCATAGCGATCCGAGACATGGGTGTAGAATTTCACGCCCGGATCGGAGCCGTATTTGGCGTTGTAGTCGGCGCGCGCCTGGCCATGGCCGCCGGCGCGGAAGAACTGACCGTCCGATGACGACGTGTCGCCGTCGCCCCAGAGTTTCGTGAACGGATGCGCATGGATGGCGTCGGAAAGGCAGGCGAGCGCGGCCCGATAGGTTTCCTCCCGTACATGCCACTCGGCGACCCACAACAGCCGGGAATGGCTGAAAGCGCCGGCGCTGCGCGCCATGCGCGTCAGGCCGAGATTGGTGGCGTCGGCGAGCACGGCGGTCATCAAGGCGCGCGCGTCGTCCGGCGGCGCGCCGGTGCGCAAATGCGCGAAGCGGTCGGCGAATCCTGTCCAGCCGTGGACTTCCGCGAACAATTCCGTGACGCGCAGGCGCGGCAACATGGCATACAGGCGACGGACGAACTTGTCGGCGGCTTCGTTCTCCGGGCTGCGGATCGGGCGGATCGAAAGCCCTTCCTCGCTCAGCGAGGCTTCGGGCAAGTCGCCGGCGGCGGCGAGGGCGTCGATCTCGCCGAGACGCGTTTCCAGAAGCCTTGTTTTCGTGTCGCGCCACGCCTCGAAGCCATCGGGAACGGGGCGAGAGCCAATTCACCAACCGCGCGCCGATTTTCGAAAGCGTCGCGCGGCAGCAGAAAATCGTCGAAGGCGCGGAACGCGCGGCTACCCTCGACCCAGACGTCGCCCGAACGTAATCGGTCGCGCAAACTCATCATGGCCGCGACTTCGTAGGCGCGACGATCGAGACCAGCCTCGGTCTTGACGAGCTTGCGCCATGCAGGCCGCAGAAAGCCTGTCGGGGCTCGTGGCGGGAGTTTCTTCGCGCCGCCGGCATGGAGTTCGCGTACGACATCGAGCGCAGCAAGCAACGGATCGTTCTCCCTCCACGACCGGAAGGTGAACGCGCCTAGCACTACCGGCGACATGCGCCGGACGCTCGCGTAGCGCTCGACGACTTCACCGAGGTTGTCGGGTCTGGCGTCAATGACGACGGTTTCCGTCGCGGCGACGAGCGCCTTCAGGCGTTCCCATCCGAGAACTCGCTCGACAGCCGCAACTTGGTTTTCGTTCTTCGCCTTTGCGTCGAGCATGGCCTTGGCCATACCGAGCAAGGCGCGCGCGGAGGCGTCGAGGCCTTGGCTCGGTCGAGCGCATTGTCTTTGTGCGCGCGATTGGCGCGGCGGAAAACAGCGCCCAGCATCTTGGCGAACATTGACAGCGCGGCGTCGGTGAGAGCGGCTTCCATCTCGCGGGCGAAAACGACCAGCGTCGCCAAACGGCGAGGCGCATCGAAGCGGGTGATGTCGCGAGGAACGAAAATCGCGATTTCCTTGGTGATCGCAGCGTAGCGGGCGCGATGAACGCGCTTCTCCCGATCCGGCCGGACCCCAAGTTTGCGCACGGCTTCGAGCCGTTCGACGACGGCGAGAAGATTCTTCTGGCGTGGCGCTTCCGGCCAGTCGCGCAGCCAAGCAAACGGGGTGCGCTCTTCGCCTTTGGCGACGGCGAGAAGAGATTCCAATCCCGCGACGGACTCCGGCGAGAGGCCTTCGCCAAGGTTTTTATAAGCGCGCTTACGAGCAACCGCGCGCGCCGCGAGAGCGACGTTTTCCAAAGTGACGGCGGCGGGAAGCAGGATGCGCCGCTCGCGTAGATATTCCACCATCGGCGTGACGATGACGTCGCCGCGATCCGAGCCGGTCGCTTGCTCGATTGCGATTTGCGCGACGGCGCGTTTGTCGTCGCGCCGAAACGGGCGAACGTCGAGGTAGACTTCAAGTTCGCCGAGATGCTCCCGGCGTGTTTCGCCACGTTGTGCGTACGCGCTGAAGTGCACGGGATCGCCGCCTATCTGCGCCGTAACGAAAGCGAGCATGTCGGCGGGCGGTCTTTCATCTA
>JBBIIT010000110.1:0-4710 GCA_037446355.1 Beijerinckiaceae bacterium | reverse complement strand
TATTAGCCACAACCTGCGGCAAGTGCTCGATTTGGTGGACGTCGTTTGGGTGTTCCGTCGAGGCCGCATCGTCGGGCGCCTGGACGCCAAGACGGCCACTGGAAATAGTATCGTGGCGATGATTACCGGCGTCGAGGAAGGCGCGACCATGCCGACGCAGGGAACTGGCGAGGGCCGCGCCGAAATTTGAATGCCGCGAGGTCCAGGGAGACCCGCGGGTTTGGGTTCGACCCTTTGGCTAAAGCCGGGGTCGCCACGTCGGGTCGATGGGAGAATTCAAAATGTCCATTTCAAATGAAGGCATGCGCGACATACTTGCGCGCGCGCCGGTGATGCCAATCCTGACGATTCGAGATCCGGACGCGGCGGCCGACCTCGCCAAGGCTCTGGTCGAAGGCGGACTTCCGGTTCTGGAGGTCCTCATGCGCACGCCGGAGGCGGGCCGCGCGATCGAACGCATTGCCCGCGATTGCGCCGACGCCGTCGTCGGGGCGGGCACGCTCCTCAAAGCGGCCACGGTGAAGACCGCCATCGACGCGGGAGCTTCGTTCGGGGTGTCTCCGGGGTTGACACCCGGTCTTGCGCAAGCGGCGATCGACGCGGGATTTCCGTTGTTGCCGGGGGTCTCGTCGGCGGGCGATGTCATGACCGCGCTCGACTTCGGCTTTCGCGAGATGAAGTGGTTTCCGGCCTATGGGGCGGCGGGCGTCGCGGCGCTCAAGATGATGGCGCCAGTTTTTCCCGACGTCGCCTTTTGTCCCACCGGCGGGATTACACTCGCGGATCTTTCCGCCTATCTGGCGCTTTCGAACTGTTCCATCGTCGGCGGCTCCTGGGTCGCGCCCGCCGAACTCATTGAGAAGCGGGACTGGCGAGCAATAACGAAGCTCGCGGCGGAGGCCGTAAGCGTCGCGGGGCGCAAGTCATGATCGCCGATCGGCAAGCTGCGCGTTCACGAAAGCGCATGTTCGCCGTCGGCGGCATCTGCGCCACGACGATCTATCGGGTCGACGAAATTTACGAAGCGCCTTCGAAACTGCTTGCCGATCGCATGGAGTGCGTGGTCGACGGAATGGCGCTTTCGGCTGCGCACGCGTTTCGGCGGCTTGGGGGCGAGGCGGAGATCTGCGGCCGCGTTGGCGACGATCCCGAGGGCGCCGCGATGCGGGCATCCTTGGCCGCGGATGGATTTGATGTTTCCGCGATACACACGGCCCGCGGATCGGTTTCATCGCGCGTGGCGGTGATGGTGAACCGGAAAGGCGAGCGGGTTGTCGTCGTCTATCACGATCAGTCGGTCGAACGCTCGCCGGACTGGTTGCCACTCGACCGGATAGCGAATGTCGATTTCGTGCACTGCGACCTGCGTTGGCCGGAAGGCGCCAAAGCCGCTCTGACGGCTGCTCGTAAATTCGGGGTTCCCAGCATGATCGACGGCGATGTCGCTCCTCGCGCGATCATGCACGAACTTGTGCCGCTCGCCGATTACGCGGTTTTCTCGGACGCGGGCATCATGGGCTACACGGGCTGCGACAACGTCGCCGCCGCGTTGCGGGAAGTCGGGCCGCGGCATCATGGGCACGTCGGCGCGAGCTGCGGCGCCGACGGATATTCCTGGTTCGAGAACGGGACCATCCTCAACGTCCCGGCGCCGAAAGTCGATGTCGTCGACACGCTTTCGGCGGGCGACATTTTTCACGGGGCTTTCGCGCTCGCCGTCGTCGAAGGCAAGGCGGTCGCGGACGCCGGCCTTTTTGCCTGTGCCGCCGCATCGTTGAAGTGCGCGCATTTCGGCGGACGAAGAGGCTGTCCGGACCGGGAAGAGGTCGACGGCGCCCTGACGCGAATGGCGACGTGATCGGCTGTCGCGACTGACCGAAACGGAGCTCGTTTGATTGCGGAGGCGAATGTGAACGATCGAAAGAAGCTGACCTACAGATCGCGCGATTGGTTCGACAATCAAAAAGATCCAGGCATGACGGCCATCTATCTCGAGCGCTACCTGAACTACGGCCTGACGCGACACGAATTGCAGTCGGGCAGACCGATCATCGGCATTGCGCAGACTGGGTCGGACCTGTCTCCCTGCAACCGCCATCATCTCGAGCTTGCAAAGAGGGTGAGGTCCGGCATCGAGGCCGCCGGCGGCATACCGTTCGAATTTCCCTGTCATCCCATTCAGGAGACGGGAAAGCGGCCGACCGCCTCGCTTGACCGCAACCTGGCGTACCTTTCCTTGGTCGAGGTTCTCTACGGCTACCCCATTGACGGTGTGGTCCTCACGATTGGCTGCGACAAGACGACCCCGGCTCTCTTGATGGCGGCGGCGACCGTCAACATCCCATCAATCGCGCTTTCGGTCGGTCCGATGCTGAACGGATGGCGCGACGGCAAACGGATCGGTTCGGGTTCGATTATCTGGGAAGCGCGGCAACAGCTCGCGGCCGGTCAGATTGATTATGACGAGTTCATGGACCTCGCCGCCGCTTCGGCTCCCTCGGTTGGGTTCTGCAACACGATGGGCACCGCCTCGACCATGAACGCGCTCGCGGAAGCGTTGGGAATGCAGCTCCCCGGAGCGGCGGCGATTCCGGCGCCCTACCGGGAACGCGGACAGATGGCCTATGAAACCGGAAGACGCATTGTCGCCATGGTCGAGGAAGACTTGAAGCCCTCGGATATCTTGACCCGGCAGGCGTTCGAGAACGCTGTCGTCGTCAATTCGGCTATAGGCGGTTCTTCGAATGCTCCCATTCACCTGAATGCAATCGCTCGCCATTTGGGCGTCAAACTGGACAACGACGATTGGCAGGCGTTGGGCCACAAGATTCCGCTGCTCGTCAACCTGCAGCCGGCCGGCGAATACCTCGGCGAAGATTTTTTCCGCGCCGGGGGAGTGCCCGCGGTCATTGGCGAGTTGATCGGGGCCGGGCTGTTTCCCAACACCGAGGCTCTCACAGTCAATTCAAAGACGATTGGCGAAAACTGCACCTCGCCTGGGATCCGGGATCGCAATGTCATTCGCGCCGTCAATGAACCGCTTAAGAAAGATGCAGGTTTCATCAACTTCAGGGGCAACCTTTTTGACTCCGCAATCATGAAGACCAGCGTCATATCGCCCGAATTCCGCGAAAGGTATCTTTCCGACCCGAACGATCCGAATGCCTTCGTCGGGACCGCGGTCGTCTTCGACGGTCCTGAAGATTATCACAGTCGCATCGACGACCCCTCCGAAAATGTCGACGCAAGTTCGATTCTTTGCATGCGAGGCGCCGGCCCGCTGGGCTATCCCGGCGCCGCGGAGGTGGTGAACATGCAGCCTCCGGCATCCCTGATCAAACAGGGGATCAGATCGTTGCCCTGCCTTGGCGACGGCCGTCAGTCCGGCACCTCGGGTTCGCCGTCAATCCTCAACGCCTCGCCGGAAGCCGCGGCGGGCGGAGGTCTGGCGATATTGCGCAATGGCGATCGCCTGCGGATCGACCTGTCAAAAGGCAGGGTAGACGTGCTTCTTCCGGACGAGGAGATCGCAGAGCGCCGGCGCGAGCTTGAGCGACGGGGCGGCTACAAGGTTCCCGACCATCAAACTCCGTGGCAAGAGATCCAGCGCTCGATGGTCGAGCAACTTGCCGACGGCATGGTTCTTTCGCCAGCCGTAAAATACCAGAGCGTCGCGGTTTCGAAGGGACCGCCGCGGCACAATCACTGAGCCATGACACGCAATGCAGCTCGCCGAGCGGACGCCCCGTCAGCGTTGCATCGACTGAAGCCTCGCGTTGCCCGCATCCTTCCAGCTAAACCGGAGCGCCACGAATGTTGAAGGACAAGGTCGCCCTCATAACCGGGTCGACGTCGGGTATCGGCCTCGCGACGGCGAGGGCGGCGGTAAAACACGGCGCGAAGGTCATTCTTCACGGCGTCAATCGTGACAACCTCGAGAATCTGCCTGGCGAGCTGAAGTCCGCGCCGTTTCTGGAAGCGGATTTCGCGACCGATACAGGCGCGGAGCGGCTCGCGGAAACTGCCATCGCGACGTTTGGCAGGATCGATATCCTCGTCAACAACGCGGCGATATATCCACGGGTAGATCTCGCCGCATCCGACGGCAAAACCTTCGACAGGATATTTGCCGTGAACGCGCGTTCGCCGCTGCTGCTCTCGCGAGCGATCGTCGCCCATATGGAGAGCTGCAAGATTGCCGGGTCGATCGTCAATATCGGGTCCATGAACGCCTATTGCGGCCAGCCGGACCTGCTACTCTATTCGATGTCCAAAGGCGCCCTGATGACCATGTCGCGTAATATCGCGGATCACTGCGCGGCATCGGGCATTCGGGTAAACTTGCTTAATATCGGCTGGACGCTGACGGAAACGGAAATCGAAACGCAGCGCAAAGAAGGACGTCCGGTCAATTGGTACGAGGAACTGCCGAGCGTTTTCGCGCCGATCGGAAGAATATTGCTTCCGGAGGAGGTCGCCGCGCATGTGATCTTCTGGGCATCGCCTTCGTCCGCTCCTATTACGGGCCAAGTCTATGACGTGGAGCAATATCCGTTCCTTGGCCGGAATGCGATGAGTCGTATTTTGTCGCAATGAGGGTTTCGATTGCTGACTTGAGCCGGCGAGAGCAAGCGCGCTGGCGATCGCACTCACTGGTTCCATAATCTTTATTATGCGAATCAAATCTGTAGAAAATTATTAGAAAGGTCG
>JBBIIT010000109.1:0-5417 GCA_037446355.1 Beijerinckiaceae bacterium | reverse complement strand
CCCGGGCGCAGCGGCGCGCCTTCGCCGGGCTTCCCCACATGCAGAATGTTCGGCTCGTCATGGAACAGCCGTCCGAGACCGTGGCCACAAAAATCGCGCACAACCGAGCAGCGCTCGCTTTCCGCGTAAATCTGGATCGCATGACCAATGTCGCCGGTGGTCGCGCCGGGCTTCACCGCGGCAATCCCGCGCAGCAGCGATTCGTAGGTGATCTCGATCAGGCGCTGCGCGCGTCGCGCCGGCGTCCCCGCCGCGTACATGCGGCTGGCGTCGCCGTGCCAGCCGTCGAGGATCAACGTGACGTCGATATTGACGATGTCGCCGTCGCGCAAAGGCTTCTCGTCAGGGATGCCGTGGCAGACGACGTGATTGATCGAGGTGCAGATCGACTTGCGATAGCCGCGATAATTGAGCGGCGCGGGATAGGCGCCGTGATCCCTGGCGAAGCCGAACGCGAACTTATCGAGCGCCGCCGTCGTCGCCCCAGGGCGGACCATCGGAACCATCAGGTCGAGGCATCGCGCGGTGAGCGCGCCGGCCTTGCGCATGCCCTCGAAGGCTTCCGATCCATGCAGTTTGATATGGCCGGCGCGGCGGCCGTGGTGGGAGGCGGATTCGACGAACGTCATGAAAATGACCTTATGGAAAAGCAGAAACGCCCCGCGTCTCGCCACGGCCTCATTTAATAGTCCGGCCGCCGGGCGCAAGACAAGAACCCCGGCGCGTTCGTTCGGCGCGATGGGTTGGGACGGATGCGATTGCGCGACCTCGCGACGCTCGCTATAGGCGAGGCGGCGCGCGAGCCGCGCCGCATGAAGAGGATTCGCCAGATGAAACGCGCTCTAGCCAGGCTTGCGATCGCCAGCGCGACGATCGCGCTCGCCGTGGGGATCGCCAAGGCCCAGATGCGGGACAAGGATGAGGGACCGCCGAAACCCCTGCCGCCATTGCAGAAGAATTTTCCGCTGGATCAGACTTGGTCGTTGCGCGAACTCAACGGCAAGCCGATTTCCGCCGGGCTCGACGTCAGCCTCAAGATCGACGGCGCCCTGCACGCCTCCGGCTTCGACGGCTGCAATTCCTGGTCGGCGGTTATCTATCCGGTCAAGGATCAACACTTGGCCGTTGGCCAATTCGCGCTGACCAAGAAGCAATGCGACAAGGACAAAATGGCGATCGAAGCCGGGTTCCTCACCGCCCTGCAGGGCGGCCCGGCCTGGGATCTCGTCAACGGCGAACTCGTCATCAAAGGCCCGCGCGGCGCGCTGCGTCTAGTGCGCTCGCTATAGACGCTAACCCTCGACGGTCGCCGGCTCGCCAGAATGCGTTCGCAGCGTGAGCCGGCGCTTGTGGAATGCGGCCAGCGTCGAGCGATGGCCTATCGAGACCAACGTCGCTTTGGGCAGCGCCTCCGTGATCGCGCGATAAATTTCGGCCTCGCTATCCTCGTCTAGCGAGGCGGTCGCCTCGTCAAGGAACAGCCAGTCGGGCCTGGCAAGTAGCGCTCGCGCGACCGCGACACGTTGCTGCTCGCCGCCCGAGAGCCGCATCTGCCAGTTATCGCTTTCGTCGAGCCGGTCGATGAGCGCGGGAAGACCGACTTTGAGAAGGACGGCGCGCATTTCGCTATCCGAATGGGCGTCGACCGCCATGGGGTAGGCGATCGCCTCGCGCAGCGAGCCAATCGGTATATAGGGCCGCTGTGGCAGCAGCATCAGTTTGGCGTGGGCCGGCTGTAGGATTTCGCCCGAACCGTAGGGCCACAAGCCCGAAATGGCCCGAAATAGGGTGGACTTGCCTGAGCCGCTCGGGCCCACCACCAACGTCGGTTCCAGCGGCACGAGCGCCAGGTTGCCGATGCGCGCGAGTTTCTGGCCATTCGGAAGGTTCAACTCGAGGTCGGGAATAGCCAGCGCCTCGCCCGTCGAAGGCTTGGCGAGAATATGCGGCATGCGCATCTGCGCCTCGAGCGTGCGCGCGAAGGCGTCGTCGAACGAGGTGAGGCGCTCCACAGCGGCCCGAAACGCGGCCAGGCCCGTGTAGCGGTCGACGAAGAAATTCATCGCGCTGTTGACGTTGCCGAAAGCGTCGGCAGACTGACTGAAGCGCCCGAAGTCGACCTTCTTGAGGTAATAGAACGGCGCGACGACCACGAAGGGAATGATGGCGGAAATCTGGACGTAGAACTGCAAGAACCAATTGAGCCCCGTCCGCACGCGAATGATGCGCTGCACCGTGGCGAACACGTCGCCGAACACGCGATGCGCGCGCTCGATCTCTCTGTCCTCGCCTTTCAGCAGCGCGATCTGTTCGCTGTATTCGCGAACGCGAGCCAGGTCGAAACGGAAGTTGGCCTCCACCGCCTGTTGATGAAAGAATAGCTTGGCGAGCGAACGACCGATGAGGTGCATGACGCCGGTCGCGAAGCAGGCGTAAAGCACGGCGACCCAGAACAGGAAGCCGGGGATAGCGACGCCGAACACCGTCAGATCCATCGTGCTGGAAATGGTCCAGAGGATGATCGAGAATGAAACGAGATTGGTCGCCGTCGCGATCAGTTGGATCGTGTAATTGTAAAAGCCGACATTGCCCGCTCCGCCGGCGGTTCCGGCGCCGCTAGCGCCGCTGATGAATCCCCCGATGTCTTCGGAAATGCGCTGGTCGGGGTTATCGGTCACGCTGCTGTCCAGCGCGAGGCGATAGTGCATCGAATTGAGCAGCCAGCGGGACGTGTACGAAGCCGTCATCCAGCGCCGCCATTGCAGGACGAAGTTTTGCGAGACAAAAAATTCAACCAGAAAGGCGAGTATCGAGATCGTCGCCAGCGGCGCGAAAATGAAGAAAAGTTGCCGCCAGAACTCGAGGCGATGCGCTTCGTCGGCAACTTGAATTGCATTGCCGAAATCGCGTTGAAAGAAGTTGAAGCGCACGCTGACGGCGACTTGAAACTGATTGATGAAAATCAGGAAATATAAGCACGCGCGCGCGTATCGGCTCTGCATGACGCTCATCGTCGACAATGGCCATGGGCGGATGGATATCGGAGTTCGCGCCTCGAAAAATGGATCGGCGATCGCCATCATTTTGCGCACCAGCGGCAGAAAGGAAACCAGCCGGATCGCGATGACAAAGGCCGCCGTGGCGATCGGCAAATAAGTGGGAAGGGCAAATTCTTCATAGGATTGCGGCCAGTAGCCGGCGACGTAGACCAGTACGAGCGCGCCGAAAAGTAACGTTTCGAGAGCGAAAAATTCGCTCATCATTCGCAGAAATGTCGACAATTCATGAGACGGCAGGGACGCGAACGCCGCGATCAGCGCTGTCGCGCCCAGACCGAGCGCCATGGCGTCCGATCGAAGCCAGCCGATCAGGAATGCGAGCGCGGCGACGACGGCGAGGCTGAAGAGGCGCATATGGCGAAACCCGGGATGAGCCCTTTGCGAGCGGGGCATCCGCACTAGCAGACCCGGCGTCGCAAATGAAGGCGCGCAGCGGCGCGACTACATGAATTATTGGTAAGGCGCACGCAGGGCGCCCGATCGCTCTCCGAGTAAAAAAAGGGCGGCCCGAAGGCCGCCCTTTCCTATTGTCTGGCGAAGCGCTCGGATCAGAAATCCATGCCGCCCATGCCGCCGCCGCCGCCGCCCATCGGCATGGCGGGCTTGTCCTTCGGCGTTTCGGCGACCATCGCCTCGGTGGTGATCAGCAGACCGGCGACCGAAGCTGCGTCCTGCAGCGCCGTGCGCACGACCTTCGAGGGGTCGATGATGCCGGCTTCGATCATGTCGACGAACTGGTCGGTCTGCGCGTTGAAGCCGAAGGTCTGCGACTTGTTGTCGTGGATCTTGCCGACGACGATCGAACCTTCGCCGCCCGCGTTGTCGACGATCTGACGGATCGGCGCCTCGAGGGCCTTGAGGACGATGTTGATGCCGGCCTGCTCGTCGGAGTTTTCGCTCTTGAGCTTGGCGACCGCAGCCTTGGCGCGCAGCAGCGCAACGCCGCCGCCCGGAACGATGCCTTCTTCCACCGCAGCGCGGGTGGCGTTCAGCGCGTCGTCAACGCGGTCCTTCTTCTCCTTGACTTCCACTTCCGTCGCGCCGCCGACGCGGATCACCGCGACGCCGCCGGCGAGCTTGGCCAGACGCTCCTGCAGCTTCTCCTTGTCGTAGTCCGAGGTGGTTTCCTCGATCTGCGCTTTGATCTGAGAGACGCGGCCTTCGATGTCTTTCTTGGCGCCGGCGCCGTTGATGATCGTGGTGTTTTCCTTCTCGATGCGCACGCGCTTGGCCTTGCCGAGCATCTGGATCGTGACGTTCTCGAGCTTGATGCCGAGGTCTTCAGCGATCATCTGGCCGCCGGTCAGAATCGCGATGTCCTCGAGCATCGCCTTGCGGCGATCGCCGAAGCCCGGCGCCTTGACCGCCGCGACCTTCAGGCCGCCGCGGAGCTTGTTGACGACGAGGGTCGCCAGCGCTTCGCCTTCGATGTCTTCGGCGATGATGACGAGCGGCTTGCCGGTCTGCACGACCGATTCCAGCACCGGCAGCATCGGCTGCAACGAGGAGAGCTTCTTCTCGTGGATGAGCAGATAGGCGTCCTCGAGCTCGGCGATCATCTTCTCGGCGTTGGTGATGAAATACGGCGAGAGATAGCCGCGGTCGAACTGCATCCCTTCGACGACGTCGAGTTCGGTCTCGAGGCTCTTGGCCTCTTCCACCGTGATGACGCCCTCGTTCCCGACCTTCTGCATCGCCTTGGCGATCATTTCGCCGATCGACTTGTCGCCATTCGAGGAGATGGTGCCGACCTGCGCGACTTCGGCGCTGTCCTTGATCTTCTTCGAGCGTTTGGCGATGTCCTTGACCGCTTCGGAAACCGCGAGGTCGACGCCGCGCTTGAGGTCCATCGGGTTCATGCCGGCCGCGACGGCCTTGGCGCCTTCGCGGACGATCGCCTGAGCGAGCACCGTGGCGGTCGTGGTGCCGTCGCCGGCGGTGTCGTTGGTCTTGGAGGCGACTTCGCGCACCATCTGCGCGCCCATGTTCTCGAACTTGTCCTCAAGTTCGATTTCCTTGGCGACGGTGACGCCGTCCTTGGTGATGCGGGGCGCGCCGAACGACTTATCGAGGATGACGTTGCGGCCCTTGGGGCCGAGCGTCACTTTTACGGCGTTGGCGAGAATGTCTACGCCACGCAGCATACGGTCGCGCGCGTCTTGGGAAAAGCGTACGTCTTTGGCAGCCATGATGAATAATCTCCAAGCCCGATCAGGGCATGATTTCAGAGGGTTATATTAGGCTCCGGCGTTCAGCCGATGATGCCCATGATGTCGGATTCTTTCATGATCAGGAGATCCTGACCGTCGATCTTGACTTCGGTGCCCGACCACTTGCCGAACAGCACCTTGTCGCCCT
>JBBIIT010000108.1:3400-5521 GCA_037446355.1 Beijerinckiaceae bacterium | reverse complement strand
TCTCCGCGTCGAAGGCCTCGCGGTAACGCTCGATGAAGAAATGAAGCAGCGGCGCCGCATGATTGCTGAAGCCTTTGCCGGAAATAATCATCTGGTTTGGCCGACGATTTTCCGAGATCGCCATGCCCTTCGAACCGAAGGCCTCCACGCGCTGGTCATAGCCGTAGAGCGCCTCGCGCGAATTGGAGATGATCGCCTGCTTGCCCGAGGTCGTGGTCATCACGACCGTAACGCTGTCGAAATCGCCGAGCTTTTCCATCAGCGCCGGCGCCACGAGGCGCGAGCCCGACGCGAAGACGCTTTCGGGTTCCTCACCGAGAATGAACCGAGCCATGTCGAAATCGTGGATCGTCATGTCCCTGAAGATTCCGCCGGACACTTTGAGATAGGCCTCCGGCGCCAGTCCGGGATCGCGCGATGTGATGACGACCTGATGCAGTACGCCGATATCGCCCGCCCTCACGGCATCGTGAACCGCCTTGTGACCGGGATCGAAACGGCGAACGAAGCCAAGTTGAATGGGAAGTTTGGTTTCGCGAATGACCTCGGCGCAACGCTTCACGCGGGCAAGACTGAGATCGATCGGCTTTTCGCAGAGTACCGGCTTTCCCGCCGCAATCGCCTGCTCGAGAAGATCCGCGTGAGTGTCCGTCGCTGTCGCGATGAGAACGGCGTCTACATCCGGGGAGGAAAACACCTCGGCGGCGCTGTTCATGACGCGAGCGCCGGTGGAGGCTGCAGCGGCCTCGGCGGCCGCCCTGTTGATGTCCTGAACCCCTGTCAGTCGGGCGCTGGGGTGAGCGGCAATGTTGGCGGCATGCATCGCGCCGATACGCCCGCAGCCGAGCACAGCTATCCGGATCATCGATATTCCTCCCTGTTCCTGTTTGCAATCACTGTTGCATATCACGGCGATTGTCAATATACGATGCACACGAAGATGCTTCACGCATTGCGTCGAGGGAGGAGACTGCATGTCCAGCGCCACAATTCGACTCACCATGGCTCAAGCAATGGTGCGTTGGTTGACCCAGCAATTCACCGAAATCGACGGCGTTCGCGTGCCTCTCTTCGCTGGCGTGTTCGCCATCTTCGGTCACGGCAATGTAACCTGCTTTTCCGAAGCGCTGGAAGCCGTACAAGATCAGTTGCCCACGTGGCGCGGGCAGAACGAGCAATCGATGGCGCTGGCGGCCGTCGGCTTCGCCAAGGCCAAGCGGCGCCGACAGATCATGATCGCGACGTCTTCAATCGGCCCCGGCGCGCTGAACATGGTGACGGCGGCGGGAACGGCGCATGCGAACCGTCTTCCTGTGCTGCTGATTTCCGGCGACACCTTCGCGAACAGGCTGCCTGACCCCGTCCTCCAGCAGGTCGAACATTTCAACGATCCCACCATCACGGTGAATGATGCGTTCAAGTCGGTGACTCGGTATTGGGACCGCATCACGCATCCGGCGCAGGTCCTCTCGTCGCTCCCGCAGGCGGTGGCCGCGATGCTCGATCCCGCCGATTGCGGGCCGGCGTTTCTCGCCCTTCCGCAGGACATCCAGGAAATCGCCTTCGACTACCCGGCGGTCTTCTTCGAGGCGCGCACATGGAGCGTGCCGCGCCCTCGCCCCGACCGCCAGAAGCTCGCCGAAGCTGTGGCGCTGCTCAAGACCGCGAAGAAGCCGATTCTGATCTCCGGCGGCGGTGTGCGCTATTCGCTGGCTGAAAAGGCCGTAGCCGAGTTCGCGATCAAGCACGGCATTCCGATTGTCGAGACGATTGCCGGCAAGGGCGGGCTTACGCACTATCACCCTGCGCATGCAGGCCCGATCGGCATCATCGGCTCGACCTCCGCCAATGCGCTCGCCGCCGAGGCCGACGTGATCCTCGCGATCGGCACGCGCCTGCAGGATTTCACGACGGGTTCGTGGACGGCGTTCGGCCAAGACGCGAAGTTCATCTCGATCAACGCCGCGCGGTTTGATGCTTTGAAACACCGCGCCGTCGCGGTGGTCGGCGATGCGCTGGAGACAGTGACGGAGCTCGATTCCGCACTCGGTTCATGGCGCGTCGACGCAGCGCACATGCAGCACGCTCAGTCGCTCTTCAAGGAATGGGACGCGCTGCTCG
>JBBIIT010000108.1:0-3300 GCA_037446355.1 Beijerinckiaceae bacterium | reverse complement strand
GCAGCGCACATGCAGCACGCTCAGTCGCTCTTCAAGGAATGGGACGCGCTGCTCGGCAAGCATCAGGCGCCGACCAATGCGACCGTTCCCACCTATGCTCATGTCGTGCACGCCGTAAACGCCGCCGCGGGGGAAAACGACACGTTGATTTCGGCCGCAGGCGGGTTGCCGGGAGAGGTCGCCAAGGGCTGGAGGGTCAAGTCGCCCAATACTTTTGACCTGGAGTTCGGATTCTCCTGCATGGGTTACGAAATCGCCGCGGGCTGGGGCCATGCGATGGCGAATTCGGGACCTGGCGGCCATGGCGGCACGCCCATCGTCATGCTGGGCGACGGCACCTACATGATGATGAACTCTGACATCTATTCGACTGTCCTCAGCGGTCACAAGATGATCGTCATCGTCTGCGACAACGGCGGTTACGCCGTGATCAGCCGTCTCCAGAAGGCCAAGGGCGTTCCCGGGTTCAACAATCTACTCGTCGATTGCCGGGTGCAGAATCCCACTGCGCCGCTCCATGTCGATTTCGCCAAACACGCGGAATCCATGGGAGCCGCCGCCCGGCACTGCGAGAGTCTCGCCGATTTGGAAGCTGCTCTTGAGTGGGCCAAGGGCAATGACCGCACGACGGTCTTGTCGATTGCCTCAGATGCGTATGCGTGGGTGCCTGGCGACGCGGACTGGGACGTGGGCGTGCCCGAGGTCTCAACGCGAGAGTCGGTACAGATTGCGCGTAACCAGCAAATCGAGATCCGCGCCAAACAGCGCATGGGAGTGTAACGAGCCATGAAAGCCAAACTTGGAATTGCGCCTATCGCGTGGTGGAACGACGATCTCGCCGAACTCTCCGATGACGTAACGCTTGAGGAATGCCTGCGGCAGGCGAGCGTCGCGGGATTCACCGGCATGGAGACCGGTCGGCGCTTCCCGATGGACATGAAAGAACTTGGACCGATACTCGCTCGTTACGGTATCTCGGTCTGCGGCGGCTGGTTCTCAGGTCTGCTGCTCGACGGCGATATCGAGCGCGAGAAGGATCGTGTACGCGAGCAGATGAATTTCTTCATCGCGGCGAATGCGCCCTGCATCGTCTATGGCGAAACCGCTCGTTCGGTCCAGGGCGTGCGCTCTGCGCCCCTCGCGACCAAACCGAAGCTCTCCGAGGACGAGATCAAGACTTATGGCCGCAAGATGACAGCGTTTGCCGAATGGTGCGCCAACGAAGGCATGCCCATCTCCTATCACCATCACATGGCGGCGGCGATCGAGACCGAACGGGAACTCGACCTTCTGATGGCCAATTCGGGCGAGGCGCTGCCGCTGCTGTTCGATGCTGGACACATGGCTTTCGCAGGCGGCGACGTGCTGAGGGTCATCGACAAACATCACAAGCGCATCAGCCACGTACACACAAAAGACATCCGTCGCGGCGTCGTCGACAAGCTGGATCGCGATCGGGAAAGCTTCCTCGACGCGGTCGTCAAGGGCGCGTTCACAGTGCCGGGCGACGGCTCGCTCGATTTCGCGGCCATTGTCGGACGCATCGCCTCGCATGGCTATGAGGGCTGGTTCGTTGTCGAGGCTGAACAGGATCCGAAGGTAAGCCCGCCGCTCGAAATGGCCAAGAAGGGCCACGTCGAACTCCTGCGCGTCATGGCGCTGGCGGGATACGAAGTGGTCTTCTCAAGCCAACAGTTTATGCATGACCGCTGAGGCCATGCATAAACATTTCGACGCGACGGAGCGACAATTCGCGGCGGCGGAAACGACGCCGACCCGTTTCATTGGCATTTTGCCTGCCATCTCCGGCGGTAGGCCTTGTCGCGCACGGTCGCAATTTCAAAAGGAGCAAAAGCATGGGCGTCGGCGTCGGTGTCATTGGAACGGGCGTGATGGGATCCGAACATGCGCGCCTTCTCAGTCGGGGAACGCCTGGAGCCCACCTGGCTGGCGTCTTCGATGCTGACGCCGGGCGCGCTGAGCGCGCCGCAGCGGGCGCCGCCGTGTTTTCCGACCCGCGATCCCTTATTGGTTCGGACCGAGTCGACGCGGTGATCATCGCTTCACCGGACGCGACCCACGCCGAATTGGCGCTGGCTTGCCTGGAAGCCGGCAAACCGGTCCTTTGCGAAAAACCTCTGGCTTCCACGACGGCAGATGCTCTTCGCGTAGTTCAGGCCGAGGTCGCCCTTAAACGCCGTCTGATCCAGGTCGGTTATATGCGCCGCTTTGATCCCGGCTATCAGGAGATGAAACGCATAAAGGACAAAGGGAAGATCGGGGCGACCGTGCTGCTGCATAACGTGCACCGAAATGCGCGAGCGCCCGAGTGGTTTACCGGAGCCATGGCCGTGACGAACTCCTTCGTGCACGAGATCGATGTCAGTCGATGGTTGACCGCGTCGGAGATGGTTTCGGCTCACGTCGAGAGCGGACGCGGCGGCGATCCCTTGATGATCACGATGCGCACGGACCAAGAGGAGATTGTTTCGACAGAAGTCTATCTGAACGCCGCTTATGGCTATCATGTCCATGCCGAACTGGTGGGCCGGAGCGGAACTGTAGCGCTCGCGCCGTCGGCGCTGACGCACCGCAACAAGGACCACTTCGGGGGCGTGGCCTACCCCGACAACTGGATTCCCCGCTTCGCAGAGGCTTATCGCAGGCAGATGGCGGACTGGATCCTCGCGATTACGACGGGGATCCCGACGGGCGCCAGCGCCTGGGACGGTTATGTCGCATCCGCCATTGCCGACCAGATCGCCGCAGGCCTCGCGCAAAACGGATCGACAGCGCTGAAATATGGGGCGCGCCCGTCGTTGTATGCCTGAAACCACGTCTATCCCGGCAGGATGCCCGAAGTGTCCTGTGCACGCCTTGTCTAACCGAGCCACCGGAGAGGTTTCATGATCAACTATGCAGTCGTCGGGGCCGGATGGATCTCGCAAATCGCGTTTCTACCCGGGGCCGCCCAATCTGGAAACTCGCGCGTGGCCGCCCTCGTGACGGGAGATCGCGCCAAGGCGGGACGTTTCGCCGACTTCCACGGCATAGAAACGGTTGTCGGGTACGATGAGTATGACGAGCTTTTGGCGCGTCCCGGAATCGATGCAGTCTATATAGCTTTGCCGAACGACATGCACGCCGACTACGCTATCCGCGCTGCGCGCGCCGGCAAACACGTTCTGGTCGAAAAGCCGCTTGCAACATCCGAGGACGAGGCCCTGGCCATGATCGCCGCGGCTCGCGATGCGAATGTGTTCCTGATGACGGCCTATCGGTTGCACCACGAACCGGGAA
>JBBIIT010000107.1:0-5539 GCA_037446355.1 Beijerinckiaceae bacterium | reverse complement strand
GGCTGCGGTCGAAACGACGTTTGGCGCGGACGGGCGTCAAGTCTAAATTGCGTCCTGATCGACGAGTGGAGCCGCGCGCCAATCATGATGACGACCCATGAGCTACCCATTCGCGTCTACTACGAGGACACGGACTTCTCGGGGCGCGTATATCACGCCTCCTTTCTTCGCTTTCTCGAGCGTGGACGCACGGAATGGCTGCGCGCGCTCGGGTTCGAACACAGTTCGATTTCATCGCGCGATGGGCTTGTATTCGCGGTTCGGAATTTGAGCATCGAATACCTGAAGCCCGCACTGATGGATGACGCCTTGAGGGTCGTCACCAGCTACAAGGGCTCCAAAGGCGCGGTTATCGATTTCGATCAACGCATCTATCGGAGCGACTCCCTTATAGTTCAGGCGACGGTGCGAGTGGTCTCCTTGAGGCGCGATAGGCCGGTCCGTCCACCGCGAGAGCTGCTCGAACGCTTGAGCGCTTCGCCAAGTGGCGGCGCGAGCTAAGTATCAACCGCGCGGTCGAGACGGTCGCTGAGCGAGGTCAGCCGCTCGGCGAGCCAGTCCTCGAGATCGCGAAGGTCCGATCTGGTCGGCAGCGCGCCGATCGTCTCGCGCAATCGAAAATGATCCTCGTGGATCTGTCCGAACCGTTCCGCCAATCGTAACATGGCCGCTTCGCCGGATGCGCGCGCCGCTTCGAATTCGATTCGCTGGCGGGCTTGCGCGTCGTCGAGTTTTTCCAGTCGGAGCAGGAGGCGCCAAAGAAATGCGCCCGCGCTCACCGCGAATGTCGACAGCAGCGTCAGCATCCACTGAACGAATCCCCACGACGCGCCTTCTGAGGGCGTGACCGGCATCGATCCCTCCGCCGACTCAGGAAGATCGGCGTCGCGCGGCGATTTCCCGCGCTGCGCGGCGCATCACTTAGACAGTAGCGGTTGGAGAATTGAGAACGCGGCCACCAGATCATTCGCCGCAACGATCGCATTCGTCGGTGGCGGGTTGGGAGGGCAAGCGAGCGCCAACGTCTGCACCGCGGATTTTTGATAGGCGTTGAGCGACAGCCTGGACGATTGAATCGCGCTGACCGCCGGACATGCGACGCTAAGAACATTTTCAATGTCCGCAGCGGTTTGCGGTCCGACGCCGCCGCCCGAAGCGCAGCCAACAAGGGAATTCAGCGCGAGCGCGCTCGCAAGAGTTAGGATGGTGCGCACGATGCGACTCCTCGATTTGAATTTGAGAGTTGTGACGGTGTTCAAAGAATCATGAGGTCTTGAAGATCGATGTCGACGTGATCGCGCGTAATCCGATCATCAACATGCCAACAGTCGTGGCGGCATTGGGCGAGAGGCCGAACGCGTGGACGAAGTCGAAATTTGTGGTGTATTCAGCGACCTGCGGGAGAACCGTCAGCGCGAGGCCAATCGCGAACGTCTTGAATCCTTTGAGCATGTGCATCCCCTTTGAGCGAAGCGAAAATGAGCGATCGCCGCATCCGGGCGGCGGCCCGCGCCGGTGCTTCTCCACGGTTGGTTGACGTCGAGATCGGTTACGAGGCGCTAATTGCGAGGGCGACGGCGATCGCCGCGCATGTTTCGGCGCCCGGCCATGCTTCGACATGGCATCGCTGCTGTTCCTGGAATCGGCGAACGGCGGCTATCGTGGTAGGTCCGACCACGCCGTCGACGACGAGTTTGGGCATCGCGCCTAATCGGTTGAGCGCGGATTGAATATCGGAAATGCTCCGAATTGTGTTGTTGTCGGCGAGTTGGGCCTGGTTTGCCGATGCAGCGGCGAAAGCTGTGTTCAGAACGGGCGGATTCGCCTCACCCGCGCTTTGCGCCGATCGGGCGCGCGCCAGCTTGAATGAGTCGAGAATGGCCGCTTTTGAAACCTTGGATCCCGGACAAGCGTGATGATCGGCGTTGCACTCGTGGTGAAAGTGCAGCCCGCGCACACCGAGCGCGATATCGGACAAGTCTCCCCAATCGAATTTTTCGTCCAGGGCTACAAGCGCGGCAATTGCGTTATCACGCACCTTCGCGCCGTCGCCGACATCGAAGTCGTCCGCGTCGACTTCGAAGTCGCCAACCATCTCGATGCCGATGGTTCGTGAATTCCAGCAAGAAACCGAAACGCCAGGTTTCGCCAGGTCGCAGAGCACCCAGATATAATCCGGACAGACAACAATATGCGGGCCGGCGTGCCAACCCAGACCCCTGTAGTATCTGTTCAGGTTCGCTCCCCATCGCTCTTGCGGGGTGACGCCCATCGAGCGCCACTGGGCGAGAGAGGGCACACCTGTGTTGTGAAGCGTGGGAAAAGCGGGCCGCCAATCGGTGAGGGTTAGCGATGCGAGATGGAGTCGAAATTCGTGGGTCGTGTAATGCGTAGGAGCGGCGAAGAATGTCGGCTGCAAAGGGTCAATCTCCTCGTAGTCGTCGAATCAGGATCGCGGCGCTCCAGGCGATGAGGCAAAGCAGTATTGCGGCGAGAGCCAGATCCGGCGGATGAAGGGACATGGGGCGACACCGCGGAAGTTCGTAGTTGCGCGTTACGCCGGGGCGCTGTTGCGCCGTCCGTTCGCAATAGACATCGCGGCGGAATGGCGCCGCCGGCGTCGACAGACATGCGCGCGCCGAAACCGCCGCGATGGCGGCCGACGAGATGCGCTCCGCGATGAATTCCTCGGCTAGAACGTCGCTAGAGCCGCCCGTTTCCAGGTGTTGGTCGCGGTGCAGACGTAGAGATAGCTCGCATCCCATTCGAGCGAGCCGGTCTTGCAAGCGGTCGAGGACGTCGTCGGCGTGATGAGGGGCATGACGACGGGCGCGCCGCCCGAGGAGAAGGCTACAGACGAGAAGTCCAAACCATAAAGTGCGTTCTGTGGCGACGAACCGCCATAGGCCCTGGCGACCGAGCCGATGATCGTGCCGCTCGATTGCACGCCCCAATTGTGGCGGAGGCCGCCGAACTCGATCCCGGTTTTCCAGTTCGCCGAAGCCGATGAACCCGAACCCGCGATGAGAATGCCCGCATCGTCCATGTTTCCGGCGACATCGCCCCCGGCATAGATCGGCAGGCCCCAGCGATCCGCGACGCTGCCGCCCGAATAGATGGCGACGCCGATTTCATGGCCCGCGAGATATTGCCAGTTGGTCGCGGTCGAGTTGAGCCAGACATTATCGTCGGTTGCCCAGAGCGATCCGGCATATTGCGTCGCGCCATAGCCGACGCCGCCTGTGAGGCCGGATACGGTCGGCGTCGAGGCGTAGGATTGCATCGTCGCGGCGGTGTAGTTCTGAATCGATGGGTCGGATGAACTCGGCTGCTGATCGACGGAGAAGAAGTCGAATATCCCGAATCGGTTCCCGGTGCTCTGCGCGCCGCCGAACTGATCGCGGATCATGAGATCGGCGATGAGCCCGGTTCCCGCGTTCACTTGATCGCGGAAGTACCAATAATTGAGGCCCTGCCCGGGCGGAGCCGTGCTCGAATTTCCATTGGCTGTCACGTTGATGGTCTGCACCGCGTTGAGCGGCGATGTGTTGTCGCCGGAAATCGTCAATGTGCCGAATGATGAGAACAGCGCGAAGCTGGCCGCTAGACCTTGAGCGATAACGCCGTTGGCGACGCTCTGCGCAAGCGCGCCGCCCGCTAGGCCGCTGAGGATGAGCGTGAGGAACGAGAAAAGTCTTCGCATTGGATCAGTACCGGAACATCGCGAAGCCCGGGGCGCCGGCCCCGCCGGCAAAGCCGGGACCGCCGCCTCCGCCGCCGCCGCAGTAGCCGGAAGCCGGGGAGGTCCCCGCCGAAGGCGTCGTTCCATTGCCGCCCTCGCCGCCCGCGCCGAACGTGCTCGACGAACCCGCTCCGCCCGCCGCGTTGCCTGTCCCCGGCGTTGAATAGCTGATCCACTGTCCGGGGGCGTAACCACCCGCCGTCGCGGTCGAGCCGCCTCCGCCCCCGCCCCCTCCCGAGCGGCCAATCACGTTTATCAGCGTGCCGCTGCCGCCAGCGGTCCCCGCTGCGCCGCCAGCGCCTGCCCCCCAGCCCGACCCGGCGCCGCCACCGCCGCCCGTCGTACCGGTAGAGCCGACGCCGCCAAGCGCCGGCGCCAGAGCCGGAAAGGGGTTATTAGTCCCTGTTATCGTCAGATTCGTGCTTTGTCCGCCTGCGAACCCTGCTGCACCCGCCGCTCCTCCCGCCGGGATAGTAACGGTGATTGTCTGCCCCGGCGTGACCGAAAGCGGGAAACCGACAATTTCCTGTCCAGCCCCTCCGCCGCCACCGCCGGCGTTGCCACCGGTCGTTCCGCCGCCTCCGCCGCCACCCCCGGCGCCGCAGGCGTATACGGAAATCGCGCTGACGCCCGCCGGGACGACCCACGGCGTCGCTCCTGCGCTCGAAAAAATGACGCTGTTCGGCGCGTAGGCCGCGCCAAGCGATGGCCCAACAGGAACGCTTTGCGCGACGGCTGCCGTCGAGAGGGGCGCAAGGATCGAGAGCGCGGCAATCATGCGTTTCGACATGGCTCAATTCGCCTTGTAATAGAGAACGTCGAGGGTCGGTGATCCGGATTGGGCGACAAACTGGATCGCGCCAAGCGGGCCGGAATATTGGAAGCATGAACCCGCCGCGACGGGAGCGCCGATCGTCGCGGTCGGCGTTGCGCCGTCATCGCGAAATCGCACGCTGGCGCTCTCGACGCAGATCGTCGCTATCGTCGCTCCGGCGGGGGCGGTGAGACCGGTCGCGGTCGAGACCGAAAGCCCGAATTGGGGGGCGCCGGCCGAAACGTAAAGATAAATTGGAGCGACCGCGGTCAAGACCGTGCCGCTTCGGTCGATGTGCGTTTGCGCGATCGCCGTGGAGACGGGCCCGAGCGCAATCGCCGCGAGGAATTTGATGGCCTTGATGAGCATCGCGTTAGCCCCATGTGTTGGGAGTTGAGGACCGTTCCGCGCGCCGAAGCGCGTGGGTCAAACTCAGCCTGTGCGGACCGAGGCGAGATATAAATTTGAGGCGGCTCGGCGTCTAGTATGCGCGCCGCGGGCGCGCATATCGCCGACCAGGTTCAAGTTGGTTTCGCGCCACGGATCCTTGAGCGCGCTTCTTTGGATTGGCCGAACGTTCGCGGCGAAAGCGAACGATCCCCGGTCAGCCGCGGGCCCATTTTGGATGAATAGCTGAATTCAGAAATACTCGATGACGTAGAGAATTCCCTGCGCGCCAGCGCCGCCGGGTGCAGCGGTTCCGCCGTTTGTCATCGAGCCACCCCCGCCGCCGCCGCCCGAAGGAGTCGCCCCAGGCCCGCCTCCGCCGGCCGTTCCCGAAGTTCCGCCGCCGCCGCCTCCGCCGCCCGCGCCGCCGACCTGCGTCGCCATCGCGGCGGATGGCGTCCCGCCGGCGGCTCCCGCGCCATTCGCGCCGCCTCCGCCGCCGCCGATGACTTGACCGTAGCCACTGCCGACGTTGTTTCCGCCTGTCGCGCCGGAT
The DNA here is from genome assembly GCA_037446355.1 of Beijerinckiaceae bacterium. Classification (GTDB taxonomy): domain Bacteria; phylum Pseudomonadota; class Alphaproteobacteria; order Rhizobiales; family Beijerinckiaceae; genus Roseiarcus. Next base: position 40 of record JBBIIT010000107.1, on the reverse strand, counting down.
TGAACGAGATTGGCCGAACTCACGCCGCCCCCGGTCCCGC
>JBBIIT010000106.1:0-5647 GCA_037446355.1 Beijerinckiaceae bacterium | reverse complement strand
ACGCCTGGACCCGCGATCCGCTCGCCGACGTGCTTTCGCGGGTCGCGCCGTAGGGAACGACCCGCGCGTTCGCGTCAGTGCTTGGCGAAGTCGATCGTCACGTTGCTGAGCGTCAGGGTCTGATGGTCGCGGAAGACGATGGTGGTCACGCCGCCGGCGATCGTCTCGCTCTTGATGTCATGCGAGGACTGCGCGGAATGGACGACCGTCGAAGCGCCGCCGACGATGGTGTCGTTGCCCGACGAGCCGATGTTGACGACGTCCGCGCCCGTGCCGCCGTAGACGAGGGCGCTGCCGCCCGACAGGTTGATCGTATCCATGCCGCCGCCGCGGATCGTGTCGTTGCCGGAGCCGCCGAAGATCGTCGATTGACCGCTGCCGGCCGTGATCTGGTTATTGCCCGCGAACACGACGAGAAGGTCGGCGCCGGCGCCGCCGGTGAGCGTCTCGGCGGGCAGGGGGCCGGAGGCGCCGTGCTGCTCGTGGTCGTTGCCCCTGCCGTTGCGACCGTGGTCGTAGTCGGCGAAAGCACCAAAAAGCGTCGAGTTGCCGGCGCCGGCCTCCAGCACGCTCGAACCGCCGCCAAACAGCAAGTCATTGCCCGAGCCGCCCATCAGGGTGTTCGCGCCGCCGCCCGCCTCCAGCACATTGTTGCCGGACGTGACCTGCAGCAGCTGCGCGCCGGCGCCGCCGATGAGCGTGTCGCTTCCGGGGCCGTTGTCGACGATCTGCGCGGCGCCGTCTCCGGCCGCGATCACCAGATGTCCGCCCGTCGTCAGCGAAATGCTGTCGCCGCCGCCGGTATTGATGAACAGCGAGATGTTCGAATTCGGCGAGTAAGCGCCGCTCGCGCTTTCCGTTTCGACGCCGATGGTTCGATGAAAGCCGCGATCTTCGCCGGTAAGATTGAGCGCGGCGAGAATTGCATTCTCGGTCGACCGCGAGACGTTCTTGTCGAGGAGCGAGTCCAGTTTGCTGCGGTCAAGGTCGTAAATGGCCATGAGTGTGCCTCTGGGTTAGTCCGGCGGTGCGGAGGGGATTAGCGTCGGTTTGAAGCGCGAACTTTGCGGGAGCGGGGAGGCTCCGGGGCCGGCGGCGCGGCTTGGATCCCGAAACGGGGCGTTGGCGCGGGCGGGGCCGCTCGGCGACGCGAGAGCAAAGGGGTCTCTAGTCCGGGCGCACGGACAAATTCGACCTCGCCGTCGCGGCTCTGGCCGGTCGGGAGACTCGAGACGTCCAGATGAGAAATATACTTAACGACAAGCCGCCCCGGCGCGACTAGCGTCGACGAATATCGCTCGGCATCTTCTATCATTTGTATTGCCCCACCAAAACAAACGATGGTTTACGTTTGCTTTTGAATAGGGATACGTTGGGGTTATGCTATCGGCAATTGTCGAGTGGAATTAACCCCTACTCAGTATTTATTTTAGAAACGAAGATTGAATCTATTTTTGAGAAAATCTGTCAGGTAATTTGACGCAAGCCGTGCAACGCTGGCGAAAAGGCCTGATTTTGAAGTCGTCCGGCCCCACGGGGTCACCGCCATTCTCGCGCCGTCCGCGGGGTCCGGAAGGCGGCGAAATTATCTCTCGGTCGCCAGTTTAACTTTTGCGCGCCCCGCGCCGCGCAGGTTCGGGCTCCACCGTGATCTGCGATGCGCCGTCGCCGCGGACACGCGCGCCCGCGACATTGGCGCTGAAGCGTTCGCCATGGGCGAGCGCCGCGCGCAGGGCTGCGGCGATTTGTTCGATCTTTTCGAGGCTAAGGAGGTTCGGGGCGCGGCCGCCGTACCGGGAAATCGCGTTCGCGAGCAGGCGTTGCGCGATTTCGACCGGTTCGGCCAAGAGCGCCCGCGCCTCGCATCGTCCGGTCGCCACGAGCCGCAGCCTTGACTCGGCGCTTTCGGTCTGGCGTGCGAGCGCGCATTCAACTTGCGCAGCGCGGCGCGCGAGCCGGGCCAGAGAGGGCGCATCGAAACCTTCGGCGGCGAGCGCGGTCAGGGCGGCGCGCATACGCGTGCGGGCGTATTTGGGATCCGTATTGGAGGGATCATCCACGAAATCGATGCGGCGCGCGCGGCAAAATTCGACGAGTTCGGCCTTTGAAAATCCCAGCAGTGGCCGCGCCAGCATAATCCCGTCGCGTGTCGAGAGCGCCGCGATGCCGGCCAGACCCGCGACGCCAGAGCCGCGTATCAGCCGGAAAAGCACGGTCTCCGCCTGATCGTCGAGATGATGCGCCGTAACAATGCAACGCGCCCCGACCGCGCGGGCGCGCTGCGTCAAGAGCTCATAGCGGGCGGCGCGCGCGCGCTCCTGCACTCGCGTTTTCGGCTTCTCGCCGGACCAGATCAGGGTTGCATGCGGGACGCCGAGCTTGGCGCAGAGTCTCGCCACTGCATCGGCCTCGACGGCGCTCGTCGCGCGCAGTCCGTGATCGATTGTCGCCGCCTCCAGGCGGGGGCCGCCGCGCCTTCGAGCCCATTCGACCGTCATCGCCAACAGGGCCGTCGAATCCGGGCCGCCCGAAACCGCGAGCAGCAACGCCTCCGCCTCGGCCAACGGCGCGAGCGCCGCGTCGATGGCTTCCGGCGTCGGCGCCGAGCGCGTCAACAATGGTCCTTCTGCATCTCGCGTTCTATCGAGTGGCGCACCGAGGACGGGGCGGCCGGGTAGCGCTTGCCGACTTCGGCGAAGGTCGCGCAGGCCTGTTCCGCATTGCCGAGCATGGCCAGCGACTGGCCAAGCCGCATCATGCCTTCGGGCGCGCGCGCCGATTTGCCGAAATCGGTCGACAGTTTGAGATATTGCTCGGCCGCTTCGCGCGGACGCGAGCGTTGCAGGAAGGTTTCGCCGAGATAGAAGGTCGCGTCGGGCGCGAGACGGTGCGTGGCGTTGGCCGCCAGGAACGCGCGCAGTTGCGTTTCGGCTTCGGCATACTGGCCGTTGCGATAGGCCTCGATCGCCGCGTTATATTGTTCGCGAGGTCCGTCGGTAAAGCCGACGCCGCTCGTAATCACGGTCGGCGTCGCGGCGTCGGAAGGCTTCAAAGGTCCGGTGGGCGGCGGTCGGCTCGCCAAATCGAGCGGCGCGCTCGCCGGAGAAGGCGGGGCGAGCGTGAGCGGCGCGCTGGGCAGGGTCGTCCCCAACGGTTTGGGCGCTCCGGCGGCGTTGGGGTCGGCGGAAGGATCGAATGCGTCGTTCTTGCGCGGTCGCGAGGTCGGCGCGGGTTCGGGGGCCAGAGCGGTCGCCGTCGGCGGCGCGCCGGCGGTCCCCTTCAGCCGAAACTCGACATCTTCGCGAAAGCGCTTGAGCTGATCCTCAAGGCGATGGTTGGCGTTTTGAAGTTCCTCGATCTGGCCGTTGGCGCGCCGCAGATCCGATTCGAGCCGATCGACGCGCACGACCAGAGCGGCCGCGTCGCCGCTGTCGACGGGATCGCCGGGTAGATTCGCGGGCGGAAGGTTGGATTGCGCGATGCGGACGGGCGCCGGGTCGACGACCGGATTTCGATCGATCGCATCCGCGGCGCCCGCGTAAGTCAAAACGAGCGCGAGCAAGATCGCCCTTTTACGGCGCGATGGCATAGTTGGCGTCACGTTGGCAGGCCCCATTTGCAATCTCGGCGGCGCCCCCGTTCGGGCGCGCACGTCGATAGCATAGGGAGGTCAGGCAGCCAAAAATGAGGCGAAGCCCGGGCGATTAGGCGGCGCGGGCCTCGGGCCGCCTTAGCTCCCGGCGGCGCCGGCGAGCACCGTGACCGCGCGGCGGTTCTGCGACCAGCAGGAAATGTCGTCGCAGGTTGCGACCGGACGCTCCTTGCCGAAACTGATCGTCTTCATCCGCGAGGGGGAGACCCCCTTGGCGATGAGATAATTCTTCGTCGATTCGGCGCGTCGCGCGCCGAGCGCGAAATTGTACTCGCGCGTGCCGCGCTCGTCGGCGTGCCCTTCGATCGTGAAGTTATATCGCGGATATTGGTTGAGCCATGCGGCCTGTTTGTCGAGCGTGGCCTGGCCCTTGGCGGTGAGTTCGGTAGTGTCCGTCTCGAAAAACACGCGATCTCCGACCGAAGAGGCGAATTCGCCGATGCTGCCGGGGCCAGCGCCCGCGCCATAAGCGCCGGCGCCGTTCAGCGCATCCTGATCGGCGTTATTGCGGGCGCAACCGCTCAGCGCCAAAGCCAGCGCGGCGGCGGCGACCAGGGGCAACGCCCCGCGCGCAAGAGTTCCCGGGTATCTGAAACCGTTCATTTGAATTCTGCTCCTCGGCGATGCGCCCCGTTTGCGTAGAGCTATCCCGCCACAGTTAAGGGAAGGTTCCGTCAACCTTGATGAAGCCTTTCGGCGATCGGCGACTGCCCGCTCAATAGTCGGGATGGTAAACAGAGCGTTGATGGCCGCAATGCGGCGCCGAAGAGGAATCAACGCGGTGTTGGCGCGATTGGCGGGCTGGACCGGGCCCGGTTCGACGCGGGCTTGATCTCGCCATGAATCGCCAGCATGTTCGGCCCATGGAAAGACCGCCGCTGGGGGACCGAGCCAAACCGTCGCGACCGCTAGTGATCGCGTTCGCACTCGTGTTCTTATTCGAGACTTGGATCTGGGGCGGCATGGTGGCCGCCGTCAGGGCGATTTCGGCCTTGGCGCCCTGGGAACGCTGGAAGGGCGCGGCGCGAAGCCTTATCAACCGCTTGCCGGCGTTTGTGGCAGTATTTTTGTTCGGCGTGCCCGTGGTCGTGAGCGAGGCCGGCTGCGCGGTTTCCGTGTTTTTCATCGCCATCGGCCACATCGTCGCCGGGACCGTCGGCTACATCCTTTTCAAGTTTGTCGGTCTCGCGCTGATCGCCGTGATTTTCGACGTTACTCGCGAAAAGCTGATGACGCTTAGATGGTTTGTGTTTTTATATAATAAAATCAATGAATTTCATGAGTTTGCTTCCAAGCTGATGAAGCCTTATCGAGACGCGATGGCGGCGATCATAGGCGAATGGCGAGAGCGCGCTCGAAACTATTGGCGACGCTTCGCGTACGGTGTGCGGGATAGCGCATAACGCTATGGTCTAAATGCGAAAAACCCCGGAGCTTTCGCTCCAGGGTCTCTTTATCCAACCGCTTGAAGCGATCAGAAGCTGCGGGTGACTTCGAAGCGCGAAGCGAAGCCGCTCGCTTCGCCCTGCCAGGACGACGTGGTGGTCACGCCGTTGCCCGCGAGATAGCCGCTCGGCTGCGAGGTCGACATATTCTGGTAGAGCAGTTCGAACTCGAAGTCCAAGCCCGGGACGGGGTCGTAGTGAGCGACGCCGCCGAGGATCCAGGAAGTCGAATTCGACAGCGGCGAGAAGGCCGCTTGGCTGTTCCAGTTGATCTGAGCGTAACCGCCTTCGAGCGCGCCCGAGAACTGGGCGTTGAAGTGGTGCTCGATGTCGGCGCTGATCGACCAGGCGGTCGGGTTCGCCCAACCTTGGGCAGGCGTGCCATTGTAGAACGCGTCGGCGATCGCCATGCCCTGACCATTGCCGTTGACGCCGCCGGCGCCGATCGCTTCACCCCACATGCCGTCCGGAATGCCCGAGTACCACATCGCGTTTTGCGAATAGGCGCCCGTGACCATGATGTTGTCGCCCGCGCCCATCGACGGCAGGT
>JBBIIT010000105.1:0-5721 GCA_037446355.1 Beijerinckiaceae bacterium | reverse complement strand
TGAGCGATGTCGCGGACCGCGTTAAGAAAATCGTCGTCGAGCATCTCGGCGTCGAGGCGGACAAGGTGGTCGAAAGCGCGAATTTCATCGACGACCTGGGCGCCGATTCGCTCGACACGGTTGAACTGGTCATGGCCTTCGAGGAAGAATTCGGCGTGGAAATCCCCGACGATCAGGCCGAGACGATCACCACCGTCGGCGACGCCGTGAAGTTCCTGGAGAAGGCGACCGCCGCCGCCAAATAAGCCGGTCGCGCGGTTTTCCGCGCCGCCCGACCGACGTATCGCCAAAAGGGCCGGCCTCGTCCGGCCCTAGTCGCGTTTTAGCGCCACTTTCACGCCGCGCGCCGCGCGCGTCGAATTTGAGGTCTCGGCATGAAGAGGGTTGTTGTCACCGGACTCGGCATGGTCTCGCCGCTGGCGAGCGGCGTCGAGGCCTCTTGGCGCAGGTTGATCGCGGGCGAATCAGGCGCCGCGCAGATCGAGAGTTTCGACGTTTCCGATCTGCCGTGTCAGATCGCCGCGCAATTGCCGCGCGGCGCCGCGGCCGACGCGTTCAATCCCGACGATTGGATGGAGCCGAAGGAGCAGCGAAAGGTCGACGAGTTCATCGTCTTCGCCGTCGCCGCCGCGACGCAAGCGCTCAAGGACGCCGATTGGGCGCCCAAGACTTACGAGGAAGAAACCGAAACCGGCGTGCTCATCGGCTCCGGCATCGGCGGCATTCAGGGCATCGCCGACACGGCTATCGTTATGCACGAAAAGGGTCCGCGCCGCGTTTCGCCGTTCTTCATTCCCGGCCGCCTCATCAATCTGGCGAGCGGGCATGTCTCGATCCGCCACAAGCTCAAAGGCCCCAACCATTCGGTGGTCACGGCCTGTTCGACCGGCGCCCATGCGATCGGCGACGCGGCGCGTCTGGTGGCGCTCGGCGATGCGAATGTGATGGTGGCGGGCGGAGCGGAATCCGCGGTCAATCGCATCAGCCTGGCCGGTTTTTCCGCCTGTAAGGCGCTCTCGACCGGTTTCAACGATCGCCCGACCCAGGGCTCGCGTCCCTACGACCGCGATCGCGACGGCTTCGTGATGGGCGAGGGCGCGGGCTGCGTGGTGCTCGAGGAATACGAGCACGCCAAGGCGCGCGGCGCGAAGATATACGCCGAGGTGATCGGCTACGGCCTCTCGGGCGACGCTTACCACATCACTTCTCCCTCGCCCGACGGCGACGGAGCCTTTCGCGCGATGTCGGCGGCGCTGAAGCGCGCGGGTCTCACCGCGCACGACGTCGATTATGTCAACGCGCACGGCACCTCGACGCCGCTCGGCGACGAGATCGAACTTCGCGCGGTCGAGCGCCTGCTCGGCAATGCGGCGGCGACAACGACGATGTCCTCGACCAAATCCTCGACCGGGCACTTGCTCGGCGCGGCGGGCGCGGTGGAGGCGATCTTCTCGATCCTGGCGATTCGCGACGGCGTTGCGCCGCCGACGCTCAATCTCGATAATCCGTCCGTCGAGACCGCGATCGACCTCGCCCCGCATGTCGCGCGCAGGCGCAAGATCGACGTGGCGTTGTCGAATTCATTCGGCTTCGGCGGCACCAACGCCTCGCTGATCTTCCGCCGCGCGTCGTGAGCGTGCGACTCTTCATTTCGCCGCAAATCGCGCTATGATGGCGGCGGGTGCGATCGGCGAAAATCGGAGCTTTGGGCTAGCCGGATGAGCGACCAGTCAAATCCGCCGAGCGATCCCAAATCCGGCGGGCGCGTCAGCCTGTTCGGACAGCGCGCCCCGGCGGCGGCGAACGACAAGAGCGCGCCGCCGCCTCCCGCGCCGCGCCGGTCGCGAAATTCCGGACTTTCGCGCCTCAGCGCGTTTTTGTCTTTCGTGCTCATCGGCGCGGTGATCGGCATCGTGGCGTTCGGCGCGGCGCTGGTCGAGATCCGCAAGGCGGGGCCGTTGATGGCGGACAAGACCGTTATTCTCGCTCGCGAGGACGACGGCGGTCCGATCGCCGAACAATTGGAGCGTGCGGGCGTCATCGACAGCGCGACCTGGTTCACTGCGCTGACCTTGTTCGACGGTTCGCGCTCCTCGCTCAAGCGCGGCGAATACGCCTTCAAGGCGGGCGTAAGTTTGAAGCAGGTCGAGGAACTGCTCGCGTCCGGCAAGGTTGTGCTGCATTCGCTGACTATTCCCGAGGGGCTGACGAGCGAACAGATCCTCCAGCGCATGAAGGACAACGATGTCCTTGTCGGCGACGTAAAAGAGACGCCGCGCGAGGGCTCTCTGCTGCCCGAGACTTACAAGTTCGCGCGCGGCGAGACCCGTCAAGCGTTGCTCGCTGTGATGGCGAAGGCGCAGGCCAAGGCGGTCGACGAAATCTGGAAGAAGCACGCGGCCGATCTGCCGATCCGCTCGCCGGGCGAACTCGTGACCCTGGCTTCGATCGTCGAGAAGGAGACGGGCAAGGCCGACGAACGTCCCCGCGTCGCCGGCGTCTTCGTCAATCGCCTCTCCAAACACATGAAGCTGCAATCGGACCCGACGATCGTCTACGGACTTGCGTTCGGCAAAGGCACGCTCGGCCATTCCATAACCAAGGCCGAACTCGATTTGGCGACGCCATACAATACCTATAGCATCGAGGGCCTGCCGCCCGGGCCGATCTGCAATCCCGGCAAAGCGGCGATGGAAGCGGTCGCCAATCCCGCGCGCTCCAAGGAGTTTTACTTCGTCGCTGACGGCACGGGCGGCCACGCCTTCGCCGAGACGCTCGATCAGCATCTCAAGAACGTCGCCCACTGGCGCCAAATCGAGCAGGACGCAAAGGACCGGCTGGCGCCAGACGTTCCTCAACCCGGCGCGCCGGCGACCCGCGGCGACATCGCGCCGACCGATCCAAAGGCGTTCGGCCTCGTCGCGCCTGTTCTTGTCGCGCCGCCCGCCCTGTCGAATTCGGCGGCGCCGAGCGCGCTCGAGAAAAAGATGTCCAAGCTCGCCGATTCGCTGCGCAAGCGAGAGGCGCTGCTGGGCGCAGGCGGCGCCCTCACGGCGGCCAAGCTCGCCGGCAAATCGGTCGAGGATCTCGGCGCCGTCGTCACCGGCGTCAATGACCAGCCCTCCGTCGTGTCTTTTGTCGGCGACGACGCGCCGACGACCGGCGCCGATGTCGCCTCCGCGCCGATGTCGGCGGCTTCGTTGGGGGATTTGCGCCTGCGCGAAGCGCGCTTCGGCGAAGGCGCGGCCGGCGATACGCCCGCGAGCGCCGCCGTCGCCCCCGTCGCGCCGCTCGCGGCGAACGTGATCCATGGGCGCGGCTTCGACGCCTCCGAAGGCACGAGCCTCGATCCGCTGCGCAACAAGACCTACGATCTGAGCTACGGCAAGACGATCCCGGTCCTGCGCTGATCTCGGGTCAGCTCCGTTTGAGCGCCTGCCGCGCGAGCGCGAGCGCGATCGCCGCCGCGTTCGAGACGTTGAGGCTGCGGATGGCGCCGGGCATATCCAGCCGCGCGAGCAAGTCGCAATTTTCCCGCGTCAATCGTCTGAGGCCTTTGTCCTCGGCGCCCAGCACCAGCGCGAGCGGGCGCTTCAGCGCGTCCTCGCCGAAAACCGCCGGCGCATCGGAATCCAGGCCGATGCGCCAATAGCCCAGATCGCCCAGCGCCTCGAGCGCGCGCGCGAGATTGATGACGGAGCAGATCGGCACGTGCTCGAGCCCGCCCGAGGCGGATTTGGCGAGCGTTCCGGCGAATTCGGGCGAGTGGCGTTCCGTTGTCACAAGCGCGTCGACCGCGAACGCGGCGGCAGTGCGCAGAATCGCGCCCACGTTATGCGGGTCGGTGATCTGGTCGAGCACCAAAACGAGCCCATCAGGCGGAAGCTCGGAAATATCGATCGGCGCCAAGGGGCGCGCCTCCAGCAGCACGCCCTGATGCACGGCTTCGCGTGGCGTGCGCGCGTCGATTTCTTCCATGCTGACGATGCGCGTTTCGACGCCGCGCCGGGCGATGTCGGCGCCAAGACGTTCGGCCGCCGCCGGGGTCGCGTAGAGCCGGATCAACTCGCGCCGGTCGGCGCGCAGCGCCGCCGTCACCGCATGGAACCCGAAGATGCGCACGACTTCCGCGCCGCCGCGCGCCTCGCGTCGTGGGCCGGGCGCGGTTCGTTCGGGGCGGCGTTTGGGAACCATCTTCGGCTCGGGCTTGGCCTCGCGCGCGCCCGGCGCCGCGACGGCCCGCCCGCTCCGATCGCCGCGACGGTTCTTGCTTCGCGTCATGATCGGTCTCCGGGTCGGGACAGCCCCAACTCGAAGGCCCCGTACGGCAAGACGCGCGTCGCGTCCAGTGCGCACGCTTGTCCGAGAAGCTCGCGCGGAGTGGAAAGCGATAGATGAGGGTTCAAGCCGCTGCGCGCTCCGTTATAGGATGGCCGCGAAGCGATCGCCGGAAGGAATACGATGGAGACGTCCGAGCCGGACATGCCGCGGCCGCGCGGAGGCGCCGCCGAGGTTTTCAAGGTTTTCGCGCGCCTCGGGCTTTCGAGCTTCGGCGGGCCGCTCGCGCATCTCGGCTATTTCCGCGACGAATTCGTGACCCGGCGCGGCTGGATCGACGACGCCGGCTATGCCGACCTCGTCGCGCTCTGCCAGTTCCTGCCCGGGCCCGCCAGCAGCCAGGTCGGGTTCGCCATCGGCCTCGGCCGCGCGGGCTACCTTGGCGGCCTCGCCGCCTGGACGGGCTTCACGCTGCCCTCGGCCGTCGCGCTGACCGCCTTCGCCTTCGGGGCGGGGCGATTGCGCGGCGCCGCCGGCGAAGGCGCGCTGCACGGCCTCAAGCTGGTCGCGGTGGCGATCGTCGCGCAGGCGGTGCTCGGCATGGCGCGCTCGCTGTGCCCGGACGCGCCGCGCGCGACGATCGCGACGACGGCGCTGCTGGCCATGTCCGTTTTCGGCGGCTCGCTCGCCCAGCTCGCGACCATCCTCGCCGGCGCCCTCGCCGGAATCGTATTCTGCCGACCCGAAGCGAAAGGCGTCGCGATGCGCGCGGGCGCGCCCGCCGTCTCGCGGCGCGCGGGCGTCCTGTTCCTGGCCGCCTATTTCGTCCTGCTCGCCCTGTCGTTCGCGCCGGCGCCGTCGGGAAGCGTCGCATTGTTCGACGCTCTATATCGTTCGGGCGCCCTGGTGTTCGGCGGCGGCCATGTCGTGTTGCCGTTGCTGCGGGCGGCGGTCGTCGACCCCGGCTGGGTTTCGCAAGACGCGTTCCTGGCCGGCTACGGCGCCGCGCAGGCCGCGCCCGGCCCGCTGTTCGCCATCTCCGCCTTTTTGGGCGCGGCGGCCGGAACCGGCCCGGGCGGCGTCGCCGGCGCGGCGGTGGCGCTATTGGCGATCTTCGCGCCCGGAATGCTCGTGCTGCTGGGCGCCCTGCCGTTCTGGAACGCGATTCGCGCGCGCCCGCTCTCCCGGGCGGCGATGGCGGGGGTCAACGCCGCGGTGGTCGGGCTGCTGGCGGCCGCGCTCTATAATCCGGTCTGGACCGGCGCGGTGCGCACGCCGCTCGATTTCGCGCTCGCCGCCGTCGGCTTCGTGCTGCTGGTCGTCTGGCGAACGCCGCCGATCCGGGTAGTCGCGATCCTCGCCGCCGCCGGCGCTCTCATCGGCCTCGCGGGCTGATGCGCCGGCCAGAAGCGAGGGGCGTCCGGGCGGGAGGGAACGCGGGCG
>JBBIIT010000104.1:0-5916 GCA_037446355.1 Beijerinckiaceae bacterium | reverse complement strand
GGCTCGCTCGCCAACAACGATCCGGCGGCCGACTATCCCGCGGCGGCGCTCGCGCTCGGCGCCACCATCGTCACCAACAAGCGCCATATCGCCGCCGACGCCTATTTCAAGGGCCTGTTCGAGACCGCGCTGGACGCGGGCGAGATCATCACCCAGGTGCGCTTTCCGGTTCCGCACAAGGCGGCTTACGTGAAATTCGCGAACCCGGCCTCGCGTTACGCGATCGTCGGCGTATTCGTCGCTAAGACGGCGGGCGGCGTGCGCGTCGCCGTGACGGGCGCGGGCGCGAACGGCGTCTTCCGCGTCGCGGCGATGGAAAGCGCTCTCGCCGGCAATTTCGCGGCGGCGGCGCTCGACGGCGTGAAGATCGACGCCGGCAGTCTCAGCGGCGACATGCACGCCGACGCGGACTATCGCGCCCATCTGATCGGCGTCATGGCCAAGCGCGCGGTCGCGGCGGCCGGTTGAGAATGCGCCTTCTCCCGAACGCGGGAAGTCGTTAGAGTTACACGCCCTCCGGTCGTACCGGGGGGCGTTTCGCTTTGGACCTTTCGTAACAGGAACTCGGCTCGCAATGGCGATCGATAATTCATCCGTGACCGCGCCACCGGCCTCGATCGACGAGACGCTCGCGTTGCTCGGTCGCGCCTCTTACATCGCCGAGCGTTCGTTGGCGACCGTTCTGTTCCTGGCGCTGCGGCTTGGACGGCCGCTGTTGCTCGAAGGCGAGGCCGGGGTCGGCAAAACCGAGATCGCCAAGGTTCTCGCCGCGACGCTGGGACGCAAGCTGATCCGCCTGCAATGTTACGAGGGCCTCGACGTCGCCACCGCCGTCTATGAGTGGAACTACCCGGCCCAGATGATGGCGATCCGCCTCGCAGAAGCCGCCGGCGAGCACGACAAGGATCGGATCGAGCACGATATCTTCTCCTCGCGCTATCTCATTCGCCGCCCGCTCTTGCATGCGTTGGAGCCGAACGAGGGCGGCGCTCCGGTGTTGCTGATCGACGAAGTCGATCGCGCCGACGAAGCATTCGAGGCCTATTTGCTCGAAGTGCTGTCGGACTTTCAGATCACCATTCCCGAGATCGGCGTCGTCAAGGCGGCGAGTCCGCCGATCGTCGTTATCACCTCGAACCGCACGCGCGAAATCCACGACGCGCTGAAGCGTCGCTGCCTCTATCATTGGGTCGGCTATCCTGACGTTGTGCGCGAAACGGCGATCGTGCGAGCCAAGGCGCCGCAGGCGCCGGCGCGCCTGACCGCCGAACTCGTCGCTTTCGTGCAGCGGCTGCGCAAGCTCGATCTCTTCAAGTCGCCGGGCGTCGCAGAAACTCTCGATTGGGCGAGCGCGCTGACCGAGCTCAACGCGGTGGCGCTCGACCCCGCGCAAGTTTCCGATACGCTCGGAGTGCTGCTGAAATACCAGGACGACATCAGCAAAATTCAGGGCGCCAAGACGAGCGAACTGATCGACCAGACGCGCGCCGAATTGCGCGCCGCAGAATTGCGATAGCCGAGCGAGGCGCCGGCATGAACGCGCCGCTTACCGACGAATCCAAGGCCGAGGGCGCGCTCTCGCTCAACATCCTGCATTTCGCGCGCGCGCTGCGCGAGACCGGCATACCCGTCGGCCCGGGCGCCGTGCTCGACGCGCTCGCGGCCGTCGAGGCGGCGGGGTTCGGCGACAAACGCGATTTCCGTCAGACGCTTCATGCGGTGTTCGTAAAAAAACACGAGCACACGATATTGTTTGATCAGGCGTTCGACATCTTCTGGAAGCGCAAGGGCCTTCTGGAAAAGATGATCGCGATGATGTCGCCGCAAGCCCGGCCCGACAAGCCCAAAGGGCCGAAGGCGGAAGCGGGCGCGACGCGCGTCGCCGACGCCTTGTTCAAGACGCCGCCGGACGATTCCAAAGTCGCGCCCTCGCTGGATCTCGACGCGCGGCTGACGATGTCACAAGCGGAAGTCCTGCAGACCAAGGATTTTGCGCAGATGACCGCGGCGGAAATCGCGGCGGCCAAGGCGCTCATCGCTCGTCTCGTGCTGCCGGAGGATCACAAGCCGACGCGGCGGTTCGCGCCCGCGCACGGCGGCGCGCGCGTCGATCCGCGCCGCTCTTTCCGCCGCTCGCTGCGCGGCGGCGGCCTCATCGACCTCACGTTTCGCGCGCCCCAGGAGAAGCGCCCGCCGATTGTCGCGCTCTGCGATATTTCCGGCTCGATGAGCGAATATACGCGCCTGTTCCTGCATTTCCTGCATGCGCTCGGCGAGACGCGGCGCGTGACGACATTTCTGTTCGGGACTCGCCTGACCAACGTGACCCGCGCGATGCGCCGGCGCGATCCCGACGAGGCGCTTGCGCGCTGTTCAAGCGAAGTTCCGGATTGGTCGGGCGGCACGCGCATCGGCGCTTCGTTGCATCGATTCAATCGCGAATGGTCGCGGCGCGTGCTCGGGCAAGGAGCGATCGCGCTATTGTTTACCGATGGTCTCGAACGGGAGGGCGTCGGGGAACTCGGCGCGGAAATGGAGCGGCTGCACAAATCCTGCCGACGCCTCATTTGGTTAAATCCGCTACTGCGCTTCGACGCTTTCTCCGCCAAAGCGCAGGGCTTGCGCGCCATGCTGCCGCATGTCGACGAGTTCCGTGCGATCCATTCGCTCGCCAGCATGGCCGAACTTTGTCGCGCGCTTTCGAGTGAGGGCTGGGCGGCAGGCGATCCTAAGGTCTGGTTGCGGAATTCAGCGTGAGGAATACGTTAGCCTTAGGAGGATACGACGATGCAGGTGCGTGAGGATGACATTCTCGGCGCCGCCGAGCGATGGCGCGCCGAGGGGCGCGAAGTGGCGATCGCGACCGTGATCGAAACGTGGGGCTCGGCGCCGCGCCCGGTCGGTTCGCATCTGGCGATCGACGCGGAAGGTCATTTCCTTGGCTCGGTCTCGGGCGGCTGCGTCGAGGGAGCGGTCGTCACCGAGGCGATGGACGTGATCGCGTCAGGCAAGCCCAGGACGCTAGAGTTCGGCGTCGCCGACGAGACAGCGTGGCGCGTCGGCCTCTCTTGCGGCGGCCGCATCAAGGTCTTTGTCGAGCGGGTCGAAGGATGAAGCTCGAACTTCTCAAACAGCTTAACGCGGCGCGACGCGAACGGCGGGCCTGCGTGCTGGTTACGCGGGTCGCCGACGGCTTGCAGCGCTTTGTTCGCGCCGAAGACGCGGGGACGGACGCGCTCGCCGAGTCGATTGACGCCGCGCTGCGAGCGGGAAAAAGCGGGACCGTCGAGCACGTCGGCCAGAGCTATTTCCTCACCGTGCAGGTTCCGCCCGTGCGCCTCGTGATGATCGGCGCCGTCCATATTTCGCAGGCGCTCGCGCCGATCGCGCGCATCGCCGGGCTCGATCCCGTAGTGATCGATCCGCGCACCGCCTTCGCGACCCCGGAGCGGTTTCCCGACGCGCCTCTCATCGCGCAATGGCCCGACGAGGCGCTTGAGACCGCGCCGCTCGACCGCTACACCGCGATCTGCCTGCTGACGCACGATCCCAAGATCGATGACCGCGCGCTCGTCAGGGCGCTGAAGGCGGAGTGTTTTTATATCGGCGCGCTCGGCTCGCGCAAAACCCACGCAAAACGGTTGGAGAGGATGCGCGCCGAGGGCTTCGACGAAGCGGCGCTGGCGCGGATTCATGCGCCTATCGGTCTCGACATCGGCGCGGTCAGTCCGGCCGAGATAGCGGTCTCTGTCGCCGGCGAAATCGTCGCGGCGCTGCGCAAGAAGCCGCTGCGTTCCGAAAAGGCCGCGGCGTGAAATTCGGTCCGGTTCCGATAGATCAGGCCGAAGGCGCCATCGCCGCCCATGCGCTGCGGCTCGGCGAATTTTCGATCAAGAAGGGTCGTGTGATCGGCGCCGAAGATCGTGCGATGCTCGGCGCGGCGGGTGTCGAGAGCGTCATCGTCGCGAGGCTGGAGGCGGGCGATGTCAGCGAGGACGAGGCGGCGCGCCGCCTCGCCGAGCGCCTCGGCGGCGACCATCTCAGACGAGAAGAGCCATTCACCGGCCGCGTCAATCTGTTCGCGACCGTCAATGGCCTCGCCCGCGTCGCCGCTGACGCCATCGACGCGATCAACCGTGTCGACGACGCAGTGACGGTCGCGACCCTGGCGAAATATCGCCCCGTGGTCGTCGGCGATATGGTGGCGACGGTGAAGATCATCCCGTTCGCGGCGCCCGGCGCCGCGTTGGCCGCCGCGCTGGCGACGCCGAATTCGCAAGGCGCCGTCGATGTCGCGCCCTATCGCGCGCGACGCATCGGCGTCATTTCCACTCTGCTGCCGGGTCTGAAGGCGAGCGTCGTCGCCAAGACCCTGCGGGTGCTGGAGGGCCGGCTCGCGCCTACGGGCTCGCCAATCTCGCGTGAATGCCGCGTCGCGCATGATGCCGCCGCGCTCGCGCGCGCGATCGAAGAAACGCGTCCTCATTGCGATCTCATTGTCATCTTCGGCGCCTCGGCGATCACGGACCGACGCGACGTGATCCCGAGCGCGATTGAGGCCGGCGGCGGGCGGATCGAGCATTTCGGAATGCCGGTCGATCCCGGCAATCTACTGCTGCTGGCGAATTTCGATGGAATTCCAGTTCTTGGCGCGCCGGGCTGCGCACGCTCGCCGCGCGTGAACGGCTTTGACTGGGTGCTCAGTCGGTTGCTCGCCGACGTGGAGGTCGGGCGCGCCGACATTCAGGCGATGGGCGTCGGCGGCCTGCTGATGGAAATCGCGTCGCGGCCGCAACCTCGCGACGGCGATGTCTGACGTCGCTGCGATCCTGCTCGCCGCTGGGCGCTCAACGCGCTATCGCCAAGGCGGCGGCGCGGAGGAGACGAAATTGCTCGCGCGCATCGACGGACGTCCGATGGTGCGCCTGGTCGCCGAAGCCGCGCTCGCTTCGCGCGCGCGCCCGCTTATCGTCGTCACGGGTCACGCGCGCGAGCGCGTGGAGGCGGCGCTGGCGGGACTCGAAGTCGTCTTCGCCCACAATCCCGAATTCTCCGGTGGGCTCGCGGGCTCGCTAAAGGCCGGCGTCGCGGCGACGCCAAGCGATTGCGCGGGCGCGATCGTTCTGCTCGCCGATATGCCCGGCGTCGGCGCGCCGACGATCGACCGTTTGCTCGACGCCTTCATCGAGGCGCCGAATTCGCTCGCGGTCATCCCCGTGTATGATGGCGCGCGCGGCAATCCCGTGCTGATCGCACGCGCCCTGTTCACGCGCGTCGCCACGCTGGAAGCCGACGAGGGAGCGCGGCGTATTCTGCGCTCGGTCGATCCGTCGGCGCTGCGCGAAGTCGCATTCGACGACGCCGGCGTCGCCCTGGACATCGATACGCCCGAGGATCTCGCGCGGCGCTTCAGATCAACTTGAGCGCGCGCAGCGAAGCGTGTCCCTGCCGTCCCACGATGATGTGGTCGTGCACCTTCACGCCGAGCGGCTCGGCGACGGCGACAATGTCCAGCGTCATTTTGATGTCCTGCGACGAGGGGGTCGGGTCGCCGGACGGGTGGTTGTGGACGAGGATGATCGCGCAAGCCGCGAGTTCGAGCGCGCGCTTGACGACCTCGCGCGGATAAACGGGCGTGTGGTCAACGGTGCCGACGCCCTGCGCCTCATCGGCGATCAGGCCATTTTTCCGGTCGAGAAACAGGATGCGAAAATCCTCGCGGTCGTCGAAGCCCATCGCGGTGCGGCAATAATCGATCACCTCGGACCACGAGCCCATCGACAGTCGCTTTTTCGCGACGCCCTTCGCGAAGCGCTTGGCGCTTGCCGCGATGATCTTGAATTCGGTGACGGCGCCCGCGCTCATGCCCTCGATCTCGGCTAGGCGCGGTTCGGGCGCGGCGACGACCTCCGCGAA
>JBBIIT010000103.1:0-6354 GCA_037446355.1 Beijerinckiaceae bacterium | reverse complement strand
TCTGGTGTCCACCTCAGAATCAGGTGGACACCTAATCCAACCCAAACGCGTTCCGACAGGCGGTCGTCAGGTCACGCTTACGGCGTCCGGAAGCCTCCCATGGAGGAGACCGCGGGCCGGATGTGGCTGTGTTTGGGGTTGAGGCGCCCTATGGGGATTTGAAGGGCGGCATCGGCTTTCTGCGGACAGCGGCGAGCGCGACGAGTTGAGTGTTTCCAGGTTGAGGCGACGCCATGAAAGCCAACGGAGCGCGCAGGCGGCGAAATTTGACGCCAACGGGCGGCCTGGAAAGCGCCTGCGCTCGGCAAATTGACAACGGCGCTCGTCTCGGGTTCGAGATCCAAGCCAATGACAGCTGGCGTTTTGATTGAGAAAGCGCGGCGCGAGTCATGACGTGTCGATCCTGAAGCGGCTCGCGGGCGGCGATTTGCCAGGTCGCACGCCATCGAAGGTCTCGACGATGATCATGAAGCCGCCGCAGCAGGGACAACGAGGCTCGAAGGCCGGCTTGGGCTTCTCGCGCGCGGCGCTTGGCGGCGCGCGATCTGCCGCCGCCAACGGCGGCGTCAGCAGGCCGCGGATGCGCTCGATGTTGCGGGCGCGGGCGGCGCTGGCGAATAGCCCGTAATGGCGGATGCGGTGGAAACCGCCGGGCAGCACGTGCATGAGGAAGCGGCGGATGAACTCGCTCGCCGCGAACGTCATGGTTTTCTGCCGGTCGCGACCTTTGATGCGGTAGTCCTTCCATTTGAAGGTGACGCCGGCGTCGTCGAGCGCGAGGAGCCGGGAGTTGGAGATCGCGACGCGGTGGGTGTAGCGCGCGAGATAGGCGAGCACCGCCTCGGGGCCGGCGAACGGGCGCTTGGCATAGACGACCCATTCGCTGCGGCGCAGCGGCGCGAGCGCGGCGTCGAAGGCCAGCTTTTCGGCGAGCGGCGCCAAGTCGCCAAAGAAGGCGAGGCGGCCGGCGGCGTGCAAGGCGGCGAGCCCTTCCAGGAACAGCCGGCGGAACACGCGCGAGAGCACGCGCACGGGCAGGAAGAAGCCGGGCCGGCAGATGACCCCCAAATGGCGTGAGAGAATTCGTCCAGCTTCGCAAGCGATCTCATGCCGCCAATTGCAGCCGAAAGGGCTGCGGCGGCCTCTGCGTGTTCCATCGTCTCTCCGTTCGGTTGCCCGCTCGGAAAGGGCCGAAGTCCGGCGCAAAAAATCTCGTTAGCGGAAGTGATAGCTTCCGCTTGACTCCGATCTCGATTTTGGGGAAACTCAACCTACCACGACTTTTATGTTTCCCCGGTTCGCCGGGACACCGGCCCGCCTTCCAAGGCGGGTTTTGTGTTTCTAGGGTTTGTCCTTTTGCTTGCGCGACTCAGCCACAAATCAGCGAGTCGAACGGGAATCCTAGCTGTTTTCGGCGTTCTCGCAACTTTGGGCTGTCAAGGCTAGCTAGCGCGGGCCGGATTCCAATGCGTGCAACACGGCGGCGGGATCGCCCGCAATTGCTTTCAGGTACGCCCTGGCGGGTTGGTCCGGCTCCGAACGCCCCTGCTCCCAATCGCGCAAAGTGCCGAGGGGAATATGATAGCGGGTTGCGAATTCCTCTTGGGTCATGCCAAGCGCGCGCCGCAAAGTTTTGACGCGGGGAACACGCCGCGCCGTTTGCAGCTCCTCCAGCGTCATCGGGCGCGCATCTCGATCAGCAGCCGCCGCCGCCGTGATTTCGGCTCTAGTCATGGGACGCATAGGAGTCTTAGGGAACGCCCGTTCGCTGCCGTCGTCGAGGATTTCGACGACCGCGCCGTCACCCCGAATTTTCGCGGTAATATTCGTCTTGCTCATGTCGCTCTGCCCGCCTGGCTGAAATGATCCGTATGCGCTCCTCGCGCTCCGTATAGGTCACGTGCAACAGCACTCCGTCACACATTCCCAGCAGGTTGATCCGTTCCTCGCGGTAATCCTCGCGCTCATCGATCACCTCGATTGCGAAATGGTCTGCCATGGCCTTCACCGCTTGGTCGAAGGTAATGCCATGATCGCGGAAATTTCGGGCGGCCTTGGCGCTATCCCATTCAAAGCGGATTTGCATCATATACGGGTATCCGGTAGTTTGTCAAATTGTATACTTCTCTCTTTGCCTACAATCTTACTTACTGAGTTTCCTGGGCGCAATTTCCGGCCTGCGGTATTTCACGAAAAGAAGGTTTAGAGCCTCGGCCACCATGTCGTCGACGTGACGGCCTTCCTCTCCAGCGAGGGCCTTCAACTGCCGTCGGACCTCTTCCGGGAAATGGACGGTGATTGCCTTCGTCTCGCGCCGCGACGGTTGCGCGGGGCGGACGGGCGAGGGCGATTGCGCCACCTTCGACTCTTCAACAACAGCGCCGGCGGGAATGGTCGCCCCGCTGCTACGCAATGCGCTTGCGAGCGCTCCGGCTTTCTTCATTGTTGGAAGTCCTAGTTGTCGCTAAGTCAAGAAGTTTACTTACATACTTATAGACTTCTTGTATTTCAAGGGCAGCCTTTCCGCTCGGATCGGCCTCGGAAACGCCCATTCCCTGGGCGTAGGTGTCTTGATAGGTGACGCGCTCTCCAAGATTCTCGGGGCAAACTTCAAGCCCCTGGGTCTCTAGCCATGCCGCTGTATCCTCATGCCGCGATCCTACCGCCTTCACGCGCGCTAAAAGCGCGCGTGTTGTCTTCCCTCCGGCAAGGCGAATGATTTCCGTGGTCGCCCCGATGGTCTTGAGGTCGATTAGGGACGGCTGCACGGGGATAAGGATCAAATCTGCGGCGCGGGCGGCTGCACTCGCCGCGTCGTTAGTTCGGCCTGCCGTGTCGATAATGACCAAATCTGCCCCATTCTCTTCGGCCGCTTTCAATGTCCGCTCCAGATGAGGGACGGGGGTTGAGGCGACAACTGGCGGCGCATCGCCGCGAATGTCTTTCCAGTCGCAGGCGCTCACCTGCGGGTCGAGGTCGATCACGACAACCTCAAGCCCATAGGCCAAAGCTTCGACCGCCAGATTTATGGCTGTTGTGGTTTTCGACGTGCCGCCTTTTTGGCAAACGAACGAAATGACCTTCATGCGCCACCCTTCCACAAGTTGGTAAGTATACTTCTATGATCCGCAGGAAGTATGCAAGTCGCTTTTGCTCCTTATTCGACGCGCCGCAGGCTGTTGAACCCGCCGCAAGGCAAACACAGCCCACGCTCATGGCCTGAGCCTCGAAATCGTATTGGGCGACACGTTGAACAGGCGCGCGAGTTCACGCGTCGTCTCGCCCGCGTCGCGACGACACAAAGCTTCCTTTTTCTGGTGCTGCGTGAGTTTCGGCGGCCGTCCCATGTGAACGCCGCGCGCCTTGGCGCGCTCTCGTCCCTCGCTCGTACGGGCGCGGATCAGCTCTCGCTCGAATTCGGCGAGGCCGCCCACAACCGTGAGCATCAAGCGGCCGTGCGGCGTCGTAGTGTCGGCCCAGGCGTCGCCAAGCGAACGAAACGACGCCCCGGCCTTCGTGATCGCATCGAGCGTATTGAGAAGATCGCGCGTCGAGCGCGCCAGCCTGTCGAGGCGCGTCACAAGCAAGGTGTCGCCCTCGCCGACCGCCTTGACGGCTTTCGTCAGTTCGCGGCGGTCGCTCTTCGCGCCGCTCGCCGTTTCGCCAAACACACGCGCCGCCCCGGCGGCGCGAAGCTGCTTCACTTGGGCGTCAACGCTCTGGCCGTCCGTCGAGACGCGGGCATAGCCGTAAATCATGCCAAAATATGACACGGACTAATGACACGCGGAAGGCTTCAGAATTCAAAGGGCCGGCTTTGTGTCAGAATTCTTGAATTATGCACCGCGTGCAAACCAAACTTCGAGCCTTAGGTCGCTTCGGCGTAAAAGGCAAAGGCGGTATTAAACTCGGCGCGCTCCTGAAGTTTCTTATGCTCCACCTCCAGACTATCAACGTGGGCAATGGTGATTGCTTCCAAGCCGTAATTCTTCCGAAGGGATTGAGCGAGCCTCCAAGCCTTAACGCCGGCGACAATTGTCTCATCTGCGGAAGCAAAGTGATTGCCTTCACGCGTTCCCTAAAATTGGCACACCATTTCGGCGGTTGTGATTTCGTTCGGAAACGACAAGACCTCTCCGGCGAGCTTCTGATTACGTTCGTGAAATGACTTCCAATCCGGTGAGTCCGGCGGATAACAAGCCAGTGTTGGCAAGTGATAGTCGAGCTCTCGACCTTCTTTGACATCACCTTCATCGTGCCACGCTCTGTAAACACATTTGCCGACGAATTGCTCAAGAATTACGGCAAGCCGGAGCGCAAGATACATCGCCTCAGATTTCTTCCGGCGGCTTGCCGCCGAAATCCTGGCGTCTCATTTTAAGGGGCGCCGCCCAAGGCCATGACCGTTCGTAGTTGATTGAGTGCGCTGTCGACATAATTCCGGGGGAAGCGCCCGACGCCGCGGTTTCGGCTTCAACGGCTGCGCAGGAACTCCAGGATCGTCGCGCGGACGTCGGCGCGGCCGGAGACATAGTGCTGCCCGCTCAGCGGATCGGGCGGCCGGAAGACGATGGAGCGCGAGCCGAAGCGCCCTTTCATATAGTCGGAGCAATCGCCGCGCGCCCAGTCCGCCTTGAACCAGGGATCGGCGACCGAAGTCAGCGTTAGCACCGGCTGGCTCGGCGGCGCGCGCAGGCCGGCATATTCGGGCCAGTCGGCATGACAGGACCAGCCTTCGATGACGCGGGCGCGGACCGAGACGTCAGCCAGGGTGGCGGCGGCGATGGCGCCTTCGCTGAAGCCGTAGAGGTAGATTCTCCGGCCGTCGACGAAGGGCAGGCGTCGCAGCCGCTTGATCGCGTTCGCCGCCTCCGCTTGCCGCCAGCCCAAGACGCCGCGATGCAGGCTGCTGACGTTCGTCGCCACGATGCAGCTCAGCGGCTTGTTGGTGCGCGCGAAACTGTCCGGCGAGGCGACGACATAGCCGGCGTCGGCGAGGAACGCCGCCGTCGCCGCCGAGATGTCGTCCAGCCCGGAACAGCCGTGCAGATAGACGACGGCGGGCATCTTGCGCCCGGCAAGAGACTTTGCGGCGGCGCCGAGCGAAGCGGCGAGAGGGCCGCTTTCGATATGCCCGTCCTGGGGCCAGGTCAGCCTTCCCTGCGCCCATGTCCGGTCAACTTCGGCGTCTGCGGCCTGCGCGCGCGCCGAAGCGAAGGCGGTGAAGGCGCAGAGGAGAACCGTCCGGCGAAGCGTGTTGCGCATATGCTTGCGTCCTTTCCGGCCGTCATGTCGGCGTCAGCCGCCGCGCCTGAGCGCATCGGCGGCGACGGCGCGGGTAGTCATGTGCGCCGCTCATTGCGGTGGAATGTGGCGCGCCAGGTTCATCCAGGTCTCCCGCAACCAACCCACGCCCTGGTTTAAGAGCGTAGTGAAAATTCCGGTCGTCGCTGCCATCTTCAATAGATCGGCTCCAGAAATATCCACGCGTCTCTCCGCTTTGCAGTCGCATAAGCCCCAATCTGTTAAATCCATTGGCGGCTTTGCGTTAGGAGTTGTCGCCGAACGGCCGAGCCGCGATTGCGGCACGGCGCGCACGACCTCTAAAGCAAACAATAGACTCTTACACCGCGATAGTTTCTCTTTCCCTTGGGCGATTCGGGGACAGAGCCAATGCAGCGGCGTTTCAAGATGACGTGGGATGAGAACGAACTCGCCCGCGCCTTCAAGGTCACGGTTGAAGATATCCGCGAATATCTGACCGATGGTCGCCGCGTATCTTTCATCATCGAACGTCGCCTCAAATGGGAAAATCACGGCTGGACGCTAGCGCCCTCGGAGGGCGCCGGCTATGATCTCCGTGACCCCGAGGGCGGACTATGGGAAGTGCGCTCAATCACCATGGGTGGTGTGTATTTCAAATGCGCATTCCAACCTGATTGACGATAGGAACGCCCAGCAAATAGGCCTGCAGCGCACGCGAGCGGTCCAGGTTGTCGTAAAGCTTTTCGACGGTTCCGGCTATTGGCACGCCATCGGTAAAATTCAACGCGCCGATGGAGGTCTCCAGATGGTCCGGCGTAGCCACTCCAGGAGCTATAGGCGTCGTCATCTTGTAAATTTCGGCTCGGCAGGTTGAAAGCGCCAAGCTGGAAAGCGCGAGGCCGATGAGCAATTTTTTCATCATGTGCCTATTCCCGTTTTTCGATTACGTGTTCAAATTCGTTGGAATCGGGCGGCCGCGACCGCTCAGGTAGTCCCATCATACTAACAAAATCCAAACTCGACTTCTTGTAAAGTGCCCAGCGCGTGTTCGACGCCCACGGCGAGAACCGGTGAGATGGCCAATCCGGG
>JBBIIT010000102.1:0-6643 GCA_037446355.1 Beijerinckiaceae bacterium | reverse complement strand
GCCTCGCAGCTCACCGGCTGGGACATCGACATCCTGACCGAGGCCGAGGAATCCGAACGGCGCCAGAAGGAATTCGCCGAGCGCACGCTGACCTTCGTCAGCGCGCTCGACGTCGACGAAACGGTTGGCCAGTTGCTCGCCTCGGAGGGTTTCCGTTCGGTCGAGGAAGTCGCGTTCGTCGACATCAACGAGCTGGCCTCCATCGAAGGTTTCGACGTGGAAACCGCGGGTGAAATCCAGGCGCGCGCGCAGGGCCATCTGGCGCGCATCGAGGCCGAGCACGACGAGGCGCGCAAGGCGCTGGGCGTCTCGGACGATCTGAAGACAATCGAGGGCCTGACGACGCCGATGCTGGTCAAGCTCGGTGAGAACGAGGTCAGGAGCGTCGACGATCTGGCGGGCTGCGCGACCGACGATCTCGTCGGCTGGGTCGATCGCGAGGACGGCGCCGAGAAAAAGCATTCGGGTTATCTCGACGGGTTCGGGCTCTCGCGCGAGGACGCCGATGCGATCGTCATGCAAGCGCGCATTCGCGCCGGCTGGGTAGAAGCGCCCATCGAGGCTGAAGAAACGGCGCAGGGCGAAGGGCAGGCCGCGGAAGGAGAGGCGCACTGAGCCACGAGGCCGGGACGCCGGACGAAATCGGCGATGAATCCGGGCCGGCGCGGACCTGCGTCGTCACCGGCGCCAAAGGCGCGCCCGAGGCGATGCTGCGTTTCGCGCTTTCTGGCGAGGGCGTGGTTACGCCAGACATTCTGTGTAAATTACCCGGACGCGGGGTCTGGACGAAGCTCGACCGAAGCTCGGTGCGCCAGGCCGTCGTCAGGCAGGCGTTCTCTCGCGGCTTCCGCAAGAGCGTGCGCGCCGGAGCGGAACTCGCCGACGACGTCGACCGCCTGCTGGAGAGGGATGCGCTACGCTTTCTGTCGCTGGTCAACAAGGCCGGGCTTGTCGTGGTCGGCGGCGCCAAGGTCGAAGCGGCGATCCGCGCCGGCGCGCTCGTTGCGCTGATCCGGGCCTCCGACGGGGCCGAGGACGGCGCGGCCAAACTTGAGCGTCTGCTCAAGGGCTGCCTGAGCGAGCGCGCCGAGGCGGTGGCGCGAATAAATCTCTTCGATTCGAGTCGATTGGATTTGGCATTGGGGCGGACAAATGTGATACATGCAGCCCTCGAGGCGGGGCCAGCGAGCATCGCTTTTCTCGCCAAAGTCGCGCGCCTGACCCGCTACCGGGCAGGCGAAGCGAATGAAGTTAAGCGCGAAATCGCCGAAACAAGCCGAAGTCGGGCTGGGGTTACTGGAAGAACGCATGAGCGAAACGAACAATAGCGGCGACAAGACCTTGGGCGCGCCGGCGCCGAAGGCCACCTTGCATCTCAAGCGCCCCGTCGAAGCGGGCACTGTGCGGCAGAGCTTTTCGCACGGCCGCAGCAAGGTCGTCGTGGTCGAAAAGAAGCGCCGCGTGCTCGCGCCCGGCGAGGTCGCGCCGCGCGAACCTGTCGCCGCGCCTGTCTCGCTCGCCCCCAAGTCCGCCCCC
Organism: Beijerinckiaceae bacterium; assembly: GCA_037446355.1. GTDB lineage: Bacteria > Pseudomonadota > Alphaproteobacteria > Rhizobiales > Beijerinckiaceae > Roseiarcus. The sequence goes on along the minus strand of JBBIIT010000102.1, from coordinate 5,107 downwards.
ACGGCCGCGCCCGTCGCGCCGCGCGGACCGACCGTCGCCGCTCCGGCCGCCCGGCCCGCTACGCCGCCGCCGCCCAAGACCGGGGTCGTGCTGCCGACATTGACCGAGGAGCAGCGCGACGCGCGCGCCCGCGCGCTTGTCGACGCGCGCGCCCGCGAAGAAGAAGACCGCCGCCGTCAGGAGGCCGACGCCGCCGTTCGCCGCGAGCGCGAGGCGCGCGAAAAGAGCGAGCGCGAAGCCGCCGAGGCGCGCAAGCGCGAAGAGGAATTGCGCCGCGCGCAGGACGCCTCGTTCAAGCGCCAATCCGAGGACGAAGCGCGCCGCCGTCTCGCAGGGGGCGAACCCGCCGCCACGCCCGCGACCTCGCTGGGCCGCAAGCCGCCAATCGCGTCTGCCGCGACGGCGGCCCCGGCCCCCGTCTCGCCGGCGCGGGCGTCCGGCGCGCCGGACGAAGAGGCCAAGCCGATCGTCCGCCGCGCCGTCATTCCGGCGCCGTCCGGCAAGGTCATGCTGCCGACTCCGCGCCCCACGCGCGGCGGCGAGCAGCGCAATCGCGGCCGCCTCACCGTCGCGACCGCCACCTCCGCCGAGGAGGAGCGCACGCGCTCCGTCGCCGCCTTCCGCCGCCGCACCCAACGCCTCAAGGGCCACGGGGCGCAGGAATCCAAAGAGAAGATCGCGCGCGAGATCGTCCTGCCCGAAACGATCACGATCCAGGAACTCGCCGGCCGCATGTCCGAGCGGGCCGTCGACGTCATCAAGCTGCTGATGCGCCAGGGTAAGATGGTCACTTTGACCGACACGCTCGACGCCGACACCGCGCAGTTGATCGCCGAGGATTTGGGCCACACGGTCAAGCGCGTCGCCGAATCAGATGTCGAAGAGGGTCTGTTCGACAGCCCCGACGATGTCGGCTCCCCCGCGCCGCGTCCGCCGGTCGTCACCATCATGGGTCACGTCGATCACGGCAAGACCTCGCTGCTCGACGCGATCCGGCACGCCAATGTCGTTTCGGGCGAAGCCGGAGGCATCACGCAGCACATCGGCGCCTATCAGGTCTCCGCGCCCGACGGCGCCAGGATCACCTTCATCGACACGCCCGGTCACGCCGCCTTCACGGCGATGCGCGCGCGCGGCGCCAAGGTCACGGACATCGTGGTGTTGGTGGTCGCCGCCGACGACGGCGTCATGCCGCAAACGATCGAGGCGATCAAACACGCCAAGGCGGCCAAGGCGCCGATCATCGTCGCGATCAACAAGATCGACAAACCGGAAGCCAATCCGCAGCGCGTGATGCAGGAATTGTTGCAGCACGACGTGCAGGTCGAGGACTTCGGCGGCGAGACGCTCGCCGTGCAGGTTTCCGCCAAGACCGGGCAGAATCTCGACAAGCTGCTGGAGGCGATCGCGCTGCAGGCCGAGCTGCTCGACCTCGTCGCCGATCCCGAGCGCAACGCCGAGGGCACGGTCGTCGAAGCCAGGCTCGACCGAGGCCGCGGCCCGGTGGCGACCGTCCTCGTGCAGCGCGGCACGTTGCGGGTGGGCTCGCTCGTGGTCGCGGGCTCGCAATGGGGCCGCGTGCGCGCGCTGCTCGACGACAAGGGCGCAAATGTCAACGCGGCGCCGCCCTCGACGCCGGTCGAAGTGCTTGGCTTCTCCGGAGCGCCGGAGGCGGGCGACCGCGTCGCGGTCGTCGAATCGGAGGCGCGCGCCCGCGAGATCGCCGAATATCGCGAGCGCCAGAAGCGCGAGAAGCTCGCCGCGCGTGGCGGCGGCGTCGTCCGCACCTCGCTCAGCGACATGATGAGCAACTTGAAGGCCGCTGGTCGCAAGGAACTGCCGATCGTTATCAAGGGCGACGTGCAGGGATCGGTCGAGGCGATTACCGCCGCGATCGAGAAGCTCGGCAATGAAGAGGTCATGGCGCGCGTCATCCACGGCGGCGTCGGCGGCGTCACCGAATCCGACGTTACGCTCGCCGAGGCTTCGAAGGCGGTCATCATCGGCTTCAACGTGCGCGCTCACAAGGAGGCGCGCGATCTGGCCGAGAGCCAAGGCATCGAAATCCGCTACTACAACATTATCTACAACCTCGTGGATGACGTGAAGGCGGCGATGTCGGGTATGCTCGCCCCGACATTGCGCGAAACTATGCTCGGCAACGCGCAGATCCTCGAAGTTTTCTCGATCTCCAAAGTCGGCAATGTCGCCGGCTGTCGCGTCACCGACGGCGTCGTCCAGCGCGGCGCGCATGTGCGCCTCATCCGCGACAACGTCGTCGTGCATGAAGGCAAGCTCTCGACTCTCAAGCGCTTCAAGGACGAGGTCGCGGTGGTGCAGGCCGGCCAGGAATGCGGCATGGCGTTCGAGAACTACCAGGACATGCGCAAGAACGACGTCATCGAGTGCTATAATGTTGAAGAAATCCGCCGCACGCTTTGACGCGCGGCGGATAGCTTCGGCGATCGGCTGACTCCGCTCGCCGGACTTCGTGGCGAGGCCCGCCTAGGGCGGCGCGACGAAGTTCGGAATTGACGTCTCGCACGCCCCGGTTCGCCCTGAACATTGCCGCCGCCGCGTGTTCGATTATTTCATTTCACCCCCATCGCCCCATGTCTCGTTCCGATCCCAAATCCGCCGGTCCCTCGCATCGCCTCGAACGCGTCGCCGAATCTATTCGGCACGCGCTCGCGGATATTCTTTCGCGCGGCGAAGTGGTCGATCCCGCCCTAAACCGCCAGGTGCTCACCATCCCGAACGTGCGCATGTCTCCGGACCTGAAACTGGCGACGATTTCGGTGCTGCCGCTCGGCGGCAAGGAGACCGAAAAGGCGCTGGCGGCGCTGAAACAGCACAAAAAGGAACTGCGCACGCTGGTCGCGCATCGCGTCAACCTGAAATACGCGCCCGACCTGCGCTTCGTGGCCGACGAGAGTTTCGACGCTCAGGCGCGGATCGATGCACTGTTGCGCTCGCCCACGGTCGCGCGCGACCTTCGCGACGCCGAAGACGAGGGTCCGAAGTGAGCGCGGACGCATCCGAAAAGGCGGTCGATCCGCCGCCGTCCGAGTCGCGCTCGCGCGGTCGCGAGCCGCGCCGTTCGACCCGCGTCGAGGTCAACGGCTGGGTCAATCTCGACAAGCCCGTCGGCGTCACCTCGACGCAGGCGGTCGCTCAATTGAAATACCTCTTCAACGCCAAGAAGGCGGGACACGCGGGCACGCTCGATCCGCTCGCTTCCGGCGTGCTGCCGGTCGCATTCGGCGAGGCGACCAAGACCGTAGCGGTCGTGCAGGACGGGACCAAGTCCTATCGATTCACGGTGCGCTGGGGCGAGGAAAGTGAAACTGACGACGCCGAGGGGCGGATTGTCGCGCGCTCCAACGTGCGGCCGTCGCCCGCCGAGATCGCGGCGCAATTGCCGGCGTTCACCGGCCTCATCCAACAGACGCCGCCGCAATATTCGGCGATCAAGATCTCCGGCGAGCGCGCGTACGATCTCGCGCGCGAAGGCGCCGCGTTCGAAATCGCCGCGCGCGAAATTCACGTCCACAGTCTCGAAATGGTCGCATGTTCACGCGACGAGGCCGAATTCGAGGCCGAATGCGGCAAGGGCGCCTATGTCCGGGCGATCGCGCGCGATCTTGGGCGGGCGCTCGGCTGCTTCGGCCATGTCGTCGCGCTCAGGCGCACGCGCGTTGGTCCGTTCCGCGCCTCTTCGGGCTTTGGCCTCGAGGCGCTGCGGGACTCCGCCCAGGCGCGCGCCCAGGCGTTATTGCCTGTCGACGCCGGTCTGGCGGAACTGGCTCGGGTCGTCACGGATCGGTCGGGCGCGGCGACGTTGCGGCGCGGCCAGAAATTGCTGCTGCGCGGCTCGGCGGCGCCGCCGGAAGGCCCGGCCTATGTGATCTGCCTGGGCGCGCCGGTCGCTGTCGGCGCCGTGGAGAACGGAGAATTCGTCTCGACCCGGGTTTTCAATCTGTCGAACTGACGGCGCTCATTTCCACGAAGCGATCGCGTCGTTGACGATCCGCTCGCCGTCGGCGGCCTTTTCGAAAGTCAGCTTGGCGATGCGGTCGTCAGGCAGCAGCAGCGGAAAATCGAACCAACCGCGCGAAGCGATCGCGTCGAGATTGCGAGCGACGTCGGCGTCCGCACGGTTGAGTCCAACCAGGAAATAGCTGTCGTTGATCTTGACGCGAACGCCCGAGAGCGGATCGGCGGCGGGCGGATCGTCACGGCGCATCAGCGGCAGCGCGATGTCCTTTATGCCCTTTATCGGCGCCCCTTCGTCGAAGGTTATGCGCAGGTCGATCGTGTGCGAGGCGGGAAGCGAGGGGTCGACGTTCTTTCTCAGCACCATCGAGGCGTGCATCTTGAGGTCGGGAATTTCGATCTCGGCCTTAACGCCGTTACTGCCGGGCTGACCGGGGTTGGCCGGCGCGGCCGACCAGACGACTGTGCCCAGGCTGACCGCCGGTTTCTGCGGGTCGCCCGAAGTCGCGATCAGCATCGCCGCGCGCGCCGAAACCGGCAGCGGAGTCGCGGCCGGCGAAGGCTGCGCGGCGGCCGAGGGCTGCGCGGTCGGCGTAGGGGCGTTGCTCGCGAGCGGCGAAGGCGTCGGCGTGGCGGCGGGCGCGGGCGTATTCGAGGGCGACGGCGCAGGCGCGGCCGCCCCGCCGATGCGTTCGGCGATCTTCGGTCCGCTCGAAGGCGCGGGCGCCGGCGCCGCCGTTTCGCTGTTCTCGGCGGCGACCGTCCCGGGCCTGTCGCGCAGCAGAAAGGCGGCGATGGCGATCGAGCCGACGAGGCCAATCACCACGGCGCCCACCACCCAGGGCCAGGGGCTGGCTTTGCCCGTCGCGCGCGAACTCGGCGCGCTCGGGCGCGGGGGCTCCGATTCGGTGCGCGCGGGGACCGGCGTCGCGGTCGGTTCGACCGAGACGCCCAGCCGGGGCGCCTGACCGGAACCGGTCGCTTCGGGCGCGCGCGAGGCGATCGCCGGCGCGGCGGCGTCGCCGACCGTCGCCGTGGCGGGTGGCGCCACCGGCGGCGCGGGACGGGGCTTGGGCGCGACCGGCGCGATGCTGGGAGCGGCGGGCGCGGC
>JBBIIT010000101.1:0-6827 GCA_037446355.1 Beijerinckiaceae bacterium | reverse complement strand
TTACGCCCGCTTTGCTCAACTTCTTCGGTCGCCTCGCCGAACGCCATCGTAGCGACCGAAGCTTCCTGCTCGGTGTGGGTCTTTCACGCTGGCGTCGGGCGCATGCGCCGCGAATCAAACCGTCGACGCTGTAGTTGCGTTCCGTGTCGCGCAGGCGGCGGGTGCGCCGTTCTTGACGCCAACGTCAATCGGCCTCCTCCTAGCTTCCTTCCCGCCCGAGCGGCGCAGCTGGTCGGTCCGCACATGGACCGCGATCGGCGGCCTCGCGGGGGCTCTCGGGCCGCTGATCGCGCACGAATTCCGCCCTCGCCGCGCCGACTCGAGGAATCCGGGGGCTGCGCCAGCGTCCCGTTAGGCCGAATCTTCGTCGCGCGTCATCACGTCCAGCACCTGCCCCAGGTGCGCGCGCATCGCCTCACGCGCCCGAGTCGGTCGCCGGGATCCGATCGCTTCCAGCGCCGCCTGATGCCCTGCCAGCGTCTGCAGCCAGTTCTGGTCGAGCCGCGCGCGCTGCGACATCAGCGCGAACAGGGCGCCGTGCTGCGCCTGCCACATTTGCTCGACGACGCCCGCCAGAGCAGCGTTGCCGGTGGCGCGCGCGACCGCGACATGAAAGGCGAGATCGGCGGGGCGCCAGTCGCGGCCCGCGTCGTGGTCGCGGCGCATAACTTCGACTGTTGCGGCGATGGCTTGCACCTGCAACGGCGAAGCGCACTCGGCCGCGAGCGCGCTGATTTCGCCCTCGATCAATATGCGCGCGTTGAGGATGTCGCTAGGGCTGTCTCCGGCATTGAGCAGCGGGCGCGACGAAGGCGCTTCGCATACGAAGGCGCCGGCGCCGGTGCGCACTTCGACGAGGCCCGCCACTTCGAGCGCGATCAGCGCCTCGCGCACGACCGGACGGCTGACGCCCAGAGCTTTCGCCAGATCGCGCTCGGCAGGCAGACGCTGGCCCGCCGCGATCTCGCCTCCTTGAATGTGCTCGACGATTTGCTCGGCGACGCGCTCATAAAGGCGCTGGCTCTCGACGGGTTGGAACGGCATGGCTAGTCGAGCCGTCGCGCGAGGGCGGCGCGCACGCCGAGCGCCTCGATGTCGGCGGCGCTGGCCCGCGCAGCGTCGGCGAAGCCCGAGAGCAAAGAGAGATCCTCGCCCCACAGGCGAGCGTCGCTCAACGCGCGCTGCGTGGCCTGCGTCGCATCGCCGGCGCCTTCCCAGGCGCGCGCGAGGCCCGCAAGCGCTTCGGGTTCGTCGCGCACGGGGCCGCGATAAAAGCGCACCAGCGCGGCGAACGAAAACGCGATGAGCGGCGCCGCCCCGCCGGCGTCCTTCAGCGTCGGCAGCAGGCGCGCGCGCCATTTGGAGATCGAGTTCAACGTGATCGCGATCAACTCATGATGCAAGAACGGGTTGGCGAAACGTTCGAGTACGCTGCGCGCATAGGCCTCGCGCGCCTGCGGCGGCAACGGCGCATGAGGAACGATCTCTCCAAACATCACCGCATGCAGATAGCGCCCGAACTGAGGATCGCCTACCGCCTCGCCCACGGTCTTGAGACCGGCGAGCAGGGCCGGGAAAGCCAGCGCCGTATGAGCGCCGTTCAGCATCCGCAACTTGGCGTCGCGATAGGGTTTGACGTTCTGCGTCCATACGACGTTGAGGCCGGCCTGCGCGAGCGGGAAGGACGGCGCGGGAGCGCCCTCGATCACCCAGAGATGATAGGGCTCGGCCGCGATGGCGAGCGGATCGCGATAACCCCAGGCGTCAAACAGACGTTCGGCTTCGGCGGCGGGAAACCCCGGCACGATGCGATCCACCAACGTGTCGAGGAAACGGCAGCTTGCGCGCGCCCAGTCGCGAAAAGCCGCCGAAAAGCCCCACCGCTGCGCGGCGGCGAGGGCCAGGCGACGCAGCGTCGCGCCATTGGCCTCAATCAACTCGCACGGCAGCACGGTCAGTCCCGGCGCCGCGACGCCGCCGAGGGCATCGAACCGCGCCTTCAAGATCCACGCGATTTTGGCCGGGAAGTTCACGGGGCAGACTGCGGGATGGTAGGGTTCATCGGAATCGACAATGCCCGCCTCGGTCGTATTGGAGACGACGAAGCTCAAATCGGGCGAGGCGGCGAGATCACGCAGCGTCTGCGGCTCGGCATGGGGATCGAAGGCGCTCTGCACACAACTGACAATGCGCCGCCGCTCGACGACTTCGCCCGCGGCGAGCCCCCGCTCCAGCACAGTGAACAACCCGTCCTGCGCCGCGAGCGCCGGAGGATCAGCGCGCGGGCGCGCCAGCGCGACGGCGACGCCCAAGTCGGCGCCGACTTTCTCGTTGGCGAGGTCGATCATCCAATCGACGAAGCCGCGCAGAAAAACGCCATCGCCGATTTGCAACACGCGGATCGGCAGGCGCGGTTGCTGCGGGTTGCGGGCGAGCATGGATCAGATCCGGTAAGCGGCTTTGGCGAGGCGATAAGCGAGATCATGCGCGACCTCGTGCGCTTCGTCGAGATCGAGCCGATGCTCGGCGACCAATCTGGCCAGATAAACGCAATCGATGCGACGCGCGACGTCGTGGCGCGCAGGAATCGAAGGGAAGGCGCGCGTATCGTCGTTGAAGCCGACGGTGTTGTAGAAGCCCGCGGTCTCCACGGCAGCCTCGCGGAAACGCAGCATACCCTCGGGGCTGTCGAAGAACCACCACGGCGGCCCCAGCTTCAGCGCAGGATAATGTCCGGCCAGCGGGGCGAGTTCGCGCGAATAGGCGGTTTCGTCGAGCGTGAACAGGATAATCGTCAGGCCGGCATGATTGCCGAAGCGATCCAGCAAGGGTTTGAGCGCGTGGACATAATCGGTCACGGTGGGGATATCCGCGCCTTTGTCGCGTCCGAAGGTGCGGGCGAGCCAGGGGTTGTGGTTGCGGAAGGAGCCGGGGTGTATCTGCATCACGAGGCCGTCCTCGACGCTCATCGCCGCCATTTCGGTCAACATTTGCGCCCGGAACGCTTCGGCGTCGGCCTCGGTGGGGCGGCCCTGACTGACGCGCAGGTAGAGCGCGGCGGCCTCGGTTTTGGAGAGGTCCGCCGTGCGCGCCGTGGGATGGCCGTGGTCGGTCGATGTGCAGCCCATTGTCTGGAAGAACGCGCGGCGGCGCCGCAGCGCCTCCAGATAACCTTGATAGGTCGATACGTCCGTGTCGGCGATGCGGCCCAGCGCGGCGAGATTGTCCGCGAATCCGGGAAACGCCGGATCGACCACGGAATCCGGGCGGAACGCCGTCAGCACGCGCCCCTTCCAGCCGTCGGCCTTCATCTTTGCGTGCGAGGCCAGCGGGTCGAGCGGGCTATCAGTCGTCGTCAGGGTCTCGATGTTGAAGCGCTCGAACAAGGCGCGCGGACGGAATTCGGGTCGCCCCAGCCGCTCGGCGATATGGTCATAGGCGCGCTCGGCGTTGTCCACGCTCAGGCGTTCGCGAAAATCGAACACTTCGGTAAACGCGTGCGTCAACCAGAGCCACGATGGCGTGCCCCGGAACAGATGGAAATTCTCTGCGAAACGGCGCCAGATCTTACGCGGGTCGGTCTCGATCTCGCCGCCGTCAAGGCGCGGCACGCCCATCGCCTGCGGCGCAACGCCCTGACTGTAAAGCATCCGATGCACGTAATGGTCGGGCACGATGAACAATTGCGCGGGATCGGGGAACGCCTGGTTCTCTGCGAACCAGAGGGGATCGCAATGGCCGTGCGGGCTGACGATAGGCAGGTCCGCCACCCCGGCATAGAGCTCGCGCGCGAGTCCTCGCATCGTGGGGTCGGCGGGAAACAGCCGATCGGGGTGGAGCGAGTAGGGCGCAACGTTCATGTCGAAATCCCGGTGGAGACGGCTGGACAATCGGGCAAATTGGTATAAAGGTCAAGTGGTCAGGCCAATTTTGGGAAAAGCTTCGGGCTGAGGGAGGGCAGGGGATGGCGGAAGTCGGGCGCGTTCGCTGGGGCATGCTGGCGCTGATGCTGGCCGGCACCATCGTTATCTATGTCGACCGTAACACGCTGGGCGCGCTTGCGCCGATCCTCAAGAAGGAACTCAACTTCTCCACCCAGGAATATTCCTACGTCGTTTCGGCGTTCCAGATCGTCTATTCGTTCTCGCAGCCCGTCGCGGGTTTCCTGACGGACCTCGTGGGGCCGCGGCTCGGCTATTCCGTCGCCGCAGTCGTCTGGGGAGGCGCTGCGGCGCTGCACGGGCTCTCGACAGGCTGGCTGTCGATGGCGGGATTTCGCGGTCTGCTCGGCGTCAGCGAAGCGGTGGCGATCCCCACCGGCGCCAAGGTCTCGACGCTCTGGTTTCCCTCGCGTGAACGATCGATCGCCACGGGCTGGTTCAATTCGGGCTCATCCATCGGCGCGGCGATCACGCCGCCGTTGGTCATCTGGCTCGCCACGACGACGAGTTGGCGCTTCGCTTTCATTCTGACGGGCGCGCTTGGGTTGCTGGTTGCGATGCTCTGGTACGCGTTCTACCGCGACCCGCAGTCGCATCCCGGCCTTTCCAGCGCCGAGCGGGACTATATCCTGGAGGGCGCCGCGCCCGCGCCGCTCGCAAAGCCGTCATGGGCCAAGGTGTTCGCGCAACCGCGGTTTCTGGGCATCCTGATCGCGCGCTTCCTGACCGAGCCCGCCTGGCAGACTTTCCAGTTCTGGATCCCGCTCTACATGGTGACTGTCCGGCACATGGACATCAAACAATTCGCGCTGTTCGCGTGGCTTCCGTTCGTGGCCTCCGATCTGGGTTGCGTACTGGGCGGTTATTTGGCGCCGTTTCTGGCGCGCCGCTTCAGCCTCAACATCGTCAACGCGCGCTTGGCCACGATCACGCTGGGCGCTCTGTGCATGGTCGGACCGGCGCTGATAAGCTTCGCCCTCGATCCCGTCGCCGCGATCCTCTGTTTCTCGCTGGGAGGTTTCGCCCATCAGATGCTGTCGAGCATGATGTACGCGCTAATGGGCGACGTGTTTGAAAAGGCGGAGGTCGCCACGGCGACGGGCGTGGCGGGCATGTTCGGCTATCTTGGCGGCGCTCTATTCACGTTGGCGATAGGAGGCCTTGCCGAAACGGTCGGCTACGAACCGATGTTTGCGGTCTTGTTCCTGTTCGATCTTGTGGCGGCCGCGGCATTGTGGATGTTCCTGGGCGTCGGAAAGGGAAGGGCGTCCCTGGCTGCGTCCGGGATTCGGCTAAAATAGAAACAACTGCGGCGAGCATGGGGTCATCGCAGAATCTGTTCCGAATCCTACGCTAAGGCGTCGAGTACCGACTGAGTTGGCTTTCTTGCTTTGGTGCGCCTGCGGCCCAATATCCGGGCGGCTATGAAGTAGCGGCGACGATCGAGACAACGTCATCTCCTATTTTGGCGAGAAGACGATCGCGGTCACCGAGTGCTTGGGGAAAGTGAACAGCGACGCGCCGACGTCAATCTGCTTCGCGACGATTGCAACGAGGTTCGGATGCTCGGGGGTGTTCTCATCGTTGATGTTCGGCGATGCTAATGTCTCGACGATCAACTGCGGTCCGTGCGCGAAGCCCGAAACCGAGGCCGCGACGTCCGCGTTCGGATCGACATTGATGACGACGACGTGCACGGATCCGTCCGCGTCTCTGCTCGTGAGAACCTGCAACGCGTCAAATTTATCGCCTTTGCAGGAAGCAACTGTCGGGCTTCGCTCTACGCGGCTCGAAACCAGCGCGCCGCCCAAATGCGCGCGCATGAGCTTTGTGACAAGCGCGGGCGGTGTGACGACGGTGTTGGGTCCCGGACCTGCGAAAAGGGCGAAGTCACCGGCCGTCGAGTCATCGGGGGCGTTCATCGCCGCCTTTGCGGCCTGCGCGTCGGACGCCTGGACGGCGGCGAGTTCCGGCGGCATCGCCCCGAACGTGTAGTCAGTGAGCGCCGTGCGGTCCGCGCCGACCGCATGGCGCAGTGCGAACTCTTGTAGGGCCAGCGCGTTCATCACCGCCTGACCCTCGCTCCGCGCGAAGCGACGCGAGAAGTCGGGGAACGTGCCGAGCTGGCCGAATTCGGAGAGCAGCATGCCGACCTTGCCGGCGTTCGCGCCGGCATTCCTCGCAATCAGCGATTGTGTGTGTTCTACCTGCGCCCCGAGGGCGATCATGCGCGCGGCCGTGTAAACGAAAAAGTCGGCTAGGCCGCCAGGCAGCGTGTCGACCTTCGGCTTGCCGATGTAATAAGGGTGCTGCTGAATGCAGTCGTAAGAATGATGCACGCCCATGATGCGCAGAAAGCTCTCGTCGTGGATCGAGGTGCAGACTGCGACGTTTGGATTGGCCGCCTTGATCGCGCGGTAGAAGTCGACAAAACCGTCGTGCGGCCCCGAAGTGTAGGTGACGGTGACTTTGGCGCCCTTTGGCGGGATCGCGCCATGCGCGCCGTCGCCGAACGTGATCGCGCCGGTAGGATAATCGATCGCGTAGGCTTTTTCGGCCGGCCGGGCGTCGATGAGATCGGATCCTGCGGCCGGTATGGCGCAAGCTCGTCAAATCGAACTCCGGGAACGATCGCAGGGCCTACGAAGTCGCGGTGATGATGACGCTGCGCGAGCAGCTGCAATCGGGCGATGTTTGGGTGGAAGGCAGCCGCGCATTCCGCGCCTTCGACGACTTCCTGTTACCGCGCGACGTTTTCGAGAGCCGCCGCAAGGCAGGCGAACTGGGCCTCGCCGTCGCCGATCGTTTCGAAGACTGGCGCGAGGAAAAGACAAAGCGCTTGGAAACGCGCTTGCGCGAGATCGACGCCCTCGCCGCCGCCGGCGA
>JBBIIT010000100.1:3775-7042 GCA_037446355.1 Beijerinckiaceae bacterium | reverse complement strand
CGCTGCGAGAACGGCTTGCGGATGAAATCGTCGGCGCCCATCTTGAGGCCGAACAATTCGTCGATCTCCTCGTCCTTGGAGGTCAGGAAGATAACGGGCAGATCCGATTTCTGCCTCAGGCGGCGTAGCAGCTCCATCCCGTCCATGCGCGGCATCTTGATGTCGAAGATGGCCATGTCGGGCGGATTAGCCTTCAGCCCTTCGAGCGCGCTCGCGCCGTCGGTATAAGTCTGAACGCGATAGCCCTCCGCTTCGAGCGAAAGCGAAACGGAGGTCAGAATGTTGCGGTCGTCGTCGACCAGGGCGATTGTCGGCATGAAGTTTCCGAGTCCATTCTATATTGAACGCCCGCTTTGAACGGCCGCGGCCAAGCGTGACTTGCGAGCGCAACGCGGCTGAAGTGTGACCTTCACGCGCCGCTTTGCGGGCGCCTGCCGCGCTGGCCGCCGCGTCCGCACATTGATAAGTCTAGCCTGATTTTCCGTGTTTTGGTCAATAATTGGGGGGTTCCGGCCGATGATCGAGGCTTCGGGGCGACTTTGCCGCGTCGCGCTTTAGCGAATCCGGCCTATATTGCGGCCGATTTTGGAGTCGCCCGAATGCCCGAAACCGCGCCAGCCGTCCCCGACCCCAGCGCCATCCGAGACGCCAAACGCCTTTTGCGATTGGCGCGCACCGGCGCGCTCGCGACCTTCGATCGCGCTTTCGCCGGGCCCCTGACGACCCTGGTCGGCGTCGCCAGCGACTGGGACGGCGCCCCTCTGTTCTTGATGTCCGAGCTTGCTCGCCATACCGGCAACCTCAAGGATAACCCGCGCGCCTCGCTTTTGCTGACGAGCGACGCGGATCGCGGCGATCCGCTCAATCAGCCGCGATTGACTGTCGCCGGTCCGATCGAGGTGAATCCCGACCCCGCCGCGCGCGCGCGCTACGTCCGGCGCAATCCGAAGGCCAAGCTCTATGCGGGCTTCGCCGATTTCGCGATCCGGCGCATGAAGATCGAATCCGTTCATTTCAATGGCGGATTCGGGCGGGCCGATCTGATTGCCCCGGACGATCTGTTGACGCCCGCTGAAGCGATCGAGGCGCTCGCGGAGGCCGAGGACCGGTTACTCGCCGAGGTCGACGGTCTCAGCGAGGAAGCGAAGGCGAAGCTGGTCGGCGGCGCATCGCCGGGACGCCGCCTCTGGCGCGCGGTCGGTCTCGACGCGGAAGGACTGGACCTCGCCGCCGGCGGGGCGAGCGCGCGCCTCGACTTCGACGCGCCGGCCCGAACGCCGGACGAATGGCGGCAGCGATTGCGTCAGGCGATCGACGCCCTCGCGACCTAGTTCCGGGGCGCGGGGCGCCCTCTCCCCTTCAAGACGCTGAACCCGTCGCGCCTCACGCGTTCTTGACGCTTGCGTCGCTCGCCTTTCATGCTGCGATGCAATATATGGGCGTCGTTGCGCCTCCGCTTTTTGCAGCCCAGGAGTTTTCATGTCCCTCGCCAAACGCCATGCGCTCGTCACCGGCTCCACCAGCGGTATCGGGCTCGCCATCGCACGCGCTTTCGCCAAGGAAGGCGCCGACGTCATGATCAACGGCATGGGCGACGCCGGCGCCATCGAGGCGGAGCGCGCGGGCATAGAAAAGGACTTCGGCGTCAAGGCGTTTTACAACGGCGCTGACATGACCAAGCCCGCGGAAATCGCGGCGATGGTCGCCGACGCGCAGGCGAAAATGGGTTCGCTCGAAATCCTCGTCAACAACGCCGGCATCCAATACGTCTCGCCGATCGAGAACTTCCCGGTCGAAAAATGGGACGCGATCATCGCCATCAATCTCTCGGCCGCGTTCCACGCCATTCGCGCCGCAGTGCCCGGCATGAAGGCGGCCAAATGGGGTCGCATCATTTCCACCGCCTCGGCCCATTCGCTCGTCGCCTCGCCGTTCAAGTCGGCCTATGTCTCGGCCAAGCACGGTATCGCCGGCCTGACCAAGACGGTCGCGTTGGAACTCGCGACCTTTGGCGTCACCGTCAATTGCATTTCACCCGGTTATGTCTGGACTCCGCTGGTGGAAAACCAGATTCCCGACACCATGAAGGCGCGCAACATGACGCGCGAGCAGGTCATCAACGACGTGCTTCTCGTTGCTCAGCCAACTAAGCAATTCGTCACCGTCGATCAGGTCGCGGCGATGGCGGTCTATCTGTGCTCCGACGCCGCCTCGCAAGTGACCGGCGCCAATCTATCTATGGACGGCGGCTGGACCGCTTGAAATGAAGGCGATCAATCTGGCCCTTCAGGGCGGCGGCGCGCACGGCGCCTTCACCTGGGGCGTGCTCGACCATCTGCTCGAGGACGGGCGGTTGGAGTTTCCCGCGATCAGCGGCGCGAGCGCGGGCGCGATGAACGCCGTCGTGCTCGCCGAGGGTTTTGTCGACAAGGGGCGCGAGGGCGCGCGCGCGGCGCTGCATCGCTTCTGGAAATCGGTCAGCGACGACGGCGCGCTTTCGCCGGCGGCGCGCAATCTGTTCGACATTTGGTTCGGCGCTTTCGGCCTCGGCGCGCCGATCCGCTTCTGGACCGATGCGCTGACGCATTATTCCAGCCCCTACGAATTCAATCCGCTCAACCTCAATCCGCTGCGCGATCATCTGGCTAAGATGATCGACTTCGAGAAGCTGCGCGCGACCGACAGTCTCAAGCTTTTCATCGCCGCGACCAATGTCCACACCGGCAAGGGGCACATATTCCGACGTGAGGAACTGACCGCCGACGCGGTGATGGCCTCGGCTTGCCTGCCGCAACTCTTCCAGGCGGTCGTCATCGACGGCGAGCCCTATTGGGACGGCGGCTATGTTGGCAATCCGCCACTATGGCCGCTATTTTACGACAACGCCTGCAAAGATACGATCATTGTCCAGGTCAATCCGATCGAGCGCGACACGACGCCGCGCACCGCGATCGAAATCCAGAATCGCCTCAACGAGATCACCTTCAACGGCGCTCTGCTCGGCGAATTCCGCGCCGTGGATTTCATCGTCAGGTTGTTCGATTGCGGCGCCCTGAAAGGGACCCCCTACATTCGCCCCAACCTGCATCGCATCGACGGGCAGCAGGCGATGCGCAACTTTTCCGCCGACACCAAGACCGACACGAACTGGGCGTTCCTGACCAAACTGCGCGATCTCGGACGCGCCGCCGCAAAGGATTGGCTGGCCGAGCATTTCGGCGACATCGGCGTCAAGGGCACGCTCGATCTGCGCGCCAGCATCGCCTC
>JBBIIT010000100.1:0-3675 GCA_037446355.1 Beijerinckiaceae bacterium | reverse complement strand
GAATTGATGAAAGCGCTGTCGCACGAATCCCGCCTCGTGCTGCTTTGCATCCTCGCCGAAGGCGAGAAATCGGTCGGCGAACTCGAGGCGTTCTTCAAGGTCCGCCAATCTACGATTTCGCAGCGGCTCGCGCGACTGCGTCTCGATCGCCTGGTGACTACGCGGCGCGACGGAAATACTGTCTATTATGCGCTGGCGAGCCCGGCGGTCCGCATCGTGCTGACCGCGCTCTATGACGTCTATTGCGAACCGATCCGCCACGGACGGCTTGCAATCTCCGAAAAACTCAAGGCGGTGGCGGATCAGGCGGCGAAGTCGCCGGCCAAACGCTCCCGCCCGAGCCCCGCGAGCGACCGCGGTTAGCGCACCGGCGGCGCGAAAGGCGGCGCCCCGGGGTAGCCGCCCCCTCCAAATGGCAAGAACGAATTCATCGCGTTCGCGGCCGGCCCTACGCTCGCGTCGAGATTGCGCGCGGAATGCTGGATCAAAGCCACGGTATTGGCCATCTGCGCGGTCGTCGAGGCGAGCGTGGTCATCGTGACATCCATGTGCGCCGTCGTCTCCTGCATCGCGGCGATGCTGGTGCGCATATCGACAATGGATTCGTGCATGTTACCCATGATTCGGGTCATGGACTGCATTTGCTCGGTCATGCGAACGGTCTGATCGACCATGCGATGCGTATCGACCGTGAGTTCATATATGAGAAAGAAACCGTAGGCCGCCAGCAGAACGAAGCAGGCCAAGCTCGCGAACACCACCAGCCGCATCGTCTGCACTGCGGCGGCGGCGCGCTCGAGGTAAGCGAGATATTCGGGCGGGCGATATTCCTGCGTGAATACCTGCGCGGGATAGTCGTCCTTCAGGGCCTCGGGCGGTATCGAATGCGTCGGTGTGTTGGGCATGAATTTGCTTTCCATCGGCTGCGGCGCTCCGGCGCGCCGACGTTTGTCGCGCTTCAGCCTTGCGGCGACGCCTTGAGCTCGGCCTCGAGCTTATCGGCAAGGGCGCCGTCGCTGCGCCGGATGATCGCGACGAACGAATGGGCCTGGGCCAGCGCGCCATTTTGCGCGAGTAGGCGGGCGGTCAAATAAAAGGCCTGCGCGGATTCCTGGAGTCGCCCGGCGCTCAGATAGACGTTGGCGAGTTCGCCTGAGGCGTCGACGTCGTCGGGATTGCGTTGCAGGCGCTGCCGATAGAGTTCGATGGCCTCCGTCACGTCGCCGCGCGCGAAAGCGAGCCGCGCGTTCACCTTCAAATCGGCTTCGGCGGAGGCTTTGGGCGTCGGCGAGGCCGTAGCGGAGACTTCGGAGTCGTCGCCGATCGATTTGTCGACCCAGTGGCGCGCGACCGCAAAGGCCGACCGCGACGTCGCCTCGCCGTCACGCCACCACGTCCGCGGATCGGAAGAGAACAGGCCCGTCCAGACCCCGACAAGGTAGAGGACGGCGAGGTAGAACGCCCAAGTGAGAATTCGCGACGCCACTTCTCCGCCCTCCTAATCCGCGATCGCCCGACCCGCCCTTCCGCGCGTCGCGCCCAATTCATCGACGCCTTGGCGTCAGCGCCACGGACTGAAACCGCCGGGGCCGCCGCTCCACGGGCTACCGAAGCCGCCGGGGAAGCCGCCGATCGGACTCCCGGGATAGCCGCCCCAAGGGCCACCGAAACTGCCGGGATAGCCGCCCATCGGGCTTCCGGGATAGCCGCCCATCGGGCTTCCGGGGAATCCGCCCATCGGGCTTCCGGGATATCCGCCCCACGGCCCGCCGAAACTGCCGGGGTAGCCGCCCATCGGACTTCCGGGATAACCGCCCCACGGCCCGCCGTAGCTGCCGGGGTAGCCGCCCCAGCCGTTGCCGAGGCCATTGCCCCAGCCGCCAAGGTCGTAATTGAGATTGAGATTGCCGCGCCCCCAACCGTTGCCGTAACCGTTGTTGCCGTAACCCGGATAGTTCCAAGGGCCGCCCCCGGCCGGACCGCCGCTCCACGGACTGCCGCCCCACCACTGCGCGCTGGCGCCGACCGGCGCGGCGAGGGTCGCGACGAATGCGAGGCCGGCCAGAAGAGTTTTGATTCCTGACATTGCAAGGCTCTCCATGTTGCCCGAAGGCCCGGCGAGGGATCGCGCCCCCGCCGGACCTGCGGAACTTGAGGCGGGAGCGATTCTCCCGCCCCGCGCCGGCTCGTCACCAGCCGTTGCGGCCCCAGTTGTTGCCGTTGCCCCAACCGTTGCCCCAGCCGTTGCCGTTGCCATTGCCCCAGCCGTTGCCGGCCATGTCGCTGTCGCCGCCAAAGCTGAAGTTGCCGTTCATATGGCCGCGACCATTGCCGCTGCCATAGCCATTGCCGCTGCCATAGCCATTGCCGTAGCCATTGCCATTGCCATAGCCATTGCCGTAGCCGTCGTAGCCGCGGTAGGGCGGATAGTATCCGTTGCCATAGGGCGCGTAGCCATAGGGCGGCGGCGGGGGATAGCCGTAGCCGTAGGGCGGCGGCGGCGGCGGGGCATAACCGGGAGGCGGCGCGCCCCACCCGGCGGGCGGGCCGCTGCTGGCCTGGTTCTGCGCGCCGGAGTTGGCCTGCCCGTTGGCGTTGGGCTGGGCCGGCGGCTGCTGCTGACCGTATCCGGGCGCCGGCTGACCCGACATGTAGGGGCCAGGAGGCGGCGGAGGCTGGTTGGTTTGCTGCGCCAAGGCCGCCGACGAAAGGCCGGCGAACGCGGCAGCTAAGGCTATCGTGCTAAGTCTGCTCATTGTACTCTCCTCTTCCGGACTCACCAATTGCGCGGCAGAGCGCCGGATCGCTCTCGCCACCAGTTCCAGGTTTGCGCGTTGGTCCAGCCCGAGAGGGGCGTGCTCCAAGGCACAAACATGAAAGGCGTGCTCAGACCCCAGGGATTGAAGGGGTCCGTTGTCGAATTGACCTGGCCGAAGGTCGACAGTTGAAGTTGGCCGTGGGGCAGCGCGCCGTTCGGTCCAAACGGTAGGAACGGCGTCGGCGAAGCCGGCATCGGCGCCATCGTCGCCGCGCCCGGCGCATCGAGTCCCAACGGCGGAGCGCCCTCGGCGCCGCGCGCGCCCGCCGCAGCCTCGCCGCACTGCGGACACGCGCCATAGACGGGCGGGGACGCGTAGGGGCCGGCGAAAGCCCCGGGATCGCTGTACGGACCCGAATACGGGCCGGAGTAAGGGCCGGAACGCAGGAATTGGGATCCCGGCGCGCCGTCGCTGAGGTCCGCGAAAGTCGCGGCCGCGCAAGACGCCGTGGCGAGCGCCCCTATACCGACGAGAAGGCCGAAGCGAAGCGACAAGGTCCGTCTCATAGTTCCTCCTCCCAGTTCGAAACCTCGCGCCGGGGCGCCGGTTCTCGCGACTCTGCCTTCGTCGGATGTTCGGGTTCGGCCGCGCGATCGGTCGAGCGTTTGAGCAACTTGGCCGGACGTCCGGGCGGCGACGCGGGCGCGGCGGGCGCGTGCGCCTCGGCCGCCGTCTCGACCGCGGTGCGTCTGACGAGCTTGGCCGGGCGTCCGGGTGAGATCGTGCTCGCCGTGCTTTCGGCCGGCGGCGTCGCCTCGGGCGCCCCCTGGCTTCGTTTGACGAGCCGGGCGGGACGCGCCGGCTGTCCGTCCGCGGCGCCGGGCGCCGTCGGCGTCGGCCCCGGGCCGGGTCGCGA
>JBBIIT010000099.1:4302-7297 GCA_037446355.1 Beijerinckiaceae bacterium | reverse complement strand
TCCACCTCGTTCAGCTCG
Organism: Beijerinckiaceae bacterium; assembly: GCA_037446355.1. Lineage (GTDB taxonomy): Bacteria > Pseudomonadota > Alphaproteobacteria > Rhizobiales > Beijerinckiaceae > Roseiarcus. Next base: position 7,279 of record JBBIIT010000099.1, on the reverse strand, counting down.
GCTCCGAGCTTGGAGTCTATCAAGGCGTTGCCGAGAGCGAAGACTTCCGTCGGCTCTTCCCCCAGCATGAAACGAGCGAGGTCGAAATCATGAATTGTCATGTCACGAAACAGACCGCCCGCCGCCTCCAGATAGGCCCGTGGCGGCATCGCGGGATCTCTTGAGGTGATGATGACCTGATGCAGTTCGCCAATATCTCCGGCCTGCATAGCCGCCCGCGCCGCGCTGTGACCGGGATCGTAGCGCCTATTGAAGCCGAGCTGGATGGGAACGCGGGATCCCGCGATCCTAGCGGCACAGGCGTTCACGCGGGCAAGATTGAGGTCGATGGGCTTCTCGCAAAGTACGGCCTTGCCGGCTGACACGGCCATTTCGATGTAGTCAGCGTGCGTGGGGGTCGCCGTCGCGATTAAGACCGCATCGATCTTGTCTGACGAGAAAATCTCCTCAGCGCTGCTGGCGGGAGAGACTCCCTGAGCCGCGGCGACGCGGGCGGCCGCTTCGTGATTTACGTCGAAGACCGCGGCAAGTTCTCCTCGGGAATAGCGGGCCAGGTTGGCTGCGTGCACTTATACGGCCACACATCCGAGAACTGCAATCCGTAGCACTGCTACTCCTCCCTGAAGGCTTCGTAAATTGTTGAAAGAGACGGTTGCGCAATTGCCATTGCATTATATACTCGAAGTCAATAGACATTGTGCAGCGGACTGCTCTGCAATAATTTTTGCAAATGGAGGAAATATCGGATGAACAGAATCGATGGAAAGATCGGCGTTGTAACTGGTGGAACCCAAGGCCTCGGGGCCGCAGTCGCCCTGGAAATGGCGAGATCTGGCGCGAAGGGATTGGTGACCTGCGGCCGAAGCCGCGCAAAAGGAGAGGCGGTCGCTCACGCCATTCGCGAGGCCACCGGGTGCGACGTCCGCTTTGTCGAGGCCGACCTCGAGAAGGTTGCGGATTGTCGGAATGTCGTCTCCGTGGCGGACAAAGCGTTTGGTCAGGTCGATATTCTCGTCAATGCGGCAGGCATAACGGACCGCGGCGATATCCTGAATACCGATGAAGAACTTTTCGACCGAATGTTCGCCATCAATACACGAGGTCCGTTCTTTCTGATGCAGGAGGCCATTCGGCGAATGATCCGCGATGGAAATGGCGGTTCAATTATCAATATCGGATCCAATTCCGCTCACGCCGGGCAGCCGTTCATCGTCTCCTATTGTGCGTCAAAGGGAGCATTGGCCACTATCACTCGAAACACCGCATTTGCAGTCATGAGGAACAGGATCAGGGTCAATCAGCTGAACATTGGCTGGATGGCCTCGGACGGCGAGGATCGAACTCAGCGCGAATACCATGGTGCGGAGGCGAACTGGCTTGAGAAGGTTGCGGCCGAACGCCCGTTCGGGCGACTTCTGTCACCCGAAGAAGTCGCCAAGGCGGTGACTTATCTTGCGTCTGACGACGCAGGCATGATGACCGGCTCCGTCATCGATTTCGATCAGTCGGTTTGCGGCGCCTACCCGTTCGCACCCCCGACGCCTGTATCGAAGATGGCGCTCTGACGCGCCAATGTTTAGGTCCTGCCTCGTACGGCGGACTGACAGTCAAGTTAGTTGAGACCCCGGCGCAATGCCGGGGCCTTGCCTTGCGAGGCCCGATCTGGCGCCGATGGAGTTGAGCCTTCACGCCGACTGACCTGCGCGCCGGGACCGTACGCCGACAGTTCAGTTGCGTTCCTGCGATCGCGCCCGTTTGAATACGCCGGTCGATCTCGCAACTGTCTCGCCGTCCTCGGTTCTCGCCTCCGCTTCGGCAAAGAGTATCGAGCGTCCCGCGCGGATCACTCGCCCTTCCGCTACGATGGCGCCCCGGGCAGCGGCAAGGAACATCACATGCATGTCGACTGTCATCACCGGCGCTCCGGCCCTGACCCGGGCGGCGCTCCCCATTGCAATGTCAAGCAGCGTGCATATAGCGCCGCCGTGGACGATGCCGACGTTGTTCATATGATGGGGTCCGGGCGACATCCGTAAGCGTGAGCCTCCTTCGACCGGCCCCAGATCCTCAACATCGCAGTGGCTGGCGAAAGGGATATCAACTCCCAGAATTGTCATTGGCTCTGCCTTTGCCCGCCCGCGATAGGCTTTGCCCGAGTTGGGCCAGGCGCAAACGGCCTCCCTGCCATACGAGGCTATTGGCGTTCCCGATCTTGCCACTGGCAAAAAGACGCAATACTTATTGCAGAGTGTAAAGCAATTTGCTTTAACTGCGAACAAGAATATGCCGACAAGCCCGCGCCTCTCCAATCCGCTCCTATCTGTCGCGTTCGCCGAGACTCCGAATGAGCCGGCGACGCCGGCGGTTGTCGTGCGAGTACATGCTCGGAAACACACTCAGTTCGTGCATGCCGAATTTGCTGTCCGATCCGCTATCGATGGCTTTCATCGAGAGGACAACTTCTGATGCCAATAAAACCCGCGGGCCAAATCGTGCCGAATTCATCAGCCCCGACCGACTACGAAGAACTGATTCGAGTCATTCATGAGCGTCACGACGATATGAGTAAGTCATATCAGCGGATCGCCGTCTATCTGACTCAAAACCCGAATGACGTAGCGGTGCTTTCTGTCAGCGCGATTGGCGAGCGTTGCGGGGTTCACGCATCCAATGTCGTGCGGTTTGCCCAGGCGCTGGGCTATGACGGCTTCAAGACGCTTCAAGTCTTGTTCCAGAAGCGCTTGTCTACGGCTGCGCCCGGATTCGAAGCCCGTGTCAAGGCTTTGGAAAGCGAACTTGGCGCTCGCAAGGACCGTAGTGAAGGCGGATTTCTGCGGGACTTGATTGTCCGCGACATCGCTTCACTTCAGAATCTTCTCACCGAAGTCTCGGAGACGGATCTCAAGAAGGCCGTCACTCTGCTCGAAAAGGCAGAGATCATTTATCTGCTCGGTCAGCTCCGTTCGTCGCCAGTCGC
>JBBIIT010000099.1:0-4202 GCA_037446355.1 Beijerinckiaceae bacterium | reverse complement strand
TCGAAGTCGTGCTGCATCTTGCGACCGGTGGCGATCCAGTTGCCTTCGATCGAACCGGTCGCGCCGCTCTCGAAGCGCAGGAACGCGCGCCCGACGTCATCGACTTCGACCTTGCGCTTACCGCCCTTCCCGTCGGGCCGCTCTTTGATCATTGTCACGCAGTCGCCCATGACTTGAGTGATCGGCCCGGCCGCGGCGCCCATCAGGAACTCGGCCGAAGCCAGCGCGTGGCTGCCGATGTCGGCGAGCGCGCCGCCGCCGGCGGGGTCATGGCGAAATGTGAAGGGCCCGACGGCGTCCGCCATATAATCCTCGGCATGAACGCCGCGATAGCCGCGGATTTCGCCGAGTTCGCCCGCCGCGATCATGTCGCGCGCGAGCGCTAGCATCGGGTTGCAGAGGTAGTTGAAGCCGACCTGCGTCTTCACGCCCGCCGCCTCCGCGGCCTCCGCCATTTCCCGGCCGTCAAGCGCGAGCGGGGCAAGCGGCTTTTCGCAATAGACATGCTTGCCGGCGGCAATGGCCGCGAGCGCCATCTCCTTGTGCAGAGCGTTCGGCGAGGTGATATTTACAACGTCGATGACGGGATTGGCGACCATCTCGCGCCAGTTGGAAGTCGAGCGCGCAAAGCCCAGCGCGGCGGCGGCTTTCGCAGCGACCTCATCGTTGATGTCGGCCAGGGTGTGCAATTCGATTTCGTAAGGTAGATCGAACACGCGGGCGGCCGTCGTGTAGCCGAACGCATGCGCTTTGCCCATGAAACCGCTGCCAACCAGGCCAATGCGAAGTTTCGGTTTGGTCATATCAGAAGTCCTTGTTGACGATGAGGTCGGGGTCAAGCCGCCCGGCGAAGAAATCAAGAACATTCTGTACCGACGACATCGCCATCCGTTCCGCCGCTTGGGCTGTCAGCCCGGCAATATGAGGCGTAAGCACGACCTGATCGAAGGCAAGGAGCGGGTGATCCTGCGCGGGCGGCTCATCGTCGAACACGTCTAGCCCCGCAGCAGCCACACGTCCATGCTTGAGCGCATCGACAAGCGCGTGTTCATCAACGATCCCGCCGCGCGCGGTATTGACGATGATCACGCCTGGTTTCATCTGAGCGAATTCCTCCGCGCCCAGAACAGGTCGCCCTGCCTTCGGAACATGCACCGAGATCACGTCCGCCCAGGCGAGGCCTTCGGCCAACGACGTTTCCGGTGAAGTCGGCCCATCGGGCCACCCCTGCCTGGAGAGATAGGGATCGAAGGCGCGCATCTGCATTCCGAAGCCCTGCGCCATACGCGCGAGATGCCGGCCCGAACGGCCGTAGCCGATGATCAGAAGATTCTTGCCCGAGATCTCGCCAGCCTCCAGAGCGTTGCGCCAGCCCCAGGGACCTGCACGTACGGAGCGATCGGCCTGTATCAGCCGCTTGGCGCTGGCGAGAATGAGCGCCATCGCGTGTTCGCCGACGGAGAGCGAATTGACGTCGCCGACGATGCAAAGGGGAACCCGTCGCTTGTTCAAGGCCGCGAGATCGACTGCGTCGTAGCCGACTCCGTGACGTGAGACGATCCTCAGCCGCGAGGCTTCGGCGATCGTGGCGGACGACATCGGTTGGGTGCGAATGACCAGCCCATCGGCCTTGCCGATCAAGGGCGCATAGCTAGGCTCCGACACGTCCTCGACATAGTCGTAGGTGACATCCTCAGTACGGTCTAGCAACGCGAGCCCGGCCGTGTGCAGTTTGCCTGCAATCAGCAGATGCGGCATCAATAGGCTCCCTTCTCGGAATTGGCGGCAATCTGGCCAGCCAGTTGCCGGAAGCGGGCGACGCTGGCGCTCGCTGCGCCCGCAAGTAGGCGCGAGTCTCCAGAAACAGTCGTCATGTCGTAGCCCCACTCGATGGCGCGCGCCGCGTAGTCCGGCGTTCCGCAATGTAGTGCGGCACGGATGCCGTTCGCCTTGCAGGCGGCGACGATCTGCTTCAGCGCGTCAATCATCTCGGGTTCCTCGCGATCGAAATGCGGCGCGAGTCGGCCCTGCGCGAGGCCGAGGGTGAGATCCGCCGGTCCGACATATAGTCCGTCGAGGCCCGGCGTCGCCGCGATTGAGGAAAGGTTCGTCATGCCCTCGGCGGTTTCGATCATCGCGAAGGCGAGCATTTCGCTGTTGGCATGGGCGCCATAGTCGGCGCCCGCGGCGAACGAAGCGCGCGTCGGGCCAAAGCTGCGCTGTCCGAGCGGCGGGTAGCGCATGTAGCTGACGAATTCCGCGGCCTGCCTGGCGTTGTTCACCATCGGGCAGATGATGCCGAAGGCGCCGGCGTCGAGCGCCTTCATGATGATGCCGGGCTCCAGCCAGGGCACGCGCGCCATCGGGACAACGCCGGAAGCGCGCATGGCCTGAAGCATCGGCAACAGGCTCGAATAATCGAGCGCGCCGTGCTGCACGTCGATGGTCACGGAGTCATAGCCCTGCGCGGCCATGATTTCGGCCGTGAAGGCGTTGCCGATCGAGCACCAGCCGTTGATCGTGGGCTTGCCCTCGGACCAGAGCTGCTTGAGTTTGTTCGGGGTCATCAGAACACCACCTGCGCGAGTTTCACGTCGAGATAGTCGCGAATGCCCTCGATGCCGCCCTCGCGTCCCATGCCCGAGAAATTCGTGCCGCCGAACGGCGCCTCGGAAGCCGCGAGCGCGAAGGAATTGATCCCCACCATGCCGGCCTTCAACTCCGCGATCGTGCGCCGCGCGCGCGTGGGCGAGCCGGTGAAGGCATAGGCGGAAAGGCCCATGTCGCAGGCATTGGCGCGTTCCAGCGCCTCATCGTCGGTCCGGAAGCGCGTGATCGCCGCGATCGGTCCGAAGTTTTCCTCCGCCATGACCGGCATGTCGTCGGTGACATGACTGAGCACGGTCGGTTCGAAGAAATGCCCGACGTTGAAAGCGGACGACCGGCCGCCTCCAGCGACGACCTTCGCGCCCGCGCGCACGGCGCCGGCGACGATGCCGTCGATCTCCGACAGGCGGGAAGCGTTGATCAGCGGCCCCATGCCGACCGAAGGATCGAGGCCGTCGCCGAGCTTGATCGCCCGGGCGCGCGCCACAAACCCCTCGACGAAGGCGTCATGCAGGCTCTCATGCACATAGAAGCGATCGGGCGTGACGCAGACCTGTCCCGCATTGGCGAATTTGGTGGGAACCGAGACGTTCAGCGCGGTTTCCAGATCGGCGTCGTCGTAGACGATCAGCGGCGCGTTGCCGCCCAGCTCCATCGACACTTTCTTCATCGTGTCGGCGGCGTCGCGTATCATCTGCTGGCCGACCCGGGTGGATCCCGTCAGCGAGACCTTCCGCACGATCTTGGACGCCATGATCGGAGCATAGGTGGCTCCCGTCGGACCCACCACGAGGTTGACGACGCCTGCAGGTAAGTTGCCCGCGCGGCAGCAGTCCACGATCACCATCGCGGTGCCGGGCGTCTGCGAGGACGGCCGTACGATGACCGAGCAACCTGCGGCGAGCGCCGGCGCGACCTTGCGTGCGATTAGCGCCGCCGGGAAGTTCCAGGCCGTAAAGGCCGCGGCGACCCCGACCGGTTCATGGCTGACCTCGAAACGTCCGCCCGGCACGCGGCTCTCGACAATGCGTCCGTAGATACGGCGCGCTTCCTCGGCATACCAACGGAATTGATCGACGGTCAGCGCCCATTCCCGCTGCCCCTGCGCGATGGGCTTGCCGGTCTCGCTGGAAATCATTCGCGCCGCCTCGTCGGTGCGGCGGACCATTTCATTGGCGATCGCGTGCAACGCCTCCGCGCGTGTGAAGGCGGGGGTCGCTCGCCAGGCCCTGAGCCCGGCCACGGCGGCGTTGATCGCTTCTTCTGTATCGGCCGCGCTGGCGACCGGCGCGTCGCCGAGCGAGATCCCGGTCACCGGGCTCAGAACCGGCGCCGTGGAGTTATTCCTGGCCGGGCGCCATTCGCCGGCGACAAAAAGTCCGAATCGCTTGTACATATCAATCAAATTCCGAGACCTTCACCGCGCGACCTTCCGCAATCGACTTCAGCGCTGCTTCCGCGAGCGCCGCAGCTTTTTGCCCGTCATCGAATCCAACGACGGCAGGCTGATTCGTCTCGACTGCTTTCACGAAAGCGTCGATCTCCGCGTCGAAGGCCTCGCGGTAACGCTCGATGAAGAAATGAAGCAGCGGCGC
>JBBIIT010000098.1:0-7334 GCA_037446355.1 Beijerinckiaceae bacterium | reverse complement strand
TGGCGGAGAGGGAGGGATTCGAACCCCCGGTACGCTTGCACGTACTCCGCATTTCGAGTGCGGCGCGATCGACCACTCTGCCACCTCTCCGCGGCCGCGTTGATCGAAGCGTGAGCCTCGCGCGTTAGGTCGGGGCGGCGCTTAACATGGTGGGCGCGGGCGTGCAAGATTTTCTCGGATCGCGCCCGCGCCGGTCCGGCGCGAGAGGCAGAGCGGGAGAGCGGGACCGCCGTGCGCGAACTCGGACCAGGAGAACTCGAAATCGCACCCGATCCGCAACTGGGGAAGGGGCGACGGCGTTGCCGGGGATGGGCGCAGGCGACGGGCCTGCACCCGCTAACCCGCCTCGCGCTCGGTTTCTTTCCTCATCGCCTGAAGCCGGCGGCGCTCCTTGCCGAGTTCGAGCAGACGCTGGCGGTCCGCCGGATCGACGCGGCCGTAACGGGGGCGCCAAAGGTCGCTCTCTTCGCCCCAGACGAACGGCGATTTGACCGTCGTTCGCGGGGTTTCGGCGGTCTCGATTAGCTTGAGCGCCTGGCGGACGATCTCTCGTTGCAGATCCGGCCTCCCCGGAGGGCCGCAGGGATTGCCGAGCGGGAAGTCGTTGAAATAAAATCTGGGAACGCCGCAGTGCTCCACGACGTCCAACGCCGAACCGACGATCACGGTGGGGATGGAATTTGCTTCGAGGAGGCGGGCCACGATGCTGAGCGTCTGATGGCAGACCGGGCACAACGGGGTCAGCAGCGCCGCGTCGGCGCCGTCCTCGCGCACGCGCTTGAGGATTTCAGGCGCATCGACCTCGCGAGTCTTGCGTTGGCTATATTCGGTCGGCGCGCCGTGGAAGCGCGCCGTGAGCCCGGCGAACATCCCTTCGGCCGCCAATTTCGACGCGGCTTCGATGGGCAGAAAGCTCTCGCGATCCTCCGTGTGGGTGGATTCCTTGTCCCACGCCACATGGTCGGTGTGGAGACGGGATGGCGCCGCTGAGACGTCGCCGGACCAAACGCGCCGAACGCCGTCATAGTCGGGCGGCGCCGCGGTCGTGATCAAGGCCACGCGCGTCCGCGAAAGCGGCTTAGCCAGCCGCACGAATGGCGTGTCCTCGAAGTGCGCCCAAACGTAGTCGTTCGGATAGCCCAGCGCGCGATAATAGTGGCGCGTGCGCTCCATGTAGTTGACCGGCGCCTCCGCGCTCGCCATGCGTTCCTCCCCGGCGCCTCAGTGCGCCGCGAGGCTAACCGAACCGCGGGCCCGGTCAAGGACGGCGCCGACGGCTTGCAGTTAGCGGCGCGCATCGAGGCGGAACGCGACGGCGCCGCACCCGGCGCGACCTCGGTCAGACCATCGCCTCGATCAGCTTGGGGCCGCGCGATTTCATCGCCGCGGCGAATTGGTCGGCGAACTGCCCGGTCGTCGTCGCGCGGCTCGCTTCGACGCCAAACCCTCGCGCGATTTGGGTCCAATTCAATTCCGGATTGCGCAGGTCCAGCATCGAAAGGGCGCGCGGACCGGCGGCGCTGGCGCCGACCCGCTGCAATTCGATATTGAGGATCGCGTAGGAACGGTTCGAATAGATGATTGTCGTCACGTCGAGATTTTCGCGCGCCATCGTCCAGAGCGCCTGGATCGTGTAGGCCGCGCCGCCGTCGCCGCTGGGGCAGATCACTTTACGATCCGGCGCCGCCAGCGCCGCGCCGATGGCGACGGGCAACGCCTGTCCGATCGAGCCGCCGGCGACCGGCAGATGCGTATGCGGGCGCGCGCGTGAAAGGCCCATCAATAAAGGCAATCCCGAGGTCGCAGCCTCCTCGGAGAAGATCGCGCCTTCGGGCGTCAGATGGACGATAACCTGAGCCGCGCCGAAGGTCGTCAGCGGGCCGTCCGCGGGCAGATTGCCAAGCGCCAGCGGCGTCAGCGCGCCCGGCCCGGCGGGCGCGTCGAGCGCATCGGCTAGATCGCGCAGCGCCCGCGCCCCGTCCTCGTGCGGCAGCGCCAGATGCGAAATCTCGCAGCCGTCGGGCGCGCACCAACTCGGCTTGCCCGGGTAGGCGAAGAACGACACCGGCGGCTTTGCGCCGACGAGCACGATCTGATCGAGGCCGCGCAGGAACGTCTGGATTTGCTCGGCGAAATAGGGAATGCGCTCGACTGGCTCGCGCCCGGCGCCGAGTTCAGCCAGCGGCGCCAGCGTGTCGCAGAGGAGGCGCGCGCCGGTCTTGGCGCGAATTCGCCCGGCCGCTTCGAGCCCCGGGCCGACGAGCGCCTTTCCGCGCAGCAGCAACGCCGTCTTCTTGCCGTTCGAGAGCTTGCGCGCGATGCGTTCGATCGCGCCCGCATCGACGACGGCGGGGTCGATGTCGGCAAGCGGCCTCGCCGCGCCTTCGGCCGGGCTCCAGGCCGCGTCGGCGGGCAGGATGAGAGTCGCGATCCCGCCCGGCGCCGCGCGCGCCGCCTGAACCGCGCGAGCGGCGTCGCCGGCCACTTCGCCAGAGCTTCGCGTCTCTGCGATCCACGACGACACCGGACGGGCGAATCCCGCGATGTCGGAGGTCAGCGGCGCGTCGTACTGGCGATGATAGGTCGCGTGATCGCCGACGACATTGACGATGGGCGAGGCGGCGCGGCGCGCGTTGTGCAGGTTCGCGAGGCCATTGGCGAGGCCGGGGCCGAGGTGGAGCAGGGTGCAGGCCGGCTTGCCGGCGATCCGGCCGTAGCCGTCGGCGGCGCCGGTCGCGACGCCTTCGAACAGGCAGAGCACCGGGCGCAACGCCGGCGCGTTGTCGAGCGCGGCGACGAAATGCATTTCGGACGTGCCGGGGTTGGCGAAGCAGACCTCGACCCCGCAATTGACCAGCGTTTGCAGCAATGCGTCCGCGCCGTTCATGTTCGCCTCCCTCGAGTAGATATCGGCGAGGGTAGAACATGCCGGCGCTTTGCGCGACCTCGCGCTCGGGCGCCCAAGAGGCGAGAGGGGGCCCCCGTCGCCTACCCAAAGCGCGCGGCGGGGAGTAGGTTGGTCCCTTGGCTCAAACTCGAAGGAGCGCCTCATGCGCCGGGCGGCAACGGTGATGGCCATTCTCGTCGCGGCGGCTTGGCCGCTCGCGCCACGGCTTGCGCGCGCCGATGCGATCGACGGGAATTGGTGTAGCCCGGAGGGTAAGCACTTCGCGATCAAGGGGCCCACGATCGTCACCGGCGAGGGACATCGAGCCGAGGGCGACTACCGCCGCCACACATTCGCTTACACAATTCCAGCGGAGGAGCCGTCGGCGGGACGGCCGGTGTTCATGGTCTTGATCGACGAAACGACGCTGCGCCTGCGCGTCGGCGCCGAGGAATCCTCGCCGTGGCAAGTCTGGCGGCGTTGCGACGTGACGAGCTGAACGCGCCTCCCCTGTGGCGCCGGGGGCACAATTTAACCCATTTCGCGGAACGCGGAGCGTCGAAACGGCGGAACCATTGCGCGGCGTCGGGTTTACCCGAATAATTCGGCGCCCGCGCACGCGGGGGTCGCCCGCGATCCAAGGGGGCGAGTCCGCACTTCGGCATCCATTGAGGTATCCGTCCATGCGCAAAATTTCGTTTGTTAAATCAGGCATTTTCATAGCCTTTCTGCTCTCTTTCGTTTCGACCGCCTCGGCGGGAACGAACTTCTTGTTCTTCAACTCCGCCGCTTCGCCGGAAAACGCGGACGACCGCCCGCTCGCCTCGCCGATCCCGCGCGAGACAGTGTCCTATTCCGCCAGCTATGCGCCGGGGACCATCATCATCTCGACACGCGAGCGTCGGCTTTATTTCGTGCTGCCGGGCGGGCAGGCGCTTCGCTATGGCGTGGGCGTCGGTCGCCCGGGCTTCACCTGGGCGGGGGTCACTCATGTCGCGCGAAAGCGGGAATGGCCAGACTGGACCCCGCCCTCTCAGATGCTGAAGCGCCGCCCCGACTTGCCGCGCCACATGGAGGGAGGCATCGATAACCCGCTCGGCGCCCGAGCGATGTACCTCGCCGGCACGCTTTATCGCATCCACGGCTCTAACGAGCCCGACACGATCGGCCAGGCCGTTTCGTCCGGTTGCATCCGCATGACCAACGACGACGTGACCGATCTCTACGAGCGCGCCAAAGTTGGCGCGACGGTCGTCGTGCTGCGCTGATCCGCCGCCAATCCGTATTAGGCGCCCTACGTATGGGCGCCTTTATTTCGCGCTCATGCGCGATTAGGTTGCGCAGATGAATCCGCACCTCCCGTCGGCGCGCGCGCCACTGATCGACCCGTTCGGACGGGCGATCCGCTATGTCCGCGTCTCCGTCACGGACCGCTGCGATTTCCGTTGCCGCTACTGCATGTCCGAGGACATGAACTTCCTGCCCAAGCGCGACGTGCTTTCGCTGGAGGAGCTCGACCGGTTATGCAGCGTCTTCGTGCGTCTGGGCGCGCGCAAGCTGCGCATAACCGGCGGCGAACCCTTGGTTCGGCGCGACATCATGACGCTGTTCCGCTCGCTCTCGCGCCACCTCGAAAGCGGCGCGCTCGACGATCTCACCTTGACCACCAACGGCTCGCAACTCGCCCGTTTCGCGCAGGATCTGGCAGATTGCGGCGTACGTCGGGTCAACGTCTCGCTCGACACGCTCGACCCCGCCAAGTTCCGCGAAATCACGCGCTGGGGCGAACTCGACAAGGTGCTGGCGGGGCTGGAGGCGGCGGATAAAGCGGGCCTTTCGGTCAAGATCAATGCGGTCGCGCTGAAGGGGTTCAACGACGACGAGGCCGATCGCCTGCTCATTTGGGCGCACCGGCGCGGCTACGAGCTCACCTTCATCGAAGTGATGCCGCTCGGCGAGATCGAGAACGCGCGTTTCGACCAATATCTGCCGCTGACCGAGTTGCGCGCCGATCTCGAACGCCGCTTCACGCTGGCGCCCTCAGCCTATGTCAGCGGCGGCCCCGCGCGCTATTTTGATGTGGCCGAGACGGGCGGCCGGCTCGGCTTCATCACGCCGCTCACGCATAATTTCTGCGAAGGCTGCAACCGGGTTCGCGTAACCTGCACCGGCACGCTCTACATGTGCCTGGGGCAGGAGGACGCCGCCGATCTGCGTGAGCCGCTGCGCCGCTCGAACGGCGACGATCTCGTCGAATCCGCCATTCGCGCCGCGATCCTGCGCAAGCCCAAGGGCCATGATTTCGTCATCGATCGCCTTGGCGCGCACGCCTCCACGAACCGCCACATGAGCGTCACCGGCGGCTAGCGCGATGCGCCTGAGCGCCTTATATGTGGGGTGTGTTCGGCGGGGCCTTGACCCCCGCATTGAGAAGGAAAATCCAGATGGCTGACGCCCGCGCTCGCATTGAGAAGCTGATCGCCGAAAATCCCGTAGTGCTCTTCATGAAGGGCACGCCCGAATTCCCGCAATGCGGATTCTCCGGCCGGGTGATCCAGATTCTCGATTATCTCGGCGCGCCAGTCGTCGGCGTCAACGTGCTTGAGGACGCGGACATTCGCCAGGGAATCAAGGACTTCGCGAACTGGCCGACTATTCCCCAGCTTTACGTCAAGGGCGAATTCGTCGGCGGCGCCGACATTGCGACCGAGATGTTCCAGTCTGGCGAACTGGCGGCGATGCTGAAGGACGCCGGCGTCGACGTGAAGCAGCCCGCCAAGGCCTAATCGGCCGCGCCGAAGCTTTCGCGTAGCTCGCGTTTCAGCACCTTGCCAATCGGGCTGCGCGGCAGGCTTTCGACAATCTTCAACGCCGCGATCCGCTGCGTCTTGCCGAGCCGGGCGTTCGCCCAGGCGCGAAGAGCCTCCGCGTCGATGACGCCGCCGGGTTTGAGCGTGACGAAGGCGACCGGCGTCTCGCCCCACGCTTTCGAAGGCGCGCCGACGACGCTCGCCTCGGCGACATCGGGATGCTCCGCCAGCGCGGCCTCGATGTCGCTCGGGTAAACGTTGAAGCCGCCGGAAATAATCATGTCCTTTCGCCGGTCCATCAGCGTCAGGAACCCCTCCGCGTCGAAGTGGCCGACGTCGCCGGTGCGAATGAAGCGCTGGCCTTGCGGGCTGATCCATTCGGCTTCGCGCGTCTTCTGCGCGAGGTTGTGATAGCCCGTCATCATCGCATCGGAGCGGCCGACGACCTCGCCGATTTCGCCGGCCGCGACTTCGCGTCCCGCCTCGTCGATCAGCCTGATGTCATGCCCCTCGGCGGCGCGTCCGACCGTGTGCAGTTTGTCCGGGAATTCGTGGGCGATCAGCAAGCAAGTGCCGCCGCCTTCGGTCATGCCGTAAATCTCCACCAGTCCGCCGGGCCAGCGTTCCAGAACCTCTCGCTTCAGCGCGGCGGAGAAGGGCGCGCTGGTGGCGAATTTCATGCGAAAACTCGAGAGATCGAAGTCGGCGAAATCGGGCAGGGCGAGAATGCGGCTGTATTGCACGGGCACCAGCATCGCATGGGTCGCGCGCAATCGTTCAGCCCATCGCAGCAGGCCGCGCGCGTCGAACTTCTTCATCAAGGCGACGCAGCCGCCGCCCGCGAGCGCGGGAAAAACGCTGACCAGCGTCGTGTTGGAATAGAGCGGCGTCGAGGCGAGCGTGATCGCATCAGGGGCGTAGCCGAACGCCGCGGAGCGCCTCACATGCATCCAGCGCATCCCGTGCGACTGATCGATGCCCTTGGGCTGGCCCGTGGTGCCCGAGGAATAGATCGTGTTGAAGGTCCAGTCGGGCCTGACGTCCACCGGCGTCGGTTTCGCGCTGGCAGGCGCGAGCCAATCCGAAAGGCGCGCGGGCGAGCCCGCGTCGTCGAGCGCGATGCGCCGAACCGAGGGGTCTAGCCCGGCGAAGAGGGCCGTGGTCGACTGATCGACGAAGAGATGGCTCGGCGCGCAATCGGCGATCATCGCGGCGAGGCTCGCGGGCGTCGAGGAAGGCGCCAGAGGCGCGACCGCGAGACCCGCGCGCAACGCGCCAAGAAAGCAGGCCAGATATTCGACCGAGGCGAGCGCGCAAATGGCCACGGACCCGCGTGGCGGCGCGCCGTCGCGTTGCAGGCTCGCCGCGACGCGGTCGACGAGCGCGTCGAGCTCGCCGTAGCTCAGGCTTTTGACTTCGTCGACGAGCGCGCGACGCGAAGGCGCCTCGGCGGCGGTGGCGGCGATCGATCGCGAAAGGGGCGTGAATTCGCGCCAGATCGGCGATTCCCAGTCCATTGCGTCTCCTCGCGGATCTCCTCGCGCGGGGAAGCGCGATCGGCTCTCGCGGCCAAACTATACCGGGGCTTGCGGCGAGGGTAGTGCGGGATTTGCCGCGCTGGACGCCAAGCGGCCCGC
>JBBIIT010000097.1:0-7506 GCA_037446355.1 Beijerinckiaceae bacterium | reverse complement strand
CGACAGGCGCGGCGCTTTCCTCCGTCAACCCTAGCCAAAAGCGCCGTCCTTCAGTACCTTCAGGCCATGCTCGATCGCGCTGATTCGCCGGGAATCCACGCTGTTGCGCCGATCTCGGCGCCGCCGCTCCCCGCCTGGGCGCGTCCGGGAATGCCCCCGGAGACCCAGGCGGAAGCCGGTTTTCTCGCCGGCGCCGCGCTCGCCCGCCTCGATCTTCTTGTTCGCGAGAACCCGCCCTGGGCCGGCGCCTGGCGCCAGCGCCTCGCGCTCAGCGCCGCCGCGGCCTGCGTGGCCCGCTCGGGGCGCGGCGAGGACGAAGCGGCGCTGCGCGACGCCTTTCATCTGACCCGCCCCGACGGGCGACAAAGCCTTGCTTGGCGCCGCGATCCCGGTCCCGCCGGACGACGGCTGCTGGCCTGGCGCGCGCTGACGTCGGTTTCGGCAGGGCATTGGCGTTCCGCGTTTTTTCGCGCCGCGGAGGCTTTCGACATCCCCGACAATGAGGCCCTGCGAGCGGCGATCGCCGCCGCCGAGGCCTGTGTCGCCGGGCCTCGCCTCGCCCCCTTCGCGGCCGCGCGCGCCTACCATCTGGCGCGACGCGCCCTGGCGCCCGGCGGCCGGGCCGGGGAGGGCGACCTCCTCGCCGCTTGGCTCGCCGACGCCGTCCTGGCGCAAAAGCTGAACTGGCCGTTCGCGCCGCCGCTGATCGCCGAGCCGCTGGTTTCGGCGGCCGGCCGGCGCGCCGCGGCGGAGGCCGACGAGGGCGCGCAGACGCTACGAATCCTGTCCGGCTACGCGCGCGCGGCGGCTGAGGCGGGCGATCTTGCCGCCGAGCTTTCGCGACGGGCGCAGAAACTGATCGCCGCGGCGCCAAAACTGCGCGCCAAGGGGGCGGGGGCGGCG
Organism: Beijerinckiaceae bacterium; assembly: GCA_037446355.1. GTDB lineage: Bacteria > Pseudomonadota > Alphaproteobacteria > Rhizobiales > Beijerinckiaceae > Roseiarcus. The sequence continues at coordinate 6,603 of JBBIIT010000097.1, read as the reverse complement.
CTCAGCGCCTTGCTCGACGACGAGTCGCTCAGCGCGTCGAGCAAAATCTCCGCCCTTTCCGACCGCGGCGCGCGAAGACTGTTCGAGCGGCTCGTGGCGCTCGGCGCCATCCGCGAACTCACCGGGCGCGAAACCTTTCGGCTCTACGGGCTCTGAGCATGGCGCGGACCCGCAAACCCCAAGGCGAACGCCCGTCCAACGCCAAAGGCGCTGGCGGGATCGACCGCGACCTCGACGACCTGCCGCCGCCGGCGCGCTGGCGCGAATGGATGGGCCGCGTCGAGGCGGTGATTTTTGCTTCGCCCGCGCCGGTGACCCGCGAGGTCCTGGCGCGGGTGGTCGGCAAGGCCTGCAACCTCGAGCTGCTGATCGACGACATCCGCGAGGAGCTGCGCGGGCGGCCGTACGAAATCGTTTCGGTCGCCGGGGGGTGGAGTTTTCGCACCAGGCCCAGGTTTGGCGAGGCTATTCGGACGGCGTTACGGGGCGCGAAAACCAGCGAAATGTCGAAGGCGAATGCGATCCTGCTGATGGCGATTGCGTACTTTCAGCCTGTCACCCGCGGGGAGCTTTCGGAGTTTTTGGGAAGAGAGGTTTCCAGGGACGCAATCGCGGCCTTGCGAAACGAGGGGTTCATCGCCGCCGGGCCGCGCAGCCCCACGCCCGGCGCTCCCTACGCCTATGTCACGACTTCGAGATTCTTGTCGCACTTCGGGTTCGAGAGCCTGCGCGACTTGCCGGAGATGGAAATGCTCGAGGATGCGGGGTTGCTCGGCCGATCAAGCAAGGGTGCCATTGGAGGGAATGAGTTGGCGGCCGAACTTCGAGGCGTGTTTGGGTTCGCGGCCGACGAGGACAAATGCGAGGAGGGCGCGGCATGATGACCGCCGCCGCCGCCGATAGTGGGTAGGCCAATGCGGCGTTCAAAGCAGATGTTTGAATTCATGGCTGGGTTGGAAAACATCGCCACGCGGGCGATCGCAAGTTCGAATCCCCCTCAGCTTCACCGCGCGAACCATCGAGGCCTAGCCGGTCGCAAAGAGCGGGTCACCCTCGGATTGACAAACGCCCTCACCAGAGCCGTTGTGGCAGCGGTGTCATTGCTGAGATTTTTGGCTTGCCGCTCCGCTGGAATTGAGGGAAGCTGACATGCCAGAGCGCTTCAGGCGCCGATGCGAGGGCGCCGAATGAATCCGGCGTGATCTCGGAATAGGGAGACGTCGCTTTGTCGATCCTCGAATTGCGAGGTATTTCCAAACATTTCGGAGCGATCCATGCGCTCAACGACGTGGATTTGTCGTTGGAGACGGGCGAAGTGTTGGGTCTGATGGGCGACAACGGCGCGGGAAAATCGACGTTGGTCAAAGTGATTGCTGGCAATTTTCCGCCGACCCACGGAGAAATTCGAATCGGGGGCGAGAACGTCCATTTCTCAAAGCCGGTCGAGGCGCGCGAAAAAGGCGTGGAGGTCGTCTATCAGGACCTTGCGCTCTGCAACAATCTGTCGGCGGCCGCGAACGTGTTCCTGGGCCGCGAGATCAACAAGCGCCTAGGCCCGTTCCGTTGGCTCGATCACGCGGCGATGGCGAGGCGCGCAGGCGAATTGTTCAGCGAGTTGAAGTCTGAGACGCGGCCGCGCGATCTCGTGCGGCAAATGTCAGGCGGTCAGCGGCAGGCGGTCGCGATCGCGCGCACGCGCCTCAGCAAGGCGCGCATGGTGCTGATGGACGAACCGACAGCTGCGATCTCGGTGCGCCAGGTGGCGGAGGTCCTAGATCTCATCAGACGCCTTCGCGACTCCGGCATGGCGATCATTCTCATCAGTCATCGCATGCCCGACGTCTTTTCGGTCTGCGATCGAGTGGCGGTGATGCGCCGCGGGGCCAAAGTCGCCGACAAGTTGATCAAGGCGAGCAGCCCCGAGGAAGTCACGGGACTGATCACCGGCGCGATCCAAACGGCTTAGGACAGACTGATGGCCACCGACATCGCCAATCCGCCTCCCAAAGCCAACGTCTCTATCGAATCGGTGTTGGGATTGCAGACGCAATCACCGTTTCAACGCCTTCTGGGAGCGCAGTCGTTCTGGGTCACGATTGCCTTGATCTTCATCTGCCTGGTGATGGCCTATTTGCAGCCGGCGTCCTTCGCGACTCCGGAAAACTTCTACAACATCACGCGCAATTTCTCGTTCATCGGCATCATGGCGCTCGGCATGACCGTCGTCATCGCGACAGGAGGAATAGACCTCTCCGTCGGCTCCGTGATGGGGCTGGTCGCCGTGGCGTGCGGGCTGACGCTGGAAGCCGGTTATCCCTGGTGGGCGGCGGTCGCGGTCGGCATGTTCGCGGGCTTCGTGACGGGACTCATCAACGGGGTGATCATCGCCTATATCGGACTATCGCCTTTCGTGACGACGCTCGGCATGCTTTCGATCGCGCGCTCTGTCGCGGTCGTGCTGTCTGGCAACCGCATGATCTACAAATTCGGGCCTTCGGGCCCGGCGTTCAAGTGGCTCGGTGGCGGTTCGATCTTCGCGGGCACCCATTACGAGGTTTCCTTCCCGTTGTTGTTCCTGATCGTTCTGACGGCGATCCTTGGCGTCGTCTACAAGATGACCGCATGGGGGCGGCATGTCATCGCGATCGGCGGAAATGAACAGGCCGCGTTGCTCACGGGCGTGCCGGTCAACTGGATCAAGGTTCAGGTCTATATCGTCTCCGGGATGGCGGCCGCGTTCGCGGCGATCCTCAACGTGGGCTGGTCGGGCTCGGCGATCAACGCGCTTGGATCCACGTATGAATTGCTCGCGATATCGGCGGCCGTAATTGGCGGCGCCAACCTGATGGGCGGCGAGGCGAGCGCCTATGGCGCCTTCATCGGCGCGGCCCTGATATTCGTAATTCGCAACGCGCTCCTGATGGCGGGCGTCGACTCCAATTGGCAGGGAACTTTTGTCGGAACGTTCCTGATCGCCGCAGTGTACCTCGGAAAAATTCGAGGGGCAAAACGCGAATAGCCGATTCACGGCTTCGCGAACTTTGGGAGGTGGATATGTTGAATTATGCATTGGCTGGCGCCGTCGCGGGCGGCGCAATGTTCGCGGCGATTTCGTCGGTCTCGGCGGCCGATCCCTACACTTTTGCGCTCGTTCCCAAGAACACCAACAACCCGTTCTTCGATCAGGCGCTCGCGGGCTGCAAGAAGGCCGAAGCCGAGCTCAAAGGCGCGGTGAAGTGCCTTTATATCGGGCCGGGCGAACACGGCGGCGGCGATGAGGAAGCGCAGATTGTCGCTGACCTCGTTACCAAAAGGGTCGACGGCATCGCGGTGTCGCCCGCCAACGCTCCTGCGATGGCCAACGCTCTGAAGGGCGCTCCAGCCGCCAAGATCCCCGTCCTAACCTGGGACTCGGACCTGCTGCCGGCCGACAAGGCCCTTCGCACCGCTTACGTCGGCACGCACAACTATGAAATCGGTGTCAACATCGCCAAGCTGGTCATGCAGATCAAGCCCAAGGGCGGCACGATATGCATCCAGTCCGGCGGCGCGGCGGCCGCCAACCACAACGAGCGCATGCAGGGCATTCGCGACACGCTCGCAGGCAAGGCCAGCGCGGAAGCGCCAGGCGAACGCCTGGCCGGCCAGAACGGTTGGAAAGAAGCCGACGGCTGCCCGCTCTACACGGACGACGACTTTGGCCGCGCCAATCAGCAAATGGAGGACACGCTCGCCAAATATCCGAATCTGGACGCCTTCACCCCGACCGGTGGCTTCCCGCAATTCCTGCCGGACGCCTACGAGCGCGTGGTCAGCAAGTACAAGGACAAGGTCGCTTCCGGAGCACTCGCACTCGTCGTTGCGGACACGCTTCCCGTCCAGATCGAGTTGATGAAGAAGGGGCTGTCCGCCGGTCAGGTTGGTCAGCGCCCGTTCGAGATGGGCTATAAGGCGATGTATTTCCTGAAGGACATGAAGGAAGGTAAGCCGGGTCCCGCCGATCCGACCTATACAGGCCTCGATGTCTGCACGCCCAAGACTGCCGACACCTGCATTGGCGGCTGATGCGCGTGAGTTCAAGTTCTAACGGAGGGCCGGCGATGAGCCGGCTCTTTTTACGTGGGTTCGTGTTCATCCTGCTTCGCTTTGCGAACGTCTCAAAGATACGCGCCCTCGGACGATATCCTGGCCGCAATTGGCCGCCAGCTCAACTGATCGGAGCTTATCATGACGAAACGGATTGTGTTCACAGGCGGAACAGGCAAGGCGGGCAGACACGCCATTCCTCATCTGCTTGCGAAGGGCTATGAGATTCTCAATGTGGATTTGAAGCCGTTGGATCAGCCTGGCGTCAATACGCTTGTCGCGGACCTTACAGACGGCGGTCAGGCCTTCAATGCGCTGACGACGCATTTCGGATTCCACGGCTTCGAGGCCGGCAAGACCCCCAGCGCGCCGGACGCTGTTGTTCATTTCGCAGCTATTCCGCGCGTATTGATTGAGCCGGACAACGCGACCTTCTCAGCAAACGTCGTTAGCACCTACAACGTCATCGAAGCCGCCATGAAGCTCGGCGTTCGAAAGGTGATTGTCGCGTCAAGCGAAACGACCTATGGAGTTTGCTTCGCCGAGGGCGACAAGGATTATCACAGTTTCCCGCTAGAGGAGGACTACGACTCCGACCCCATGGATTCCTACGGACTCTCCAAGGTGGTCAACGAGAAGACCGCGCGCGCCTTCGCCATGCGCTACAAGGCGGATATCTATGCCCTGCGCATTGGCAACGTGATCGAACCCCACGAATATTCAATGTTCCCAAGATTTCTAACCGATCCGATGTCGCGCAAGCGCAATGCCTGGAGCTACATTGACGCGCGCGATCTCGGCGAGATCGTGCATTTATGTCTTCAGAAGGACGGGCTCGGTTATCAGGTATTCAACGCGGTCAACGATACGATCACGCTGAATACGCCCACGCGCGAGTTCCTCTTGAAAGCGTGCCCGAACGTGAAGATCACTCGGGAGCTTGGGGAGTTTGAAGCGCCGCTATCGAATAGGAAGGCCCGCGGACTGCTCGGCTTCAAAGAAGCGCATAATTGGCGTCAGTATGTAAGTGTCTAGTACTATAGGTTATTCAACTGCTATTCGCTGCCGTGAAACGCGGCAGGACCTCTTCATTCGCTTAGTTCCGTCAACTATCGACGAACCCCGACTGATAAACGCGCTGTCGCGATCCTCTCAGAGAGTTGGCTCTCTGAGTCCGGCGGTACATTGTCCCCGGTTCGCGCGGTACAGTACAGTAGCGGGACAATCGGTTCCACTCTCAGCATCGAAATATCCAAATAGTTGACTGTGGTGCGCTTCATCGACAAATCGGCTTTCGCCGCAAGGCGCGCCGAACAAAGGCGTGTCATCGCTCGGTTTTGTCGTTGAATGCGGGGACGAACGCAGGAGCGCATGGAAGAACTCTCGGATTTCCGAAAATCCTTCAAAGCGGAGCATTGTCGGCAGCCGGAGAATGGCGGTGGTGGACGCCGAGCACCCATCGGCAATGCTGCGATTAGTGCCGAAGGCGACGTCAAGCGGCTGCTCGAACTCAAAATGCGCGACTGCGGCAAGGCTATCGGCCGCTTCAAGCCGGCGCCGCATCAATCGGACGCGTAGTTCCTGCAAGTCGCGCGGTGGCGTCCCGAAACCAATTGCGGCGCCAAGGGACTCAAGCTGGTACAGGGTAGGCCCGCGCGGAGTGGTAAGAGTCGGGCTTCGTGGCTTCAGCATGGCGCAGCCTCCAATCGAGACCGACGACGCGAGAGACCTGCGTTTCCCCGCAAGGATCCTTGTTCGCCCTTGGGGTTGGCTCTCAATTGGGAGGCGCGCCCTCGCTGGAGCCGCGAATTTCGTGCTCCAGCGACCGGAGGCCGTTTCCGCCCGCCATGTGATACGTGAGCTTTTCGAGCGTGAGGTCAGCGCGAGGCGTGTCGAGTTCCACCTCACCGCGCGCAAGCACCATGAAATGGTCGCCCACCAGCATCGCATGATGAGGATTGTGGGTAATGAAGATCACGCCGAGCCCCTGTTCCTGCGCGGCTTGCTTGACGTAACGCAGGACGAGGCCAGATTGCGCGACGCCTAGCGCGGCGGTCGGCTCGTCAAGGATCAACACGCGCGCGCCGAAGTGCACCGCGCGGGCAATCGCCACGACCTGCCGTTGCCCACCTGAGAGCGTTCCGACGGGCTGTTCGAGATCTTCGAGGTCGATGCCCATCCGATGCAATTCGATCTGGGTCTTGGCGATCATCTCGGCGGAGTCGAGACGGCTGAACAGGCCCTTGCCGTTCACCAGTTCGGAGCCGAGGAAGAAGTTTCTCCACACCGGCAGCAGCGGAACCAGTGCGAGCGTCTGGTAAACTGCGGCGATGCCGAGATCGAGCGCCTCGCGCGGCGAAGAGAAGTGCCGTGGCTGGCCGTCGACGAGATAGTCGCCTTCGTCATGGCCAAACAAGCCGGCTACGATCGAGATCAGGGTCGACTTGCCGGCGCCGTTATCACCGAGAATGCAGGTCACCTCGCCTTGGCGAATTGCCATGCTGACGCCGCGAAGCG
>JBBIIT010000096.1:0-7987 GCA_037446355.1 Beijerinckiaceae bacterium | reverse complement strand
CGCGGCGACGATCGCCCGGCGCATTTGCGCTTGCCAACCGAGCGGGCTATGGGACGCGATCTCGATCAGGCAGGCCCGGATGGCGCCCGAGTTACGGTTAGCCAGAGTTCCTCTGCGGCCAGGCCGGTTGGCGATAAAGCCGAACCTCGTCCGCTCGGCGGCGCATGTTCAACCCGAACCGCGATCTCACATAATCCAGTGTCCGGGAGCGCTGGCGCGGGCCGCGCGATGCGCCTGGTTCGCCCGAACCCCAAAAAGTCGCGCGCCGGAGCTCACGCCTTGGAGCGCGAGCGCCGGGAGAGGGCGGCCGACAGGAGAAACCCATGAAATCCAGCTTTACGCCCGTCCTGGCGCTCGCGCTGGCGCTGTCGGCGGTCGAAGCCTCTGCGCAGACCAAAAACGTCACGATCGCGCACCAGGACATGATCGGCCCCTATCGTCTGGCCCAGGCGCAGGGCGATTTGGAAAAGGCGACCGGGTACACGATCGACTGGAAGATGTTCGGCGGCGGCGGCGACGTCATCAAGGCGATGGCGTCAGGCGCGATCCCGATCGGGGAAGTGGGCTCGTCACCGGCCACCGCGGCGGCGGCGCAAGGACTCGACGTCGAAGTGGTCTGGATCCTTGACGATATTCACGACGCCGAGGAATTGGTCGTCAGCGACAAATTGGGCATCAAGAGCTTGGCCGACCTCAAGGGCAAGAAGATCGCGACGCCCTTCGTCTCCACTTCGCATTATCAGCTCACCTACGCGCTGAAAAAGGCCGGCTTCGGACCTGGCGACGTGCAGATCGTCAACTTGCGCCCGCCGGAGATCGCCGCGGCCTTCGAGCGTGGCGACATCGACGGCGCGTTCGTTTGGGATCCAGTGCTCGCCAAGTTGAAAGCCTCGGGCGGCAAGCCGATCCTCACCTCGGCGGACGTTGCGAAAATGGGCGCGCCGACGTTCGACGCGATCATGGTCAACAAATCCTGGGCCAAGGACAACAAAGACTTCGTGATCGCCTTCGTTCGCCAGATGGCCGCGGCGAATGCGGCCTACGCGGCCGATCCGGCGAAGTTCCTAACCGGCGACGCGGCAAGGGCCATCGCCAAGGTGGTCGGCGCCAATGCCGAGGACGTTAAAGCGGCGATCGATTCTTACGCGTTCCCAAGCGCCGCCGAACAGGCCTCGGACGCGTGGCTGGGCGGCGGCAAGGCTTCAGGGGCCGCCAAGGCGATGGCCTCGACGGCCACGTTCTTAAGAGCGCAGGGCCGCATCACCGACGTTCCCGCCGACTTCAGCGGTTTCGTCGACCCGGAATACGCCGCCGCCGTGAAGTGACGGCAATCGCGCGGGCGCGTAGCGAATTCGGCTCCCGCAGGCGCACTTGGAGGATCGTGATGCCCCCCGCCGCCGCGAAAGATTCGAATACTCGCGTCAACGCCTCGCTCGACGTTCAGGACGTGACTGTTCGCTACACTTCTCACGACGGGGCCATTACGGCGCTCAGCCACGTCGATTTGCACATGAGCCAAGGCGATTTCGTCGTCGCTATCGGCGCCTCGGGTTGCGGCAAGACCACGCTGCTCTCCACATTGGCGGGCTTCCTGCCGCCGACGGAGGGACGCGTCCTGCTCGACGGCCAGGAAGTGCGTGGACCCGGCGCGGACCGCGGGGTCGTATTCCAGAAACACGCCCTGATGCCCTGGCTGAACGTCGTGGACAATGTCGCGTTCGGGCTCAAGATGCGCGGCGTGCGCAAGACGGAACGCTACGCGATCGCTTCGGAAAAGCTCGCGCTTGTCAGCCTGTCGGGATTCGAGCGCAAGATGGCGTACGAGCTTTCGAGCGGAATGCAGCAGCGCGTCGGCATCGCGCGCGCACTGGCCTGCGATCCCGAAGCGTTGCTGATGGACGAGCCGCTCGGCGCCCTCGACGCGCTCACGCGCGAGCAGATGCAGGAACTGATCCTCGACGTCTGGCATCGCACCGGCAAGATGATATTCTTCATCACCCATTCGGTCGAAGAGGCGCTGTTCCTGGCGACTCGGCTGATCGTCATGACGCCGCGACCGGGCAAGATCGAAAAGACCTACGACCTGAACTTCTCGCGCAATTTCATCGCCTGCCGCGACGCACGCAAAGTGAAGTCCGATCCCGAATTCGTTCGATTGCGGGAGATCGTGCTCGCCGACATCCAGCGGCGTCCTCCCTCCGACCAACCCATCGCCGGAGATTGAACATGTCGAATGTTTCGAGCGTCGCGCCGCTCGTTCCCGGCGCGCCCGACGCTCGCAAGGTCAGCCGTTACCGCGTGCTCGGCGAAGGCTCCAGCATTTTCGTCAGCATGCTGACGACGATCGCGATCTTCGCGCTATGGGAGCTCGTGACGGAAATGGGCTGGATCAAGCCGCTGTTCCTGCCGCGCCCGATGGCGATTTGGGGCGCTTTTCTGCAATCGCTGTCCGGCGATCTCGACGGACACACGCTGCTCGTCCACTGCCTCGCGAGCTTCGCGCGCGTCGCTTCGGCGTTCGTGCTCGCGGCGCTGATCGCTATCCCGATCGGCGTCGCGATGGGGGTCTCACGCATCGCGCGCGGCGTCTTTGATCCGCCGGTCGAGTTCTACCGCCCGCTGCCGCCGCTCGCCTATCTCCCGTTGATGATCATCTGGTTCGGCATCGGCGAATTCTCGAAGGTGGCGCTGCTGTTTCTTGCGATTTTCGCGCCGGTCGCGCTTGCTGCGCGTTCGGGCGTCCGCTCGGTCGCGCAAGAGCAGATCCAGGCCGCGCTGTCGATGGGCGCGAGCTACCGGCAGGTGATCGCGCACGTCATTCTGCCCAGTGCGCTGCCGGAGATCCTCGTTGGCCTGCGCATCGGCATGGGCGTCGGCTGGACAACGTTGGTCGCCGCCGAGATGATCGCCGCCGACGCCGGGTTAGGCAAGATGGTGTTCAACGCCTCGAACTTCCTGCGCACCGACGTCGTGATCCTCGGCATCCTCATCATCGGCGCAGTCGCCTTCGGTTTCGAATTGCTGATGCGCTGGGCCGAACATAAATTGGCGCCTTGGAAAGGGCGCATGTGAGGCGCGGATTTTTCGTCCGACCCCAATTCAAACGCGAACGCCCCGCGCTTTGTCCGCGGGGCGCCAGCGCGTCATCGTCAGGCCGTTCGATTTGGGCTCGCGCACGATCGCGCGAGCCCGCAGTCGATTTCAATCATACAGAACGGCCGCGACTTTCGGATCGGAGATGTTGGACTTGTCGTACCAGTAAAAGCCGGTGTCGATCGTCTTCGGCAGCGTCTCGCCCTTGATCGCCTTGGCGAGCGAATCGACGACGCATTTGCCGATGCCGACCGGGTTCTGGGTAATCGAGCCGAGCAGGATGCCGTCCTTGATCGCGTCCTTCTGTCCCTTGCCGCTGTCGTAGCCGATGGCGACGATCTTAGCTTTGGTCTCCTTCATCGCGGTGACGAGGCCGTTCGCCGCACCTTCGTTGGAGGCGAAAACGCCCTTGATGTGCGGATGGGCCTGGAGCATCGCCTTGACGTCTTCGGCCGCCTTGAGGGCGTCGTTCGCGTATTGCAGGTCGACGATCTTGATCTTCGGGAACTTGGCTTTGATTTCGTTGACGAAGCCATCGCGACGCCCGATGCCGGTGGCGCTGGTCTGGTCGTGAATGACCGCGGCGATTTCGCCCTCGCCGCCGATCGCTTCACCCATCTTGTCGGCCGCCGCGCCGGCGGCTTTGACATTGTCGGTCGTGCAGGTCGCGAGCGGCAAGTCGCTGTCGACCCCCGAGTCGAAGGCGACAATCGGGATGCCCGCGTCGTGCGCCTTCTTCAACAGCGGCACCTCGGCCTTCGAGTCGAGGGCGGCGAAGCCGATGCCCTGCGGTTTTTTGGCGATCGCGGCGTTGAGCATGTCGATCTGCTTGTCGATCATGGCTTCCGTCGCCGGACCTTCGAAGCTGATCTTCACGCCGTCGGCCTTCGCGGCTTCCTCGGCGCCCGACTTCACGGCTTGCCAGAACTGGTGGCTGAAGCCCTTGGCGATGATCGGGAAATAGGCCTCATCGGCGAAAGACGGCGCCGAGAGCGTCATGGCGACGCCCAACGCGAACGCCGAAACCAACACAGTCTTTTTCATTGGGTTCTCCTTGGGTTGTAAACGAAGCCGCGACATTGCGCGGCGAAGATGCGCTCAGGCTTGTGCTTCTCCGGTTTCCGACGGCCCCTCCCAGCCTACGATTTGCGGCGAAGTATGTTGTCGACATAGACCGCAACGATGATGATGACGCCGGTGACGACGATCTGCCATTGCTCCTCGACGCTCATGATGCGCAAACCGTTATTGAGCACCGACATGATGAAGGCGCCGATAATCGTGCCGAGAATTGTGCCGCGTCCGCCCGAAAGCGACGTGCCGCCGATCACGGCGGCGGCGATTGCGTCGAGTTCGTAACCCTGCCCGAGCGCGGGCTGCGCGGAGTTGAGTCGCGAGGCGATCAGCAGTCCAGCGACGCCGCAGATGACCCCGCTCAGCGAATAGGTGACAATCTTCCAGAAATCGACGTTCACGCCCGACAGGCGCGCCGCCTCCTCGTTGCTGCCGAGCGCGAACACGTAGCGTCCCAGGATCGACTTGGTCAGAACGATCGAAGCCACGATCGCCACCGCGAACATGATGAAGACGCCGTTGGGAATCTGCACGTTCGGAAACAACAAGCTGATCGAGCTGTCCGGGGAAATCAGCGAAAAATTGGGCGTTCCGTTGAAATAGATCGGCGCCACGCCGGAAATGACCAGCGCGCCGCCTTTGAGCACCAGCATCATGCCGAGGGTGGCGATGAAGGGCGGAATCTTGAGCTTGGCGATAACGACGCCGGAGACCGCGCCGCAAAAGGCCCCGGTCAGCAGCGCGCCGATGACGCCGAGCCACATCGGCATCCCCCAGTAGGTGAGCACGACGCCGGACATCACCGCGCAGAAAGTCATCAGCGTGCCGACCGAAAGATCGATGCCGCCCGATACGATCACGAACGTGCAGGCCACGCCGAGGACGCCGTTGACCGCGGTCGCTTGCAAGATATTGATGAGATTGCTCACCTCCGCGAAGTTCTCGCTGGCGAAACTGAAAAAGAGCACCATCGCGATCAGCACCACGAAAGCGACGGCCTTTTGCAGCGCAGCAATCGTGAAGAAGCCCGGCCTCGATGCGCGAGCGTTTTCGAGAGCGACGTCGGTCATTGGACTTTCGCTTCCTCTGGAGCGGCGTTGGCGCGACGCTGCGTGGCCAGCGTCATGATCGATTCCTGGGTCGCGGTCTTGCCGTCAAGCTCGCCGGTGATGCGCCCCTCGCACATCACCACGATGCGGTGCGAAACGCGCAATATCTCCGGAAGCTCGGAAGAGATGACGACGATGGCCTTGCCTTGCTCGGCCAGACCCTGAAGCAGCTTGTAAATCTCGGCCTTGGCGCCGACGTCGATGCCGCGCGTCGGCTCGTCGAAGAAGAGAATGTCGCAATCGCGCAGCAACCATTTGGCGATCACGACCTTCTGCTGGTTGCCGCCCGAGAGCAGTCGGGTCTCTTGATCCACCGACGGCGTCTTGACCTTCAACAAGCTCACATAGTCGCCGGAGGTCTTTCGCAGCGCGCCGTCGCGCATCCAAAGACCTCTGGCGGCGAAGCGCGGCCAGGAAGCCATTGTGACGTTATCCCGGACGGACATCGGCGTTACGAGCCCGAAGCGCTTCCGGTCTTCGCTGAGATAAGCAATGCCGGCCTTCACGGCGTCCGAAGGGCTGCCGATGTGACGGCGCTCGCCATGCACATGGATCTCGCCGCCGTCGAACGGATCGGCGCCGAATACTGCGCGAGCCACCTCGGTGCGCCCGGCGCCCATCAGGCCGGCGAAACCGAGAATCTCGCCCTTGCGCACGATGAAATCGACGTTCTTGATGGCGGAGCCGCGATTGAGCCCGGAAACCCGCAACGCTTCGTCGCCCCCGCCCTTGCCCTCGGCGCGCACGGCGTCCCCGAGTTCGCGCCCGACCATCAGCGAGATGATCCTCGACATCGGCGTTTGCGCGGCCGGAACCGTATCGATCGTTTGCCCGTCGCGCATGACCGTGATCCGGTCGGCGATGCGTTTCACTTCGTCCATCTTGTGGGTGATGTAGACGACGCCGACGCCATTGGCTTTCAAGTCCGCGATGATGGCGAACAGATGCTCGACCTCGGTCTCGTTGAGCGCCGAGGTCGGCTCGTCCATGATGAGCACCTTGGAGTTGAACGACAGCGCCTTGGCGATCTCCACCAATTGCTGACGCGCGACCGTGAGCTCCCCGACTTCGACCGTCGGGTCGATTTTGATCTTCATCCGTTTGAACAGGGCCGCGGCGTCTGCGTTCGCCTTGGCTTCGTCGACGAACATGCCGAAGCCGCGCCGCGGCTCGCGGCCGATGAAAATGTTCTGCGCCGCCGTCATATGATTCATCAGGAAGAGCTCCTGATGAATGATGCTGATACCCAGCTCTTGCGCGGCGCGCGGACCGGGAACGTTGACTACCCGGCCTTCGACGACGATTTCGCCGGCGTCAGGCTGGTACACGCCGGTCAGCACCTTCATCAGCGTCGACTTGCCCGCGCCGTTCTCGCCCATGAGGGCATGCACTTCTCCCGCGCGCAGATCGAGTCTGGCTTGGTTCAAGGCGTGCACGCCCGGAAAGTGTTTCTCGATGGCGCGCAGCTCGATCAGCGGCTGCAATTCTGTCATGCCCGAAAGGCGGGCGTCGGCGGCGAGCCGGACGGGTCGCTCTTGTTCCATGAGGCGTCCTACATCCCCCGGCCCGGCGCGTTGGGAGCGCTTTCAAGAAAGATTCCGGGTCCGCTCCCCGCGAGGTCGCGAAGGCGGCCTGTCCGATGTGAAAACTGCGATGCGCTCGGCGCCCGCTCGGTTTCCTGCCCTAATTTCCTTACTTTTTGCGAATAAGCGCGAACTTTTGGCGTCCGCCCCATCGCAGGCGTCAAGTCATGTCAAATGCGGGGGGAAGATGCAAGGGGAGCGATTCCCGAAGGCTCGATTGTCGGATACGAAATTCGGGCCTCACGGGAATTACGCTGGACAGGTGTTACGATCGACGCGGGAACGGCGTTGGACCGCGCCGGTTGAAAATAGGTTAGGAACGGGTCGGGCCGGGCCGGAAGTTGGGGTCACTGTGGCGGTGCGCCCTTGCAATTGGCGCGGCGGCGGTGAAGATCGCTTTGGGCCGCACGATTCGAAGCGGACGCTTCCCATTCAGCTGAGGGCGCCATTGAAGCGCGAGATCAAGTCGTTCACCGTCGAAGTCCGTCAGCCCAAGCGGCGCTCCCTCTCCGACAATTCCAAAACCAATTGGGTCAGCGCGGGCCTCGTCCCCCGGCCGCAGGAAAGCGCGGCCTCACTCGAGGCGGCGGCAGCGTTCCGGCCCGCGACGGTCGAGACCGCGCCCGTGGCCGCGGCGCCGCCCGCGCGATCGGGCCGGATATTGCCGATCCTCGCTGAAGCTTCCGCCGCGCCCGAGCCACAGCCGGTCGCGCTCGAGGTCCGCACGGCGCGGGCGCTTCGCAACACGCCTTCGCTTCCGTCCGCCGCCGCGACGCCGAAAGCCGCGACCCGAGCCCGCGCGCCGAGAAAGGCGCCGCCGGAAGTCGAGCCCGCGCCGGTCGCGCCGCCGCCGCCTCGACCCGAAACAGAGAACGCCGAACCCAGCCCCCGCGCCCGCAAGCGCGCGATCCTCGAGCGCTACGTTTTCGGCCGGGCCGTGAAGCCTGGCGAAGGCTGGAAGCGGCGCCAGCGATCGCGCCGCGCGGAACGGGAGTGAGCGCCGCGTAATCGGAACCCGCTTCCGGCTATTCCATCATGCCCGCCCCGAGCCGACCGTCTGGGCCCAAACGGGCTCGCGGCAGATCGGAGCCGGGTGGATCGGCGCGGCATGGGGCCGGGACAAGCCCG
>JBBIIT010000095.1:0-8151 GCA_037446355.1 Beijerinckiaceae bacterium | reverse complement strand
CCCTACGGCGCGACCCGCGAAAGCACGTCGGCGAGCGGATCGCGGGTCCAGGCGTAGTTGACGAAGTCCTCGTGCCGGACATCGCCCGCGTCGACGAAGGCGACGGTTCCCGGTTGCAGGGCGCCGGGCAGACCGGACTGGGTGCGCACGCCGTCCTGTTCGAGCCGCGCCTGCAATTTCAGATTGCCCTCCTTCGAGGACGTCGAATAGGCGCTGACGAAAAACGCAGCGCCGTATTCGCTCTCGATCCAGCGCGCGAATTTGTCGGGCTCGCCGTAGAGCGCATCGAACAGCACGACGCCTTTCACCCTTCCGCCCGCGCCGCCATGGGCGAGCGAATAGGCGACCGGCAGATAGCCGCCGCTGTAGCCGACCAGGATGACCGGCATTCGCCGGAAGGCGGCGCGCGAGGCCTGCGGATAGAGATTCGCGAGCTTCAGGTCAGCCTCGTCGAGAAACTGCGCCAAGGCGCCCGGACGCCAGAAATTTCCGGCGCTCGAATCGCGCGCGTCGTAGGCCATCTGCGGCGCGACCAGCACGGCGTTGAGCCGGGACTGCGCGACCTGGCGCGGCGCCTGCTGCCGATCGACGACGTCGCGCGCCAGCGTCGCCTGATTGCCGTGGAAGAACACCACCATCGCGCCCGGAGCGTTGGGGTTGAAATCGGGCGATGCGGCGAGCAGCACGTGGCGGTCGCTGTAGGCCGCGTCCTCCCACAGCACGCCGCCGCGCGGCGAAGTGTGGCCGAGGCGCCCGTCCTCGGATTTCGCGTCGAGAAAGGGACGCGACGGACCGTTGTCGGCGCTGGCCGGAATCTCGCCGTGATAGGGAAAGGCCGAGGTCTTGAATTCGGCGAAGGCGACATTGGCGCCGCCTTCCTGCGCGAATGTCGGCGTCTCGGCCGGAATGCCCGCGCTCGGCGCCGGCGCCCTGGGGGCGTTAGCGCAGCCGGACACGGCAAGCTCCAACGCCAACATAGCCAACGCGGCCAAAGACGGCCGCGCAAATCGAAGCTGCATCGATCGGCTCCCCCATCGAGGATTCGCGTTCAGTTCACCGGTTTCGCTCGCCCGAGATTACCCCGTAGAACGCGGGCAGCGCCAGCAGATAGGCCAGACCCGCGATTTCGATCACGGCCCCGAGGCCGAAATTCGTCGCCACGACCGGCGCGGCGGCGGCGCCGATCACCGAGAAGCAGCCGTTGACGCCCCAGGCCCAGATGAACATGTGCTCTTTGCCCAGGCGGCCGAGCGTCGTCATCGCCGTCGACATCGGGAAGCCCATCAGGAACGCGGGCGGCGCGATGAAGACAAAGCACAGCACGAGCCGCGCGCCATAGGGCAGCGTTCCGATCGCGTCGAGCGCTACGTTGAGGAACAGCGCATAACCGATCAGCATCGCGCCGATGGCAATGAACAGGACCGGCATGAAGACCCGCATGATCGGCAGGATGCGCTCGGAGACGAGCGCGCCGACGCCGGAAAACACCAACATCCCGGTAATCAGGATCGAGGCCGAAACCGTCGGATTGCCGAGCGCCATCACGAAATGCGCGATCAAGCCGACCTCGACCATGATATAGCCGGCGCCCAGACAGGCGAAATAAAGCACGGTAAGTCCCTTGCCCGGCGTCTTGGCGAAGATCGAGCGCCAGCCCCATACCACGGGAATCGCGAGCAGCGCCGCCGCGGTTACGCAGGCGACGCCGAGCGTCGCCCAGATCAGCAGATATCCCCATTCGTCCTGCAATGGTTCGAGCCGGTCGGGGTCGGAAAACACCGCCGGCAGATCCTTCGCTTTGACGTAAGCCGCGAAATACGGCGCATCGTTGGTCAGCTTGCTGGTGTCGAAAACATAACGGCGCGCGATCTCGGGCCAGCCGCCATGGACGAGCGTGTGCCAGGCGAGCCGCCCCATCACTGTCGAAGGCAGTACGCCCTCGTCCGCCTTGCCGCCAGGCGGCGCCGCGTCGCTGGGGCCCGTCGGATCGACTGGGCCGGTCGCATCGGCCGCCGACTCGCCTGAAGGCGGGCCGTTGACCGGCGCGGAGAAGAACTGGGCGACATATCCGTCGAGCGTGCGGTCGGTCTGCGAGGGATCGTAGAAGAGACCCGGCGAATAGATTTCGTCGAACGACATGTCGTGAGTGTGCTTGCGCAGTTTTTCGATTTCGACGTCGGTGAAGCCGCCGCGCTTGTAGAGCACAGTCGCGGTCGACAGATAGGACGAAGCCACGAAGAAGGAATCCGCCATCTTGTCGCCGTCGATCGCGCGCGAGGCCGCCGCCATCGTCGCATAAAGCTTGAGCACGGATTTGGGCGGCTCTTCCTTGTTCCAGATCGTCACGGCGAGCACCCCGTCCGGGCTCAGCGCTCGCATGTAAGTTTCCATCGCCTCCTGGGTGTAGGCGAACTTCTCGACGACCGCGAAGCCGCCGGGATTGGAGAGGCCGGTCGAATCCGCCAAGCTGAGGTCGATGACGTCGAACTTCTCGCTCGTCTGAGCGAGGAAATGGCGCCCCTCGTAATCGATGACGCGCACCTTGCTCAACACGTCGCCGGTGAAATTCTTCAGCGCGGGTTCGCGGAACGCGTCGAGAATCGCGCGATTGCCCTCGGCGACTGTGATGTCCTTGGAGCCGGAGGAGAGCGCGACCTCGGTGGAGATGCCGCCGCCGAACTGCGTGACGAATATTCTGGGCGCCTGCTTGAGCAGATACGGGTAATACATCGGCAGATAACGGAAATAAGCCGATTCCTTCGCGTCGAGATGACGCATCACGCCGATCGGGCCGTCGCTGTCGATATAAAGCCCGAGATAGGCGTTGGCGGGCATAGAGGGCAGATTGAAACCGGCATTGTCGGAGAGGCCCGGCGCGAAATGCAGATAGGAGGTCGTATAGGCTTCGAGGAAACCGAACGGGGAATAGCTCTCGAACACCTTCTTCGCTTCGGGCAGGCGCCGCGCGTAGGAAGCGCCTTTGTAATCGTTGACCGCGAGCCGGGAGAGGCCGAGCGATGGCGCGACGATGAAATGGCCTGCGAAAGCTACCGCCGCCGAAAGGACGAAGGGGACGAGCGCGCGGCCCGCGCCGGGCAGGAACGTCCAGGCGAGGCAGGCCGCGAACCACAGCGCCAGCGGCGCGGCGATCAGATCGACCGGCGGGAACAAATACATCGCGCCGAGAAAAACGAGGCCGCTGAGACCGGAGCCGGCAAGATCGGCGAAATAGACGCGCCCGAAGGTCTTGTTGCTCTTCAGGAACACGCTGCCCAGAAAAACCGCCCCCGCGAGGAACGGCGCCAGCGAGGCGAGAAAGATTTCGGCCAGTTTCCACTTCTGATTGGGGTCGGAGACGAGATAGATCGGATTGAAACCGAGTTGCTGAATGTAGAGATTGGCGCCGACGGCCAGAGGGCCGAAAAGGCCTAGCGCAATGGTCGCCGCGACTCGCCAGTTGCGCGCGAACCAATCCTTCGCGACCGCCATCACTGCGCTGGTCAGACCAAAACCAAGCATCGCGAGGCTGACGACGAGCGAGCCAAAATGCGTCCAGTTGCCGACGGCGAAAACGCGCATGATGTCGATTTGCAGCGCGATCACCGCGCCGGCGCCAAGCGCAACAGCGGCGTAGAGCGCGAGGCGTCCGCGCGCGTCGAGCGAAATGTCGCCTTCGCCAGCGTCGATCATTTGCGGTTTCCTGAAGGGTAAATTGCCCCTTCCCGTGGAACGAGAAGGGCGCAGGAGGCAGTATGTTCACGAACCACGCGAGCGCCGATCGATCTCGTCGAGGAAAGCCCCACCCCTGGCCCGGCTCCGTCAGGACGGGGAGGGGAACTCCCCTCGCCCAATCTTAGTTGTTATGCGTGCCCTTGATGGCATCGCCTTCGAGCTTGGTGAAGGGCACGAAGGGCACGATCTTGCCGCCGTATATGTCGGAGCGCGCGACGGTGATCGCGCCGTCGGCGCCCTGCGTCTTGACAACCTTCAGCACGCGTTGGGCCCCGGGCGGACCAACCGGAATCACCATCACGCCGCCTGCTTTGAGTTGCTGCAACAGCGGCGGCGGCACGTGGTCGATGCCGCAAGTGACGATGATCTTGTCGAACGGACCGTTCTCTTCCCAGCCGTAATAGCCGTCCGAATTCTTGGACGTAATCGCCTGGAACTCGGTGTAGCCGTCCTTGATGAGTTGGTCATAGGTGGCGCGCGTGCGCTCGGCGAGCGGCTTGATAATCTCGATTGTATAGACCTTGTCGGTCAGATGCGAGAGATAGGCCGACTGATAGCCCGAGCCGGTGCCTATCTCGAGCACTCTCTCGCCCGGTTTCGGGTCGATCGTCGAAGTCATTCGGCCAACGATATGCGGCCCCGAAATGGTGACGCCCCAACCGATGTCGAGAAACGCGTGCTCGTAGGCGCGGCCGAGGTTCTGGGTCAACACGAATTTTTCGCGCGGCGTCAGCAGGAACGCGCGCTTGTGACGGTCGTCGAGCAGATCCTCATTGCGCACCATGGCGCCGAAGCGGTCGAAACGCTCGCCGAGGAACTTGGGATCCTCGCCACGCTGGGCGACGCCCCATGCGATGAATTTCTCGCGGCTGTCCATCGGCGGGTTCATGTCGAACGTGAACGGCGTCGGCACATTGGCCAGAGCGATCCGAGGCGCCAACGCGCCGCCGACCAGTCCCGCGGCGCCGGCGAGAAATTCACGTCGCTTCAAAATGGCCTCCATGAAAGAATCGTTCGTCGTGACAACAGGGCTCGCGCGGCCTGATAGCGCAATTCGCGTCAAAACGCGAATGATGTTCGGCGGCGGTCAGGCGGACCATCGCGGCCGAATGCGGCGCGGTTTCGGCGCCTCAGGGTTTGGCGGCGACGGCGCAGGAATGGTCCTGCAAATCCTCGGCGTGGCCGCCGGCGGTTAGTTCCGCGTGGTCGGCCAGCAGCACGAAGCCGGGCTTGCCGTCGAATTCCGCTCCGACCAAGGCCAGACTCCACAGGCCCAGTTCCAGCCGAGCCCCGGCGAGGCCGTCGGCGAGCCACAGGAACGGGGAAGCCTTGGCGAGGTCGCTCTCGTCGAGGCGTCGCGCCCAGTAACGGCGTCCCTTCAGCGCCTCGCCCATCGGACGCCATTGCGCGTCGAGACCCGGCGCCTCGGCGGCGATCTCGGCCGCCACCGCCTTGTCCAGACAATCGATGTGCAGATGCAATTGATCCTGACTGCGGCTGAACATGGAATTGACGGTGACGCCGACCGCTTCGCGCGGCAGCGGGTGACCGAGGCGCTGATCCAGACGGTCGCGCGCGGCCCAGGCGTCGACGAAATAATTGGCCGCGCCCGGCGCCAGCAGCGCCGGGTCCTCAATTCCGGTAACGCGCGCGGTCGGAATCGCCAACATCTGCGCAACGCCATTCCGGTCCTTGAGCACCGCGAAGCCGCGCGCCTCGCCCTGGGCAATATCCACCGCCTCGCAAGGCTTCGGCCCCGCGCCGCTGGCCGAATGGGGCGCGCATTGATCGTGCACGAGGCGCCATAGCGCCATACGGTCCGCTTGGGCGGGCGCGGCGGCGAAAACGGCGATGGCGGCGGCTACGTAGATAAGAAATCTGTTCATCATGGCGCCCGAGCGTCGCCCGCGCGCTGCCGCTCTGGCAAGGCGACGCGCTGTCGCGGCGGCGCGATAAATCAATCACACATGGATAGCCCGCTTCGCTGCCGCCATTGCAGCCTCCTTGACGGCCTCCGACATCGTCGGATGCGCATGGCAGGTGCGGGCGAGATCTTCGGCCGAGCCGCCGAACTCCATCAAGACGGCCGCCTCGTGGATCATCTCGCCGGCGCCGAAGCCGACGATATGGACGCCCAGCACGCGGTCGCTCGCCGCGTCGGCGAGCACTTTGACGAAACCGTCGGTATGACGCATCGCACGCGCGCGGCCGTTGGCGGTGAACGGGAACTTGCCGACGCTGTACGCCGCGCCCGCCGCCTTCAGTTCCTCCTCCGACTTGCCGACGACGGCGATTTCCGGGCTCGTATAGACGACACCGGGAATGACGTCGTAATTCACATGACCCGCCTGCCCCGCGAGAATCTCCGCAAGCGCGACGCCTTCGTCCTCGGCCTTGTGGGCGAGCATCGGCCCGCGCACGACGTCGCCGATGGCGTAAACGCCGGAAACATTGGTGGCGAAATGGTTGTCGATGACGACCTGCCCGCGCTCCATTGCGACGCCGAGCGCCTCCAGCCCCAGCCCTTGCGTAAAGGGGCGGCGACCGATGGCGACCAGCACGATGTCGGCCTCGAGCGCTATCGGCGCGCCGCCGGCGGCGGGCTCGATCGTCGCTTTCGCGCCGGTCGCGGATTTCGCGACGCTGGCGACCTTGTGGCCGAGATGGAACTTGAAGCCCTGCTTCTCCAACATACGCTGGAACTGTTTGGCGACCTCGCCGTCCATGCCCGGAAGGATGCGGTCGAGAAATTCGACGACGATGACTTCTGCGCCGAGCCGGCGCCAGACCGAGCCGAGTTCAAGGCCGATGACGCCGGCGCCGACGACGATCAGCTTCTTCGGCGGCGCGCCGAGTTCGAGCGCGCCGGTCGAGGAGACGACGATCTTCTCGTCGATCTCTACGCCTGGTAGACGCGCGACATCGGAGCCCGTGGCGATGACGATGTTCCTCGCCTCGTGGAATTTTTCGGCGCCGTCGTCGCTCCTGACGACGACCTTGCCAGCGGCGGCGATGCGCGCCTCGCCTTGCAGCCAGTCGATCTTGTTCTTCTTGAACAGAAAAGCGACGCCGTTGACATTGGCGGCGACCGTCTCGTTCTTGTGTTTCATCATGGCCGGAAGATCGAGCTTGGGCGCGCCGACGACGACGCCGAGCGGCGCCATGCCATGCCCGGCCTCCTCGAACATCTCGGAAGCGTAAAGCATCGCCTTCGACGGGATGCAGCCGACGTTGAGGCAGGTCCCGCCGAGCGTCTTGCGCTTCTCGACGACGGCGACCGTCAGCCCAAGCTGCGCCGCGCGGATCGCGCAAACATATCCGCCGGGTCCGGCGCCGATGACGATGAGGTCGTAGGACATTTCACCACTCTAATGTTTGCCAGCGATTCTCGCCCGGTTGCGAGCGAGCGCGTCGCGACGCGGCGACGAATCAGGAGTCGGCCAGAGCGCCTCGCCTCACAAATCCAGCACCAACCGCGCCGGGTCTTCGAGCGCCTCCTTGACACGCACCAGGAACGTCACGGCCTCCTTGCCGTCGACGACGCGGTGATCGTAACTCAAGGCCAAATACATCATCGGCCGGATTTCGATCTTGCCGTTGATCCCCATTGGCCGCTCCTGAATCTTGTGCATCCCGAGAATGCCGGACTGCGGCGCATTGAGGATCGGCGTCGACATCAGCGAGCCGTAGATGCCGCCGTTGGTGATCGTGAAGGTGCCGCCCTGCATTTCCTCGATCTTCAACTGACCGTCGCGCGCGCGCTTGCCGAAATCGGCGATCTTCTTTTCGATCCCGGCGATGGAGAGTTGATCCGCGTCGCGCACGACCGGCACAACGAGACCCTTGTCGGTGCCGACCGCGATGCCGAGGTGATAATAGTTCTTGAAGACGAGGTCCGCGCCGTCGATCTCGGCGTTGACCGCCGGAATTTCCTTCAACGCCTGCACGCAGGCCTTGACGAAGAAGCCCATGAAACCGAGCTTGCCGCCGTGCTTCTTCTCGAACGCGTCTTTGTATTTGGCGCGCATCGACATCACCTCGGACATGTCGACCTCGTTGAAGGTCGTCAACATCGCCGCCGTGTTCTGAGCCTCCTTGAGTCGGCGCGCGATGGTCTGGCGCAGCTTCGTCATGCGCACGCGCTCTTCGCGCGAGGCGTCGTCGGGGGCGGAGGGCGCGCGCACGGAGATTGGCGCGGGCGCCGGAGCGAGCGCGACCGGCGCGGGCGCCTTGGCGAGCGCCTCCAGCACGTCGCCCTTGAGCACCTGTCCGCGCTTGCCGCTGCCGGCGACGCCCGAGAGATCGAGCCCGGCCTCGGTGGCGATCTTGGCCGCCGACGGCGCGGGCGGCATCGCGCTCGGCGCGGACGCTTTGGCGGGCGCGGGCGCGGCGGCCGGAGCGAGCGCCGCCGCCTTGGCG
>JBBIIT010000094.1:0-8254 GCA_037446355.1 Beijerinckiaceae bacterium | reverse complement strand
ACGGTCCCTCGACCGATCTCGGCGATCTCGCGCTCGGCCGCAACGTGCTCGTCGCGTTCATGCCTTGGAACGGCTACAATTTTGAAGATTCGATCCTGCTTTCGGAGCGTATCGTCAAGGACGACGTCTTCACCTCGATCCACATCGAGGAATTCGAAGCGATGGCCCGCGACACCAAACTTGGGCCGGAGGAGATCACGCGCGACATTCCGAACGTTTCGGAAGAAGCCCTGAAGAACCTCGACGAAGCGGGCATCGTCTACATCGGCGCTGAAGTCGTCGCGGGCGACATCCTCGTCGGCAAGATCACGCCGAAAGGCGAGAGCCCGATGACGCCGGAAGAGAAGCTGCTTCGCGCCATTTTCGGCGAGAAAGCTTCCGACGTGCGCGACACCTCACTGCGTGTGCCGCCGGGTGTGCAGGGCACCATCGTCGAAGTGCGCGTGTTCAACCGCCACGGCGTCGAGAAGGACGAGCGCGCCCAAGCGATCGAGCGCGAGGAAATCGAGCGTTTGGCCAAGGACCGCGACGACGAGCAGGCGATCCTCGATCGTAACGTCTATGCGCGCCTGGCCGACATCTTGATCGACAAACGCGCCCTTTCGGGGCCGAAGGGTTTCAAGAAGGATCAGGTGCTGACGCGCGTGCTCATCGACGAGCATCCGCGCTCGCAGTGGTGGACGTTCGCGCTCGAGAGCGACGCGACGATGAGCGAAATCGAAGCGATGCGGAAACAGTACGACGAGTCGAAGAAGAGCCTTGAAAGCCGCTTCCTCGACAAGGTCGAGAAGCTGCAACGCGGCGACGAAATGCCGCCGGGCGTGATGAAGATGGTCAAGGTCTTCATCGCCGTAAAGCGCAAGATCCAGCCCGGCGACAAGATGGCCGGCCGTCACGGCAACAAGGGCGTTGTCTCGCGCATCACGCCCCAGGAGGACATGCCGTTCCTCGCCGACGGCACGCCGGTCGACATCGTGCTCAATCCGCTCGGCGTGCCGAGCCGCATGAACGTCGGTCAGATTCTGGAGACGCATCTCGGCTGGGCCTGCGCGGGCCTCGGCAAGCAGGTCGGTGAAGCGGTTGACGCTTATCACAAGGCGATGAACGCAAAGCCCCTGCGTGAGAAGCTCGACCAGATCTATGGTGTCAACGACACTATCAGGGCGCTCGACGACAAAGGGCTTGTCGAACTTGGCGAGAACCTTCGCCGTGGCGTGCCGATCGCGACGCCTGTCTTCGACGGCGCGCGCGAGAAGGATATCGTCGACATGCTGAAGATGGCGGGCAACGACCCCTCGGGTCAGGTCACGCTATTCGACGGCCGCACCGGCGACGCGTTCGACCGCAAGGTCACGGTCGGCTACATCTATATGCTGAAGCTGCACCATCTCGTCGACGACAAGATCCACGCGCGCTCCATTGGGCCCTACAGCCTCGTCACCCAGCAACCGCTCGGCGGCAAGGCGCAGTTCGGCGGTCAGCGTTTCGGCGAAATGGAAGTCTGGGCGCTGGAGGCTTATGGCGCCGCGTACACCTTGCAGGAAATGCTCACCGTCAAGTCGGACGACGTGGCGGGCCGCACCAAGGTTTATGAAGCGATCGTGCGCGGCGACGATACGTTCGAATCCGGCATTCCCGAGAGCTTCAACGTGCTCGTCAAGGAAATGCGTTCGCTCGGCCTCAATGTCGAACTCGCCTCGACCAAGAAATTGCCGGGCGAGGCGACGGCGACCCCACCGGCCGAGGCGGCCGAATAATCGTGAAGCGCGCCCGTCGGCAGGCGCGTGTCGTTGCTTAGGTCGCGGGGGCGCTTCGAGCCCCCGCAAAATTCCCTCGAGGCGGGTCGTCGATTCGGTTGCGAACGGCGCCCGCGGGAGATGAAAATATGAATCAGGAAGTCACGAATCCTTTCGCGCCGGCGCCCGCTCCGCTGGCTTTCGATCAGATTCAGATCGCGATCGCGAGCCCGGAGAAGATTCTTTCGTGGTCGTTCGGCGAAATCAAGAAGCCGGAGACGATCAACTACCGCACCTTCAAGCCGGAGCGCGATGGCCTGTTCTGCGCCCGCATCTTCGGGCCGATCAAGGATTACGAGTGCCTGTGCGGCAAGTACAAGCGCATGAAATACAAGGGCGTCATCTGCGAGAAGTGCGGTGTCGAGGTCACGCTGTCGCGCGTGCGCCGCGAACGCATGGGCCATATTTCCCTCGCCGCGCCGGTCGCGCATATCTGGTTTCTCAAGTCGCTGCCCTCGCGCATCGGCTTGTTGCTCGACATGACGCTGAAGGATCTCGAGCGCATTCTCTATTTCGAATCCTACATCGTGCTCGATCCTGGCCTGACGCCGCTTAAGGATCGTCAGCTCCTTTCCGAGGACGACTATCTGCGCGCGATGGACGAATACGGCCAGGATAGTTTCACGGCCATGATCGGCGCCGAGGCGATCCGCGAAATTCTGAAGGGTATGAATCTCGCCAAGATCGCCGAGGATCTGAAGGTCGAGATTTCCGAGTCGAAGAGCGAGTTGAAGCCAAAGCGTCTCGCCAAGCGCCTGAAGATCATCGAGGCGTTCATGCATTCCGGCAACAAGCCGGAATGGATGATCCTGACCGAAGTGCCGGTCATTCCGCCGGACCTGCGTCCGCTGGTGCCGCTGGACGGCGGCCGTTTCGCGACTTCCGATCTCAACGACCTCTACCGCCGCGTCATCAACCGCAACAATCGATTGAAGCGGCTGATGGAGCTGCGCGCGCCCGACATCATCATCCGCAACGAAAAGCGCATGTTGCAGGAATCGGTCGACGCTCTGTTCGACAACGGCCGCCGCGGGCGCGTCATCACCGGCGCCAACAAGCGGCCGCTGAAGTCGCTGGCCGACATGCTGAAGGGCAAGCAGGGCCGCTTCCGTCAGAACCTGCTCGGCAAGCGCGTCGATTACTCCGGCCGCTCGGTGATCGTCGTCGGTCCCGAGCTGAAGTTGCATCAGTGCGGCCTGCCGAAGAAGATGGCGCTCGAACTGTTCAAGCCGTTCATCTACTCGCGCCTCGACGCCAAGGGCCTTTCGGCCACCGTCAAGCAGGCCAAGAAGCTCGTCGAAAAGGAGAAGCCCGAGGTCTGGGACATCCTCGACGAGGTGATTCGAGAGCATCCAGTGATGCTGAACCGCGCGCCGACGTTGCATCGTTTGGGCATCCAGGCGTTCGAGCCGGTGTTGATCGAGGGCAAGGCGATCCAGTTGCATCCGCTGGTCTGCTCGGCCTTTAACGCCGACTTCGACGGCGATCAGATGGCCGTTCACGTCCCGCTGTCGCTGGAAGCGCAGCTGGAAGCGCGCGTCTTGATGATGTCGACCAACAACATTCTGCATCCGGCCAACGGTCAGCCGATCATCGTGCCGAGCCAGGACATCGTGCTCGGTCTCTATTATCTCTCGCTGATGCGCGACGGCGAGCCGGGGCAGGGCATGGCTTTCGCCAACATGGGCGAGATCGAGGCCGCGCTCGCCGCGAAGGCGATCACGCTGCACACGAAGATCAAAGGCCGCGCCTGGACCTACGATGCGAGCGGCAAGCGCGTCGCGAAGATCTTCGAAACGACGCCCGGCCGCCTCATCCTCGGTCAGCTCTTGCCCGATCACGTGAAGATTCCCTTCGACGTCGCCAACAAGCTGATGACGAAAAAGGAAATCTCGGGAATGATCGACACCGTCTACCGCAACTGCGGTCAGAAGGAGACGGTCATCTTCTGCGACCGTATCATGTCGATCGGATTCCGCGAGGCGTTCAAGGCAGGCATCTCGTTCGGCAAGGACGACATGGTTGTGCCGGACTCCAAGCCGAAGTTCATCGCCGAAACCTCGACTCTCGCGAAGGAATACGAGCAGCAGTACAACGACGGCCTCATCACCCAGGGCGAAAAGTACAACAAGGTCGTCGACGCCTGGGCGAAGTGCTCCGACAAGCTCGCCGAAGAGATGATGGCGGGCATCTCGGCCGTGCGCAAGGACAAGACTGGTCGGGACATGCCGATCAACTCGATCTACATGATGTCGCACTCGGGCGCCCGCGGCTCGCCGACGCAAATGCGCCAGCTCGCCGCCATGCGCGGCCTGATGGCCAAGCCGTCGGGCGAAATCATCGAGAGCCCGATCATTTCGAACTTCAAGGAGGGCTTGTCGGTTCTCGAATACTTCAATTCGACGCACGGCGCCCGCAAAGGTCTCGCCGACACCGCGTTGAAGACCGCGAACTCGGGCTATCTGACCCGTCGTCTTGTCGACGTCGCGCAGGATTCGATCATCACGATTCCCGACTGCGGCTCGACCGGCGGCATCAAGATGCGCGCGATCATCGACGCCGGTACGGTCGTCGCCTCGCTCGGCTCGCGCATCCTCGGACGCACGGCGGCCGAGCCGTTGCTCGATCTCGAAGGCAAGACCATTGTGCCGGCCGGCAGGATGATCGTCGAGGAGGATATGCCCGCCATCATCGCGGCTGGTATCCAGGAAGTGAAGATCCGTTCCGTGCTGACCTGCGAGGCGCCCAACGGCGTCTGCGGCGCCTGCTACGGCCGCGATCTCGCGCGCGGCACGCCCGTCAACATGGGCGAAGCGGTCGGCGTCATCGCGGCGCAGTCGATCGGCGAGCCGGGCACGCAGCTCACCATGCGCACTTTCCACATCGGCGGCGCGGCGCAGCTTGCGGACCAGTCCTTCATCGAGTCCAACTTTGACGGCGAAGTGAAGATCCGCAACCGCAACCTCGCACGCAACTCGAACGGCGATTTGATGGCCATGGCGCGCAACGTCGCCATCGTCGTGCTTGATCGCTCGGGCGCCGAGCGCGTGGTGCATCGTGTGCAATATGGCGCGCGCTTGAAAGTCGACGACGGCGATCAAGTCAAGCGCGGCCAACGCCTGGCGGAGTGGGATCCCTTCACCCGCCCGATCTTGACGGAGGTCGACGGCGTGATTGGCTTCGAGGATCTGACCGAAGGCGCCTCGATGTCCGAACAGATCGACGAGGCGACCGGCATCGCCAAGCGCATCGTCATCGATTGGCGTTCCTCGCCACGCACCGCGGCGCTGAAGCCGGCGCTCGTTATCAAAGGCAAGGACGGCAAGATCGTCAAACTGGCGCGCGGCGGTGACGCGCGCTACGCGCTGCCGGTCGAGTCGATCATCTCGTTTGAGCCGGGGGCGCATGTGAATGCCGGCGACGTCATCGCCCGCATCTCGGTCAACAGCGCCAAGACGCGCGATATCACGGGCGGTCTGCCGCGCGTGGCGGAACTGTTCGAGGCGCGCCGTCCCAAAGACCATGCGATCATCGCTGAGATCTCAGGCACGGTGCAGTTCGGAAAGGACTTCAAGAACAAGCAGCGCCTGACGATCGTGCCCGCCGAGGAAGGCGCGGACTCGGCCGAATACCTGATCCCGAAATCGAAGCACATCCATCTTCAGGATGGCGACGTAATCGAAAAGGGCGAATATATTGTCGACGGCAATCCCGCTCCGCACGACATTCTCGCCATCAAGGGCGTCGAGGAACTCGCGGCCTATCTCGTCAACGAGATCCAGGAGGTCTATCGGTTGCAGGGCGTGCTCATCAACGATAAGCACATCGAAGTGATCGTTCGTCAGATGTTGCAGAAAGTCGACATCACCGACGCCGGCGACACCGATTTCCTCACCGGTGAACAGGTCGATCTGACCGAGCTCGAGGCGGCGAACGAAATCATGAAGGCGGAAGGCAAGAAGGAAGCCGTCGGTACACCGGTTCTGCTCGGCATCACCAAGGCGAGCCTCCAGACCCGTTCGTTCATATCCGCCGCTTCGTTCCAGGAGACGACGCGCGTGCTCACCGAAGCCTCGGTCAATGGCAAGGTGGATACGCTCGAAGGCCTCAAGGAAAACGTGATCGTCGGCCGCCTGATCCCGGCCGGAACCGGCGCCGCAATGACCAAGCTGCGCCAGATCGCGACGATGCGCGACAATCTGATCCTCGCGCAGAAAGCCGAGGAATCGGCCGCTGCGCCGGCGCTGCCGCTCGCGGCGCCGACGATGGAGAGCGTCGCGCGCAAGAGCCGAGCCCCGGCGGCGGAGTAAAGGCGTCATCTTGGGATAAAGGGCCGCCTTCGGGCGGCTCTTTTTTTGACTGCGCGCTCGCCGCATGGTCCTTTCGCCGCCGCATTCGCGTCTTTATTCGGCCCGGAAGTCACGCTTCTTTACCGTCCGGATACCTAGGTGAGGGCGGTCGCGCCCGACCCAATGAGGTGGGCATGAAGACCGTGATCGAACCGATGCGCCTCGCGCAGACGACTGAAGCCTATCCGGTCCCCGCGCGGCAAAGAACTCCGCTGGCTCCGCTGTTGGCGGGCGCGCGGGCGCGGGGCGTCGCCGACGGGCTGGAATGGCTTGGCGTCGCGGCGGTCCTGCTGGACGATCGCGGCGAGGCGCTGCATGTGAACGCCGGCGCGGTCGAACTCCTGGGGGAAGATCTGTTTTTGGCGGCCGGGCGGTTGCGCGCGCGCGCGATCGGGGTCGATCGCGCGCTCCACGAGGCGATTCGCGGCGTCATCGAGGAGCGCGCGCCAGCCTATGTCTCGATTCCCTCGCGCGATGGCGAGGGCGGGGTGGCGCTGCGGGTCGCTAGCATCGATTCACTCGAAAACGATCCATTTCAACTGCTGCGCGCGGTGGCGATTCTTGAGCGGATCGGCGACTTTTGTGCAATGACCGGCGGCCGGCGCCACTAAGTCGGCGCCGCGGGCCGCCGAAAATAGGCCCGACGACCGAATTCGCTTCCGAACCGTAAATTTTCGCGGGCGAAGGGGTTGACGGGGTTTTTCCGCGCGAATATGGTCCGCGCACTTTCGACAGGCTGTAGAGCTTCGTTGTTTCCGGCGCCTCGCTTGAAACCTTTCGGTTCTAAACGCTGACGATCTCATCGACGACGACCCATACCGCGCGGAGCGATCCGCCGGGTTCGTGACGCAAG
The DNA here is from genome assembly GCA_037446355.1 of Beijerinckiaceae bacterium. GTDB lineage: Bacteria > Pseudomonadota > Alphaproteobacteria > Rhizobiales > Beijerinckiaceae > Roseiarcus. Next base: position 1,256 of record JBBIIT010000094.1, on the reverse strand, counting down.
AACGTGGGCATCCCTGCGGTCCTCTGCCTCGAAGCGCCCAAAACCCTTCATCGGGGTTTTCGCGGCGCATTCGGTTTCGCGCGTAGGTGAGCCAGGGATTTTCGGTCGGCGAACCCTCGGGTTCGCCAAGTTGGAACGGGACGAAGGGCTAGACATGCCGACGATCAGCCAGTTGATCCGCAAGCCGCGGCAACCCAAGACGTATCGCGAAAAGGCGCGCCATCTCGAGGCAAGCCCGCAAAAGCGCGGCGTATGCACGCGCGTCTACACGACGACGCCGAAGAAGCCGAATTCGGCGCTTCGCAAGGTCGCCAAGGTGCGTCTGACCAACGGCTTCGAGGTCATCGGCTACATCCCCGGCGAAGGCCACAACCTGCAAGAGCACTCCGTGGTGATGATCCGCGGCGGCCGCGTCAAGGATTTGCCGGGCGTTCGCTACCACATTCTGCGCGGCGTGCTCGACACACAGGGCGTCAAGGACCGCAAGCAGCGCCGTTCGAAGTACGGCGCCAAGCGTCCGAAGTAAGACTCAAAGATTTAGGAGCAGGCCATGTCGCGCCGCCATTCCGCCGAGAAACGCGAGATCATTCCGGACGCCAAGTTCGGCGACGTCGTTGTTGCGAAGTTCATGAATTCGATCATGTACGAGGGCAAGAAGTCGGTCGCCGAGGCGATCGTCTATGGCGCGCTCGACGGCATCGAAAGCAAGGCCAAAACCGATCCGCTCGCGGTGTTCCGGCAGGCGCTCGAAAATGTCGCGCCGTCGGTAGAAGTGCGTTCGCGGCGCGTCGGCGGCGCCACCTACCAGGTGCCGGTCGAAGTTCGCACCGAGCGCCGTCAGGCGCTTGCGATCCGTTGGATCATCAACGCGGCGCGCGAGCGCAACGACAAAACGATGGTCGATCGCCTCTCCTCCGAGTTGCTCGATGCCTCCAACAACCGCGGCGCCGCCGTCAAGAAGCGCGAAGACACGCACCGGATGGCGGAAGCCAACCGCGCCTTCGCGCACTACCGCTGGTAAGCGGCGACTGGCCTCGGATAGGGATCACTGATCATGGCGCGCAGCCACGCTATCGAAGACTACCGTAATTTCGGCATCATGGCGCATATTGACGCCGGTAAGACGACGACGACCGAGCGCATCCTCTATTATTCCGGCAAGTCCCACAAGATCGGCGAAGTCCACGACGGCGCCGCGACCATGGACTGGATGGAGCAGGAGCAGGAGCGCGGCATCACGATCACGTCCGCCGCGA
>JBBIIT010000093.1:0-8303 GCA_037446355.1 Beijerinckiaceae bacterium | reverse complement strand
GGCGTCGTTGTGAGGTGATCGTGCATGGGATTGCCTTAATGAGGCAAAAAAATACGGCCCGGCGAAATGACGCTAAATTCTCGCCAGCGGACCTTGACGCCGATTCGCGAAAGTGAGATTCTCAGAGTGCTACCAACTGAGAAGGGCTTCCGGAACGCTGTTTCGGGGGCCTTTTTCTTTTGCCAATCATCCTTTCCTGTTGGGTTGTGAAAGCGATTTCGCCAACTCGTCCTTGAGAGCGGCGAGCAACTCCAGCGCGCGCGGCGCGAGATCAGGCTGGCGCTTGAAATCGAGCGTCAACGTGATGGTGTCGGCCCCGGCCTTGAGCGTGCCGAACGGCTTGCCGTCTTGCCCATTCCAAGTTGTGGCCTTCGGGGCAGGGCGGGGCGATGGCGTCCGCAAAGCGTCCAGCGCGACCTGAAAGCGCAAATCGGAAGGGGACGGAATTTCCCTGTCCGCGGACAGGTTTTTGCCCTCGATCCCGCCGTCCCGCTTCCTGTCCGCGGACAGGATTTCCTTTAGCGTCGCGGCGGCCCCGTCCGCCCGCGCGAACGCCTCGGCGAGTTCAAGCCATCGGCGCCGGCCAATCTTGGGCGCGCGCCCCACCAGTTTAACGATGTCCAGCGGCAGCGCCTTTGTCACCGTCCGCATATGCGCCAGCTGCGCGTCGTCGACGCCCAGCGAGGCGTAGATATCGCGCGCCTTGACCTTCTGCGCATCCATCCGCGCGGCAAACAACGCGCGCTCGATCCAGGTCAGATCCTGGCGGGCGGAATTTTCGAGGCCCTGCGTCACCGCAAGATCGGCGTCGGAAAGCGTCGTGACGATCGCCTTCAGCGGTCTGCCCAGATCCGCCGCCGCGCGCCATCGCCGGTGTCCATAGGCGAGCTGATAGCGTCCCGGCGTCGCGGGATGCGGGCGCACCTGGACGGGAATTTTCTGCCCCTCGGCGGCGATGGTGGCGCGGAAGGCTTCAAAATCGGCGGAAAGATCGTCGGGGAGCCGGTCGGGGTAGGGCGAGGGATCGATCAGTCCGGGGTCGATGTCCACCACGGCGCGATTGACAACGCTGTCGAGCGCTTGCGCCAGTTTCCCCACCGCCGGAGAAAGCCGCATTTCCGCCGCGGCTTCCTTCGTCTGCGGGAGGGCAGGGGAGGCCGTCGCGAAAGCGCTGGAAGGCGCCCGGGGCGTCAGGACAGAAGCGAAGATGTTCTTGCGAGTCATGCCGGCCGCCCCCACGCCTTGCGAATGAGCGCTTCGATCTCCCCGTTGACGTTCTCGATCGATTCCATGGCGCGATCGTAGGTCGAGCGGACGAACTGATTGCGCGAGACCTCAAACAAAGTCTGGTTGGTCAGCCCTGCGTCCGAGATGGCGGTCGATTTCAGTGTCGGATGAATGAGGATGCGCTCGCCGAACATCGAACGCAGCAGGGTCAACATCTGCGTCTGCGGCCCGTCGCCGGGTTCGAAGCGCGTTATGAGATAGCGCATCCAGTCATAAGGCGCTTCTGCGCCGCCTGAGGCATTGGCGATGACATCAAGGAGGTCGCCCAGCATCAGCATGAACTGGCCGAGGCTTGCGACGTCCAGCATCTGCGGGTGAACGGTGACGAGAACGGAGGTCGCGGCGACGAGCGCCGAAATCGAGAGATAGCCTAGCTGCGGCGGGCAATCGATGACGACAACGTCGTAGTCGCTCTCGATTTCCTTCAGCGCTGAGGCGGCACGACTGAACACCTGGCTCGCCCCGTTCGCGTTCATCAGCGCATGCGGGGTCTCGAATTCATATTCCATCAATTCGAGAGCGGCCGGAACGAGGTCGAGGCCGGGCATATAGGTGTTCCTGACAATGCCCCGCATAGACAGGCGCTCGCCGTTGTGGCGGATGGCGCCGTAGAAGCTGCTCCCCGTGGGTATGTCGATCTCGGGACGCAAGCCGAACAGGCCCGTCAAGCTCGCCTGCGGGTCAAGATCGATTGCGAGGACGCGATAGCCGCGCAAGGCGAGATATTGCGCCAGATGCGCCGTCGTCGTCGTCTTGCCGGAGCCGCCCTTGAAGTTCATCACGGCGATGACCTGCAAGGGCTCGCCAGCCTTGCGTCCGGGCAAGTATTTGCCGGCTGTGCGCGGCTTGGCGTCGAGCGTCTTGCGCAGCGCCCACAGGTCTTCCAGCGAAAACTGCCGCCGCTCCCCCACCGAGGCCGTCGGCACGAGCTGCCGCAGATAGGCTTCTGTAACCCCTAAAATTCGCGCGGTCTCCCCCGGAGTGAGACGCCGGAACGTCTTGGCCGCCTCCGGCGGGAAACTCGCCAGCCTATGTTGCGCCAGCCTCTCGATGATCCCGTTGGCGTCGCTCCTCACAGTCGCTCGGAGCGAAGGGCCGGGCGCATCTACCGCCGCCGCAGCCAATGCCGCAACCTCAGCGATGTCAAAATTCGAGGCCATTTGCGATTCAAAGCTCAGGTTCGATAAAAAGCGCAACTCACCGAACACTGGATGCATCGATTCCCGATTCGGCGCAACAAATTTTAGGTTAATCGAATCTTAACCGCCCACGCCGTCATTTCAGGAACGATTTGATCGTTCGCTTATCCGCGACGCCCAGGTTCGACGGCCCATTTCGGACTTCGAGCGTCGAAGCGGCGGTGTCACGTCGACATACTGACGAGGCGACGAGAGTGATCGGGTCGAAATTTACGCCGCCGCGACATTCACGGTTTTCCATTCCCTCATCGCCCTCACGCGATGGAGGCGGGTTGAGATGGCTGAGCGTTGAGAACGAGGCGGGACGAAATGATTTCGGAAAGCGGAGAAAATTGTTCAGACCCTTGTGCTGGCGAGGCTAAACCTTCGGCATGACCCTTCGTTCGGCGGCGCCGTAGGAGCCGAATTTGTCGGCTGTGAATCGCCTGTGCGGGCCGCATTGCTTGCGCAACGGCCGTGTCGACAAATAGCGCGCCGCTTTTGTATCACGCTGCACTTGGACGATTTCCTCGAGTGCATATCCTTCCGGATCGAAGGCCCGTCAAAGGTGGCGCTTCTGGCCGCCTATGGACATAACGACCTCCTCAAGACGCCCGACGTCGCGACGTTGGCCGCCTTTCGCTTGAGGCGCCGGGCGCAGTGGGCGCCAGATTTTCCCGCCCATCGCCGGATCGTCTCATAGGAGACGAGGATGCCCGGTTCGAGCCGCATTTCCTCGACGAAGCGCAGGCTCAAGGGTAAACGGAAATCGAACCAGTTAACGCGCGAGGCGATCTCAGGCGGGCAATCGATGGCGCTTGCAGCCGATCGGGCGGAGCTTCTGAATTCCGCTCTACCGTCTCGTCGCCTCCCTTCGCGTTAACGCGACATCCCGCGCCGATTTACGGGGCCACGCGCGCCTGTCAGAAGTCGCGGACGATTTCCATCGCTCCGACGACGCCGTTGGAATGGCCGGCGAACGCAGGCGGGGCCAGATACGAAGCCGGCGTCGCCTGATGTGTGTCCTGCACCATCATTTGTAACTGGACGTCCAGATGCGGCGCCGGCGACCAATGGGCGATGGCGCCCGCCAGCACGCTGGTCGCGCTCGCCGAGATCATCGCCGGCGATCCGCTGTAGCGAACGTTGGCGAACGAAATTTCCGGCGTTAGCGAGAATTGCGGCGTGAAGTGATGTTCGTAGTAGGCCGCGGCTGTCCAGGCGGTCGGGTAGGACCAGGCGCCGGGCGCGTAGTTGAGCGCGTCGGTAAGTTGGAAGATCGTTCCATTGCCGTTCGCATTCAGGCCCTGATCCCAGGGGCTCTGCGCTGTGTTGGGTATACCAGAATAACCAAGCGCGGCGGAACTGACGACCGCCTGCGCGCCGGCGCGATCCCCGGCGCCGAACGAGGGCAGATTGACGCTGGCGCCGAGCAGCGCCGCGCCGCCCCAGTGATCGATCGTGTCGTTGGACACGCCGACCGCATGGGTCTCATGCACGACCGCCGACAGTTGCGCCGAGCCCCAGGACTGTTCGTACTTGAGCGCCGCGACGACGTCAGGGTAACGCATGCCGTAATAGGCATTAGCGTAGCCGCCGTTAAGGCCATTGTTGACGCTCGCGCCGGTCGGATCTTCGAGCGACAGCGTCGCGCTGAAACCGGATCCGAACGTCGCGGTGTAGGCGAAAAGATTCGGCTGGTTGCCGTTGACGCGATCGGGCGAATAGAAATCGTACCAGGTCGCTCCACCAGCAAGATATGAAAAGTACGAGCCGGCGCGGCCGGCGGTCAGTCCGGCGAACTGAACATAGCCGAGATTCAGGATAAAACCGTTGGGCGGCGCATCGAATCCTGACCCGCTCGTGCCGAGAAGCTCGACATAAGCGCGCAGCGGACCATAGGCGGTCATCTCGCGCGCATCGAGGTCGATCTGCGCATGCGTCGCGAAGCCGAACGCGTCGCGTTGCGCGACGGGGGTCAGCGTCGCCGAGGAGACGGGGCTGGCGCCCGGCGCGCCGGTGAAAAAGAGACCGGACTGCGGCGACAGCGAACCGAGCGTGACTTGGCTCGACACGTAACCCGAAATTTTCAAGCACAGGTTGCTGCTGGGCAGCAGCAAGCCGACCATGCCGCCGACGTCGCAGACTTGCAGGTAGGAGGGTGCGGGCGCGCCGGCGCGCGCGGGCAATTCGGCGGCGGTGACGGCGGGCGATGCGCAGACCATCGCCGTGACGGCGGCCGCGAGCGCGCTGTTGAGTGACCGAGCGTGCAAAAGTCTCACTGCGGTTCGCCTGCTATCGTTGCTCACGCCGACCGCAAAGTCTTGGTAAGACTTCCCGCATCGGCGCCATGTGACCTGAAATCGCGCGGTCGCTTCGGCGATCGAAGTCCCGCAGGCGCCGCAACTTCTCCAACTATGCCTATTCACTCCGTCCGCATGTTGCGAGCGTCGCCAATCGTGACTAAGCTAACACGTTGGCCGGTGTTTACGAGGGTTTTCGTAATTCGCGTGGGTGGTTTATCGCCAACTGTTGCGAATTGGCCGGTGGCATGAGCGACGGCGGCGCATCCGCGCTGGCGGCCGGCGCTCGCCAATCGTCGGAGCTTGCCGACTATGCCAGGAGGATTCATGGTCGTGCGCCGCAAGCGAATCGTGGAAATGTTCGCACTGGCGGCCGTCGCGGGGGCGCTCGCCTCTTTTCCGACGTTGGCGGCCTGGGTGCACCCGTCGGTCCCGGGCGGCTCGAACATGGGCTCGCCCCAGGTCGTCGTCGGCGCCGGCGCTTCGAAGGCCTTGAGCGCGTCGGCGAGCAATCCCTACTTCAACGCCAGCGCGACCGCGACCGCGACAAGCATCGGCGCCGCGACCACGACCACCAGCACGAAACCCGGCGGCTCGACGACGGCGCAGACCGTCACCTCCTTCGGGCCGGCGACGGGGATCGTCGTCACGGTGACCGTAACGGTGCTCGGCGGCCCCGCGACCAGCTATACTTTCAATTTTGCAAACCTGAACGCGGCTCCGCAGTCGGTGACGCTGGGCAACGGATATGGTTCGATGACGGTCGCGCCGAACTCAGCAGGCAACAACGTCGGCATCACCTACGGTAATTATGTCGCGCCAACTGCGAATACGATGACCCTGAACCTGGCGCCGCCCGCGACGACGATGACTGGCGCGGCGACGGGCAATTCGGCCACCCCGCAATCAATTCCGACGCCGACCGCCGTGGCGACGCCGGGTTCAACCCTGCTCGACCCGCCGACTGAAGTGCGAATGCTCTCGCGGGGCGTGCAGCAAGCGATCGAAGCATGCGCCGTCAACACGCCGCCCTGCATCGCCGACGCGTTGGACGCCTACGCCGACAAGCTCGAAGCGCTGGCGCCGCAACTGCCCGCGCAACTGCGCAACCTGCCCACGATCGTGCGCGAGGCGGCGCGCAAGGTTCGCGCGGCCAAGACGAAGACCGAGGCGTTGAACGCGGTCAAATCGGCGATCTCGCAGGTCAACAAGACGATCGCGCTGCTGAAGGCCGAAAATCCCAACGCGGCGGCGACCGGCGCTTCGGTCGGTCGCGCAGTCGACCAGACGCTCCAGGTCGCCGAAGTGAAATTGCTGCGCTCTTCCGGTTTGTAGAGCGCAATAGCGGTTGAGCCGCGCCAGAGGATCGGGTGAACAAGGTCGGCCCCGCGCGAAAAAAACGGAGCCCGCCTTCGTACTCGCCTCGCCGTGACGCGGGTCCGACGCCGATTCTTTCTCGCGCCGGTTTTGCCTGCGCCTACCGGCGCGTCCTTGCGGGCGCGTCGAATCCCGGAAATAATGTGCTGGTCAAGCGCCTATCCCGCCGAGCGAGGAAATGACCCTGCGTCTGTCAATCGAGAACGTCGATCGGCTGCCGGATGGCGGACCTCTGCGGATCGAAGTACGTTCACGCGGTCTCGACATCGGCCGCGACGCCCATCTCGATTGGACCTTGCCGGATCCGAGCCGACATATCTCCGGCAAGCACTGCGAAATCCGCTTTCGCGATGGCGGATACTGGCTGCACGACGTTTCGACCAATGGAACCTTCGTTAACGGCGCGCAGTTCCGGCTCGCCGCGCCGCACCTGCTCAAGGACGGCGACCGGCTTTCGATCGGCTCTTACATCGTCGGCGTAGAAGTGAAGGGCGCGCCGGCCATGTCCGCGCCGGCGCCGGCGCAGCTCTCATCGGCTGCGCGCCCCGGACACGAACTGTGGAGCGACGTCGCCGAAGCGGCCGCCCCCGAGGACCGCAGAGCCTTTCAGGCCGCCCGCGACGCCAAGCCGCCGCCGGATTTTCTCGATTTCGCCTCGTCGGTGAACCCCGACGATCCGTTCGCGCCGTCGTTCGCGCCGCCGCCGCCGAACGCCGACGCTTGGCTCTCCGCCGCGCCCGCGCGGACTCCCGGTTTCGAGCCGACGCCCGCGCCCTTCGCGCCGCCGACGCCTCGCCGGCCCACCCCGGAGCCGGCGCCTGTCATGGTTTCCGCGCAAGTCCCGGCGCCCGCGCTGACGGCGTCCCTAGAAAGCGCGCCGACGAACGATCTTGTCGCCCGTCTCGCCGCCGCCGCCGGCATCCCGCCGCGCGCGCTGGCTGGGCGCGACCCGGGCGAGGTGGTCGAGGAAATCGGCGCCGCGCTCCGGCTCAGCGTCGAGAATCTCGCCCAATTGCTTGGTTCGCGCGCCGAAACCAAAAGCTTGATGCGCTCGTCGAGCCGGACGATGATCCGCGCGATCGAGAATAATCCCCTTAAGTTCACCAGTTCGCCGGAGGAAGCGCTGGCGATAATGTTCGGACCGCCCACCCGCAATTATCTCGACGCGCGCGCGACGATCGCGCAAAGCTTTGGCGATTTGAAGTCGCACCAGTTGCTGACCCTGGCGGCGACGCAGTCGGCGCTGGAGGGTCTGTTCGAAGATCTGGCGCCGGAAAAGATCGACAAGTCGGTCGAAGCGGATCGAGGGCTAGGCGCGCTGGTGGGATCCCGTAAAGCAAAACTGTGGGACGTATTCCTTGAGCGCTGGCGAGCGAAGACCAAGCGCGCCGATGGACGACTGAATGAAGCCTTCGCGGCGCTGTTCGCCGAGGCCTACGACCGATTGCAGAACAAGAACTGACAGCCGCCGCCGGCGGGGCAGGGAAAGTCTTAGATGTCTTGGAACGCCAAAGTTCACTGGACCGAAGGGTTGTTCCTGCGGCCGCATCATTTCCAGCAGGCGGACCGCTATCTCGAGAACGCCATCGAGAGCCGCGCTCGCCACGTCACGCCTTATCCCTGGGGCTTCACGGCGCTGGAGATCGACCGCGACCTCGCCCAGCAGGGCAAGTTCGCGCTGCGCCGCGCCGCCGGCGTGATGCCCGATGGCGGCTTGTTCGACTTTCCCGCCGAGAGCCCAGGACCGGCGTCGATCGAGGCGCCCGAGAGCGCGGCGGGGCAGTTGGTCTGGTTGTCGATGCCGGCGCGCGCCGACAACATGCGCGAGGTCAACCCCGAGAAGGCCGAGAACGCGGCGCGCTACGTCGCCGGCGCCGAAACGATCATCGATTCGACTTCGCATTTGCGCATCGAGGAGGAGATCGAGGTCGCCTATCCTCGCCTAGCCTTCGAGATCCGCAAAACCGCGCGGCCCGGCTACGTCGGCATGCCGATCGCGCGGATCGTCGAGGTGCACGACCGCACGCTGGTGTTCGATGAAAAATTCGCGCCGCCGGTGCTGATTTGCGCCGCGCATCCAGCCGTCGAGGGCTGGCTCGACCGCGTCATCGGCTGGATCGGCGCCAAGCTCGACGAACTCGCGCGCTACGCCAGCGAC
>JBBIIT010000092.1:0-8333 GCA_037446355.1 Beijerinckiaceae bacterium | reverse complement strand
TTCGACTGGCTCGCCGACGAGGCGCTGATCGACGCCGTCACCGCCCTTTCCGGCTCCGGTCCCGCCTATGTTTTCGCGCTGGTCGAGGCGATGGCCAAGGCGGGCGAGCGGGCCGGCCTGCCCGCCGATCTCGCCATGCGGCTCGCGCGCGCGACCGTCGAGGGGGCGGGCGAACTCATGCATTGCGAGCCCGCGACTTCGGCCGCGCAACTGCGCGTCAACGTCACCTCGCCCGGCGGCACCACCGCGGCGGCGCTCGCCGTGTTGCAGGGGCCGGATGGGCTGGACCCGCTGCTCGCCAAAGCCGTCGCCGCCGCTCATGCCCGCGCGCGCGAACTCGCAGGCTGAGGCGCCGCCTTGGCGCGGACCGCGCCGGGGCTTACATTGGGCCGAGCCGGAGGGAGTTGAAATGGCCAAAGCCAAGCTGCCGGACGCCGCCACGCCGAAATCCGCCGACCCGCGCGCCCGCATCGTCGACGCGCTGATGGAACTGGCGATGGCGCGACGGTTCGAGGACATCACGATCCGCGATATCTGCGCCGCCGCCGGGGCGACGCTCGCGGACTTCCGCGACGCCTATCCGTCCAAAGGGGCGATCCTCGGCGCGTTTTCGAAGCGCATCGACCGCGCCGTGCTGAGCCATGATTTCGCCGACCTCGCCAATGAGGCGCCCCGCGAACGGCTGTTCGAGGTGCTGATGCGCCGCCTCGACGCGATGGCGCCCTACAAGGAGGGTCTCAGGGAGATCGTCGCGTGGCTGCGTCGCGACCCCGCCTCGGCCTGGGCGATGAACCAGGTCATGCTCAACTCGATGCGTTTCATGCTGGAGGCCGCCGGCATCGAGAGCGACGGCCTCGTTGGCGCCGCCAAGCTGCAAGGTCTGGCGCTGGCCTGGGCGCGGGTAATGAACGTCTGGTTCGACGATTCCGAACCGGAACTTTCGAAAACCATGGCCGCGCTCGACCGCGAAGTCACGCAAGGCGAGCGATGGGTCGCCGGCGTCGAGCGGCTCGACCGGCTCGCCGCGCCCCTGAAGGCGATCGCCCGGGTCGCCCTGGAGGGGCGTCCGCGCCGGCGCGAAACCGGGGACAGGGAAGAGGCGCCCGAGCGGGCCTCGGAGGCCGACGCGCTCTGAACCGCGCCGCCCGCCTTCGCTAAAATTTGAACTTTCGCGGTTACGCGGCAATGGTCATATGCGCGCAAAGGTCTGCGAAACCGCGCGATTCAACCTCGTTTAACTACGTAAATTAGGCTGCGGTGAGCCGCGCCGGCCTCACCCTCCCGGGACGTTATTCGCCGGGAGATTGATTTGACGGTCTTGGCTCCAAATCCGGGTTCGCGCGCGCCGCTGCGCCTCGAAGCGCCCGATCCGCGCGCCGACGAGCGCCGCCGCGTCGTCCTGGTGACGCGCGAGAGCGTCGTCATCGCCCGCTCCGTCGCCGGCGTTTTCATGCGCATCGCGCTGGCGCCGAGCGCCTTTCAAGGCGTGCTGCTGCGCGTCGCCGGCCTCGACAGTTCCGGCTTTCGATATGAGGTCACCCTCGCCCATCGCGACCCCGACTTCGCCATCTCGCTCGCCTGCTCCTCCTGCAAGGCCGAAGCCGAGGCGGCGTGGGAACTCTGGGCCCGCTTTCTTCAATTGCCCGGCCTCGTCGAGCGCGTCGAGGGCGAATACGAGACGGCCCGGCCGATGGTCGGCGGCGTGATCGCGCTCACGCCCGGCCGGCGTCGGCGCGGCAGCGCGGTCCGCGCCCGCCGCGCCCGCTTCCTCGCCCGCCGCAAGACCGGCCGGCTCGAACTCGCCCGCCCCGTCGAACGCGAGCGCGAATTGTTTCCCGGCGCGCGCGGCGATCGCTAACGCCGATCCCGGGTTGCGTTCGCCCCTACGACGCGCCAAACGGGGGACATGCGCTTTGACGTCCTTGTCGCCCTGATCCTGTTCTGTTTCGTCTCCAGCGTGACGCCGGGGCCGAACAATTTGATGCTGATGACGTCCGGCGTGAATTTCGGCGTCCGCCGCACGCTGCCTCATCTGATGGGCGTAATCCTTGGTTTCGCCCTGATGGTCGCTTTGATCGGCCTCGGCCTCGACGCGCTGTTTCGCCTCGTTCCGCAACTCCTGCCAATCATGCGCTACGCCGGCGCCGCCTACATGCTTTGGCTGGCCTGGAAGATCGCCAATTCCGGGCCGGCGCACGAGCTTGCCGGGCGTGCGCGCCCGCTGGGTTTCCTCGGCGCGGCGGCTTTCCAATGGGTCAACCCGAAAGCCTGGGTGATCGCGATCAGCGCGCTTTCGACCTACGCAATCAGCCCGAATTATCTGGTTAGCGTCGCCGCGGTGTCGTTGAGCTATCTGGTCGTGTGCCTGCCCGGCGCGGGCGTGTGGGTGTTGTTCGGTTCGGCAATGCGCAAGGCGCTTCGTGACCCGCTGCGCGTGCGCCTATTCAACTTGGCGATGGCGGCGCTGCTGGCGGCCTCGATCGTCACGGTGCTGACGGACTAGTTCAGGTCTCGATCAACCCGCCGAGGTCCGCGGACGGCGCGCCGGCTGCGCGGCCGTGCGGCGCGGCGAGATAGTCGATCGATCGCATCTCGACGAGCCGGGAGGCCGCGCGCGCGAATTCGAACGCCTCGGCGCCCTCGCGCGCGGGGTAAAGCGCGTCCGGCTCCGCCTCGGCGGATGCGACGAGCTTGACCTTCTGATCGTAGAGCGCATCGATCAAGGTTATGAAGCGTTTGGCCGTGTTGCGCTCGGCCTCCGGTATCACAGGAATATGATCGACGAAAACCGTATGGAACGTCTCGGCGATCGCGAGGAAATCGGGCGCGCCGAGCGGCCGGCGGCAGAGATCGTCAAAGGAAAAGCGCGCGACGCCGTCGACGGCCTGCGGCGCTTCGAGGACGCGTCCGAGCAAAGGCAGTTCGCGCCGCTCGCCGCGCGCCTGCCCGGTCAGCCGCTGAAATGCGGCGTCCATCGCTGCGTCGGCGTCGGAATTGGCGGGATGATAGTAGATAGGCGCGCGCCGCAATTTTTGCAGGCGATAATCGGTTGGCGCGGCGAGTTGGAAGACCTCCATCCGCGCCGCCAGCAGATCCAAGAACGGCAGGAACAATGCGCGATTGAGCCCGTCTTTGTAGAGGTCGGCGGGCGCGACGTTGGACGTCGCGACGACGACCACTCCTAACGCGAATAGCGCGCCAAACAGCCGCGCCAGGATCATCGCGTCGGCGATGTCGCGCACCGCGAATTCGTCGAAGCAGAGCAGCGTCGCTTCGCTCGCCAGCGCCGCCGCGACCGGCCCGATCGGCTCCTCTCCCGTCGCGCGTCCCTGTTTGCGCAATTGCCGCCACGTGTGAACGCGCGCATGAACATCGGCCATGAAGGCGTGAAAATGCGCGCGGCGCTTTGGCGCGATCGGCGAGGATTCGTAGAAAATATCCATCAGAAACGTCTTGCCGCGCCCGACCTCGCCGTGAACGTAGAGCCCGCGCGGCGGTTCGCTTGGGCGCGCGCCGATGAGGCGGCCGAGCGCGCTCGGCTTGCGTGCGGGCCGATAGCCATCGAGGCGCTCGGCGAGCGCGTCGAAGCGTCCGGCGAGACGCTCCTGCGCCGAATCATGCTCGATGCGCGCGCGCGCCACGAGGTCGAGATAGCGCGAGAGAACCGCCCCGCTCACGCGGCGATCCCAGCGTGCGACGGGTGATAGCGGACATTCAGCTTCGCGTCGGCGCCGGCGATCAACGCTCGATCCTTTCCGCGTCCGGCGAGGCGGACGCGGCGGGTTTTCTCCGTTCGCGGCGGTGAAGTCAAAGGCGAAGGCGAAGGATCACGGCCGGACGTCGTCCCAGGCCCGTATCGTGGTTCGGCGCGCCTTGCGCGGTGTGTTGCAGGCGCTGGAAAGACTGAATGGCGTGCAGGTCACGAACTCCGGCTCCTCCCGTTTCGCCTTGGGCGCGGCCGCGTCTTGCAAGGCGCGGCATTGCGCGAGGAACTGCTTTGGCGTCGCGCCGAAGGTCGTGCCCGCAGCCTTTGCTTGCGCCCATTGCTCCGCGCAATACTTGGCCGCCGAATCGGCGCGCGCGCCCTCCGTCGCGCATAAAAGCATCGACAGTGACACGAGAGCGAATGCGCGGGCTCCCCGCATCGAAATTGCCTCCTCCTGGACGCGCGAATCAGGCGCGCCCGCGCTCGGATTTCACCGGCCTCGCCCAGGATTCGATGAAGTTCGCGAGCTCCACGCGCCGTTGCGATGGGTCCAAGACCTCCGCGCCGACGCCGAGCCGCCGGGCGACGTCCGCTTTCGCGGCGCCATCGTCGAGGGAACGCAAATCGTCGGCGTAAGCGACGGCGGTCGTTTCGTCGGCGAAACGCCCTTCCAGCGCGAGCGAGGTCGCGCGCCGGGCGATGAGCGCCGCCAACTCGGCGAAAGTATATTCGGGGTGGTACTGCACGCCCCAGAAGCGCCCGCCTGCGAAAACTATTTCCGCCGCCTGCACGGGCGCCGCCGTGTTGCCCGCGAGCGCGACGGCGCCGGGCGGAAGATCGACGATGTCGAGGTGCGAACACATGGCGTCGTAGGCGCCCGGCTTCCCCGCGAGCAGCGGATGGGCGCGTCCCGCTTCGGTCGGGCGAATGTCGCGCGCGAGCCCGATCTCGCGCCCCCTGGGATTGCGACGCACGTTGCCGCCCGCCGCCGCCGTCGCGACCTGCAAGCCCCAGCAGGAGCCGAAAAACGGCGTTCCCGAGGCGAACACCGCGCGAGCGAGTTCGACCTGACGTTCGATAGCGGGCCCGCCGTCGTAAAGATTGAGGGCCGAGCCGGTCAGAAGCACGGCGTCATAGTCGGCCAGCCCCGAGGGGCCGGGCAAACGCGCGCCGGCGTCGGCCGGCAGGCAGATTTCGCATGAGGCGTCCGGGGCGATGCGGCGCAAAGTCGCCGCGTAGGTCTCGCCCGCCGTCGCGCCGATTCCTTCGCGATAAATCTCGCGATCCTCGTGCGTATTGCCTTCGACGATCAGCAGATTGAGCGCCAAAGCGGCTCCTCGCTTCGCAGCGGACCATTTATCGCTTATCGCGCGACGGGGCCGATGACGCAACAAGCCGCGCTTCGCGCACGCCGCGCCTGGGGTTATAGGACGGGGGTTACAGGGACAGCGTCGCCTCGGCCAATGCGGCGCGGGTGCGGCGCCAGGCGAAGGAGCCCGGCGGTCGATGCGAACGATCCTCAAGGCGCGCGCGGCCGCCGCGTTCGCGCTCCTCGCGGCGCTCGCCGCCGCCCCCGCGCACGCCGATTCCGCGCCGAGCTTGTGGGACCCCGGCTTGCATCTTGAGCGGCCAGATATTTCCAGCCTGCGCGCGATCCGTTTCCTGACCGACGACGACTATCCGCCGATGAATTTCGTCAAACAGGACGGATCGCTCGCCGGCTTCAACGTCGAGATCGCGCGCGCGATCTGCGAGGAACTGCACATCGGTTGCACGATCCAGGCGCGGGCCTGGGACACTTTGGTCGACTCGCTGGAATCGGGCAAAGGCGACGCCGTCATCGCTTCGATTAGCGCGACGCCCGCTTTGCGCGCACGCATCGACTTCACGCAGCCCTATTATCAGACGCCGGCCCGCTTTGCGACGCGTCGGGATTTCGGCGCCGCGGACGCCAACGCGGCGACGCTAAAAGGTCGTGGCGTGGGCGTCATCCAGGGCACGGCGCACGAGGCCTATCTCAAGACCTTCTTCCCCGGCGTCGTCGCCAAGCCTTATCCGAATTTCGCCGCGCTACATGAGGCGCTCACCGCCAAAGCCGTCGACGCCATATTCGCCGACGGCCTCACTCTGAGCGTCTGGCTGGCGGGCGAAGATTCCGGCAACTGCTGCTTTTTCAAGGGCGGCCCCTATACGGAGAGCCGCTTCTTCGGCGAGGGCGTCGGCATCGCCGTACGTAAGGAGGATGCGGACCTGCGCCGGGCGATGGACTGGGCGCTCGCGCGCCTGGCCGCCAAAGGCGCCTACGCCGAGATTTATCGCAAATATTTCCCGATCGGCTTTTTTTGAGGCGGCTCGAGCGCGCGAGAAAGCGCGGCTGCCGTCCGGCCGCATGATCTAAAATTTCGCGCATACGATGGGTTGGGCGACCGTCTTCGCCAAGCCGGCGCGCCGAACTTCAATCGTCGGCGAGGAAACGGACGAGCATCGCAGTCGTCGGCGGCGTTGGGATCAAACGCCGAGTTCCGAGCGCGCGTCATCAAGCTGTCATGTGTATCGATAATTCTGGACTTATGGATGCAAATGAGGTCATCGAGACGCTTTCGGCGCTCGCGCAAGCCACGCGCCTGGAGACGTTTCGGCTGCTGGTTGGTCGGGAGCCAGAGGGCCTCGCGGCTGGAGAACTGGCGCGGAGAGTCGCGGTTCCCCAGAACACAATGTCCACGCATCTGGCGATCCTGACGCGGGCGGGTCTGATCCGCGGCGAACGTCAAAGCCGCTCGATCGTCTATCGCGCCGATTTGCAGCGGTTTCGCGAAGTCGCGCTGTTTCTTCTCAAGGATTGCTGCGGCGGTCGCGCCGATGTTTGCGCGCCGTTGATCCCCGATCTGGTCCCGCGCCGCCCGTCGAAGGAGACTGCTCATGGTTGAGCGCATATTCAACGTCCTGTTTCTTTGCACCGGCAACACCGCCCGCTCGATCCTCGCCGAAGCCATCCTGCGCAAGGACGGCGCGGGCCGATTTCGCGCGTTCTCGGCGGGAAGCCACCCGAAGGGCGTCGTCAATCCCTTCGCGATCAAGGTGCTGGAAAGCCTGAAATATCCGACTAACGACCTGCGCTCAAAGCCGTGGGATGAATTCACGACGCCGGACTCCCCGGTCATGGATTTCGTGTTCACGGTTTGCGACGCCGCCGCCGGAGAAGTGTGCCCGGTCTGGCCCGGCCAACCGATGACGGCGCATTGGGGCGTCGAAGACCCCGCCACGGTCGAGGGAACCGACATTCAGAAAGAGGCCGCCTTCGTCTTGGCGGCGCGCTATCTCAAGAACCGTATTTCCGCCTTCGCCAACCTGCCCCTCAAGAGTATCGATCGCCTGTCGCTCAACACAAAGTTGAGGGAGATCGGAACGCTCGAAGGCGCCAGCGCGCCGAACTCGCGGTCCGCGTGATCGACGTCGTCATCAACCATAATCGCGCCGGCGAAACCTCGCGCGACACGCTCGGGATGATCCGCGACGCCGGCATAGACGAGCCCGGCCGGCGGGCGGCCCCGCAATGAAGTTTGCGCTTTCCCGGCGCTTGGCGGCGGAATGTCTGGGCACATGCCTCCTTGTGACGACCGTTGTCGGGTCCGGCATCATGGGGGAAAGGCTCGCCGGCGGAAACGTCGCCCTCGCGCTGCTCGGCAATACGCTGCCGACCGGCGCCATCCTGGTGGTGCTGATCCTCGCGCTCGGTCCGATTTCGGGGGCCCATTTCAATCCGGCGGTTTCGCTGGTCATGGGGTTGCGAAACGAGCATCCTTGGCGCGAATTCCTGCCTTACGCGGCCGCGCAGATTGTCGGCGGCTGCCTGGGAACTCTCGTCGCGCACGCGATGTTCGAGCTTCCACTGTTTGAGTTCGCGGTCAAATCGCGAACCGGAGCAGCGCAATGGTTCGCCGAGGGCGTCGCCACGTTTGGACTGATCGTGACGATTCTCGCGATCTCACGCTTCAAGACCGAGGCGATTCCGGTCGCTGTCGGGCTCTACATCACGGCGGCCTACTGGTTCACCGCCTCGACCTCCTTCGCTAATCCCGCCGTCACCATCGCCCGCGCCCTGACAAACAGCTTCGCGGGGATCGCACCGGCTGACGTCCCGATGTTCATTTTCGCCCAGATTGTCGGCGCGCTGTCAGGTCTCGTCGTCATGCGCTGGTTTTTCGCGGCCTCTGTCCGCGCCTGATGCGGCCGGCGATCGGGCCCGGGCCAACATCCCCTGCAAACCAGCCGCGCGACCCCGATCCGCTTCAGCGAATTCCTCCACCAACGGCGCAGCCGCATCGAACGCTTATTCGACAAGATGAGGCCGTTTCGCGGCGGCGACCCACTACGACAAGCACGCGGAAAATTTCGTCGCGCCGTCAAATTCGCTTCCCCAAGCTTTCGGCTATCCGTTAATGAATCCACGGCCTCGGCGCCCTTGCAAAGCTTGCGCCTCGTCCGCATTCGCTTTACCAGTGTCGCGCGCCAACGATTCTGTGCAAGATGAGCGATCGTTCTCATCGAGTAGCTATCGATATTGTTGGCCAAGCGGGTGTAGCTCAATGGTAGAGCAGCAGCCTTCCAAGCTGAATACGAGGGTTCG
>JBBIIT010000091.1:0-8663 GCA_037446355.1 Beijerinckiaceae bacterium | reverse complement strand
CCGCCGCCAACAACGGCTGGCTCGACGGCGACAAGGCGATGATGGAGAGCCTGCTCGGCTTCAAGCGCGCGGGCGCGGACGGCGTGCTCACTTATTTCGCGCCGCGCGCCGCCGAAAGGCTGCGCGCCAAGGCTTAGCGATTCGAGGCGTCATGATCGATCACGACGACGACCAGGATCACTCCGAAATGTCGGAAGTCGCGTCGCGTGTGCGCGCGCTGGAAACGCTACTCACCGAAAAGGGTTACATCGATCCGGCCGCGCTGGACGCGCTGATCGAGACCTACGAGACCAAGGTCGGCCCGCGCAACGGCGCCAGGATCGTCGCACGGGCCTGGAGCGATCCCGCCTTTCGCGCGCGCCTCATGACCGATGCGACGAATGCGGCGGCGGAGCTTGGCTACAGCGGCCGCCAGGGCGAACATCTGGTCGCGGTCGAGAACACCGACGAGCGCCATAACCTGGTCGTGTGCACGCTCTGCTCCTGCTACCCCTGGTCGGTGCTCGGTCTACCCCCGGTCTGGTACAAATCGCCGTCGTACCGCTCGCGCGCGGCGATCGATCCGCGCGGCGTACTCGTCGAATTCGGCGTCGCCCTTCCCGCGCGAAAGGAAATCCGCGTCTGGGATTCGACCGCCGAATTGCGCTACCTCGTTGTGCCGCAGCGCCCGCCGAACACCGACGGTTGGAGCGAGGAACAACTTGCGGCTCTGGTGACGCGCGACAGCATGATCGGCGTCGGCCTGGCGATTTCGCCCGGCGACGCGGGAGCGCTGCGATGAACGGCGCGCAGGACCTGGGCGGCATGATGGGTTTCGGCCCGATCGAAATCGAGGCCGACGAACCCTTGTTCCACCACGCCTGGGAGAAGCGCGCGATGGCGGTGACGCTCGCGGCTGGCGCTTGCGGGATGTGGACCATCGACCGGTCCCGCTTCACCCGAGAATCGTTGCCGCCCGCGCAGTATCTGACCAAGAGTTACTACGACATATGGATCACCGCCCTCGAGCGCCTACTTGCGCAAACCGGCATGGCCGACGAAACGGAAATTAGCGCCGGCCGGGCGATGAGCCCGCCGCTGACGACTCCGAACAAGCTGATGGCCGCCGATGTCGCCGCTGCGCTCGCGAAGGGAACCTCCTGCTCGCGCCCGCTTAGTCGCCCGGCGAGATTCGCGCCCGGCGACGCCGTGCGCACAAAGGTTATGCATCCGACGACGCATACGCGCCTGCCCCGCTATGCGCGCGGCAAGTTGGGCGTGATCGAAAGCGTCCGCGGCGCCTTTGTCTTTCCCGACGCCAACGCACACGGCGGCGGCGAGCACCCGCAATGGGTCTACACCGTGCGCTTTTCCGCCGCCGAGCTCTGGGGTGACGGCGCTGACGCAAATTCCACTGTTTCCATCGACGCCTTCGAGCCCTATCTTGAGCGCGCCTGAACCTCCGCCCTTCGCCGAGCCTTGGCAGGCGCAGATATTCGCGATGGCGGTCAAGCTCAGCGAGCGCGGTCTCTTCACGTGGAGCGAATGGACGCAGGCATTGGGCGCTGAGATCGCCGCCGGTCCTCGGCGCGATGGCGAAGCCGCCTATTTCGAAGCCTGGCTTAACGCGCTGGAGGCGATTCTCATCGCCAAGGGAGTCGCCGCGACCGGCGAATTGCACGAACTTGCCGAGGCTTGGCGTGCGGCGGCGCGGGCGACGCCGCACGGCCAACCGATCGTGCTGCACGCGGTGGCGTCCGGAGGATGATTCGCGCGCCTCGCGCGCACGCCGCGCCGACGCGATCGCTCCAGGGCTCGCCGAAGTCTGTCGCGGCTCTCCTTCCACGAGATTTGAATCCTCGCGCCGGATCAACTTTTTCGGGCCCGCACACGGACCTTTGCGTCGACGCGAGCGCGCAAATGCGCGTCTTCACGTGATTTTGCCCCTGGTAGAGCGGATTTCAGGCTTACGCGGCCCTTGCCAGCGAGCGCGCCGTTAACGCTGTCCCCCCGCTCGGAAAGGGTTTGTTAACCATTCCGCGCCCACGCTCGACCCGTCATCGCGTCGTCATATCGGTCGTTCCGCCCCGGGGGCTCACATGAACACCAACGCTGCGCTTGCCTACGCTCAACCCGCTTCCCTCGATTTGCGAACGCTCGGCCCAGAGCGGCCCGGCTTGCAAAAGCCCGGCCTGGACAGAGGCGCTGGCGTTTTCGAACGCTTCGCCGCCGCTTACGCGAGAGAACGACGAGAGGCGATGAGCCTGACCGATTATCTCGAAGCGTGCCGCGACAATCCGGAACTCCACGCCGGCGCGGCCGAGCGTATGATCGCGGCGATCGGTGAGCCGATCGTCGTCGACACCAGCAAGGATCAGCGGCTCGGGCGCGTATTCCTCAACCGCACAATCAAGCTTTACCCGTCGATGGCCGGCTTCTTCGGCATGGAGGACACGATCCAGCGCGTCGTCAGCTATTTCCAGCACGCCGCGCAAGGGCTCGAGGAGCGCAAGCAGATTCTCTATCTGCTCGGACCGGTCGGCGGCGGCAAGTCCTCGCTCGCCGAGCGGCTGAAGACGCTGATGGAATCGCGGCCAATCTACGTGCTGGCGGCGGGCGAGGAGATCAGCCCGATCTTCGAGTCGCCGCTCGGCCTCTTCAACCCCGACGCGATGGGCGCCTTTCTCGAACAGCAATATGGAATCCCGGCGCGGCGCCTGACGGGCGTTTGCTCGCCCTGGGCGGCCAAGCGCCTTGACCAATATGACGGCGACCTCTCGCGTTTCTCGGTCGTCAAGTTGTACCCCTCGAAGCTGCGTCAGATCGGCGTCGCCAAGACCGAGCCGGGCGACGAGAACAACCAGGACATCTCCGCGCTGGTCGGCAAGATCGACATCCGCAAGCTCGAACATTTCTCGCAGCACGATCCCGACGCCTACAGCTATTCGGGCGGTCTCAACCGAACGACGCAGGGCCTGCTCGAATTCGTCGAAATGTTCAAGGCGCCGATCAAGGTGCTGCACCCGCTGCTGACCGCGACGCAGGAGGGCAATTACGCCGGCACCGAGAACCTCGGCGCGTTGCCGTTCCAGGGCGTCATTCTGGCCCATTCGAACGAGTCCGAATGGGAGCAATTCAAGAACAACAAGAACAACGAAGCCTTCCTCGACCGCATTTGCGTGGTCAAAGTGCCCTATTGCTTGCGCGTCGGCGAGGAAGCGCAGATCTACGCCAAACTCTTGCAAGGCAGCGAACTCAGCGCCGCGCCTTGCGCGCCCGAAGTATTGGAGATTCTCGCGCGCTTCTGCATCCTGTCCCGCATCAAGGAACATCAGAACTCTCCCCTTTATTCCAAGATGCGCGTCTATAACGGCGACAATCTCAAGGACACCGACCCGAAGGCGAAGTCGATCCAAGAATATCGCGAAGCCGCGGGCGTGTCCGAGGGCATGAGCGGCATTTCCACGCGCTTCGCTTTCAAAGTCCTTTCAGAAACCTTCAACTACGACAACGAGGAGATCGCCGCTGACCCCGTGCATCTGATGTATGTGCTGGAGCAGGCCATTAAGCGGGAGCAATATCCCAAGGAGACCGAGGAGCACTATCTCGACTTCATCAAATCCATGCTCGCGCCGCGCTATGCCGATTTCATCGGTCGCGAGATTCAGAAGGCCTACGTCGAATCCTACAGCGAGTACGGCCAGAACCTGTTCGACCGCTATATCGCCTACGCCGACGCCTGGATCGAGGAACAGGATTTCAAGGATCCCGACACCGGTCAGGTGTTCGACCGTCAGGTGCTCGACGCCGAACTGTCGAAAACGGAAAAGCCGGCGGGCATCGCCAATCCCAAGGACTTCCGCAACGAAATCGTCAAATTCGCGCTGCGAGCGCGCGCCAACAACCAGGGGCGCAACCCGTCCTGGACGTCGTACGAAAAGATTCGCGAGGTCATCGAGAAGCGCATGTTCAGCCAGGTCGAGGATCTGCTGCCGATCATAAGCTTCGGCGCCAAGCAGGACTCCAAGACCGAGAAACAACACGCTGACTTCCTCGAGCGAATGACTTCGCGCGGCTACACCGAACGACAAGTGCGCCGGCTGGTGGAATGGTACATGCGCGTCAACAAGGCAGGATGAGCGAAAGTGAGACAAGCGCATGTCCCAGCTTATCGATCGTCGCCTCAATCCGCGCGACAAGAGCCTTGGCAATCGTCAGCGCTTTCTTCGCCGCACGCGCGCCGAGGTCAAACGCGCGGTCGATAAGGCGGTCCGTGAGCGGGCCATCGCCGACGCGACTTCAAGCGGGTCGGTCTCGATACCGACCGACGGCATCGGCGAACCTCAGTTCCGTCTTTCCGGCAAAGGCGGCGACCGACAGCGCGTTTTTCCCGGCAACAAGGAATTTGTTTCCGGCGATCGGCTGAAGCGCCCGGATGGCGGCGCGGGCGGCGGCGCGGGTAAAGACCCGGCCGATGGCCGCGGCGGCGAGGATGATTTCACCTTTGCGCTGACCGAAGCCGAATTTCTCGACATCCTGTTCGACGATCTCGAATTGCCCGATCTCGTCAAGGCGACGCTGACCGATCTGACGACGACGCAGTTCCGCCGCGCCGGCTACACCAGCGACGGCGCTACGCCCAATCTCAATGTGCTGCGCACGATGCGGCACAGCATGAGCCGGCGCCTGGCGCTGCGCCGCCCATCATCGAGCGAAGTCGCGCGCCTTGAGGCCGAGCTTGAAGCGTTGCGCGCGAGCGAGGCGCCCGAGCTGGCGGAGCAGCGACGCATCGTCGATCTTTACGCCGAGATCGAGCGACTGAAGCGCTTGCAGCGCGCCATTCCGTTCATCGACCCGATCGATGTGCGCTACAACCGATTCACGCCGAAGATCATTCCGCGCGCCAAGGCCGTCATGTTCTGTCTGATGGACGTTTCGGCCTCGATGGGTGAGCGCGAGAAGGATTTGGCCAAGCGATTCTTTATTCTGCTGCATCTGTTCCTGAAGCGTAAATACGAGCGAGTCGAGATCGTGTTCATCCGGCACACTGACGAAGCCAGTGTCGTCGACGAGCAGGAATTCTTTCACGGACGCGAGACCGGAGGCACCGTCGTCAGCTCGGCGCTCAAGAAAGCGATCGAGGTGCGCGAAAAGGATTATCCGATCGCTGATTGGAACGTCTATTGCGCGCAGGCCTCGGACGGCGACAATTCGGCGAGCGACACCAAGATTTGCGTCGAGCTGTTACAAGAGACGCTGCTGCCGCTCACTCAACACTTCGCCTACATCGAGATTGCCGACGAGGCGCCGGACGGCGCCACGCCCTCCTGGCGCGCGCAAAAAGAGCTTTGGCGCGGCTATTCGGAGTTAGCCCAATCGTCGGAGAACTTTGCGGTCAAGCAGGTCGCGGCGCCTGCCGACATCTATCCCGTATTTCGCGAGCTTTTCGCCAAGTCCAACAGCAAGGGGGCGACCCGATGAAGGCTTCGGCCCAACGCGCGCGCGCAACGCAACCGCTGTTCGAAGGCTCGGAATGGACGTTCGACAAGATGCGCATCGTCTATGACGTCGTCGAGGACATCGCGCTCAACGATCTCGGCCTCGATGTGTTCGCCAATCAGATCGAGGTCATTTCGGCCGAGCAGATGCTCGACGCCTATTGCTCGGTCGGTATGCCCTTGATGTATTCGCATTGGTCGTTCGGCAAGCGTTTCGTGCGCGACGAGACGCTCTATCGCAAAGGATACCAGGCGCTCGCCTACGAGATTGTCATCAACTCCAATCCCTGCATCAGTTATTACATGGAAGAGAACACCATGGCGATGCAGACGCTGGTCATCGCCCATGCCGCGTTTGGCCACAACCATTTCTTCAAGAACAACTATCTCTTCCAGCAATGGACCGATCCCGACGGGATTCTCGACTATCTCGAATTCGCCAAGCAATATGTCGCGCGCTGTGAGGAGCGCTACGGAACGGAGGCGGTGGAGTCGATCCTCGACGCCGCTCATGCGCTGATGGGTCAGGGGGTGTTCCGCTACGCGCGCGCCGCCAGGCGCAAAGCCGGCGAGGACGAGCGCCGCCGCCGCGAACGGCTGGAGCGCGAAGCGCAAAACTATTGCGATCTCTGGCGCACGGTGCCGCAGCCCGGCGCCGCCAAGGCGCCGAGCCTCAGCGAACAGGAAGCGGAAGAGCGCAAGCGCCGGCTTCGACTGCCCGAAGAAAATCTGCTCTATTTCCTGGAGAAGAACAGCCCAGCGCTACAGGGCTGGCAGCGCGAACTGTTGCGCATTGTCCGCTCGGTCGCGCAATATTTCTATCCGCAACGACAGACCAAGCTGATGAACGAGGGCTGCGCCACGTTCGTCCACTATTATATCGTCAACGCGCTCTACGATCGCGGCCTGATTACCGAGGGCGCGCTGCTCGAAATCCTGCACAGCCATTCCAACGTCGTCTCGCAGAGCGACTTCGACAGCAAACATTACGGCGGCATCAACCCCTATGCGCTCGGCTTCGCCATGATGCAGGACATCCAGCGCATCTGCGTTGCGCCGACGGCCGAAGACCGTGAATGGTTCCCTGACATTGCCGGCAAGGAGGATTGGCGAGGCGTATTGCGCGACGTCTGGGCCAATTATCGCGACGAGAGTTTCGTGCGCCAGTTCCTTAGTCCGCATCTCATGCGCAAGTTCAAGTTGTTCCTGCTCACCGACAAGGCCGCCGAGCCGCATTATCGGATCGACGCCATCCACGATAGCGACGGTTATCGGCGCGTGCGCGCCGCGCTCGCCGACAGCTACGAAGTCGGCCACGGCGAGCCCGACATTCAGGTGATCGACGTCGACCTCCTGGGCAACCGCGAACTCATCCTGCGCCACAACGTCGCCGACGGCGTCGAACTCGCCGAGGGCAGCCGCGACGAGACGCTCCGGCACGTCAAGCGGCTTTGGGGCTATGACGTGAGGCTCGAGTCGTCGACGAAGGCGGGGGACGGGTTAGCGGGTTGAGGGGCGACGGATAGTCTTTGAATGGGCCCGCCATCGGGGCGGACCGATGACATTTTGCGACAGATTTTTTGCACTGCATAAGTTATTGATTGTTTTGATATCGATCGCGTTGCAAATATCTTGATTTCTGCACGGTGTCAGAAAAGTCTTTCGAGAGGCGGTAATCAAGAACGAGTTTTGAGCGTCGCCTTTCGCGCGTTTCAATCTCCGTTGACAAGCCGTCATCCTACAAAGTATATAGCCATGCAGGAATATAACCGAATAGGTATACAATGAATCGCAATCGATTGGATGTGACGCTTTCGGCTCTCGCAGACCCAACGAGGCGAGCCATCCTCGCAAAGCTCGCGCTCGGCGAAGCGTCAGTGACAGATTTGGCGGCTCCATTCGATATGAGTCAGCCGTCAATCTCAAAACACATCAAAGTACTAGAGCGTGCTGGGCTAATCTCGCGTGGACGCTTAGCGCAATTTCGTCCGTGTCGCCTCGAAGCTGCGCCGCTCAAAGAGGTCGCAACTTGGGTCGATGAATATAGGCGCTATTGGGAAGACAGTTTCGACCGTCTCGGCGATTACCTCCACGAGGTTCAAACCGCTCAAAGCAAAGGAAAGCGCAATGTCAAAAAATGACCAGACCGCTACAAGTGGCGATCACTTTATAATTTCGCGGGTGTTTAACGCACCGCGTGAATTGGTCTGGAAGGCGTGGACGGAGCCGGAAGGTATCGTCGCATGGCTTGGGCCAAAAGGCGCGCCGCCCGCACGAGTTATTCAACATGAATTGCGAGTTGGCGGGGTCTTTCTGTCGGCGATGAAAACGCCAAATGGCTCCGAGATGTGCGGAAAATTTGTTTATCGAGAGGTCACGCCGACTTCTCGCCTTGTTTGGATTCACTCGTTCGCGGATGTGAATGGCGTGCTCGTTCGGCACCCCATGAGTCCGACATGGCCATTGGAAGTGCTCACGACTGTGACCTTCGCTGATCTTGGCGGCAAGACCGAAGTCGCTTTGGATTGGGTCCCTCTCAATGCCAATGAAATCGAGATCAAGACATTCAAGGATGGGAAGCCGGGCATGCAAGGCGGCTGGACGGCGAGCTTCGATCAATTGGCGGAATACCTCGCCAAAAGCTGAAAACTAGATACCGCTGGCGGGGTCGGGTTACGCCCCCCTGCTCAAGCGGGGATTTCTCAAACACCTCCGATTTTTACGCGCAAAGCGCTTATGCAGAAATCTTGACTTCTGCACCGCAGACGCGCACCTTTGCTCATCGGTCAAGCTGTGCTTGGATACTCGCCCGCGCGAGGAGGCATTCCGATGCCAAAGAAGCCAAAACCGCAACACGTTGCCGTGAAATGGTATTCAGGCGGTCGGCTGTATGACACGACACACCTTTGCTATGTTTCCATCGAACAACTTCGGCATTGGGCGAGCGCCGGTGTCGCGTTTTCGGTGATCGACGCCGCGTCGGGTACAGATGTGAAGGCGGTCATGCTCGCCTGACCTCGCGAAGCCTCTATAGACAATCTCTCAAAAGCCCCGCATTTTCAGCCCGAATGTGCGGGTGCACCGATCTTGAGTTTTGCACCGTCCCCAGGGATCGCAAGCCGCATGAACGAATCGCGCGTCCGCCTCACTGCAACGAGAACGCCGCCTTGATCTGCGTGGCGCTAT
>JBBIIT010000090.1:0-9120 GCA_037446355.1 Beijerinckiaceae bacterium | reverse complement strand
CGCGCCGCCTTCTGCCTTGAACGGGAGAAGGGGACAACCCGATCAATTCTTTCGTCTTGGCCATAGGATCAACGAATTCGGCGTTTATGCCGCGCCGGCCGGGGGCGATTCTTGGGAGAGCGAAATGACCCAACATGCCCTATATTGCCAGCTCGAAGCCAAGCCCGGCTGCGAGCAGGAAGTGGCGGCGCTACTGACGGGCGCTCGCAAGATGGTCGATCAGGAGCCGGACACGACCGCGTGGTTCGCGATCCGAATGGGTCCAAGGCAATTCGCGATCTTCGACGCCTTCAACAACGAGCAGGGCCGCGAGGCGCATCTGCGCGGCAAGGTCGCGCAGGAGCTGATGGCCAAAGCGCCGCAGCTCTTCGCCAACTCGCCGGAAATGCTGCGGTACGACATCCTTGCCGACAAGCTGCCGCGCCATTGATGGCCTAGCCTAAATCCGCCACCTTCGCCCGCGCGGGGGGAGGTGGCGAAGCGCCGTCCTATCCGGCGCCGACCCCTCCCGCCCAATCTCAAAAGCTCGGCAGCTTCGGCTCGTCGTTCGCCGTCACCGCGACGCCTTCGACCTCGATCAGCCATTCGGGCCGGCAGACCGCGCCCTGGACATAGGCGATCGGCGCGCCGGGAAAGCGCGCGGCCATCGCGCTGGCGACCGGCGCATAATCCGAGCGGTCGCGCAGATAGACGATCCAATAGGCCATGTCGGCGACGCCCGCGCCGCCCGACTTCAGCAGCGCGTCGACGTTTTCCAGCGCGCGGTCGAGCTGGGCGAGCACATCGCCGCGATGCACGACCGTGCCCGTGCTGTCGATGCTCGCGGTGCCCGAGATGTAATAATGGCGCCGGTCGGCGTAGCTCAGCCGCGTGCCGCGCTCGAACGTGACCTTGTAATCCTTGGTCGCGCACAGGCGGTCGAAGTCGTTGAGGTAGAACACCTGCTCAGGACGCGTGTCGAGGTTGGAATAGGCGTCCATCGCCACGACGTCGAACTGATGCGCGCAGGCGCCTTCGATGCCGGTGCTGGCGATGTAATGGGTGTTGGCGTTGAGCCCGTGGCGTTCGAACAGCGCGGTGCGGCTCGTCACCATGTCGCGATAGAAGACGTCGACGTCCTTCAGATAGATCCAGGTCCGCTGGCAGTGCCGCTCGAGCGTCGCGCCGCAATCGGCGAGCGTCGAGACCAGCGAGTCGAAGACCTCGCGCGTCTGCGCGGCCGAGTCGGCCAGTCCGGTCTCCGCGCCCGAGCAGAGCCGGGTGCTCCACAGGTGGCGGCTGCCCGAATGTTCGACCAGGATGTGGTTGTGCGCGACCCGCCGTTTGGCGATCGGCTTGGGGGCGACGACGTGATAGGCGAGCAGCGCGACCTTGCCGCCGCCGAGCGGCGGCTGCTGGATGATGGACACCGCGACCGGCGAGCCCTCGCGATCGCGCGCCAGTTCGCTCTCGCGCGTCAGGTAGGCCTGATTGAGCACATCGCTGCAGAAGATGCGGCGGAACACCGCGCTTTCGGGCGGCAGCCCAAGCGCCGCCAGGGCTTGCGCGTAACGTTGCTCGACCTGGCTCAGCTCCGCGGCGAACGTATGCGCCTGCGCCGCGGGCGGCTCGATCTGCAGATAGATTTCGTCGCAGCCGTTGGCGCCGGAAAAGCGCTTGACCGCGACACCCTCGGGAAGACCCATGTCCATTGCTCCGCGTCGGTCCAGACGGCGCTACTTCGACGTCACCGGCCGATCGGGAAAGCAAAGCTGATCCCGATCGCGCCAAGAGGGGTGGACGTAGTTGATCTCGAACAGCCGGCGAACGCCGATCAGCTTTCGTGGCTCGAAGCCGTGCCAGCTCGTCTTGCCCGGAATGAAAATCGCCGCGGAATTGAACTCGGCGGACGAACGGCCGACCCACTTGCGATTTGCATCGTAGATATCGGTGCCCCAGTTCGGAGCGTCCGGGCCGGTGCAAAGATAGATCACCATGGACATCAGCTTCTGCGGCACGTCGCAATGCGGCTCCAACCAAGCGCCGTCGATGTCCTGGATATATTCCATCCTCAGGTAAGCGCCCTCGACATCGATCTCGCAGGTCTCAGCGACGCAGCGAGCGACTTCCGGGCGCTGCAGGGCCTCGGCGAACCGGTCACATGTCGCGAAGCGCCCGCGCAGCCAGGGCGTCAGGAACGTGCGCTTGCTGTTGTCGACGTCGCGCACGCCGCGGCAGTCGTCGATTGTCAGCGGCGCGATCGGCAGACCGATCAACTGAAACGCCAGATCGTCGGGAAGAACCTCATCGAGGTTCCAATGGCGATAGGGCTCTTCGATGCGGCGGCTGTCCCGCAGCGCGCGGCGGAAATGGCGAGCGATCTTTTCGGCGCTCGGCGGCTCGAACAGATTCATCTATGTCGCTTTCAGATTGACGAATGACCCGGCTCAACCCGTCAGTTGCCGCCGCTGCGGAACTTGCGCGGCAGCATCGCCACCAACTGGCGCACGCCCGGGACCGATTTGGCGAGCGCACTGACGCGATGGCGCAGGTAGGTCTTGCGCGCGTAGGACTTGCTGTCGACCCAACAGAATTGCAGGCTCATGCGCTGCCCCTTCTGCGGCAGGAAGCCGTGATAGGAGCGATCGGAGACGCGGAACATCAGCATCTTGCCGAATTCCGGCGGGAACTCGAACGCGGCGTCGTCGCGCGAATTGCTGCGCAACACGCGCAGCCGGCCGCGCTCGTGCGGCCATTCCGGGCTGAAGCCGAGAATGACGGTGACAATCTTGTGTTTGGAATCGGGGTGCGCGTAGCCTTCGTTGTAATGGCCGCTGGTGTTGCCCATCATCACAATGGTTGGATAATATTTGCTCAGATCGAGATCGAACTTCGCTTCGACGAGTTTTCGGAAGCGGGGGCTGAGCAGATCCTTGAGCACTGCGTCGAATTTAGCGCCATATTTGAGATCCGGGATGCCGTAGGTGCCCCGTTGCGGGATTTTCGGCGCGTCGGCGATCACTTCGTCTTTCTTCGACAGCGGCATCGCATGATCGACGAAAGCGTAATCATAGGGATCGCGTTGCAGAACCGCGGCCGCGATCGCATTTTCGTCGAGTACGGCGAAGGGGAAATCCTGATCGGCCATCGGTTCCTCTTGAAGCGGCGACTCCAGAGGCCCCGTATGACGCGACGGCGGCATTGCTTTGATTGATTTAGGTCAAGATGCCGCGCGAATTGAAGACGATCTCCGTCTGAAATAGGAGAGGAAGAGCAAGGCGCAATAGCGCATCCGCGCCGTTCAACTATTGCGTTGTCGTACAATCTCGACGGCGGCGCCGCCGCTCGCTAATATAAACTCTCCAAATACAGGCGACTTCAACCCTTGCCGAACACGTCATTCGTCTGCGCGGTGACGCGCACGAACGTGGTGCGTTTGGAGACTTCCTTGAGCTGGGTCGCGCCGATATAAGTCATCATCGAACGCACGCCGCCCATGATCTCGCCCATGGTGCCGTCGACCGCGCCGCGATAGGGCGTTTCGACACTCTTGCCCTCGGCGGCGCGGTAGCGGGCGACGCCGCCCGAATACTTCTTCATCGCCGCTTCCGACGACATCCCGTAGAACGTCATGCCAACAGGAACTTGCTTGCCGTCGCGCTCCTCGTAGCGGATTTCGCCTTCGCATTCGTCGTGGCCGGCGAGCATTCCGCCCAGCATCACGAAATCCGCGCCGGCGCCATAGGCCTTGGCCACGTCGCCCGGCACCGTGCAGCCCCCGTCGGCGCAGACCTGGCCCTTGAGGCCGTGTGCGGCGTCGGCGCATTCGATAATGGCCGAGAGCTGGGGATAGCCGACGCCGGTGACGCGCCGGGTGGTACAGACCGATCCGGGGCCGATGCCGATCTTGACGATATCGGCGCCGGCGAGCACCAGCGCCTCGGTCATGTCGCCGGTGACGACATTGCCGGCCATGATGACGGCCTTGGGGTTTTCGTCGCGCACGCGCTTGACGGTGTCGAGGAACTTCTCGGAGTAGCCGTTGGCGACGTCGATGCACAAGAAGCGCACCGGCGCGCGCTTGGCGACCGCCGCCAACTTCTCCAGATCGGCGGCGGTGGTGCCCAGGGAATAGAAGGCGTGCGCGCCGGCCTCCCCCGCGAAGAACTCGACCAGAACGTCCTCGGGATAGTGTTTGTGCAGAGCGGTCAGCGCGCCGTGACGTCCGAGCGATTTGGCCATCGCCAGCGTGCCCGTCACATCCATGTTGGCGGCGATGAGGGGGAAGCCTTTCCACTCCGCGCCCGTGTGATAGAAGCGGAATTCGCGCTGGATGTCGACTTCGTTTCGCGAATTGAGCGTCGAGCGTTTAGGGCGGAAAAGAACGTCCTTGAAGTCGAGCTTGACGTCATTTTCGATGCGCATGGGCGATACCTTTTCAGCGCGGCGCGCGGCGCCGGGGTTGACGACTGAATAGCACGGCGCCGGGCAGGGCTTGAAGGGCGCCCCTTGACGCCGCGTTCACGAGCGGGCAAGCGCCTCAATAGCCTCACGAGGGGGATGGTATGAACGACGCGGCCGGTCAGGTAATCGAAAGCTACGACATCCAGCGGCTTCTCGAGTTGCTGCCGCACCGCTATCCATTCTTGCTGGTTGACCGCATCGTGGAGGCGCGCGCCGACGAATACGGCGTCGGCGTCAAGAACGTCACATTCAACGAGCCGCACTTTCAGGGTCATTTTCCCGGACAGCCGGTCATGCCGGGCGTGCTGCTGATCGAGGCGATGGCGCAGACGGCGGGCGCGCTTTGCGTCGCCAGCCGGCCTTCGGGCTCAAAGCCAAGCGTCGTCTATCTCATGACGATCGACAAGGCGAAGTTCCGCAAGCCCGTCGTGCCGGGCGATCAGGTCCGGTTCCATATGACTCGCACCGCCAAGCGCCGCAACATGTGGTGGTTCCGCGGCGAGGCGAAAGTGGACGGCGCGCTCGTCTGCGAGGCTGAGGTTTCGGCGATGCTGGTGGATAAATGAGCGTCCACACGAGCGCGGTGATCGAGCCCGGCGCGAAGCTCGGCGAGGGCGTGCGCGTCGGGCCGTTCTGCCATGTCGGCGCGAATGTGACGCTTGGCGATCGGGTCGAGCTTGTGTCGCATGTGAGTCTGGCCGGCGTCACGCATATCGGCGCGCGCACCCGCATCTTCCCCTTCGCCGCGATTGGCCACGAGCCGCAGGATCTTAAATATCGAGGCGAGCCGGTCAGCCTCACCGTCGGCGAGGATTGCCTGATCCGCGAGGGCGTGACGATGAACCCGGGCACGGCGGGCGGGACTTCGCGAACGATCGTCGGCTCGCGCGGAGTCTTTCTCGCCAATTCCCACGTCGCCCACGATTGCCGCATCGGCGACAACGTCATCCTTTCCAACAATGTCATGCTCGCCGGTCATTGCCAGATCGGCGATTTCACGATCATGGGCGGCGGATCGGCGGCGCATCAGTTCGTGCGCATCGGCGCGCACGCTTTTGTCGGCGGTCTGGCGGGCGTCGAGAACGACGTCATCCCGTTCGGCATCGCGCTCGGCAATCGCGCTTCGCTCGCCGGGCTCAATGTCGTGGGGTTGAAGCGGCGCGGCTTCGCGCACGAGGCGATTCACGCGCTGCGGCGCGCCTACAAGCAGTTGTTCGCGCCCGTCGGCACGTTGAAAGAGCGCGTCGAGGACGTCGCGGTCGCATTTCCGGACGAGGAACTCGTTCGACAGATGATCGACTTCCTGCGCGAGGGCGGCGAGCGCGCGGTATGCACGCCGCGCGACGGCAAGGACGAGGCTTGAGTGTGGCCGCGCGCCCGCTGGCGATCCTGTGCGGGGGCGGCGGCGTCGCGCTGGAGGCGGCGCGGCTCGCGCAAGCGCGCGGGCGCGAGGTCTTTTTGGTCGGCCTAGTCGGCTCGGCCTCGGGCGAGATTGAGGCGTTGCCGCATATTTGGGTCCGGCTCGGCGAACTCGGCAAACTTTTCGGCGCGCTGCGCGAGCGCGAAATCGAGGACATGGCGATCCTCGGCGCCGTTCGCCGTCCCGAATTCGCCGACGTCAAGCTCGACTGGGGCGCAGTTAAGCGCGCGGCCGAGATTGCGCGGATCTTTCGCGGCGGCGACAATTCGCTGCTAGCGGGCGTCGCGCGCATCTTCGAGAGCGAGGGGCTGAAAATCGTCGGTCCCAAGGATTTCGCGCCCGAATTGCTGGCGCCTGCCGGGGTCGTCGCCGGCCACGCGCCCAAGGCCGAGGTCGCCGAGGACATTGCGTTCGGCGCCAAGTTGCTCGGCGCGCTGTCGCCGTTCGATGTCGGCCAGGGCGCGGTGATCGCCAACGGGCGGGTGCTCGCGGTCGAGGCGGCGGAGGGCACTGACGCGATGCTCGCCCGTGTCGGCGACATGCGTCTCTCCGGGCGGCTGAGGCTGCGCGGCCGTGCGGGAGTCTTTGTCAAGGCGGCCAAACGCGGGCAGGACATGCGGCTCGATCTGCCGACGGTCGGTCTCAAAACGCTCGAAGCCGCGGCGCGCGCCGAATTGAACGGCCTCGCGGTCGCGGCGGGCGACGTGCTGATCGCCGATCGCGCGGCCTTCGGGAAAGCGGCCGAGGCGGCAGGTCTGTTCGTCGTCGGCTGGGCGCCGTGAGCGCGTCGCGCCCGCTTCGTATCGCGCTGGTCGCGGGCGAGCCTTCGGGTGACCAACTCGGCTTCAAGCTGATGCGCGCCCTGCGGGCGGCGACGAACGGCGAGGTCATGTTTTCCGGCGTCGGCGGCGAGGCGATGGAGGGGGAGGGGCTGAAGAGCCTCTTTCCCATGGGGGACATCGCCGTCATGGGCGTCCTGCCGGTGCTCGCGCGCCTGCCGACGTTGATCGCGCGTATCCGTCAGACGGCGGCCGCGATCGTCGCCGACCCGCCGGACGCGCTCATCATCATCGACAGTCCCGATTTCACCCACCGCGTCGCCCGCCGCGTGCGCGCGGCGCGGGTGGGCCTGAAGATCGTCGACTATGTCAGCCCGTCGGTCTGGGCGTGGCGGCCGGGGCGGGCGAAGGCGATGCGCGCCTATGTCGATTGCGTGCTGGCGCTGTTGCCGTTCGAGCCGCAGGCGCATGAACGCCTTGGCGGTCCGCGCTGCGTGTATGTCGGCCATCCCCTGATCGAGAGGCTCGACGCATTGCGTCCAAACGCAGGGGAGGAGGCGCGGCGCGAGGCTTCGCCGCCGCTGGTTCTGGCGCTGCCGGGCTCGCGGCGCGCGATCGTCGCGCGCATGGCGCCCGATTTCGGCGCGGCGCTGGGCCTCGTCGCGCAACGGCTTGGACCGCTGGAAGTCGTGCTGCCGACGGTCGCTCATCGCGAGGCCGAAATCCGCCGGCTGGTCGAGAACTGGCCAGTCCAGCCGCGCATCGTTATCGGCGAGGCCGAGAAATTCGCGGCGTTTCGCTGCGCGCGCGCCGCGCTCGCGACCTCCGGCACGGTGACGCTGGAACTGGCGTTGTCGGGCGTGCCGCTGGTCGGCGCCTACAAGGTTTCCAGGCTCGAAGAGCAGCTCAAGCACTTCGTCAAAGTTCCCTCGATCCTGCTGCCTAACTTGATTTTAGGCGAGAACGCGATCCCCGAAATCCTGCAAGGGGATTGTACGCCGGAAAGGCTGGCGGCGAGCCTTGCCGAGCTGATCGCGACCGGCCCGGCGCGCGCTGCCCAGATCGAGGCGTTGCGGCGGCTCGACGCGCGAATGACGCTGCCGGGCGGCGAGGAGCCGAGCGCGCGCGCCGCAAGTGCGGTCCTGGAAACGATTGCAGCCTGATCGCGGAGGACTCGCTGGTGATCGCCTTAGGCCGGGCGTCATCGACGGTTCCGTTCTATACTTGATCGCATGATGGCGGTAAAATGCCGGACTGAGAAAACGTGAGAAGGAACCGAGGATGGCGCGCGCCGGCCTTGCGGTGTTGGAGCGCGACGCCGGGGACGCGCTCAACTTTCCGGAATTCTCTGAGACGCTCGCTGATAAAGGCGTCGTGCTGACCGCGACCGAGGCGGCGATTTCCTGGGCGCGTACGGGCTCGCTGCATCTGATGTCGTTCGGACTTGCCTGCTGCGCCGTCGAAATGATGCAGTTCTGCACGCCGCGTTATGATTTCGACCGTTTGGGCATGGCGCTTCGCGGCTCGCCGCGGCAGTCGGACCTGATGATCGTCGCTGGCACGCTTACCAACAAGATGGCCCCAGCGCTACGAAAAGTATACGATCAAATGCCGGAGCCGCGCTACGTGATCTCGATGGGTTCGTGCGCCAATGGCGGCGGCTACTACCATTATTCCTATTCGGTCGTGCGCGGCTGCGACCGCATCCTGCCGGTCGACGTCTACGTGCCGGGGTGTCCGCCGACGGCGGAGGCGCTGATGTACGGCGTTTTAATGTTGCAGAAGAAAATGCGCCGCACAGGCTCGATCGAGCGCTGAGCGGCGCTACTCGGAGGTTGCCTTACCGGTTGCCGATCGGCGGGTAATCGCGGCGCGGTGCGCCAGTGTAGAGCTGGCGCGGGCGGCCTATCTTCTGCTGCGGATCGCCGATCATTTCCTTCCACTGCGCGATCCAGCCGACCGTGCGCGCGACGGCGAACAGCACCGTGAACATATCGGTCGGGAAGCCCATCGCCTTCAGCGTGATGCCGGAATAGAAGTCGATATTCGGGTAGAGTTTCTTCTCGATGAAATAGGGATCGTGCAGCGCGATGCGCTCCAGTTCCATCGCCACGTCGAGCAGCGGATCGTCCTTGATGCCAAGTTCGGTCAGCACCTCATGCGCGGTGCGCTGCATGATCTTGGCGCGCGGATCGTAGTTCTTGTAGACGCGGTGGCCGAAGCCCATCAGGCGGAACGGATCGTTCTTGTCCTTCGCCTTGGCGATGAACTTCGGAATGTTTTCCACGGCGCCGATCTCGGCGAGCATCTTCAACGCCGCCTCGTTGGCGCCGCCATGAGCCGGGCCCCACAAGCAGGCAATGCCCGCCGCGATGCAGGCGAACGGATTGGCGCCCGACGAGCCGGCCAGGCGCACCGTCGACGTCGAGGCGTTCTGCTCGTGGTCGGCGTGCAGGATGAAGATGCGATCGAGCGCGC
>JBBIIT010000089.1:0-9340 GCA_037446355.1 Beijerinckiaceae bacterium | reverse complement strand
CGGGGCCGGAAACGACGTCGTCCGCGCCTGCCTCGATCGCCGCCTCGAGCATCGCATCGTCACTCGCGACCTTGCGATCGTAAACGATGGCGCCGACGCGGTCGAACATGAAAGACACCGCGCCCGTCTCGGCAAGCGCGCCGCCCGCCTTGGTGAAATAGGAGCGGACCTCGCCCGCGGTGCGGTTGCGGTTGTCGGTCAGCGCTTCGACGATGACGGCGACGCCGCCCGGCGCATAGCCCTCGTAGCGCACCTCGTCGTAGTTCTCGCTGTCGGCGCCGGACGCTTTCTTGATCGCGCGCTCGATATTGTCCTTGGGCATGTTTTCGGCGCGGGCGGCGAGCACCGCAGCGCGCAGGCGCGCGTTCATCGCCGGATCGGGCAGGCCCATCTTCGCCGCGACCGTGATTTCGCGCGCCAGCTTGGAGAAGAGCTTGGAGCGGATCGCGTCCTGCTTGCCCTTCTTGTGCATGATGTTCTTGAACTGACTATGACCGGCCATGCCTCGCCTCGAACTGCGCGATCCCCGCGCGAACAGATAAATCGGCGGTTCCTATACGCCGGGCGACAGCGATAGGGAAGGCGCGCGGGGTTTCCCGAGGCGGAGCGGCGCTCAATTCGTTGCGGCGGCGACTCTAGGAAAACATGCTCTTGAACCAACCCTTCTTCACCGGCGGGGCGCTCGGGTCCGCGGCCGGCGCTTCGGCGACGGGCGCCTCGGGCGGGGTTTCGGCCTTCGGCGCAAGGACGGCGGCGAAATTCTCGAAGAACTCGCCAGCGAGCTTCTTGGCGGTCGAGTCGATCAGTCGCGAACCTAATTGCGCGAGCTTGCCCCCGATCTGCGCGTCGACGGCGTAGTTAAGATTTGTGGCGTCGGCGCCGTCCGGTTCGAGCTTGACGGTTGCGCCGCCCTTGGCGAAGCCGGCGACGCCGCCCGAGCCTTCGCCCGAAATGCGATAGCCGTGCGGCGCGTCGATGTCCGAAAGCGTGACCTTGCCGGCGAAGCTCGCTTTGACCGGGCCCAGTTTGACAACGACGGTCGCGGTCATGTCCGTCGGGGACGTCATCTCCAGGCTTTGGCAGCCCGGAATGCATTGGCGCAGGATTTCCGGATCGTTGAGCGCCGCCCAGACCTTTTCAGGGGGCGCCGGTACGCGCTGGGTGTCGATCATCTGCATTTTGACATTCCCGAGAGTGCGGCGCGCCGGGGCGTCGGCGCCTCACGTCAAATTAGCGGTCGCCGCGCCGGATCGCAACGCGACTTAGGCGCCGGCCGTCTTGCCGCAACCGTGGATTCCATGCACCTTCGCCCTGGAAGCGCGAAACCGCGCGCGGGTTGGGAGGACTTCATGGCCGGGCAGAAGCGGAACGCCAGACGACGCGGACTCTTGGGCGCGAGCGCGCTATTCCTGGTGATGACGGCCGGCCCGAGCGCCCGCGCCGCCGATCAAGCGCCGATCCGCATCGGCGTCATCGCCGAGGCGCAAGCGGTCGCCGGCTCCTCGATCCCGCTCGCCGCGCAGCTCGCCGCCGACGAGATCAACGTCGCGGGGGGCGTCGACGGGCGCAAGATCGAAATCGTGTCCTATGACAACCATTCCTCTTCAGCGGAGTCGGTGCGCGCGTTCCAGCGCGCGGTCAACGAGGATCACGTCAACGCGGTGATCGCGAGCTACGTCTCCGAAGTGGTTCTGGCGCTGGAGCCGTGGTCGGCGCGGTTGAAGACCGTGATGATCACGCCGGGCGCCGCCTCGGACGTCATCACCGCCAACATTGCCAAGGATTACGAGCACAACAAATATACCTTCCACGGCTATCTCACATCGGGCGCGCTCGCGCGTCTGGTCTGCGATTCCGCCAAGGACATTTTGGTCGACGGGCTCAAGATGAAATCCGCCGTCGTGATGGACGAGGACGCGGCCTGGACGACGCCGCTCGAGGCCAGCTATCTCGAATGTCTGCCGAAGATCGGCCTCAACGTGCTCGATCACATCCGCTTCTCGCCCGATACGACCGACTTCACCCCGATCTTCAACAAGATCGAAGGCGAGAAGCCCGACGTCATCATAACTGGCATCAGCCATGTCGGCGTGCAGCCGACGGTGCAATGGAAGAGCCAGCAGGTGCCGATCCCTATGATGGGCGTGGCGAGCCAGGCGACCAACTCGACCTTCTGGAAGGATACCAACGGCGCGGCCGACGGCGTTCTCTATCAGGGCGTCTCCGGCCCCGATGTCGCGGTGACGCCAAAGACGCTGCCGTTCGTCGACGCCTTCGTCAAGAAATACGGCAATACGCCCTCATACGCCGGCTACACCGCTTACGATGAAGTCTTCTATATCGCCGACGCGATCCATCGCGCCGGCTCGACCGACAGCGACGCTCTGGTCGCTGCGCTCGAAAAGACCGATTACGTCGGCACGATCGGGCGCGTGCAATTCCTGCCGCCGGGAGATCCCCATGTGCACGGCCTGAAGACCGGCGCCGGCCTCATCACTGGCCTGTTCCTGCAATGGCAGGACGGCAAGCAGATCAATATCTGGCCGAAGGAACTGGCGAAGGGCAAAGTCGCCTTCCCCTCGTTCATCAAGACAGGGGCGGGCGGCTAGCGATCGAGAACGGCTAAATGCTGTTCTGGCAGATCCTGATCGACGGCTTCGCGATCTCCTCGCTCTACGCGCTGGGAGCGACCGGATTCACGCTGATCTTCGGCGTGACCGGCGTACTCAACCTCTCGCACGGCGCGATCATGGTCGCGGCGGCGGTGGCGGCTTGGGCGGCGGCGGGCCTCTTCGGGGTCGGCGCCTATCTTGGGGCCGCGTTCGGCGTCGCTACGGCCGTGCTGCTGTCGCTCGCGACTTACTATCTGATCGTTGGGCGGTTGCAGCGAACGGCGGCGATCCGCGAGGAGGAGAAAGAGATATTCATTCTCACCGCGACGCTGCTCTGGGGCATCATGATTCAGGAGGCGATCGCCTATCTCTTCACCAACAACGCCAAGACAGTGTTGCCCATTGTCGAGGGCGTTGTCGCTATCTCCGGCGTGCGCACGCCTGCGAACGAGATTTTCACCGCGGCCGTTTGTTGGGCGACCATCGGCGGGCTCTGGGCGTTCGTCAATCGGACGCGCGCGGGCAAGGCGGTGCTTGCGGCCTCGATGAACCCGCGCGGCGTGACGCTGCTCGGCATCGAATTGTCGAGCGTCTATGTCGCGGTCTGGGCCGTCTATGGCGCGCTGGCGGGGATCGCGGGCGTGCTGCTCGGCATGTTCCTCGGCGTTTCGTCCTATAGCGCGGGGCCGCTCACGGCGAGCGCGTTCTCGATCGTGGTGCTCGGCGGTCTAGGCAGCGTTTCGGGCTCGCTGATCGCGGCCTATGTCGTCGGCTATCTCGAGACTCTGACGGCTTATCTGGTCTCGCCCGCTTATCGTTCGATCCCGGCGCTGCTGCTGCTGGTCGTCGTCATGTATCTGCGCCCGCGCGGCCTCATGGGGAGGCGTTGATGGAATCACCGGCGTCGGGAGCCCTGTCGATACTCCTTCGAATCCTTAAATCGCCGCCGGTCCTTATCAGCCTGACCGTGATCGCGCTCGCGTCGACATTGCCGCTCTATGTCTCGGGCTATGTGTTGGGCCTTTTGACGATCGCCTATTATTTCGGCGTTTTCTCGATGGCCTGGGATCTGCTGTTCGGTTTCGCGAACGAGGTCAATTTCGGGCCCACCTTCCTGATTGGACTTGGCGCCTATACGGCGGGCATTCTCGACAACCTCTATCAGCCGCCGATCTACGTCTGCGTCGCGGCCGGCGTGCTGGCGGCGGTGACGGGGGGCGTAGTTCTCGCGCTGCCGGCGCTGCGGGTGCGCGGTCCCTATTTCGGGCTGACGACGCTGGTCGCGGTGCTTATGTTGCAAAATTTCGTCATCGTCGCGGCCGGGCTGACCGGCGGCGAGATCGGCTTGACCGTGCCTGATGTCATTTCGATCGACGACAAGACCAATTATTGGATCGCGCTCGGCTTCATGTCCGTCAGCGGCGCCATTCTCTATGGGCTCTCGCGCTCGCCGGTCGGCCTTATCCTGCAAGCGAGCGGACAGGATCCCGTGCAGGCGGGCGCGCTCGGCTTCAATGTCGTGAAGCACAAGCTCGCGGCGTTTCTGGTCAGCGCGTTCTTTTCCGGCCTCGCCGGCGCGCTGATGGTGTTTTATCTCGGCGCGGCGTCGGTCGGCACGTTCATCGATGTGACCGTCGGCGTTCAGGTCATCATCGGCGCGGTGCTCGGCGGGCGGCGAACGATTCTGGGCGCGGCGCTCGGCGCGGCGTTTCTGATCGTCGCCGGCGAAGCGCTCCGCCCGCTCGGCGATCTCGCGACCTTCATCGTCTCCGCAGTCGCGCTCGTCGTCATCCTGATCTTTCCCGGCGGCCTCCTCGGCATGGTCAAGGGCGCGCGGGAGGCGACATGAACGCGCGTCTCGAGGTTCACGGGCTTTACAAGCGCTTCGGCGGTCTGACGGCGGTCAAGGATGTCAGCTTCGCGATTTGGCCCGGCGAGATTCTCGGATTGATCGGGCCGAACGGGTCGGGCAAATCAACGGTGATGAAGACGATCCTCGGGGTCGAGCGGCCCGACGCCGGCTCGGTGCGCATCGAGGGAGTCGAGGTCGCGGGTTGGCCGCCCCACCGCATCGCGCGGCTTGGCGTCGGCATGGTATTTCAGCATTCGCGGCCGTTACACCGGCAGACGGTTCTGGAGAACATTCTGCTGGGGCTGTTGCCGGATCGATTGCTCAAACTGCTTCCCGACGCCCATCTCGAACGCCGCGCGCGCGAGATCGCCGAACGCGTCGGCCTCGGCGCGGCGCTCAACCGGCGCCCTTCGACGCTACCGTTCGCGGACCTGCGCCGCATGGAACTCGCCAAGGCGATCGCCCGCGATCCCAAGGTGGTGCTGGTGGACGAGCCGTTCGCGGGCCTGACGGCGCGCGAGACCGCCGCCTTCGCCGAGCTGATCGCCGAGATGCGCGGCGACGGACGCGCGGTGCTGATCGTCGATCACAACGTCAAGAGCGTCTCGGCGTTGGTCGACCGCGTCTACGCGATGTATGTCGGCGAGCGTATCGCCGAGGGCACGGCGCAGGAGGTGATGCGCGACGAGACCGTGCGCCGCGTCTATCTCGGCGGCGCGATGCGATCGACTGAGCGCGCGGAATCCGCGTTCCCGGACAATCAGACGCCCTTTCTCGAAATTGAGAATCTCAATGTGCTCTACGGCAAGGCCCAGGCGCTCGAAGACGTCTCGATTCACGTTCATCGGGGCGAGTTCGTCGCTATAGTCGGCCTCAACGGCGCCGGCAAGACGACGCTGTTCAACGCGATCTCCGGCCTCGCGCCCTATAGCGGGACGATCCGCCGCGAGGGCCGTTCGCTCGCCGGCGTCAGCGCCGCGTCGATCGCGCGGGCCGGGTTCGTGCAGTCGCCCGAAGGACGCGAACTCTTCACGGATATGACGGTCAGCGAAAATCTCGAAATGGGCGGCGGACGGCTCGAGGAGCGCGAGCGCGCCGAACGGCGAGAATTTCTGTTGGACCTCTTTCCAATTCTGAAAGCGCGCGCCCATCAGACCGCAGGCACGCTCTCGGGCGGCGAGCAGCAGATGCTGACCATCGCGCGCGCGCTGATGATGAAGCCCGACTTGCTGATCCTCGATGAGCCGACGCTCGGCCTCGCGCCCGTCATCATGGAGCAAATATCGAAGGCGCTCGACCGCCTGCGAGAGAGGACGCCGATTACCGTGCTGCTCGCAGAGCAGAACGTCACGTTCGCACTGCCGCACGCCGATCGCGTGTATGTGCTCGAACACGGACGCATCGTCTGGGAGGGCGGCCCGAGCCGCTTCGCCAGCGAGGTCGGCGAGAAATATCTGTAAAGCGGAGATCGCACCCGCCGCTTGACGAAATTGGGCGCTTCTTAGCTTATGCCGGCATGAGCGCGTTCGAGTTTCCCTTTCCGGCTGTGGTCGCCGATGTCGGCGGCACCAATGTGCGCGTCGCGTTGCGCGAGGCGACTGAAGCGCCGCTGGGCGAGGTCGCGCATCTCAAGACCTGGGACTACCCCGGTCTCGTCGAGGCGATCGAGGCGGCGATTCCCAAGCTCGGCGCCCGGCCGCGCTCGATCATCGCTTGTGGCGCCGGGCCGGTGGTCGAACGCAGGCTCAAACTCACCAACGCGCCCTGGTTGATGGACGGGTCGGACGCCGCCCGGCGGCTTGGGCTTGGCCAAGGGCTGCTGCTCAACGATTTCGAAGCGCAAGCTTTGTCGCTGCCGACGATCCCGGCCGGCTGGTCGCGCCGCATCGGGGCGCTCGATTTCGGCGCCAAGGGGCCGCAGGTGATTCTGGGGCCAGGCACCGGTCTCGGCGTCGGCGCGTTGATCCAAGCGGGCGGCAAGCACACGCCGCTCGCCTCCGAGGCCTGCCATATCGACTTCGGCCCCGCGACGCCGGAGGAGTGGTCGATTTGGCCGCATCTCGAGCGCGCGCACGGTCGCATCACCACCGAGAGCGTCATTT
The DNA here is from genome assembly GCA_037446355.1 of Beijerinckiaceae bacterium. Classification (GTDB taxonomy): domain Bacteria; phylum Pseudomonadota; class Alphaproteobacteria; order Rhizobiales; family Beijerinckiaceae; genus Roseiarcus. The sequence goes on along the minus strand of JBBIIT010000089.1, from coordinate 2,774 downwards.
CCGGCGCCGGACTCGTCCGGGTGCATCGGGCGCGCCTGGCTGCGATCGGGGCGCCCGCTTCGACGCTCGACGGACCCGCGATCGTCGCCGCCGCGCTCGCCGACAGAAATGGCGCGGAAGCCAGGAGCCTAGAGCTGCTTTGGCGCATCGTCGGCCGCTTCGCGGGCGACATGGCGGTGGCGTTCGTCGCCTTCGGCGGCGTGACGCTCGCGGGTGGCGTATTGCCGCGCATTGTCGATTTTCTCGACGAGGCGACGTTTCGCGCCGCCTTCGAGGCCAAGGCGCCGGTCGATGCGCTCGCGCGCCAAATTCCGACGCGGCTTGTCATTCAGAGCGATTCCGTGCTTGTCGGCATGGCGGCGATCGCCGCCGATCCCGCTGCCTACGCGATTGATTACGCCGCGCGGGCGTGGAATTGATTCCGGCGCCGCTTTTTCGCCGCTTTCATGCGGCGGTGTGCGTTCTACGTCTCGACTTCTAGTCCTTGGAACCCGGCCCCATGCGTCGCCTGCTGATCTTGCCTTTCCTCGCCGCTCTGATCGGCTTCGCCTCGCCGGCCTTCGCGCAAAGCTGCGGCGACGAATTGCAAAAGCTCTCCAAACAGCGCGAGGCGGCGCTGCAAACCATCAACGGCATGGTCGCGGCGTCGAAGGGCAAACAACTCGACCCCGCGGTATTCTGCGCGCGCTCCGCGCCGCTGAACAGCGCCGAGAACGCGATGCTCGCTTATATGATCAAAAACAAGGACTGGTGCCAGATCCCCGACGAGGCGATCGCCCAACTCAAGGCGACCCATGCCCGCACCGCCTCTTTCTCCGGCAAGGCGTGCAATGTCGCCGCGCAAATCAAGAAAATGAAAGAGCAGGCGGCGCAGGGCGCGGCCAACGGCGCCCCACAGGCCCAGCCGCTGCCGGCCGGCCCGCTTTGATTGGCGCCGACGCCGGCGCGGCGATGCTTCCGGACGCGAAGCCGGCGAGTCTCGTGTTGCGCCTCAGCCCCGATTTCGCGCTGCCCTTCGTGCAACTCGCGCGCTGGGACCGACCGATCGGCTGGCAATTGCTGCTGGCGCCCTGCTGGTGGTCGGCGGCGATGGCGGGAATGGCCGCGCACCGCGGACCGAACCTCTGGCATGTGCTACTATTCTATCTAGGCGCGGTCGCGATGCGCGGCGCGGGCTGCACCTACAACGACATTCTGGACCGAAAGCTGGACGCCGGCGTCTCGCGCACCAGGGGGCGGCCCTTGCCCTCGGGCCGCGTCGGCGTGAAGGCGGCGGCGGCGTTTCTAGCGGTGCAATCGCTGGTCGGCCTGGCGGTGCTGCTCTCCTTCAATCGATTCTCGATTTTCATCGGGCTTGGCTCTCTCCTCGTCGTCGCCATCTATCCGCTGATGAAGCGGGTGACTTCCTGGCCGCAGGCGGTCCTCGGTCTCGCCTTTTCCTGGGGGGCGTTGATGGGCTGGGCGGCGGCGTTCGGCGCGCTGGCCTGGCCTGCTTTCGCGCTCTATTTCGCGGCGGTCTGCTGGACCATTGGCTACGATACGATCTACGCGCAACAGGACGCGCGCGATGACGCCATCGTCGGCATCAAGTCGACCGCGCGACTGTTCGGAGACCAGGCGCGAATGGCGGTCGCGATCTTTTATGCTCTGACCGCCATGCTGGTTCAAATCGCGCTGCTGGGCGCCGGCGCGGGCTGGGTCGCGGAACTCGGCTGGCTCGCGTTTTCGGCGCACCTCGCCTGGCAGGTTTCTCGAATGGACGGCTCCAGCCCGGCGATTGCGCTCGCCCTTTTCCGCTCCAATCGCGATGCAGGGTTGATTCTGTTCGCGGGTCTTGCGCTCGACGGCTGGATCGTTCGGGCGCTCGGCTGAACGCGAAGCCTCACGCCGCCCGCGAAAAGACGAGCGTGACCGCGTCAGGCACTCCGCCGGGCGAAGCGACGATCGGATCAGCCCCGGCGTCGCGAAGCTCCGCTTCGTCGCCATATCCCCAGAGCGCGCCGACGGCGGCGACGCCGACATTGCGGGCGCCGATCGCATCGTATTTGCGATCGCCGATCATCGCGACCCGGTCCTCGCCAGGGCGCAAGGCGTGACTGGCGAGCACATGAGCGAGCAATTCCGTCTTGTCGGCGCGGCCGCCATCGGGGCCGGCGCCGTGAATCGCTTCGAATCGCGCGGCGAGCTGGAAATGTTCGAGGATGCGGCGCGCGTCGCGCTCGTTCTTCGAGGTCGCGACAAAAAGCCGGACGCCGTTCGCGCTCAGAGCGTCGAGCGCCTCGGGAACGCCCGAATAGACCTGGTTCTCGAAGGCGCCGATCTCGGAATAGCGTTCCAAATAGAAGGTCATCAGCGTCTCGACCTGCGCGGCGCCGACAAGCTTGGCGAAGCTGTGGCGAAGCGGCGGGCCGATCATCCAGCCGAGTTCGGAATCGTCCGGTAGCGCGAACTCAAAACTTTGCGTTTCGTTCAATCGCTCGACGGCGTAGCGCGCCGAGCGAAGGATGCCCAGCCGTGAATCGGTCAGCGTGCCGTCGAGATCGAGCAGGACAGCGCGCGCTACGCTCATTTCAGCAACACGTAAATATCGACCTGAAGGTTGGGATCGTCGCTGGTCTTGGTCTCGTTCAGATATTCCTCGACGAACACGTCCTGGGCGTCGACGCCCTTCTCGTCAAGATAGGCTGTGATCGCTTCATAGGTCGCGTCGATGTCGTCGTAGGCCCCGCGATGTTCGAACTTCATCGCCTTGCCGGCCGGCGTCAGGCCGAGCA
>JBBIIT010000088.1:0-9370 GCA_037446355.1 Beijerinckiaceae bacterium | reverse complement strand
GCATCTTCATGGAGCATCTGGGCGAGGCGATCTTTCGCGACGACCTCGACAATTCGGTTCTGGAGCTTGGCGATCTGCTGACCCACGAAGGCCCGGCGCTCCAGGCCCAGAAGGAGGCGGCGGCGATCTTCGGCGCGGAAAAGACCTACTTCGTCCTCAACGGGACTTCGTCGTCAAACAAGATCGTGCTGACCAATCTCATCGCGCAGGACGATCTGGTCCTGTTCGACCGCAACAACCACAAGGCCGCGCATCACGGCGCGCTGCTGATCGGCGGCGGAATTCCGATCTATCTGTCGACCGACCGTAACGCCTATGGCCTCATCGGCCCGATCCGCGCCGACGCCTTCGACGAGGCCGCGCTGCGCGAGCGCATTCGCGCCAACCCCTTCGTGAAAGACCCCGAGGCCTGGAAGCGCGAGCGTCCGTTCCGCGTCGCGGTGATCGAGCAATGCACCTATGACGGCACGATCTACGATGCGCAGCGCATCGTCGAGCGCATTGGCCATCTGTGCGACTACATCTTGTTCGACGAGGCCTGGGCCGGCTTCATGAAGTTCCATCCAATCTACGAACGGCGCTATGCAATGGGGCTGAAGGGTCTCGGCGAAGCTTCGCCCGGCGTCGTCGCGACGCAATCTACGCACAAGCAACTCGCGAGCTTCTCCCAAGCTAGCCAGATTCATATGCGCGACCGGCACATCAAGGGTCAGCGGCGGCGCGTCGAGCATCGCCGTTTCAATGAAGGCTTCATGCAGCACGCCTCGACCTCGCCGTTCTATCCCTTGTTCGCCTCGCTCGACGTCGGCGCGCAAATGATGAAGGGCCGCTCGGGCGAAGTGCTTTGGGACGACACGGTGCGGCTAGGCATCGAATTGCGCAAAAAGCTGCGCGCGGTGCGGCGCGAATTCGAGGAGAAAGAGAAGGACGCCTCTCGCCGTTGGTTCTTCGATCCGTTCGTGCCCGACCGCGTCGCCATTCCCGATGTGGCGAGCAGCGGCGGCGCCCACAACGTGCCGTGGGAGACGCTGTCGACCGACCTGCTGGCGCGCGATCCGCGTTACTGGATGCTGGCGCCGGGCGAGGCGTGGCACGGCTTCACACAGGTCGAGGCGGGCTTCGCGATCACCGATCCGTGCAAACTCACGCTGCTCACGCCGGGTTTCGACCGCAAGACCGGCGCCTACGAGGCGCACGGAATTCCCGCGCCGGTCGTCGCGCAATATCTGCGCGAAAACCGTGTCGTGCCCGAGAAAAATGACCTCAACTCCCTGCTGTTCCTACTGACGCCGGGCGTCGAATCGAGCAAGGCGGGTACACTCGTCTCGGCGCTGGTCGCGTTCAAGCGCCTGCACGACGACAACACATTGCTCGACGACGTGATGCCCGAATTCGTCGCCAAGCGGCCGGCGCGCTATCGCGGCAAGCGATTGCGCGATCTTTGCGCCGATATGCACGCCTTCTATCGCGAGGCCAATGTCAGCGCTTTGCAGAAGGGCCAGTTCTCGCCCGAGTGCTTGCCGACGATGGCGATGCCGCCACACGAGGCCGCGCGCCATCTCGTGCGCAACAATGTCGACTACCTGCCGATCGACGCGATCCAAGACAGGGTGGCGACGACGTTGTTTGTCGTTTATCCCCCGGGCATCGCGACCATCGTACCGGGCGAGCGGCTCGACGCGCGCGCCCAACCGATGATCGACTATCTCAGGACGTTCGAGCGCGGGGCCAATCTGTTCCCCGGCTTCGAGTCGGAGATTCAGGGTCTTTATCGCGAAACGGACTCCAAGGGAGTCATCAAATTCTATACCTATGTCGTGCGCGAGTGAGCGCGAGGAAATAGGACAGGCCATGTCGATGAGTTTGGCGACGCCCGAAAGCGAACGGGTCGCGGATCCGGTGATCGTGCGGCCTTCGCGCGACGCCGACGTGCCGGCGATGCTGGCGATTTACCTGCATCACATCCGCAAGGGCGTCGATCCCGAATATACCGGAGACATCGAGGCGCCCGACGCCGACGATCTCAAGCGGCGCCGCAAGACTATGCATCGGCGCAAGATGCCCCATATCGTGGCGGAGCGGCACGGCGAGTTGCTCGGTTACGCCTACGCCGTCCCGTTCCGAAAGCGACCGGCCTATCGCTATGCGGTCAAACACTCGATCTATGTCCACAACGACCATCTGCATCGCGGCGTCGGCGGTCTATTGATGACGGCGCTGATCGACGCCTGCGCGGCGGCCGGTTTTCGACAGATGATCGGCTATATCGACGCCGCCAACGCCGCCTCGCTCGCGATTCACGACCGCTTCGGCTTCCGCCGGGTCGGCTACCTCCCGGAGATCGGCTACAAGTTCGGCCGTTGGACGGACTCGGTGTTGGTGCAGCGTTCGCTCGGCCTCGGCGCCACCGCGCCGCCAGAGCGATGAAATTCGCGATTTCGAACGCGCGGGGCGATGTGATAGAGACGCCATAGCCTTGATCCCGAGTTCGCGAGGCCCCGGTGCGATGGCGAGCGTTTTCACTCTCTATCTGATCAAGCCGTCGCATTACGACGACGACGGCTATGTCATTCAGTGGCTGCGCTCGGCCATTCCGTCCAACACGCTCGCGGTGATGCACGGCCTCGCCGACGACTGTCGCGCGCGCAAAATTCTTGGCGAGGACATCGAGGTCACGATCAATTCCATCGACGAGACGAATACGCGCGTGCGCCCGGAGCGGATCGCGGCGGACATCGCTGCGGCCGGTGGACGCGGCCTCGTTTGCCTGGTGGGCGTGCAGTCCAATCAGTTTCCCCATGCAATGGATCTGGCGCGCCGGTTTCGGACGGCGGGGGCGCAGGTCGCGATTGGCGGCTTTCACGTTTCAGGTTGCATCGCCATGCTGCCGGAGCTTCCCTCCGACCTGCGCGAGGCGCAGTCCTTGGGCGTCGCGCTTTTCGCCGGCGAAGCGGAAAATGGCCGGCTCGACGTCGTTCTTCGTGACGCTTTCGAGGGACGCCTGACGCCGCTCTACAATTACATGAACGATCTGCCCGGCATCGAGAACGCGCCGGCGCCGTTCCTCCCTGCGGCGCTCGTCAAACGCACGGCGGGCACAGTCACTTCCTTCGACGCCGGCCGCGGCTGTCCGTTTCAATGCTCGTTCTGCACGATCATCAACGTGCAGGGGCGCAAGTCGCGCTATCGCACGCCTGACGACATCGAGAGAATTGTGCGCGCCAATCTCGCCGTGGGCATCGATCATTTCTTCATCACGGACGACAATCTCGCGCGCAACAAGAACTGGGAGGCGATCTTCGACCGCCTGATCTGGCTGCGCCACAACGAGCGCCTGCATTACAATTTCATCATCCAGGTTGACACGCTCGTTCACCGCATCCCGAATTTCATCGCCAAGGCGGCGGAGGCGGGCGTAAAGCGCGTGTTCATCGGCCTCGAGAACATCAATCCCGAGAGCCTAGTCGGCGCGAAAAAGAAACAGAACCGCATCGCCGAATATCGCGACATGCTCTTGGCCTGGAAGAGCGTCGGTTGTTATACCTACGCTGGCTATATTCTCGGCTTTCCCGGCGATACGCCGGAGAGCATCGTGCGCGACATCAAGATCATTCAGCGCGAATTGCCGCTGGATCTGCTCGAATTCTTTTGTCTGACGCCGCTGCCGGGGTCAGAAGATCATCTGCGGCTCGCGCGGTCCGGGGTTCCCATGGATCCGGACATGAACAAATACGACCTCGAGCATGTCGTCACCGGCCATGCGACGATGTCGAAGGCGGAATGGGAGCGCGCCTATCGGCTCGCTTGGGACACTTATTACACGCCCGGACACATGGAGACAGTGATGCGCCGCGCGGCGGCGACCGACATCAGCGTCGGCAACATGATGTTTCTGCTGATCTGGTTCTACGGTTGCGTGACGATCGAAAAGATTCATCCGCTCGAAGGCGGATATTTCCGGCGCAAGATCCGGCGCGACCGGCGTCCCGGACTGCCGATCGAGGGCGCGCTCGCGTTTTATCCGCGCTACGCCTTCGATATCGTCGCCAAGCACCTGAGAATGGCGAAGTTCGTCATTCGCATGGGCCTGGCGCGGCGCGCGATCAAACGCGATCCGAACCGCGCCGCTTATCGCGATAAGGCGCTGACGCCCGTGAACGAGGCCGAACTCGACGGGTTGGAGATGTTCAACGTCACAGCGTCCGCGCGCGCCGCCGCTGACAGGGCCAAGCGCAATCTGGCGGCGGTCTAGGCCGCGAGCGCGCTCCTGATTTTGGCCGCGACAGGCTCAAGTTCGACGGAGGGAACCATCCGCCCGCCGGGCGGGCGCAGCGCGACGCCATGCCAGCGCGGCAGGATGTGGAAATGCAGGTGGAAGACGATCTGCCCGCCCGCGCTCTCGTTGAACTGCTGCACCGAGACGCCATCGGCGGCGAGGCCGGCCTTGGCGGCGACGGCGATGCGCTGCACCGAAGGCATGAAGAGCGCGAGATCGGCGGCGGAAATGTCGAACAGGTTGCGCGCGGCCGTCTTGGGGATGACGAGGCAATGGCCGTCCGCGCGCGGCATGATGTCCATGAAAGCGAGCGAGACTTCGTCCTCGTGGATATGCACGCAGGGCGCCTCGCCGCGCAGGATCTTGGCGAAGATGTTATTTCGGTCGTAGCTCGTCATCGGGGCTCCCTCGGAATCATCCTGCGGCGTTGGTCTTGCGGAAAGGCAGACCGGCCTCGTAATCGGCGATCATTTCGTCCACCGCCGCGCGCTCGCGCGTCAAGTAGTCCGATATGACGGCGGCGAAGCGCGGGTCGGCGAATTCATGGGCGGAGTGCGTGGCGACCGGGCGATAGCCTCTGGCGAGTTTGTGCTCGCCCTGCGCGCCCGCCTCGACGCGTTTGTACCCGTGGCGGATGGCGTATTCGATCGCCTGGTAATAGCAGACCTCGAAATGCAGGAACGGCTGTTCCTCGATCGCGCCCCAGTTGCGGCCGTAAATCGCATCATCGCCGAGAAAGTTGATCGCGCCGGCGATGTAGCGCCCCCTGCGTCGGGCCATCACCAGCAGGATGCGGTCGGCCATCGAAGCGCCGATGCGCGCGAAGAAGTCGCGGTTGAGATAGGGACGGCCCCATTTGCGCGCGCCTGTATCCATGTAAAACGCGAAGAACGAATCCCAATGCTCTGATTTTATGTCTGTTCCTCGCAACAGGTCGATGGCGATATCGTCGCCAAGCGCCTCGCGCCGTTCGCGCTTGATCGCCTTGCGCTTGCGCGAGGAAAGCGCGGTGAGAAAGGCGTCGAAGTCGACATAACCCTCGTTGAGAAAGTGGAACTGCTCGCCGGTGCGGGCGGAAAAGCCCGAAGCGCTCAGCGCGGTCGCATCTTCCTCGTGCGCAAAGGAGACGTGAATCGAGGACGCGCCGGCGGCCTTGCGCAAGCCGCGCAGGGCGGCGATCAGGCCCTCGCGCGCGCCCTCCGGCGCGTCGGCGGCGACGAGCAGGCGCCGACCGGTGACGGGCGTGAAGGGGACGGCGACCTGGAGTTTGGGATAATAGCGCCCGCCCGCGCGCTCATAGGCCTGCGCCCAAGCGTGATCGAACACATATTCGCCCATGCTATGAGTCTTGAGATAGGCAGGCGCGGCGCCGACGAGGCGCCCAGACGCGTCGTCGAGCAGCACATGCGCCGGTGTCCAGCCGGTACGCCCGCCCACGCATTTCGATTGCTCTAAAGCAAAAAGAAAAGCGTGTGAAATAAAAGGATTGTACCGCTCTCCTGAGATATTGGATACGGTTAGACCGACCGGATTGGCGCAGGCGTCCCATGCCGCGGCGCTGACCGAGGCGAGACTTTCGACAAAGCGGGCGATGAATTTCGGAGCAGCCATGGTTCCGCAAGGCGCCAGTGAGGACAGCCTTCTAGCACATCCGCCGCCCGATACGACCCCACCTCAGCCTTTCGCGCGGGTGCGGAACGACAGCGCCGCCACGGGCGCACCCGTCTCGAAAGGCGTCGCGTCGGCCCAGAAGCGGCGCGCGAACTTGGTCGAGTCGACTTTGTAAGGCCGGTCCCAGATGAACTTCATCTCGGACAATTCGCGCAGTTGCGGCAGGAAAAGTCCGAGCGCCGGCAACGCCCAGAAGGGCAACACATTGATTTTCAGCTTGACGCCAAGCGCGGCGGCGCCGATGGCGAACACCTGCCGAAGCGTGCGAGCGGGCGCGCAGGGGACATGCCAAGCCTGCCCAAAGGCGTCGTCGGGGGCGTCGAGCAGCGTGACGACGGCGCGTGCGATGTCGGGCACGTAGGCAATGTCGTGCGGCAGGTCGGCCGAGCCGATCAGCGTCGCCGACTTTCCCGCCGCGAGCGCCGCCAAGCCACGCTCGCCCAGCACCGAAAGCGTAACTCCGGGCCCGTAGAAATCGGGCGCGCGCAGCGCCGCCACTTTGAGTCGACCCGCTTTCGCCGCCTCCATCCATATCCGCGTCGCCGCGACGCGCGCGGCCGGCTTGACGCCGACGGGGTTGAGCGGCGTCGTCTCGATCATCGGCGCTTCGCAGGGGCCATACATGTAGAGATTGTCGACAAAGACCAGCCGCGCGCCGATCTCGGCGCAGGCGTCGACGAAACTCGCCAGCGTGCGCGGCCAGGCTTCCTTCCAGACGCGGCCGAAATAGGGGAAGCCGATCGCCAACACGACTTGGGCGGAGCCTTCGATAGCCTGACGGACGGACTCCGGGTTCAGCGCGTCGCAGGGACGAAATGTAGCGCCCGGGGGCAGGTCGGACGGCGCGGCGCGCTGCGCGACGCGCACGGCGCGGCCCAATCCACACAGGCGTTCGACGGTCGCCCGGCCGACTGCGCCGTACCCTACAATCGTGATCGCTTCGTCCATGACGTCCTCAACGGCTTCGATTTTCGATCCAATCTAACTGCTGCTTGCTCATGATGAAAATGCATTGTTTATATCAACTTCATGCGTGAAGTGAATTTATCGAGCATCGATCTCAACCTGTTGCCCGCTTTGGAGGCGCTGCTGCGGCGGCGCAACGTCACCCGAGCGGCCGCAGACGTCGGCCTCAGCCAGCCGGCGATGAGCCGCGCGTTGCAGCGTCTGCGCGGGACGCTCGGCGATCCCTTGCTGGTTCGCGCATCCGGCGGTCTCGCGCCGACGCCGCGTGCGCTGGCGTTGGCCCCGAAATTGACCGCCCTGCTCGACGGAATACGCGGCGCGCTGCGCGAACCCGTATTTGACCCGGCACACATGAGGCGCACGTTCCGCATCGCCGCCTCGGACGCGCAGACCGTCCTGATAGCGCCTGAACTGCTCCGGCGCATCAGCGCCGAGGCGCCGGGCGTCGATCTGCGATTTGAACCCTACGGGCGCGACCTGCATACCCGGGTCGAAGCGGGGACGCTCGACCTGGTATTCGCGGTCGCTAATTTCCCGCTGCCGCCAGGCGTCGTCAGCGATCCGATCGGCGAGGATAGACTCGCGCTGGTGATGCGCGCCGGCCATCGCATGGCCGGTCGAAATTGGAGCGCCGCCGATTACGCCGCTATCGATCACGTCACCGTCTCGATCTTTGGCGATCCCGGATCCGAGATCGACGCCCGCCTCGCCGAAGCGGGCGTTACGCGCCGCATCGCGCTGACCGCGCCTCATTTCATGGCCGCGCTCGCCTGTGTCGGCGCGAGCGATTGCGTCACTACCGTCTCGCGCGCGCTGGCGCGGCGCTTCGCCGCAGCTTTCGACCTCGCGCTAAGCGAGCCGCCTTTCGCCGACCCCATACTGCGCATGACGCTCGTGCGCGCGGCCTCCCGCGCGGGCGACCCGGCGCTGAACTGGCTACGAGATAGGGTGCGCGAGGCGGCGAGGGCGGCGTTCGACAACAGCGGGGGCAGGGCGGTTCCGCCTTGAGGCCCGTGGGGCCTTTCCGAGGCCGACCCGAAAGATGCAATCGGTACGATGGCTCCGGGCGAAGCGGCGCGGGATCGGAACGCCCGCAAGTTGTGCGGCCTTCGTCCACACCATCACCGCAATCCAGGCGTAGACATCAAGAATACGTCCAAAATCCCCGGGACTCGTTCAGATAAAGGCCGCCCGTTCCCTCATTCCAAGGCGCGCGACAGACCCCCGATAGGGATATATACCCAGTGACGGCTGACGGTGGGAGCACTGTGTTGCAAAGTTTCGCGAGACGCCCGGGTTTTGCGCTGAACTTCGCCCGGCGGGCGGAGTTGGTTGATCGCCTGCGCGCCGCGGATTTGGGCGTCGTCAGGATCGCGACCCGCTCAGCGACGCCGCCAATTTTTAGGCGTCTGGCGCTCGTCTTCACGCGGCTTGGCAATGGCTGGATATATCCGATCCTCTGCGCGGTGATCCTGCTGCGTTGGGGCTTGTTCGGCGTCCGAATCATCGCCTCGGCGCTGACGTCGGCGGTGGTTCTGCACAGCGTCTACCCCCTGCTCAAGCGGCGTCTGACACGGGAGCGTCCCTTCGTCGTCGACAAGAACCTTCCCTGTCCGGTCGCTCCGCTTGACGTCTATTCGTTTCCCAGCGGCCATACGATGACGATGGCCGGCGTATTCGCGCCGGTTGTCGTCTTCTGGCCCGCGGCCTTGCAGGCGTCGCTACTCATGGTCTGTGGCCTCGCATGGTCGCGATTGGCGACCGCCCACCATTTTCCCAGCGACGTTCTGGCTGGCGCGCTAATGGGCGTCGCCGTGGGCTATCCGGTGGCGATCGGCGTCGCCTGGTTGTGGTGAGGCTGATTTGCGCATTATGACGTCGGATGCGAGCGATCGACCGACGAAGTCGGGTCATCGCGCCGGCCTTGGTCGAAAATCATGAAGTTCGAAGAGTCGCTCAGGTGAGAATCCTCATTGTCTCGGACGCCTGGCGTCCGCAAATCAACGGCGTCGTGAGAACGCTGGAGGCGACCCAGAGGGAACTCGTCAAACTAGGCCACGAGGTGTTGGTCGCAGGTCCGGACCAATCGCGCTGGCCGGCGCTGTCGCTGCCGTTCTATCCGGAAATCACTCTGGAGTTTTTTGCGGGGCGCCGGCTCGCCGGCATTTTTCGCGAGTTTCGGCCCGATTGCATTCACATCGCCACCGAGGGGCCGTTGGGCTGGACCGCGCGCCGAATGTGCCTTGCCCGCGGCCTGACGTTCACGACCGCGTACCATACGCGTTTCCCAGAATATCTCGCCGCGCGCGTCCCGTCGTCGCTCGCGACGCCGGTTCGACAAGCGACCTACTTCGTCCTGCGCCGTTTTCACGCGCCGGCGAGCGCGGTCCTCGTGGCGACCAAGTCCGTCGAGCGGGAGTTGCGGCAACGCGGATTTCGCGGCCTCGCGCGCTGGTC
>JBBIIT010000087.1:0-9383 GCA_037446355.1 Beijerinckiaceae bacterium | reverse complement strand
GTTCGACGACATCATCGTGTTGTTCGTCACCGTCGCGTTCGTAATCACGCCGCCGCCTTGCGCTTGCAGTTGGATCATCTGCGGCCCCTCAGCCCCTTCGCCCTCCTGCGGCTGATAGATTGTATTGAATTGAAATACGGTATCGGTCGCGACGCCCTTGTAGTACTGAATCGTATCCGCATGCGCCGCGGGATCGAATCCCTGCGCTTCAAATAGGTTATACTGGACAATGGGCGAATACGTGCCTTCGCCAAAATCTATCGCATCCGACGACGTGTTTTCCATGAAATTGTAACGATACAAGAAAACGCCGTCGCCATTGTAATTGACCAGCGCGTTCAGCACCGTATTGATGGCGGCGCCATCGAACGTGCAATTTTCGATCGTAAGACTGCCGCTGCCCGCAAGGGCGTTGATGGGCGCAATGGCATTGGCGCCGACGACGAACCGGCTGTTCTTGATCGTCACCGAGGCGCCGCTCTGCACCACGATCGCCATTCCGCCGTGCAGCGAGAAGTCATAGCCGTCGAGGACGACGCCAGCTTCGACGACAAAGACCGTAGCCCGGTCGAGTTTCGCGCCGGACGGCAGCGCTGCGGCGGCGGGATCCTTGAAGGCGATGTCCTGCGGCGCGCCAACATAATAATCGACGCCCGCGACCTTCCATGGCGGCGGCGCCGCAACCTCGTTCAGAAGATCTGGTAACTGCGGTCGCCCCGCGGGACCGTTGGCCGAGCCGTCACGGTAGCCTGAGCCCGATCGTTTGCGGGGCGTCATGGCGGTTCGTTCGACCCCGGCGCCGTCGAGCGCGAATTTTTCCGTACTTCCGGCGACGCTCTCGCTGTGGACACGCGAGCCTCCGGGTGGAAAGGCGTAGGAGTCGGCGCGCCCGACGCTGTCTTCGCTCACGCGAATGAAGCGATGTGCCTCGTCCGGCGCGGTGTCGGCCGGCGCGACGGCGGACATCGCCGATCCGGCAATCGCGGCGAAACCTATCGAACGTATGAACATGGCCCCCTCCCGTAGGCGCCAAAGCCGCGTTTGATGGAATTTGATCGCTAAAGACAAGTCACGACGAATTGCCGCGCGGGCGGGCGCGCAATGGGCGCCTAAGCTTCAACGCAGCGCGTCAACGCGCGACAGCGCGCTGAGGTTGTAGACGTCCGTTCCATTGCCGCTGAGGAGATTGTTCCCGAAAGAATGAACGACGCCATTGTTGTAAAGCCCATAGGAGGCGTTGCCGGTTGCGGATGCGTCGGAAATAAAGATACTGGTGAGGGCGTTCGGTTCCACGCCGACGCCGACGTCGTTTTGATTGAAGGTGGAGCTTTCCATGTTCAGCGAGTTGGTTCCCGAACTGTTGTCGCCGAAATAGAAGCCAAATCCGCCATTGTTGTCGATGACGCTGTTCGATACGGTCACGCTGACCGTTCCGCTTGTGAAGCTGGAATAAATTCCAACGCCCTCGTAATTGTCGATCGCGACGACGTGGTCGAACACGCCGGAAAAGCTCGCGCTGCCTGAGTTCGGCGCGAACGCCAGGCCGTCATTGCCATTCTCGGAGGCGATCACATCCGCGAACGTCGCCTGCACGGACCCGGATGTCGCGGCGATCCAGACCCCGCTCGCGTAAAAATCGCGGACCGTGCAATGGCGCATGGTCAACGCCGCGCCGCTGTCGAACTCCACGCCGTTATTTGCAACGCCGCCGCCCTCTATGCGCAGCCCGATTATCGATACGGCGTCATTCGCGCCGGCCTGAACGGTGAAGGCGTTCTGCCCGCTCGGCGCCTGCACGCCCGCCACGCCGACGCCGTCGTTGACGATGCTGACTGCCTGGGTGATGAGGATCGGCCCCGGCCCATAGGCGCCGGGGTCCTTCACGTCGATCTCGCCGGATGGGGCGACGACCGAGAGCGCGCCGGTGAATGTGCGGCAAGGCGCGGCGATCGGCCCGCAACCGGCCCCGTCAGCGCCTTTACTCGAAACCCAGACCTTCGTGAGCCCGGCCGCGCCCGCAGGCGCCGAGGCCAAAACCGTTGACATCGCCAGTGCGGCGAGCGTCAGGCATCGGGGCGCGAGCCGGCCGACGTCGCGTCGGCTTCTCATTTGTAGGCGTCCGCGGTCGAAAGGCCGCTGGAGTTAAAGACATCGGCGTGATTGCCGCTAATCAGATTGTCGCCCAGGGAATAGACGGTCGCATTGTTGTAAAGCCCGTACTGACTATTGGCCGAGAGCGTTGTTTTGCTGAAAAACACCATGTCGCCTGCGCCGGGGTAGGCGCCGACGCCAACGCCGTTCTGAGTGGAGACCAGATTTCGCAGCGTCAGCACGCTGCCAGCGCCGTTGCCGTTGAAGTAGACTCCGCTCGCCGAGTTTTCCGAAGTGACGCTGTCCGATATCGTGACGGCAAGAGCGCCGGTCGCGGCTCCGGCGCCGACATTAATTCCCACAGAGTTGTGGTTCGCGAGGATTTTGGTGAACGTTGCGTCGAAAGTCGCGTTTCCGGACGGAGGTCGATATTGCACCCCCGAATAGCCGTTGTCGCTCGCGACGACGTCGACGAGAGTCACGGCCATGTAGCCTGAGGTCGGCGCGATCAGGACTCCATTGCCGGTCGTGAACGCGCTCGTGACGCTGAAATGTCGGATCGTGCAATCGATGACGTCAAGCGCGCCGGCGCTGTCGAGTTCGATGCCGTTGGCGCCGACGCCGCCGCCGTCGATGGTGAGGCCCCGCAGATAGACCCCGTCGTTGACGCCGGCCTGGATTGTGAAGGCGTTGACGCCCGCGCCCGCCTGCACGCCCGCCGTGCCGACCCCGTCGTTGACGATGCTGACCGCCTTGTTGATGAGGATGGGGCCTGGCCCGTAAGCGCCCGGGTCTTTGACGTCGATCTCGCCGCCGGCGGCGATGACGGCGAGCGCGCCCGTGAAGGTGCGGCAGGGCGTTGCGATCGGGCCACAGGACGTCCCGTCCGCGCCCGCGCTGGAAACCCAGGCCTTGGTCAGCGTTCCCGCGGCGCTGGCTGGGGTTGCGCCACCGGCGATAATGGCTGCAATCGCCGCGACGCCGATTGAATGCCTGAGCAAGTCGCCCTCCAATTCACCCGATCCCGCGTGCAAAACGAACTTATCGGGAAATCCGCGCCCTGGCCAGTGGCCGCGCGGGCATCCCCAAGGCCGCAGCCTGGAAATCTCGCGCGGCTTCCCCCCCGGCGCGTTTTCCGCTAGTCACGCGCATTCCTGAAGTTTTCGGCGGAAATCGAATGTCCATGCATCGCTATCGCACGCACACCTGCGGCGCCCTCGGATTGGCGGAGGTGGGCAAGGACGCGCGGCTTTCCGGCTGGGTGCATCGTGTTCGCGATCATGGCGGCGTGCTGTTCATCGATTTGCGCGACCATTACGGCCTCACCCAATGCGTCGCCGATCCCGATTCGCCGGCGTTCAAGGCGGCCGAAAAGCTGCGCTCAGAATTCGTCGTGCGCATCGACGGCCATGTGCGCGTGCGCCCTGCCGGCACCGAGAACAAGGAGATGCCGACGGGCCTGATCGAGGTCTATATCAGGGAGATCGAGGTGCTCGGCCCCGCCGGCGATCTGCCGCTGCCGGTGTTCGGCGATCAGCCGTACCCTGAGGACACAAGGCTCAAATACCGCTTCCTCGATCTCAGGCGCGAGAAGCTGCACAACAACATCATGCTGCGTGGCCGGGTCGTCGACTCCCTGCGCCAGCGCATGAAGGGGCAGGGGTTCTTCGAGTTCCAGACGCCGATCCTGACCGCCTCCAGCCCCGAAGGCGCGCGCGACTTTCTCGTGCCCTCGCGCATCCATCCCGGCAAGTTCTATGCGCTGCCGCAGGCGCCGCAGCAGTACAAGCAGCTGCTGATGATGGCGGGCTTCGACCGCTATTTCCAGATAGCGCCGTGCTTTCGCGACGAAGACCCGCGCGCCGACCGCCTGCCGGGCGAGTTCTATCAGCTCGACATCGAAATGAGTTTCGTCGAGCAGAACGACGTGTTCGCGGCGATGGAGCCGGTCATTCGCGGCGTGTTCGAGGAATTCGCTGCCGGCAAGCCCGTCACGCCCTCGCCCTGGCCGCGAATCCCCTACGCCGACGCGATGCGCAAATACGGCTCGGACAAGCCGGACCTGCGCAACCCGATCGTGATGCAGAACGTTTCCGAGCATTTCCGCGGCAGCGGCTTCAAAGTGTTCGCGCGATTGCTGGAGACGCCAAAGAACGAGGTCTGGGCGATCCCGGCGCCTGGCGGCGGGCAGCGCACTTTCGCCGATCGCATGAATTCCTGGGCGCAGAGCGAGGGTCAGCCGGGGCTGGGCTACATCCTGTTCTTCGACCGCGCCAAGGACGATACGACGCAAGGCCAGACGCCCGGCGCGACCGGCGTCGGCGCGCGCGGGCCGCTGGCCAACAACATCGGACCGGAGCGCGCCGAGGCGGTGCGGGCGCAGCTCGGACTGGAGGCGGGCGACGCGGCGTTTTTCGTCGCGGGCGATCCCGACAAGTTCGCCAAGTTCGCGGGACTGGCGCGCACTAAGCTCGGTCAGGACTTGAAGCTCGTCGACGAAAACCGGTTCGAATTCGCCTGGATCGTCGATTTCCCGATGTTCGAATGGAACGAGGACGAGAAGAAAGTCGATTTCTCGCACAATCCGTTCTCGATGCCGCAGGGCGGAATGCTGGCGCTGACCGAGAAGGACCCGCTCGAAATCAAGGCCTATCAATACGACATCGCCTGCAACGGCTACGAACTGGCGTCGGGCGGCATACGGAACCACCGGCCCGAATCCATGGTCAAGGCGTTCGAGGTTGCCGGCTACAGCGAGCAGACCGTGATCGAGCGTTTCGGCGGCATGTACCGCGCCTTCCACTACGGGGCGCCGCCGCACGGCGGCATGGCGGCGGGCGTCGATCGCATCGTCATGCTGCTGGCGGGAGAACAGAACCTGCGCGAGGTCGCACTGTTCCCGATGAACCAGCGCGCCGAGGATTTGCTGATGGGCGCGCCGAGCGAAGCTTCGATGAAACAGCTTCGCGAACTGCACATCCGGGTCAATGCGCTCGAGGCGAAGCCTTAGCGCGCGCCGCCTGGGTTTCGAGCGTCGGCGGTGACGCGGACGGACCTGCGGACGATCTAACTGGTCGGGCCGGATTCCGGCACGATCGTGACCGGAATGAAACTGCAGGGTTGATCGGGGTCGCGATGGCGCAACGCCAGCGTCACGGCCTCGCCCCGGGGCGGCAAGCGACCGTCAAGCGCCGCGGCGATTGTCCTTTGCATGGCGCCCCGATACGCGTATTCGGCGACGATGCGGGGAAGGTCGACATAGGCCGGACTGATCGGCGCATCGGACCAGGCGACTGCGGCGCCGGTGGCGCGGCGGACCGTGTCGGCGGACGCGGGCCCGAGCGAAATCGCGTGAACGATCAAAGGATGGTCCGGAGCGGCGTCCTTGTTTATGCGGCAGTTTCCCGCCCGCGCGGGCGAGAGCCATGCGAGCGCGGCGCCAAACCCGACGAAAGCGACGAGCGCCGTCTTTGAGACTAACACAGGCGTTCCCGTCAAGTCAGACAACAACACGCCTCATCAACAACGGCCTAACGCCTCTGCGCGACGACGCCGAAGCAAATCTCTTCGAGTTTGGCGCCGGCGCGCTCGAAAGTATAATGGGCGAGGATCTTTTCCTGCGCGGCGAGGGCAAGACGCTTGGCGAGCGCCGGGTCGGCGATCAGGTGCCGGATGCGCTCAACGAGCGCCGCAGCGTCATCGACCGGAAACAGCAGGCTGTCGACCCCGTCGTCGGAAATTTCGCGCGGTCCGGGGCAGTCGGTGAGAATCACGGGCTTCGCGGCGACGAAAGCCTCCAGCAGCACGACCGGACAGACGTCGTGCGAGGAGGTGAAACAGAATATGTCGATGGCGTCGAAGAACGCCGCCTTATCGGTCACCCAGCCCGCAAACTCGAGCACGTCGTTCAGCCCCCGCGCCGCCGCTTGCGCTTTCAGCGCGGCGTCGAGTTCGCCGTCGCCTGCAAGCACCGCGCGAAACGGCACGCCCGAATCGCGAAGTTGCGCCAGCGCGTCGATGAACACTTCAAAGCCCTTTTTGGCGACGAAGCGGCCCATCGCGCCGATGACTGGCGGCGAGCGCAACGGGCGAGGCGCCGGGAGAACCTCGGGGCGGCGCACCATGTTGAAAAGTTTGAACACGCGATCGGGCGGCTGTCCGGCCTCGATCAGCCGACGCTTCATGTCGTCGTTGATCGCGATGACGAAGTCGGCGCCGATCGTGCGGCGGATGTTGATGCTGTGATTGACGGCGATGAAGGGAACGACGCCCCGGGCGGCCGCCCGGACCAGGCGGATCGCGCGGTTGCCCTGGGCGATCACCACGTCGGCCTTTTCGGCCTTGAGGCGACGCCGGATGCGCCACATCGCGAACACGTCGAACTGGTTGAAATTGGAGATTTCGCGATAGTCGAGCCCGCGCTCCCTCAGCGCCGGGATCACCTTCGCGCCCGGCGCGACCAGGTTCACGACCCGGTGGCCGCGCGCCTTCAAGGCCTCCGAATAGTCGACGAACACCTGCTCGAGGCCTCCGAGCGCGGCGCCGAACATGCAATTGACAATGGTAAGCGGCGATGGAGACAAGGCGAAAGTCTCACTTCGCTCGACAGCGTTCGGAGGCCGCGGGCGCGGGTTCCGAAGATCGAATTTGGCGTCGCGAAACAGCTCGAAAGTCATCGACCCGCCGCCCGGCGCGCCTGGGACGGAGCGCCCAAGACGCCATTACTTTAAGAAACGGAATAGATTGGCGCACGTTCTCATCTGTCGACCGCGCCGACCCTCGTCGACCGTCCCGGTAATTCCGTTCAATTTGCGACGATTGCAACGCAATAAGCAAGGGATAATCCGTATACCTTTCCGCAATCGGCGCTTTGCGTCGGATTGGGGTTACCGATTTCGAAAATCGAAGGATGGAGCGACCGCTTCCGGGGTTGCCATTACGCGGTCGAACCGGCAAAACGCGACCCCGCGCGAGGACTATATGGGTTCGCGCCGCCGAGGCGCCAGGACATCACATGCGCATTCTACTCGTCGGCAATGCCGGTGAACGCTATTTCGGCGAACGGTTCTACAGCGTCGAGCGCAAGCTCGCGAACGGATTCACGCGTAACGGCCATCAGGTCTACTTCTTCAGCGATCGCGACGTCGCGCGCGCCGGGACCATATTTCGCTCCTCGCGCGCCGGCCGGCGCGTCGCCAACGAGAAGTTCGTTCTGACGGCGCGCAACTTTGAGCCCGATCTTATCGTCGCCGCCCATTCCAGCTTGATCGCGACCGAGACTCTTGCCGAGGCCAAGCGGGTCGCGCGCGGCGCACGCCTGGCGCAGATCTGCGTCGATCCGCTGTTCCGGACCGTGAACGAAGCCTTCCTGAAGGACCGGGCGAGGGTGGTCGACGCGACGTTCGTCACGACGGCGGGGGCGGCGCTGGCGCGGTTTTCGAGCGCCTCGAACGTCTCGGCCTATATCCCCAACCCGGTCGACGCCTCGATCGAGGCTCAGCGCGGTTTTGACCGATCTGACCAGGCGTTCGATGTCTTTTTCGCCGCGAACGCGGGAGGCGATCACCCCGGCGACGCGCGCCGCCTCACGCCGCGCCTGATCGCGGAGGCCGGCGACATCGCGATCGATCTCAATGGCTTCGACGGCCGGGCCCCGGTTTTCGGCGCCGCCTATTTCCGCCGCCTCGCCGAGGCTCGGATGGCGCTCAATATCAATTCGGACCGAAGCGAGACCGCCGATGCGCGCGCCCCCGCGGAGGAACTCTATCTCTACAATTCCGACCGCATCTCGCAACTGATGGGCTGCGGCCTGCTGACGCTCTCGTTTCGCGTGAATAAATTGATGGAACTATTTGATGAAGAGCGTGAAATGGTATTTTGCGAAACGCCCGAAGAGATGCGCGACGCCGTGCGCCGGTACAAGCGCGACGACGCCGCGCGAAGGCGGATCGCCTCGGCGGGCTGGCTGAAGTCGCACCAGCGGCTGAACGAACGTCTAGTCGCGCGTTTCATCGAGGAGGTCGCGTTCCGCCGTCCGCTGTCGCCGGACTATCTTTGGCCGACGCGGTTATGGTGAAGTCCGGACCATCCGGGCGCGACCGCATTGGCGTCGTGCTGCCGGCGCGGGAGACCTTCGCCCTGAGGAAGTCCGGGGCGATCGCGCTGTGTATCCGCGATTTCGCAAATTACAGCCGATTCCGCGATGAGATCGCGATCCTGGGCGCCGCCGAATGCGAATATCCCGACGTGCGCTATGTCAGGCTGACGGATTGGCGGCGCTGGTGGCGGCGCCCGCGCACCGCCTACGCGCTAGGCGTCATCAGGGCCGCGCGCGAGGGCCGCTACGACGTTATCGAGGTGCAGAACCGCCCGTATATGATCGCGCGACTGCGAAAGGAGTTGCCGCGCGCGCGCATCGCCCTGCATCTGCACAACGATCCGCTGACGATGGACGGTTCGCGCTCGCTCGCCGAGCGACGGCGCCTTTTGCGCGAGACCGACGCCGTTTACTGCGTCAGCCGCTTCATCCGGGCGCAGTTTCTGCAAGGAATCGACGACCCCGAGGGCAAAGCGATGGTCGTCTATAACGGCGTCGCCGCCAATCCACCTACGGGAGCGAAAACGAAGATCGTTGCTTTCGCGGGCCGCGTGATTGCGATCAAGGGCGTCGTCGAACTCGTGCGCGCCTTCGCCGAGGCCGCGCCGGATATGGCGGACTGGCGGCTCGTCATCGCCGGGGACGATCCTGGGGGATTGCTCGCCGCTCCCGATATCGCCGGGATCGCCTCCGCGCTCGGTCCGCGCCTCGAACTGCGCGGCCAGGTGTCGCACGCCGAGGCGCTGGCGCTGTTCGCGAGCGCCGAAATCGCCGTTGTGCCCTCGCTCTGGCAGGATCCGTGCCCGCGCTCCGCCATCGAGGCGTTGGCGAGCGGCTGCGCTCTGATCGCGACGCGCGAAGGCGGCCTCGCGGAGATCGCCGAGGGCGCGGGGGAGATCGTCGATCCGCGCGACAGTCATGCCTTCGCCGCTGCGCTGCGAAAGCTCGCGCTCGATGAGGGACTGCGCCGCGCCTGGCAGGACAAGGGCAGGGCGCGCGCCGCTGAGACCTTTGAGATCGCCCGCGCCACCGCGACGCTCGACGCCGCGCGCGCGCGCCTGCTGGCGCTCGGGCCGCGATAGCGCCCTTGTTCGGCGGCGGCGCGCATGTTAGCGACGGGCGAACCGTCGGGGTATAGCGCAGCCCGGTAGCGCGGAAGTTTTGGGTACTTCAGGTCGCAGGTTCGAATCCTGCT
>JBBIIT010000086.1:0-9558 GCA_037446355.1 Beijerinckiaceae bacterium | reverse complement strand
CCACTTTTCCCTGTCAAACGGTATTTGAAAAAAAAACGTCACTCAAACCCTCGGCTTTCGATATCGCCGAAGGATAAGCCGAAGCGACGAGCGCCGTACAAGCGCCACGATTGCAACGGAAGGGGCTTCTGTTGCGCTAGGTTCGCGGCGCAGAGTAACAAAGCCCAACTGCGCGGCTGGTTCCGCGCTCCAAAGCCTCGGGATCTCGTGACGACGCTTACCGCCCGCTTCGCCTATACGCCCCGCCGCTGGGACCGACCGCGCGGCGGGGTCGACCTTGGCCACGAGCCGGCCATTCTGATCGAGGGTCCACGTCTGGATGCGCGCGAACGCCGGCGCATTCCCGTGCAGTGGATAGCCGGCGTCGCACTGACCGGGCTTTGTGGCCTCGCGTTGATCGGCACGGCGCTCTATCTCGATCTCGATCGACAATCGAATTTCGCGCAGGCGCCCGAATTCGCGACGCCGCCGCATCGCGGAGGCGCCGAGGCCGAAAGCGTGAACCCCGGCAAGGGCGACCGTCTGGTGCGACCCGTCGACGTCGTCGCGGCCAAGCAGACTTTCAAATCGACGACCGCGATCAAAGTCGGCGACAAGGAAGTTCTGAAGGCGCGGCCGTACACCTTGCTGTCGACGACACTGACGACGACGCCGACCAGCTTCGCCGAGGCCGTGCCGCGCTTCGATCCCCTGAAAGCGACCAACGCCGAGGCCGAGAAGGGCCAGGCGCCGCAGGAACTGGCGCCGCCGCAGGACGACAGCGAGGTCGCTTTCGCCAGCCACGATCTCGGCGCCGTCGACCAGACTGACGTGAAAGGGGAACTCACATTCGCCGAAGCGCAGGCGCAGGTGACGGAATGGAGCAAAGCCCAGGCCGCGGGCGAGCGTCGTCCCGCGCTGGCCCCGCAAATGCTGTTGATGCGAACGAGCCAAGCAGGGCTCGATCCCCTGGGCTCGCTTTCCTACGCGACGACCGGCGTCATTGAACCGAACGGGCCGTTCTCGTCGATCGAAGTGAGAATGGTGCCGGAAAACCTCACCAATGTCCCTAAAACCGCGGATTCGCTGGCCTCTGGCCGTGAACGGCCCGTCGTGATGCGTCATGGAGAGTCGTTCGAGGATCTGCTGCGGGCCAACGGGGCGAACAAAGACGCGATTCTGGCGATCATGACCGCGTTCGGCCTAAAGCGCGGCGAGGCGCCGGCCGCCGAAGGGCAGAAAATAATCCTGCACTACGACGAGCCTTCCGCTTCGGGGCAGACGGCGCCGATCGCGCGCGTCTCCGTTTATGCCGACGAGCAATTGAAAACGTCGGTCGCGGTCAACGACACCGGAGGTTACGTGCCTGTCGCCGCGCGCCGCGGCGCCGTCGTCGCCAAGCGCGCGGACGCGGACCAAGAGGGCGGCATGTCGCTCTACGAGAGCTTCTACCAGACCGCGATGAAACAAGGGCTGGCGCGGCCGATCATCGATCAGTTGGTCCACGCCTTCGCCAACGACGTCGATTTTCAGCGCTCGGTGCAACCGGGCGACGCGTTTACCGCCTTCTATTCCGAGGCCGATGAAATCGATCCGCATTCGCAATTGCTCTATGCGACGATGACGGCGCGGGATCAGACCTTCAAATATTATCGCTTCCAGACACCCGACGACAATCTGGTCGACTTTTACGACGAGAACGGTCGATCGACGCGAAAATTCCTGATCCGAAAACCGATCGCCGAGGGTGAGATGACCTCGGGCTTCGGTATGCGTTACCACCCGATCCTGCACTACTCGCGTCTGCACAGCGGCGTCGACTGGGGCGCCCCGATCGGCACTCCGATCGTGGCGGCGGGCAACGGCGTCATTCTCAATGCCGCCTACGACTCGGGCTACGGTCGCCGGGTCGAAATTCAACACGCCAACGGTTACGTCACGACGTACAACCACATGTCAGGCTTCGCGCGCGGCGTGACCGAAGGAGCGCGCGTCACGCAAGGACAGGTGATCGGTTATCTTGGCCAGTCCGGTCTCGCGACGGGCCCGCATCTTCATTATGAGGTCATCATCAACGGCAATTTCGTCGACCCGATGGCGATCCGACTGGCTCGCACCCGTGAATTCGACGGCAAGATGCTCGGCGCGTTCAAACGCGAACGCGATCGCGTCGACCAGTTGATGGCGCAGGCGCCCAACGCGATTTTGGCGCCGACGCCGGGGCCGAGCGCCAAGTTGAACTGAACGACCTCAACTCAGAGTCACGCGCAGCGAAGTCGCGACGTCCGGCTCGAAACCGAGCGCGGCGCGGATTTCACGCGCGCCAAGGCCAGCTTCGCGCAGCGCCGCGAGCGACAGCGAGGCCGCGCTCTTCGACAGCTTCGCGCCATCCGCGCCGAGCGCGAGCCGGTGGTGGTGGTAGCGCGGCGCGGGCAGACCGAGCAGGGCTTGCAGCAAGCGGTGGACCGAGGTCGAGGCGTAAAGGTCACGCCCGCGCACGACATCGCTGACCCCCTGCGCCGCGTCGTCGACGACGACCGCCAGATGATAGGCGGCGGGACGCTCCTTGCCGCGCAATACGACATCGCCCCAGGCTTCGGGTGCGGCGACGATGTTGCGTCCGCTCTCGCCTTCGCCGAATTCGCGCCAGGAAAGCTCGACGGGCGCGAGCGCGCGCGCGCGGGCGAGATCGAGCCGCAGCGCCGCCGGTTCGCCCGCGACGAGGCGCGCGACGATCTCCTGCGGGGCGACGCCGACACAGCGCCCTCGGTGCAGCGGCGCGCCGTCGGGATCGCGCGCGCCGGATCCCGCCTTCGCGATTTCGCCGCGCGTGCAAAGGCAGGGATAGACGAGATCGCGCGACTGCAACCTTTGCAGCGCCGCGTCGTAATCGTCGATTTGTTCGCTCTGGCGACGAATAGCGCCGTCGAAGGCGATCCCGAGCCACGCTAGGTCTTCAACGATCGCGTCCTCGAATTCGCGCCGGCAGCGGGTCGGGTCGATGTCCTCGATGCGCAACAGCAGCCGTCCGCGCACGCGCCTCGCCGCGCGCTCATTGCAAAGCGCCGAATAGGCGTGGCCAAGATGCAGCCGCCCATTAGGCGACGGCGCGAAGCGAAAGACCGGCGTTGACGAAGGCGTCGACATCGGCAGGGATAAGCTCCGGGGAGGGCGAATCGTGACCGACAAGGTTTCAAGAAAGGCCGGCGTCGGCAAGGCGCGAGCCAAGGCGGCGGCGAAGCCGAAGAAGCGCAGGGCAAGGACGTCCATGTCCAAACGCGAAAAGGCCGCGCCGGAAAGGAAGCTCGCCGCCAGACCCAGACGCAGGCGCGCCGCGCCAAAGCTGGTCGAGAAACGGTATGAGATCGCGCCTCTGATCGACTGCGAGGCGGCGCTCGCGCAGGCGACGCGGCGGCTCTTGGAGATCGATCCCGAGATCGTCGCGCGCATGATCGAGATCGGCGGGCCGCCGCCGTTGCGTCGCCGTGAGCCGGGTTTTTCGGGCCTGGCGGCGATCATCGTCTCGCAGCAGGTTTCCGTCGCCAGCGCCAATGCGATCTTCGGCCGGTTGGAGGCCCGGCTCGCGCCGCTCGAAGCGCGAAGCGTCAACGCCGTCGACGACGAGGCGCTGCGCGGGTGCGGCCTGTCGAGCCCAAAAATCCGCGCTCTGCGCGCGCTCGCGAAAGCGGTGAGCGAGGAGGGGCTCGATTTCGCGGCGCTCGGCGCGCTCTCCGCGCCCGAGGCGCATGAGGCTTTGGTGCGCGTCAGCGGCGTTGGCCCGTGGACCGCCGACATCTTCCTGCTTTTCTGCCTCGGACATCCCGACGCGTTCCCGCAAGGCGATCTCGCGTTGCAGGAAGCCGCGCGTCTGGCGCTCGGTCTCAAGAAACGCCCCGACGCGCGCAAGCTGGAAGCGATCGCCGAGCGTTGGCGACCGTTTCGCGGCGTCGCCGCGCGCATGTTGTGGGCGTTTTATCGCGAGGTGAAGCAGCGTTCGGGAATGGCGTTGGCGAACGCTTCGGGTTAGACCGCGATCGAGGCTTGCCCCGGAGTTCCCATGACCGTGAAGTTGACCGGCCCCCGCATCGACGCCAAGAGCGGGCGCGCTCGGCGGCTCGTCGTTTTCCTGCACGGTTATGGCGCAGACGGAAACGACTTGATCGAGATTGGCCAGCAATGGCGCGAAATCCTGCCCGACACGGCCTTCGTATCGCCGCACGCGCCCGAGCGCTGCGCCGCCTCGCCGATGGGGCGCCAGTGGTTCGCGCTCAGCGCCAGTCCGCCGGACGATCCGCGCGGCGCAGAGGATCGCTGGCGCGGCGTTAACGCCGCACGGCCCGGCATCGACGCCTTTCTCGACGAGGAACTCGTGCGCCTCGGCCTCGACGAATCGCGGCTGGCTCTGGTTGGTTTCAGCCAGGGCGCGATGATGGCGATGCACGTCGGGCTGCGGCGCGCCAGGGCGCCGGCCGCGATCCTCGGCTATTCGGGGCTGCTGGTCGGCGCCGAGCGCCTAGGCGAAGCGAGGGCGCGCGACGCGCGCGGCGAGCCGCCGGCGATCCTGCTCGTCCACGGCGATCAAGATCCGCTGATTCCGGTCGATGCGATGTTCATCGCCGCCAACGCTTTCGCCGCCGCTGAAATCCCGTGCCAGTGGCATCTTTCGATGGGCGTCGGGCATGGCATCGACGGCGGCGGGCTTCGCCACGGCGGTCTCTTCCTTGCGCAGGCGCTCGGGAATCGGTCGCGCTGATCGGCGAGGCGATTCAGTGATTGATCT
This sequence comes from Beijerinckiaceae bacterium, assembly GCA_037446355.1. Taxonomy (GTDB): domain Bacteria; phylum Pseudomonadota; class Alphaproteobacteria; order Rhizobiales; family Beijerinckiaceae; genus Roseiarcus. The sequence continues at coordinate 4,799 of JBBIIT010000086.1, read as the reverse complement.
GGCTGATCGCGCTGACGAGGCCCATCGACCCATGCGCGCGGCAGAAGCCCATCATTGCGGCGCGATCGGCGCGCAGCGCGTCGGCATTATAGAGGCTCGCGCCCGATCGACCGGCGAGGTATCCGCGCAGCCACACCAGCATCATGTCCTGGTCGTCCTCGGTGGCGTCGAGCCAATCGTCGCAAGTGAACGTCGCCATGTCGAGCGCCGGCGCGGCGCGCGCAGGAAGCGCCGCCAGGATCAGTAGAATCGCGCAAAGGCGGATGGATCGCATCATGGGCGGCTCCTTGCAGCCAGTTTCGGTTTTAGCTCGCCGGTCACGTGCGCGCGCGCCCGAGCGCGTGGTTGATCCGGCGCTTGGCCGCCTCGCGCGCGGACGCGTAGGCGCCCTCGATCGCGAGCCAGCGCCCGAGACTTGCGCCTGCGCCAGGGGCGGCTGCGAGCGCGAAATCCGCGAGGTCGAGCCGGTCGCGCCAGACCCCATCGATCATCGGATGATCCGAGATCGCGCAGGAATCGACAAGTTCTAGCGCAGGTTCGGATGCGAGCCTTGCGCCGAGCGCGCGCGTAACCTGCACGCCCGGCGAATATTCCGCGAAGGCTTCATCGTAGGCGGTCTTCCAGTAGAAGGCGCGCCGGCCGCTCACCAGCGCGATTCCCATTGCGACGGGCGCGTCGTCGAGCGTGATCTCCTCAACGCGCAATTGGCCTCGTCGCTGAAACGCGGCAAGCGCTTCGCGCGCGAACGCGTCGCGAGCGGGATCGGCGCCCAGCGCCGTGCCGCGCGCGCCCTTCCAGCCCTGCGCCTCCAGCGCCAGAAATCGCGCCACTCCCCCCTCGTCGTCGAGGGCGCGCGTCTCCAATCTTCCCCGCTCGGCGAGCCGGCGCGCCTGGCGCGCCCATTCCTTGCGCCGCTTCTTGTCGGCGCCGTCCGCGTTCGCTTGAGCGCTGAAGCGAAGCGCGGCGCGGCGGCGCGGGCGCACGCGCTCCAATCGCAGTCCGCCGCTCGCCGCGACCGCTTCGATCGCGCGCGCCAGATCGCCGGCCGGCTCGACGTCCGGCAGGACGAGCCCCGTCACGTTCGGGCGCTCGCGTCGCAGCCACGCCAACGTCGCCGCGAGCGCCTCCGCAGCAGCCTCGCGGTCGAACATTGCAGCCGCGAGCGCCGCTTGCTCGGACCGCCATGCGCGCGCGAGTCCAAATCCGAAGCGCAGCGGAGCCAGCGCGATCAGGCCGATCAGCGCGCTTCGCGCCTCGTCACGCCAAATAAGCAGCGGTTGAAGACGAGCGGGAGCGAGATGTTTGAGCGCCGGCAGAAGGAAGGCGCTTTGGGCGAAAACATTGCTTTCGAGCGCGCGCTCGCCAAGCGCGGCCCATTCGGCCTCGCGCCGCGCGAGTTCGTCGAGCGACGCGAACTCGGCGAACGGCGCCCCTGTAGTCAAAGTTTTATTGTCCCGTCGGCGAGGCCCGCGAGGAGATCGGCGTCCGCGCGGCGATAGGCTCTCGCGATGCGATCGTCGAAATAAAGCGGCTCGTCGATACGGCGGAAATCGAAACCTTCGGCGACCAGATCCATTTTCTTCGGCTTGAAGGTGCCGGTGACGTCGAGATGGGCGCGAAACCTCAGAAAACACGGGCGAGCATAGGCGGGCAGGCTTTGGGCGATGTGTTCGCGCAGCCCCGCGAGGTCGAATTCCACGAGCGACGTAACGACCAGCGCCGCCATGCCGGCGCGACCGTCATGGTTGGGCACGGCGACGCCATAGACGGTGGCCTCCTCGACGCCTGGAAATTGGGAGATCGCCTCGGCGACTTCGGTGGTCGAGACATTTTCGCCTTTCCAGCGAAATGTGTCGCCGATGCGGTCGACGAAATAGTAATAACCGAGGGCGTCGCGCTTCAGGAGATCGCCGGTGCGGAACCACGCGTCGCCGGGCTTGAACACTCCGCGCAGGATTTTCGATTGCGTCGCCTTGGCGTCGGCGTAGCCATCGAAGCGCGCCGCCGGAAGGCTAGGATCGTCGCGAATCTCGCCCAATAATTCACCGACCTCGTCCGGTCCGCATTCTATGCAGAAGCCCCTGGCGTCTCGCCGGTGCGCTTCGCTGGAGACGTCATAAGCGGCGAGCTTGGCGGGAAAGCGCGAGGCGGCCCAACTGGGCAGGCGGCCGACGGCGCCAGGGCGCGAGTCGAAATTGAGCAGCACCGCATTGCCTTCGGTGGCGCCATAGAATTCGAGCACTTTGGCGACGTCGAAACGCTGCTGAAACGAAGCGAATATATCGGGCCGCAGACCGTTGCCGACGCAGAGGCGAATTCTATGCGCGCGATCGCTGGGTCCAGGCGGCGTATTGAGCAGATAGCGGCAGAGCTCGCCGATATAGACGAACAAGGTGGAGCGATGCACGGCGGCGTCCCGCCAGAATTCACTCGCCGAAAAGCGTTCGCGAATGAAACACGAGCCGCCGACCGCCAGCACCGAGCCCGGACCGAGCAGGCCGCCGTTGGTGTGATACATCGGCAGGCACAGATACATGCGATCGTCGGAGCGCGCGCTCATCGCCGCGGAAATGCCGAGCATCAGCCGCAAGGCGCGCGAATGGGTGATGCGTGCGGCCTTGGGCAGCCCGGTCGTACCGGAAGTGTAGATGTAGAGCGCCGCGTCGTCGATTGTGAGCGCCGGTCGGTCCTGCGGCGCGAGGGCCGATTCCGAAAGCGCGGCGATTTCAAGGTCGACGCGCGGCGCCTCGACCGAAGATGCGCCGTGGACATGCAGCGCCGGGCCGGGGCTGTCGGCAAGCGCGGCGACGAACGCCGGCGCCAACGCGGCCTCGACAATCGCCCGCTTAGCTCCAACCACGTCGAGACTGTGGACCAGCGAGGCGCCGCTGAGATTGGTGTTGACGAGGGCGGTGGCGATCCCCGCGCGCGCGAGGCCGAGCCATACCGCCAGATATTCCGGCCGGTTCGGCATCATCAAGGCGACGACGTCGCCTTTGACGAGCCCTTGTCCGCGCGCCCAGCGCGCATAGCGATTGGCGCGCGAATCCAGCTCACGATAGGTCAACGACTCCCGTTCGCTGGTGAGCGCCGGGCGGTCGCCGAAATCGCGCGCCCATCGCTCGAGATAATCGGAGAGCGTCTTGGTCGGCGCGGCCGTCACGCTCCTGGTCGCCGCGAGCACGCGCCGAATGCCCAGCGCATAGGCGACTTCACTTTTTATCCGAGCCAGCATGCTGGCGCGCCCTCTCGTCGGCCCGTCGAATCGCAATGGCGATGAAGATACGAATTTCCCGAAATGACAAGGCTGCGCCGGAGCCTCTTCAGCCGAGCAGCCCGCCGCGACGCGGCGCGAGCGGATTGTCGGCGAGCGCGGCGAGATCGGCGCGGTCGATTTCCGGCGCGCCGATCAGCGCGCGCCAAAGGCTTTCGATCGTCTCGGCCGCGATGCCGTCGGTAATGACGACAAGTCTCGTCTCGCGCCGCGCGTCGGGCCACGCGGGCAAACGCTCGGGCGGGTGCATCGCGTGTTGCGCTCCCTGAATCAGCCAGGGGTTTTCGGGCGCCTCGCGCGTCGCGACGAGGCCCTTGACGCGCAGCAGTCTCGGCCCGGCGAAGCGCTGCACGAGATCGAGAAAATGGCTGAGCGCGTGCGCCTCGATCGGCGTCGCGGTCGTGAATGCCTGCGCGCGCGCCGAAGCCCCATGTGCGGACATGCGGGAGGCTCGCGGGCGCGGCGCCGCTTCGGACGCCGGAGCGAGAAATTCGCGCGCCCCGAACGGTTCGCGTGTGAGGTCGAGGATGGGCGCGGCGGGGTTGAGATCGGCGAGCGAGGCTCGAAGGCGCGCCATGGCTGTCGGATCGGCGACAAGATCGCTCTTGCTTAGCAGCATCCGGTCGGCGAGCGCGATCTGACGGCGCGCTTCGCCGTGACGCTCCAGCGTAGAGGCGCCGTTGCGGGCGTCGACGAGCGTCGTCACGCCCGCGAGGCGGAGGCGCCGCGCCAGAACGGGATCGGCGATCAGCGTGTGAAGGATCGGCGCGGGGTCGGCAAGACCGCTCGTCTCCAGCACGATGCGCGTGAACGGCGTCAGCGCGCCGGAATCGCGTCGATCCAGCAGATCGTGCAACGCATCGACGAGATCGCCCCGCACCTGACAACAAAGGCACCCGCCGGCGATCAGCACGACATCGTCGGCGATCCTCTCGTAGAGCAGGTGGTCGAGACCGACCTCGCCGAATTCATTGACCACGACCAGCGCGCCTTCGAGTTCAGGCGCGCGCAGCAGGCGGTTGATCAGCGTCGTCTTGCCCGCGCCGAGAAAGCCGGTGACGACGTGCAGCGGCAGGGGCGCCTTTGCGCTCACGGATCGACCGGAATGAGTTTGCCGACGAAGACAGGCGGACCCGAGGGTTTGCCGTCGGGCGAGCCGCCGAGGGGCTCCACCGTCACCGCGTAAGTCGCTTCCTGCACGGTCGCCGGGTCGTAGGCGGCGAGTCGGTTGGCGCGCGTGATCGCCGCCGCGTCGATGACGCCGAGCGATCGCGGCGCGCCCAGTTTGGCGGCGATGATCCACAATTCGTATGACTTGCCCGTCGGGGCCGGCGCGGCCACGGGGCGAACGACCAATTGGCGCGTTTCGAGATTGACCGAAACCGCGAAGGCGGGGGCGTCCGGACCCTTCTGAAGGATGGCGACGAATTCGCGCGGCGGCGCCTCGCGCAAAGCTTCGCGGAATACGATCCCGACCGCGAGCATCGCCGCGATCGCGCTGGCGCCGAGCGCTGCGGCGCGCCAG
>JBBIIT010000085.1:0-9720 GCA_037446355.1 Beijerinckiaceae bacterium | reverse complement strand
AGCGCCCCTTGCGTCCGCGCGAGCGCGATCACATGCGCGCCCGAGGCCGCCAACGCCAATGCGACGGCGCGGCCGATGCCGCGCGAGGCGCCGGTGACGAGGGCGACGCGGGATTCGCTCTTGGCGGCGGTTGAAGTCATCTTGTCTTCGGTTCCCTTGAGTCTGGATTTTGCGGGCTAGGGACTAGCAGGCTCCGCCGCCGAATCCAATGCGGCCTCGCGCCACGATCCGAAACGGTTGGCGCGCGCGGCGGATTGGTATAGCGTAACTGAAGCGGTGTAATAGGAAATGATTGCGGGTCATGTCTTTCGTGCGTGGCGCGCGGCGTGGCGGGTTTGGCGAAGACGGAGCGGGGGCTTCATGTCGGACACATCTGAGACGGGCGCCTCGGCGCGCACGATTACGCGGGCCGACCTGTCGGAGACTGTCTACAAACGGGTCGGTCTTTCACGCTCGGAATCGGCGCAGCTCGTGCAGGCGTTCCTTGACGAAATTTGCGACGCGGCGGCGCGCGGAGAGACGGTGAAACTTTCTTCGTTCGGCTCGTTCGTCGTGCGCTCGAAGAACCAGCGCATCGGCCGCAATCCCAAGACCGGCGTCGAAGTGCCGATCTTGCCGCGCCGAGTGATGGTGTTCAAACCTTCGAACGTGCTCAAGGCGCGCATCAACGGCGTCGAGACGGCGGACGAGGCTTAACGGGCAGGGCGACGCTGATGGACAAAGGCCCCGACGCATTCCGCACCATCAGCGAGGTCGCCGAGAGCATGGATCTGCCGCAGCACGTGCTGCGGTTCTGGGAGACGCGCTTTCCGCAGATCAAGCCGCTGAAGCGCGGCGGCGGACGGCGCTACTATCGCCCGGACGACGTCGACCTGCTGCGCGCGATCAAACGCTTCCTCTATGACGAAGGTTACACGATCAAGGGCGTGCAGAAGATGTTAAAGGAGCAGGGCGCGGCTAGCTTATCGCGCGCCGCTGTCGCGCCCGAGACGCCGCGCCCTGCTCCTGCAACGCCGCCAAGCGCGCGAATCGATCCGCCGCTACATCGGCCCGAAGCCGTCGAACCCGTGGAGCCAATTTATTCGCCGAGGCCGACCGCGCCGCGCGCCGCCGTCGCCGACCTTTCCCCCTTGCGAGCCGCGCTCGCGGACCTGCGCGAAGCCGGACGACTGCTGGCGCAGGCGCGCGTCGCCTGACACACGATTTCTTTTTTCGCGCGCTGCATTGTCATGCCGGCGCCGCTTGCCTATAAGGGCCACCGTCGGAGTGTAGCGCAGCCCGGTTAGCGCACTTGTCTGGGGGACAAGGGGTCGTGGGTTCGAATCCCGCCACTCCGACCATTCGCTCCAAAATCAATCGGTCGTGGCCGCCTGAAGGTGTCAAAGCCGGGCTTGACCCGGCCATGACGGCAATATGCAGGAGCGCGTCGCGAAACAACGCATTCGCATAATCTATATTATGGAACCACTCGAGTTCATTTGCACTGATACCATGATAGAGAAACTCCGCGTATATCGTTGATTTGAAACACCTTAGCGATCCCCATCCCCACAACCCTAAAATCCCGAGACCTTCATTCCGTCATAGGCGGGAACCACGTTTGGCGGCAGACTGCGGCGCAGCGTCTCGTAATCGAGATCGGTATGCAGGTTGGTGAGGATGGCGCGGCGCGGGCGCAGGCGTTCGATCCAGTCCAGCGTCTCGGCGAGGCTGAAATGCGAGGGATGGCGCGCGTAGCGCAAGGCGTCGACGATCCAGACGTCGAGCCCTTCGAGATACGTCAGGCTGGCTTCGGGAATGTCGCTGACGTCAGGCGAATAGGCGAGGCCACCGACGCGAAATCCGAGCGCGGTGATTTCGCCATGCGTGAGATCGAACGGCGTCGCTTCGATGCTCCCGCCGGGGCCGGCGATGACGCAAGGCTCGCCTGCGTTCAGCCGCTGTTCGCTGAGGATGGGAGGATACGAACTTCCTGTCGGCGTCCTGAAGGCGTAGCCGAACTTCGCCCTAACCTCGGCTGAAGTCGCTAAATCCATGTGAATGACGATGCGCTTGCGCATTTCGATTACCAGCGGCCTGAGATCGTCGATGCCGTGGGTATGGTCGGCGTGCGCGTGCGTCATCAGGACGCCGTCGAGGCTGTCGACGCCGGCGTCGATCAATTGCCAGCGCAAATCGGGCGAGGTGTCGATCAGCGCCCGCGTCTTGCCGCCCGCGCCGGCGCGCCCGATCAGCACGGAGCAGCGGCGGCGAAGGTTGCGGGGGTTGGCGGGATCGCAGGCGCCCCAACCCTGCGCAACGCGCGGCACGCCGCCGGAGGAGCCGCAGCCGAGGATGGTGAGCGTCAGGCTCACGCCCTGCCCTCGTCAGCCAGCTTGGAGAAAATGCGCAGCGTATTGGCGCGCGTCGCCGCCGCGATCGTCGCCTCGTCGACGCCCTTGACGTCGGCGAGGACGCGCGCGGTCTCGACGACGAAGGCCGGCTCGTTGCGCCGACCGCGATGCGGTACAGGGGCGAGGAACGGCGCGTCGGTCTCGACCAGCAACCGGTCGAGCGGCGCGGCGCGCGCGATCTCGCGCAGATCGGAAGAATTCTTGAACGTCAGCACGCCCGAGAACGAGATGTAGAGACCGAGTTCCAGCCCGGTCTTGGCAAGAGCGCGCGAGGAGGTGAAACAGTGAAGCAGAGCCTTGAACGGTCCCCGGACCATTTCCTCGCGCAGAATCGCGGCGACATCGTCGTCCGCCTCACGCGCGTGGATGACGAGCGGAAGTCCGAGTTCGCGAGCGAGGCCGATCTGGGCGCGAAAGACGCGCTGGGCGACGTCCCTGGGCGCGTAATTGTAATGATAGTCCAGGCCCGCCTCGCCGAGGCCGACGCATTTGCTATGCGCCGCGAAGGCGCGGATCGCCGCGGCGTCGACCTCGGGCTCCTCGCCCGCCTGATGCGGATGCGTGCCGATGGTGAAATAGACGCTGGGGAAACGCTCGGCGATGGCGACGAGACGGGCGCCTTGCCGCACGCGCGTCGATATCGTCACCATCTTCTCGACGCCCGCCGCATGGGCGCGCGCGACCACCGCATCCAGCTCTGCCGCGAAATCGGGAAAGTCGAGATGGCAATGGCTGTCGATGAGCCTCACGCTTTGACCTCGGCCGCCGGTTCGACGTAGCGCGGAAAGACCGGCGCGGGCGCCGGCAGCGGCGCGCCCGGTTGCAGGCGGTTGGCGCCGGCGAGCGAGCCTGTGACGCCCGCGACATGCGCGAAGTCGCGCTGGTTGGACTCGAGGCCGAGCAGGTCGAGCAGTTTCGCCATCGCCGCCGGCATCGCCGGCTGCAACAAAACCGCGGCGATGCGCAGCGTCTCGATGGTGACGAAAAGCGCCACGCGCATCGCGCCCGGATCGCTCTTGGCGAGCTTCCAGGGCTCCTTGTTGGCGAAATAGCGGTTCGCCTTGGCCACGACCTCAAACACCGCCGCGAGATAGAGGTGCAGTTGAAAGCCCTTCATGTGCCGACGCGCGATCTCGAGCAGCGCGTCGGCGTCCGCGAGCATTCGCAAATCGTCGGCGTCGGGTGCGCCCTCGCGCCAGTCCGGCACGACGCCGGCGCAATTCTTGGCGATCATCGACAGCGAACGCTGCGCGAGATTGCCCAAATCGTTGGCGAGATCGGCGTTGATGCGCTGGACGATCGCCTCGTGCGAATAGTTGCCGTCCTGACCGAACGGCACCTCGCGCAGGAAGAAATAGCGGATCTGGTCGAGGCCGTAATCGGCGATCAGCGTCTCGTGGCTGATGACGTTGCCAGTCGACTTCGACATCTTCTCGCCGCGGTTGAGCACGAAGCCGTGCACCACGATCTGCTTAGGGAGCGGAACCTTGGCCGACATCAGGAAAGCCGGCCAGTAGATCGCGTGGAAGCGCGTGATGTCTTTGCCGATCACATGCGCGTCGGCGGGCCAGAATTTCGCGCGCGCGCCGCCCTCGAGATAATCAGTGGCGGTCACATAGTTGGTCAGCGCGTCGACCCACACATACATCACATGCTTGGGATCGCCGGGCACCGGGATGCCCCAATCGAACGTCGTACGGCTGATCGAGACGTCGGCGAGGCCGCGCTTCACGAACGCGACGATCTCGTTGCGATACTGGCTCGGCGTGATGAACTCGGGATTCGCTTCATAGTGCGCAAGCAAGCGCTCGGCGAAAGCGGAGAGGCGGAAGAAATAGCTTTCTTCCTCGACCCATTGCGCCGGCGCGCCGCTGGGGGCGAGCTTCGCCCCGCCCGGCCCGTCGGTCAGTTCGCTCTCGTCGAAATAGGCTTCATCGCGCACCGAGTACCAGCCCGAATATTTCGAGAGGTAGATGTCGCCGTTGGCGCTCATGCGCTGCCACAGCGCCTGAGTGGCGCGCTTGTGGCGCTCCTGCGTCGTGCGAACGATATCGTCGGCGCGCGCGTTCAGCGCCTCGCCCATCGCCTCGAATTGCGCGGCGCTGCGATCCGCGAGACCTTTGGGCGTCAGCCCTTCGCGCGCGGCCGTTTGTTGCATCTTGAGGCCGTGCTCGTCCATGCCGGTGACGAACAGAGTCTCGCGCCCGTCGAGCCGCATGAAGCGCTGGATCGCATCGGTGGCGATGCGCTCGTAAGCGTGGCCCATGTGTGGGGCCGCGTTGGCGTAGGGAATCGCGGTCGTGATATAAAAGCGCTCGGTCATGGCGCGTCTCGTAGAGCATTTCACGACGCTTGAAAATGCGAGGGGGCCCTTAAAGGGCCCTGGCTTTGGCGGCGATCTCTTCGAACATCGCCGCCACATGCAGCTTTTTGTCGAGATTCAGGGCCTCGGTCTCGCGCGTCGCGGCGCGCAGGCTCTCCCAGAGCGCGGCGATCGCCTCCAGCCGCGCGGGCGTCGAGGGCTCGCGCATCCGCGCGCCGAGCCAGTCGTAAAGAGCGAGCGTCAAGCGGTCGAAGGCGTCGCCGGCGGCGCGCCCGCTCACCGCCTCGGCGAGCTTGTGCACTGCGCGCGCGTCACAGTTCGGCAACTCGGCGATCGCCGCGTCAATCATCGCTCCGACCCCCTGCCCTTCGGGATCGAGCCGCCGCAGCGCCTCGCGCACCGAGCCGTCGGCGCGCCACGCGGCCTCCTCGATCATGTCCTCATCCGCCTCGCTCCAGGGCGGGCCAAGGCCGCGCACGACCGCTGCGATCTCGGCGGGCGTGAGCGCCTCCAGCAACAGACGCCGGCAGCGGGAACGGATGGTCGGCAACACCAGCGCCGGCCGATGCGCGACGATCATGATCAGCGAGCGCGGCGGCGGCTCCTCAATGATTTTCAACAGGGCGTTGGCGCTCTCCTTGTTGAGATCGTCGGCGCTGTCGACAATGACGACGCGCCAGCCGCCGAACGCCGCCGACAGGCGAAAGACCCCCAGCTTCTCGCGCACGTCGTCGACGCTGATGACGGTGAAGAAGCCTTTGGTCTTGGGGTTCCATTCGCGCCGCAACAGCGCGAAATCGGGATGCGCCATCGCGGCGAGTTGACGCGCGGCCGGGTGCTCGGCCGCGACGCCAAGATCGCGCGCCGCGCGTACCGCGGGCGAATTTGGGTCCGGATTGGCGAGCAGGAACCTCGCGAAACGCCAGGCCAGCGTCGCCTTGCCGACGCCCTCGCGGCCGCCGATCAGCCAGGCGTGCGCGAGGCGTCCCTCGCGATAGGCGCCCAGCATTTCCGCCTCGGCGGCGCGGTGGCCGATCAGCTTGACGGCCAGACGCGGATGCGGCGCGCCCTCGAAGGCGTCGCTTTCGTAGGTTTCGGGCGCGGCCTTGCTCATCGGCGCGTGTCCGCGACAGGCAATAGCGAGAACAGCTTCTCGCGCACGACGCTCCAGATCTGGGCGGCGACCGCCTCTTCGTCGGCGCTGGCGTCGATCACCGCGCAACGCTCGGGCTCGGCGCGCGCGATCGAAAGGAACGCTTCTCGCAATGTGCTGTGAAAAGCGAGCCCCTCGCTTTCGAACCGATCCGCCTCGTCGCTCATCCCGCGTCGCTTAGTCGCGCGAGCGAGGCCTTGCTCAGGTGGGAGGTCGAGGATCAGCGTCAGATCCGGCTTGTCCTTGCCCACGGCGACCCGTTCGAGATTAGCCACGAAAGCGGGATCGAGCTTGCCGGCCGCGCCCTGATAGGCGCGCGTCGAATCGGCAAAACGGTCGCACACCACCCAGTCGCCGCGTTTCAGCGCCGGTCGGATCGTCGTATCGATATGATCGATGCGGGCCGCCGAAAACAGCAGCGCCTCTCCCGCCGCGCCGAAGCGCGCCGCCGCTCCGGAGAGGATAATCTCGCGCAGCGCCTCCGCGTGAGGCGATCCGCCGGGTTCGCGCGTCAACACCACGTTGAGGCCGAGCGCTTCGAGCCTCTGCTTCAGCGCCCGCGCTTGCACAGATTTGCCGGCGCCTTCTCCACCCTCCAGAGTGATGAAACGTCCGCGTGCGGCGGTCGGCGCGCTCATTTGCGCGCCAGCGCCTGTCGCGCCCAACCCTGCGCAAGCTCCCAGGCCGCGTCGAAGGCGCGACTGTAGAGCCCGCCAAGCGGCACCGCGATTTTGGTTTTGACCGGCACATCGAGCGCCAGCGTCGAACCGCGCCAAACCTTCAACCGGCCGACCTCCACCCCCTCTTCGACCGGGGCCGGCAACGGGCCGGTATAGACGATCTTCGCAAGCAGCCGATCGCCGGAACCGCGCGGAACGAACAATCTTGCCGGAGCCTCGCAGGTCAGGGGCACTTCGCTCGCCGCGCCGCCGTAAACCGCCGCTGCGCCGACGGTGTCTCCGGGCTCGAACAACACGCGCGAATCGAAGGAACGAAACCCCCAATTGAACAGCTTGCGCGCCTCGTCCGCGCGCTCGGCGGCGGTCTTGAGGCCATTGACGACTACGATCAGCCGTTGGCCGTTCTGGACCGCGGAGCCGACGAGCCCATAGCCGCTCTCGGTCGTGTCCCCGGTCTTCAGTCCATCGGCGCCGAGGTCCATCGTCAGCAGCGGATTGCGGTTGAGCTGGCGGATCTTGTTCCAGGTGAATTCTTTCTCGCCGAAGTAACGGTAATCCTCGGGATAGTCGCGAATGAGATGGGCGGCGAGCAACGCCATGTCGCGCGCCGTGACCCGCTGATCGGGGTCCGGCTTGCCCCAGGGATTGGTGAAGTGCGAATGCGTAAGCCCGAGTTCGGCGGCGCGCTTGTTCATCAGGCCGGCGAAATTTTCCTCCGTGCCGGCGATGCCTTCGGCGAGCGTGATCGCGGCGTCGTTGCCCGACTGGATGAGGAGCCCGCGAATGAGATCCTCGATCCGCACTTCGCTCTTGACGTCGAGAAACATCGCCGAGCCGTGCGCGTGCGCGCCGCCGGTGCGCCAGGCGTTCTCGGAAACGCGGAACTTGTCGTCGAGGTGCAGCCGCCCCTCTTTGAGTTCGCGAAAGACGATCTCGGCGGTCAGCATCTTTGTGGTCGATGCGGGCGTCATCGGCGCGTCGGCGTTCTTTTCGAACAGCACCGCGCCGCTCTCGTAATCTTCAACCAGCGCGAAAGGCGCGGTCGTCGAGAACGTCTGCGCGAAGGCGTGCGGGTCGCCAACAACCGCTAACGCCAGTCCCGTCAGGAAGGCGATCAAACCGCGAACAAACACCAAGGAAGTCGATCCAATCGCGGACGCGGGAGCGCCCTTACGCTTCTTTTTGCATCGCGTTTCCGACAAATCAACGCCCGCCGCGCGCGGCGCGAGCGCGGCCTAAGGCTCGTCGCCGAGGCGCGCGCCACCATCCGTCCGTTTGAGGAGGCGCGCGAGAGGATCGTTCTTGACCTTCGCGGCCGGGGCGAAATAGAGCGCCCGATCATTGGCCGACAAGCGGACTGGCGGCGTCGGCGGCGTCGAGGGCAAGGGACGCGGCGCGGACGCGATCGGGAAGGCGGCGTCGGGGATCGTTCCGAGATCGAAGGGCCGCGCCAGCGGCACTGGCGGATTGAGGATGGGCGGGCGGTGCGCCGCAGTCTGCGGCGCGGTCGCGGTTTCGAAGCGCTCCTGCGCTCTCGGCGGCTCCAGCCCCGCGCGGCGCTCAGGCTCGGGCGCCGGTTGCTGCGAGGCGACCATCACCGGCGCGGAACTTGGAACGCCGTCGATCGTCGCGGGCGAACCGTCCGTGCGCAGGCTCGCGAGCAACTGGTTGTCGTCTGAGCCTTCGAGCGGCGCGCGACCGGCATACTCGACCTTGATCTTGGCAGTGCCCGCGCGCTTGAAGTCGAGGACATCGGCGACGCGTGAGGAGACGTCCATCACGCGCCCGCCGTGATACGGGCCGCGGTCGTTGACACGCACGATGACGGAATAGCCATTGGCGAGATTGGTGACGCGCGCGTAGCTCGGCAGCGGCATCGTAGGGTGCGCCGCCGAGAGCGCGCGCATGTCGTAGACCTCGCCGTTCGCGGTCCTGCGGCCGTGGAAGGCGTCGCCATACCAGGACGCCATGCCGACGGCGCTGTAGGAGTCGATCTCGTGCGGGTAATAAGTATGGCCGGCGATCGTGTAGGGATGGCCGACGAGATATTGGCCGCCGCCGCGTGGCACGGGTTCCCCGTCCTCGACGACCCGTTGGCTCGCCGCGCCATATTGGGCCTGCGAGAAATATTCGTGGGTGTGATGTTTGGACGCGTGGACCTGCGGCTGCGCGCAGCCGGCGGCCAAACCCGCCAAAGCCGTCACGCCGAGCGCCTTGGCGACATGTGCGCAGAGAGCCAGCCGCCCTCTCGCGATACCCGAACTCATCGTCACGAACTCATCACCGACGCTACGCACGAAACATTCACGACCCCCGTCAAGCGGCGGTCGTTCGACTTTTATATCGACGCTATAGTGTTCCGACATACTTTCCAAAGCCCTAACCGGCGAGGATGCATTGGCTCGCGCCCCGCTTGGCCCGTCGATCTCGACGCCCCGCCCTACCGCCAATGATCGGCGAGCCATTTCACCGGCTTGACCCGCTTGTAGATCTTTTTCCAGCCGACGGCCGGCCAATCGCCCTTCAGCGCCTCGTGCGGCTGCGGGTGTCCGGTGAATACAACGATACGCGCATCCCCAGGCAGTTTCACGCTTTTGACAAGATTGGCCGGAAAACGCGGCAACATCATGGCCTTGAAGCCAGGGCACCATTCCCTCGGCCAGAACGCGATCGGCAACCCGGATTCGCGGGTGAGATAAACCTGCTCGTTGGAATAAAGGCGCCGCTTTTCCAGAGGGTCCGCCTCGAAGCGGTCGACCAGATGCGGCGCGCCTCCGGCCGGCAGCCGCATCGCCGAGGAATTGCCGCTGTCCCTGGAGCCCCAATCGCGGATGATCGCGAGCTTGCCCGGCTCGAAATCGAAGAACGCGTCGAGCGAACCGACGATCACCACGTCGAGGTCGAGAAAAAGCATGTCGCCCTCAATGCCGATGTCGCGCGACCACAACGCCAGCTTGCGCCACGGGCTGCCGCCAAGGCCGGTCGGCGGCAGCCGGATCGGCGGAATCGCGCGCGCCTCGACGCCCGCGTCGAGGCCGGCGGGATCGTCGGTGAAGGCGATGAAGCGGGTTGGACGCGCGACATTGCGCATCACTCCGCGATAGAGCCGGTTCACATATTCGACCGGGAAGCGCACGCCCCAGCGCATACATACGACGGTTTGCATATAGG
>JBBIIT010000084.1:0-10111 GCA_037446355.1 Beijerinckiaceae bacterium | reverse complement strand
GCCGCCGATCGCCAAGGACGCTGCGGGCTAGGCGCTCCAACCGATCTCGCCGCGCCCGCCGCGATAGCGTCGCGCCGCCGGCGTGCTAATCTTCGATGAGAGCGCAGCCGGGAGGGAAACGCCGATGATCTATCGACTCGTCAAGGGCGCTTTGAAGTTGGTCGGCGGCCTTGTCGTGCTGGCCGTGCTGATCGGCGGTTATCTCTTCTATCGCGCGATGCCCGCCTATTCCGGACGCGCGGCGTTGCCGGGAATTTCGGGCGAGACGCGCGTCTGGCGCGACGGCTTTGGCGTGCCGCATATTTTCGCGCGCGACATGAACGACGCGGCGCGCGCGCTTGGTTACATTCACGCCAGCGAGCGCTTGTTCCAGATGGAGACGCAGCGACGGGCGGGGCAGGGGCGGCTTGCGGAAGTTCTGGGGGCCGATCTTCTGCCGGTCGATCGCTTCATCCGCACGCTCGGATTTTATCGCGAAGCCGAATCGAGTTTTTCTGTCCTGAAGCCCGACGTTCAGGCGCGGTTGCAAGCCTACGCCGACGGCGTCAACGCGTTCCTCGCGACTCACGCCGGAGCATTGCCGCCCGAGTTTCTTTTGCTCGGCCTGAAGCCCGAGCCCTGGAAACCGGCGGATTCGCTGGTTTGGCTCAAGTTGATGGCGCTCCAACTCAGTCACAACTACAAGGTCGAGGCGATCCGCGACGAATTGCGTCGCAAGCTGACGCCGGAAGAGGCAGGCTGGATCTTTCCGATGCCGCCGGCCGATTCGCCCGTTACGACGCGGCCCGTTCTCCATCCGAACCACGCCGCGGTCGAGCCCGACGCAAGGCTCGGCGAACTCATGCCGTTCCGTCACGGCGCCTCGAACGAATGGGTGATTTCGGGCGCGCGCACGGTCACCGGCAAGCCCATTCTCGCCAACGACCCGCATCTCGAAATCGGCGCGCCCATTCTCTGGTATCTGGCGCGCATCGTCACGCCCGACGGCTGGATCAAAGGCGCCACCGTGCCGGGGATGCCGACAGTGCTGCTCGGTCAGAACGATCATATCGCCTGGGGGCTCACCACAGCCGACACCGACGTTCAGGATCTATTCGTCGAAACGATTGATCCGGCCAATCCCGCGCAATATCTGACGCCCGACGGGCCGAAGGCGTTCGAGACGCGCGACGAGACGATCCATGTCAAGGATGCGCCCGACGTCACGCTGCGCATCCGCGCGACGCGGCACGGACCGGTGCTTTCCGACGTCAGCGCCGAACTCGCCGGCCTCGCCGGTTCAGGCAAGGCGATCGCGCTCGCTTTCTCCGGCCTCGGCGATAAAGATACGACCGGCGAGGCGTTGATGCGCATCGACGCGGCGCATAACTGGGACGAGTTCCTCGCCGCCGCGAAGCTCGTGCAGGCGCCGACGCAGAACATCGTTTACGCTGACGTTTCCGGCGATATCGGCTACATCAGTCCGGGCCTCGTGCCGCTGCGCAAGTCGGGCGACGGGCTGGCGCCGACAGACGGCGCCTCGGGCGCTACCGACTGGGTCGGCTGGATTGCGTTCGAGCAATGGCCGCAGTTGCACAATCCGGAAATCGGCTTCGCATTCAACGCCAATAACGCCAACGTGCCCGACGACAACCAACCCACCTTTGGCCGCGATTGGGAAGAGCCGTGGCGCGCGCGGCGCATCCAGCAGTTCTTCGACACGATCGACAAGCACAGCCTCGACACCTCGGCGGCGATGCAGGCTGATCACACTTCGCTGGCGGCGCGGGCGATGCTGCCGCAGCTCAAGCGTGTGAGCCCGAGCGACGAGCGCGCGCGTCAGGCGCTGCAATTGCTCGCGAATTGGGACGGCGTCGCCGACAAGAACCGGGCCGAGCCGTTGATCTTCAACGCCTTTCTCCGAGCGCTGCATCGCGCGATGCTGACGGACAAGACAGGCGTGGACCTAAGTGAATTCGGACCGTTCGATGCGACCGCGCTCATTTCGCTGATCTCACAACATCCCTCCTGGTGCGACGCGCCGGACAGGCCCGATCCCGATTGCGCGAAAATGCTTTCGCGCGCGCTCGACGCGGCGCTGGCGTTGCTAGTTCAACGCGACGGCGCCGACATGAGCAAATGGAAATGGGGTGCGGAGCATGTCGCGCTGCTGCGCAACAAGTTCTACGGCCACATTCCGCTGCTCGATCGCGTCAGTGATCTCTCGGCGCCCTCGAGCGGCGATTTTTACACGCTCGATCGCGGCGGCGGCTTCGAGGCGCCGGCGGATATGCCGTTTGCGCGCACGCACGCGGGCGGCTATCGCGGCCTTTACGATCTCGCCGATCCCGAGAAGTCGCGCTTCATCATCACGACCGGAGAATCCGGACACATCTTCTCGCCCCACTATCGCGATTTCATGCCGCTGTGGCTCGACGTGAAGTCGATAACTCTGACGGGAACGGAAGCGGAGCTGCAAAAGGCGGGCGCGAAGGAATTTGTTTTCGCGCCGAATTGAGGACTCGCGGGGTGGCGCCTACTGCTGCGCCGCGTCGCCGTCGGTCGGGGCTTTGGCCCTGGCGGGCAACGCGGCCATCCGTACCGGCGCATCGGCGCTCGCCGAGCGGCGCGGCGGCAACGGCACGTCCGAGGGGATCGGCTGTTGCGGCTCGAACACCTGGACCGCCGGCGGAGCCTCGCCGCCGTGGAAGAGGTTCTTGACCAACGAAGTGCCGCTGCTCGCCGCGGAGCCGACGAAGCCGAATGGCGAAGCCACGGGCGCGGCTACAGGCGCGGGAGTCGCCGCCACCGCGAAAGACTTGTCCTCGCCATTCGCGGGCGAGGCGGGCTTGGCGGCCGGCGCCGGTTTGCCCGCTTTGGCGGCCGCGCTCGCGACCTTGACGGCGGTCGGCGTCTTGCCGGGCTCGTCGAGCGCGATCTCCTGCGGTCCGGCCACCAAAGCGTCGGGACGGCTGATGTCGTATTTGTTCGATATCGCCGCGCTCTGCGCGAAGGCGGCGTTCTGGCCGCCGTCCTCGTAGACCAGACGCACGGGCTTCACGCCCTTGGCGATCAACTCGGCGACCTCAGTCTGATCCTTCGCGTCCTTCTCGGCGACCGCGCTTTCGACTGTGCTGTCCGTCTTGAGCGACGGGCAGGCGGCGGTCGGCGAGACTTCGCCGTCGGCCTGCGCGCCGAACACGTAGCGCTTGCCGCAGACGAGCACCGAAGGCTCGGTCTTGGTCACTTCGAAATGATCGGCGCCGTTCTTGAGTTGCTTCCAGAAGTCGATGTTGGGGTCGAGCCTGTGCTTGGCCAGATTTTCCGCCGTCATCTTGAAAGGATAGGACTGCATCTGGATCTCGCGCTGGCCGCCGTTGAAGGCCTCGCGCGCGATCGAATAGATCTCGGCGATCTGCGCGTCGGTCATCGAATAGCAGCCTGCCGACGAGCAGGCGCCATGCACCATGATGTTGCCGCCGCTGTAGCCGAACGCGCGGTCATAGGCGTTAGGATAGCCGACGTTGAACGAGAGGTAGTAGTTGGAGTTGGGGTTCATCTGGGCCGGGGTGATGGAATAAAATCCCTCGGGAACCTGGCGATCTCCCTCATGCGTCTTGGGGCCGAGCTGGCCCGACCAGCGGCACATCGGGAACGACTTCAGCAGCGCATATTGGCCGTCCGACTTCATCTTCCAGATTTGCAGCTCCGCTTCCTTCTTGTAGGTGCGGATCAGGATCGGCGCGGTTTCGCTGGAGCCCATCTTGTCCATTTGCGCGAGCGTATCTTTCGGGATGGGGCGCAGCGAACGCCCCGAACCGCTCTCGAGCTGGTCCTCGCAACCCGCCAGCAACGCGCCCGTGCCGATCGCCAGGCTCGCCGCGAGCAAACGCGCCCGCCAATGCTTAGAGACCATTCGTTTTCACCCCTGCCGGCGAAGCGTAGCCGATCCCGTCCGCTTCGTTCGCAGCGCCGATAAGACGCGCTTATCCTTAATCCCACCCTAACCCATCACGGGCCTTGTAGGCCCGATGGTTACGGCTTCATTAAGGCGAGTCAAATCACGAAACTATATTTTACGGCCAATGGCGAGGAATTTGGCCGCCCGCGCCTCGCGTAATTCTTCACGCGACATGTTGCCGAGCGCGTCCAGCGCCGCGCCGATCGCCTTGCCCGCCGAGGCGACCGCCGCCTCGGGATCACGGTGCGCGCCGCCGACCGGCTCGGGAACGATTCCGTCGACAATGCCGAATTTCAACAAATCCTGCGCGGTAATCTTCATGCTGGTGGCCGCGTCCTGCGCACGCGAAGAATCTCGCCACAGGATCGAGGCGGCGGCCTCGGGCGAGGCGACGGTGTAGATCGAATGCTCGAGCATCAAGACCTTGTTGCAGGTGGCGATCGCCAAAGCCCCGCCCGAGCCGCCCTCGCCGACGATTAGGGCGACATTGGCGCTTCCGAGCGCCAGGCTGGCGTCCGTCGCACGGGCGATGGCCTCCGCCTGCCCACGCTCCTCGGCGTCGATGCCCGGCCAGGCGCCGGCGGTGTCCACCAGCGAGACCACGGGCAGTTCGAAGCGGTCGGCGAGTTCCATCAGCCGCGCCGCCTTGCGGTAGCCCTCGGGCCGCGCCATTCCGAAATTGTGTTTGAGGCGGGTCGCGGTGTCCTCGCCCTTTTCATGGCCGATGAGGCAGATCGGCGCGCCGCGAAAGCGCCCGAGCCCGCCGACGATCGCGGCGTCCTCGCCGAATTTGCGGTCGCCCGCGAGCGGGGTGAAGTCCTCGATCAACCCTTTAATGTAGTCGGCGAAATGCGGACGCCCCGGCGCGCGGGCGACCTGAGTTTTTTGCCAGGGCGTCAGGGCCGCGTAGAGATCGGCCAAGGTCTTAGCGGATCTGGCGTCGAGTTTGGCGATCTCGTCGGCGATGGCGGTCGAATCGCTTTTGGCGGCGAGCGTGCGCAGCTCGTCTGCGCGCGCGTCGATTTCGGCGACGGGCGTTTCGAAACTCAAGTACGAGCGCATGCGACCTTGCGTTAATCTTGCCCGAAAGCGCGCCCTTTCGAGCGCGCGCGAAACTGGCGACAACGGCGGGGGAAGTCAAGGCGCGGCCGCGCTGGGGCGCAGCGGTCCTGTAGGCGCCACGAAACGGCGCGGCCTCGCCCCAGGCGAGATTGGTCATTCCAACAAGATGCCTCGGCGGCGCCGGCGTAAACCATGCGACGGTTTCATATCGACGCGGCGTCCGACTGTCGTATAACATCGACTTTTGCAATAAATTCTCGCGACTATCTTACATAAGCGTAAGGCAAGTTCGGCGCGGCGAGCCTGTCCAGACGCGGTCATTCCAGAGAAGGATACGGGCTATGAAGCGCAGTTCCATCGGGTTGTTTTTACTCGCCCTGACGGCGATCCTGTTCGCGGCGGCGCCGGCCTCCGCGCAGGCGACCCGCACCTGGGTTTCGGGCGTCGGCGACGACGCCAATCCATGTTCGCGCACGGCGCCGTGCAAGACTTTCGCGGGCGCGATTTCGAAGACCTCGGCCGGCGGCGAGATCGACGCGCTCGATCCCGGCGGTTTCGGCGCCCTGACCATAACGAAGTCGATCACCATCGACGGAGGGACGGGCAACATCGCGGGCGTGCTCGTTTCCGGTACGAACGGCATCGTGATCCAGGCGGCTGCGACCGACGTCGTGACGCTGCGCAATCTCGACATCAACGGGCTTGGCGCGGGGAGCAGCGGCGCGAGCACTCCCGGAATTACCGGCGTGCGGATTATTTCCGCGCAGGGCGCGCAGATCGAGAACTGCAAAATTTACGGTTTTTCGAGCTACGGCGTGGACTTGGCGACATCGACCGCCAATTCGACGCTCAACATCGTCAATTCGGTCATCACCGACAACCTGCTGGGCGGCGTCGTCGCCGAACCGGCGGGCGTGAGCGCCTCGGCGAATGTCGTGAAATCGACGCTCAGCCGCAACAAGGTCGGCGTGCGCGCGCAGGACCAGTCGATCGTGAACGTCTATGACAGCACGATCTCCGATAACCTCCAGGGCGGAGCGGTCGCGCAGGCGACCAGCCTGCCCGCGCAGCTCAACCTCAAAACCGCGATGATTACTGGCAATCAGCAGAACGGCGTGCTCGCGTTCGGGACGGGCGCCCTGGTGACGATCGCCAACTCCGGCGTCTATCAGAACGTGACCGGAATCCACACCAATATGGGCGGCGTCGTCGATTCCTACGGCAACAACCAAGTGACGGGCAATGGCGCGAACGGCGCTCCAACGGCGACGATTCCGTCAATGTGACGTCCAGGCAAGCGCGACGGCGGCGATGGTTACGCCCGGCGCCGCCGCGCCCGCGCGAAAAGGCAAATAATAGCTGACGGCGTCGACGGTCATGTTCGCCGCGAGTCGATCTTTACGCCGGCGTCCTTTATTCGATCGCCTCCGGCGGCATTGCCAGCGGATATATCAAGAGCGACAATTTCGCGCCGACGGTCGGGTTGCGGGTTCGGTTCTGAGCGCGGCCAACGCGGGTACGGTCGGGCTAGGCCGGATCGCCGCTCCCGCGACCCCGCCCTCGCTCGCCGCCCAGAAGCGCCAGTTCCATCGCCATGTGGCGGCGGAGTTCCTCGACGGCGAGGTCGATGAAGTTTTTTGTGCGCGGCGGCAACATCCGGCGGGTGGGGTAGAGGATGCCGAGCGTCACCGGCTGCGCGCGCGCGCCCGGGAGCACCTCGACGAGCTTGCCGCTCGCTAGGTGTCGCGCGACCTCGAACTGGGGCTTCAGGACGATACCGAGCCCGTCGAGCGCCCATTGCGTCAACACGTCGCCGTCGTCGGCGTCGACCGGACCCTCGATCGTCGCCGAGGTCGCTTCGCCCTGGAATTCCAGGTTCCAGCGGAACTGCCGCGAGCCGGGAAAGCGCAGCAATAGGCAATCGTGTTGCGAGAGGTCGCGCGGGCTCGCCGGCGCGCCGCGCCGCGCGAGATAGTCGGGCGAAGCGCATAGCACGCGCTCGACGTCGGCGACCTTGCGCAAAGTGAAGCTGGAATCCTCCATCCGCGCCAGCCGAATGGCCAGATCGACCCCCTCGCGCACGAGATCGAGGATGTGATCGGAAAGCCGCAGGCGGACTTCCGTGTTGGGCTGCGCCTCGCGATAGCGCGCCACCATCGGCGCGATGACGCGGCGCCCTAATCCGAGCGGCGCGGTCACGCGCAAGACCCCATGCGTCGTCGCGCCGCTGCTTTCGGCGACGCTGGCTTCCGCCCGCTCGACGGCCTCGACGATTTCGCGGCAATGTTCGAGAAACACCTCGCCCGCCTCGGTCAGGCGCATATTGCGGGTGGTGCGCGTCAGCAGCCGCGCGCCGAGCGTGTCCTCAAGCAATTGGATGCGATAGCTGACGACCGAGGGCGAAAGCCGCAGCATTCGCCCTGCCGCCGAGAATGAGCCGGTCTCGATGGCGCGAAGAAAGATGCGGATGTTTTCGAGGTCGACCATCTCAGGCGATTTTCCGATTTCCTAGACAAATATTCCTGAGATTCGTCGTGGGCAAGCCGGTCCGGCCTTTGTATCGTGGCGCGGTCGGGGCCTGCGCCCGCGGCCTGAGCTACGGAGGACGGCATGGCGGCCTGGACCCCCTATATTCTGGAATGGGGATCGATCCTGCTGCGCTGGCTGCATGTGACCGCGGCGATCGCCTGGATCGGCGCCTCGTTCTTTTTCATGCATCTCGACGCGTCCTTGCGCAAAATGCCGGACATGAAGGCCGGGCTTTCCGGCGTTTCCTGGCAGGTGCATGGAGGCGGCTTCTACGAGATGGGCAAGTACACGCTCGCGCCCGCCGATCTGCCCGATCATTTAATTTGGCACAAATGGCAGTCCTACTGGACCTGGATTTCCGGCTTCACCCTGCTTTGCTGGATCTATTACGGGCAGTCGACCTTCTTCCTTATCGATCCGGCGGTGCTGCCGCTCACGCCGTTGCAGGCGGCGGCGGCCGGGATCGCAGCGCTGGCGCTCGGCTGGATCGTCTATGACCTCCTGTGCAAGTCGCCGATCGCCAAGAACGACGCCGTGCTGGCGCTGGTCGGCTTCGGCTATGTCGTGCTGACGAGCTACGCCTTCACCTTTTTGTTCTCGGGCCGCGGCGCGCTGATCCACACGGGCGCGCTGATGGCGACGATGATGACCGCCAATG
Organism: Beijerinckiaceae bacterium; assembly: GCA_037446355.1. Lineage (GTDB taxonomy): Bacteria > Pseudomonadota > Alphaproteobacteria > Rhizobiales > Beijerinckiaceae > Roseiarcus. Next base: position 1,922 of record JBBIIT010000084.1, on the reverse strand, counting down.
TTTTTTTCGTCATCATGCCGAACCAGCGCAAATCGGTGGCGCGGCTGCTCGCCGGCGGGACGCCCGACCCGAAATGGGTGAAAGAATCCAAGCAGCGTTCGACGCACAACAACTACATCACGCTGCCCGTGCTTTTCATGATGCTGTCGAACCATTATCCCGTGACTTACGCCAACTCGCGCGCGATTCCCGCGCTCGTCACCTGCGTCATCGTCGCCGGCGCGCTGGTGCGTTATTTCTACAACAACTGGCACGCCGAACACGGTAAGGCGCCGTGGTGGGCCTGGTTCGTCGCGGCGATGGCGATCTGGGCCGCGTTCTGGATCGCGACCTCCGCTTCGCCGGGAATGCGTCCGGCGCTCGGGCTCGGCCCGGCGGCGCCGGCGCCCGCCGCGCAACTGGGCGCGGCGAAGGCGCCCGACGACGTCGTCGCGGTCGTCAACTCGCGCTGCGCGATGTGCCATGCGCCCGATCCCGTCTGGGAGGGGATCGGCGAGGCGCCCAAGGGCGTGCTGCTCGATACGCCCGAGCATATCGCCGCGTTCGCGCCGGCGGTGATGATGCAGGCGGCGCTGACCCACGCGATGCCGCCCAACAACCTGACCGAAATGACCGCCGCCGAGCGCGCGACTCTCGCGCGCGGGCTCGGCGGTTTCGCCGCCAAATAGGGAGCCGGACATGAGCGCCGAAGCCGCCGCCCGTCGCCTGATGGCGCGTCTGGACGAGTTCAATGCGCTCAGCGACGAACCTGGCCGGTTGACGCGGCTCTATCTCTCGCCCGCCTACCGTAAGGCTTGCGAGCGTTTCGCCGAATGGGCGCGCGGGGCGGGCCTGCAACCGAACATCGACGCGGCCGGCAATGTTCGCGCGCGTTACGAAGGCCAGCGCGCGGGCGCGCCCGCGCTGATGATCGGCTCGCACATCGACACCGTGCGCGACGCCGGCCGTTACGATGGCAATCTGGGCGCGCTGGCCGCGCTGGCCGTGGTCGAACAACTCGCCGAGCGCGACGAACGGCTCGATTTCGCGATCGAGATCGTCGCATTCGGCGACGAGGAGGGCGTGCGGTTTCCCACGACGATGACCGGATCGCGCGCGCTTGCCGGCGTGGTTCCCGCCGACGCGCTGTCGCGCAAGGACGGCGACGGCGTTTCGCTGCGCGAGGCCCTGGTCGCTTTTGGCGCCGATCCCGAACGGCTCGGCCGCGCGCGCGCGCGCGATCTGGCCGCGTTTGTCGAACTGCATATCGAGCAAGGGCCAGTGCTGGAGGCCAAAGGGCTGGCGCTGGGCGCGGTGACGGCGATCAACGGCGCAACACGGCTCGCCGCCGTCGTCAAAGGGCTCGCCGGCCACGCCGGCGCGGTGCCGATGTCGCTGCGGCAGGATGCGTTGGCGGCGAGCGCCGAAATGATCCTGGCCATTGAAAAGCGGGCGCAGCAGGAGCCCGATCTCGTCGCCACCGTCGGGCGCCTCGACGCCGAGCCAGGCGCGGTCAACGTCATTCCTGGCCTCGTAAGGTTCTCGCTCGACATTCGCGCGCCTCGCGACGAATGGCGGCGGCGCGCGGTCAGCGAAATCGGCGCCGCCCTGCAGGCGATCGCCGCGCGGCGCAATGTTACGCTGACTCTCACGCAGACCCACGAGGCGGCGGCCTATGTCTGCGATCCCCGCATCGTCGCCGGTTTCGACGCCGCGATCGCGGCGCTCGGTCAGCCGCGCTTCCAGCTTCCTTCGGGCGCCGGACACGACACGATGATCATGGGGCAGGTATGCCCCGCCGGGATGCTGTTCGTGCGCTGCAAGGGCGGAATCAGTCACAATCCGCTGGAATCGATCACCGCCGAGGACTGCCAAATCGCGCTCGCGGCTCTGACGCGGTTCGTGCGCGCCTTCAAGTTGAGCTGAAGCGCGGTTTCAGCCGC
>JBBIIT010000083.1:5503-10332 GCA_037446355.1 Beijerinckiaceae bacterium | reverse complement strand
CTTCTGCTTGGCCTTGAGCTGGGTGCCGAAGTCGGTGGCCTTGCCCTTGCGGCGCTGGCCGTGCTGGCCGGGGCCGTATTCGCGCTTATTGAACGGACTCCGGGGACGGCCCCAGATGTTCTCGCCCATGCGGCGGTCGATCTTGTATTTCGCTTCTGCGCGCTTCGTCATCGCTGTTCCTCTGAAGAACGTTAGGGGGTCAGGGAACGCGCCCTCCTTTGCGTCGCATCCCCGGCGGTGACCGAAGACCCGACGCCGACAGGACCTCGCCGAGCCAGGCTCGATCCACGGGTGCGTCAAAATGCGAACGCGCCCTCAGGATCGAGAGCGCGCTCAACGCGGTTTCCCTACGCCGGACACAGCAGTGCTGTCAAATTCAATTCTTAGCGCATCTCTCCGAGCGGCTACGCGACACGCGTGTGGGAGGGACAAGCCATGCGAATTCGTGGGAACAAGCAACAATTTGGCACGCAAAAGTTCATATCATGGGCAAATATTCGATCATTTCCGCAGAATTTTCGGAATCGCCGCATAAATTGATCTGGATTTTTGCCCGCGTCATGATTTCGCCATGCAGCAGTCACATGTCTTATTGCGACGCGGTATTGACTTGTGCGATGCACAATGTTAGTTAGGGTCCGTCTAGGAGAGGCACCGCCCAAAGTTTCAAGCGTTCCCACGTCGCCGGAGGGCGACTGACGTAAACGCCTTAAACAATGGTGAAAGATATGGATCTCTCGTTCATCCGTCGATACTTCCGTACTCGTCAGGTTTACTGGACCGTCGTCCGGGAACTGTCGGCCTATTCCGAACGCGAATTGCACGATATTGGCATCGACCGCGCCGATATTCCCCAGATCGCGTTCGAAGCGTCGAAGTCGTGACGCGACGGCAAGCGCGCGACGCCCGCTCGACCCCTCACGAACGCATCGCCGTTCCGGCCGGATCATAGGCCGGGGCGGCGAGGCGGATCGCGGGGCGACGCTCGCCGATGATCTCGATCTCGAAGCCGGTCTCGGCTTCGGCGTGTTCTTTTTCGATATATCCCATGGCCAGCGATTTGCCGACGCAATGGCCGTAGCCCCCCGAAGTCACCCAGCCGATAACCCGCCCGTCGCGCCAGATCGGCTCATCGCCGATGGCGTCGGCATCATTCGCCTCGACTGCGAAAGTCGCGAGCCGCAACTTTCCGCCGTTCGTCTTTTCGGCCGCCGCGGCGGCGCGCCCGACGAAGTCGTTCTTTTTCAGATCGACGAAACGCCCGAGCCCCGCTTCGTACGGTCCATAGATCGGACGGTATTCGCGAAACCAGGTGCCGAAACTCTTTTCGAGCCGCAGGCACAAGAGCGCGCGCATCCCGAACTGTTTGAGACCGAAGGGCTCGCCCGCCTTCAACAATAGTTCGTGCAGCGAGCGCTGATATTCCGGCCTGACCCAAAGCTCGTAGCCGAGTTCGCCGGTGAAGCTGACGCGCCCGACCAGTACGGGAATCATGCCGATCACCATCGGTCGGAACGACAGGAACGGCATCTTCTCGTTCGAAATGTCGTCCTGAACCAGCGATTGCAGCAACTCGCGCGACTTCGGCCCGGCGATCGAAAGTCCCGGGTAATCCATCGATGCGTCGCGCGCGCTGACCCCGCTCGGGGGAAGGCGCGGCTCGAACCAGCGCAGATAGTAATTCACGGCGGCCAGCGAACAGACGAGCAGGAACTTGTCCTGCGCCCAGCGGCCAATGGTGAAATCGCCGATCAGCCGCCCCTGATCGTTCAGCATCGGCGTCAGCGCCATCTTGCCGACCGGGGGCAGCTTGTTCGCCATGACCCGCGAAAGGAACTCGGCCGCTCCGGGGCCGGTCACTTCGATCTTGCCGTAATTGGCGATCTCGGTCATGCCGACGCCCGAGCGCACCGCGCGGCATTCGGCGCCGACATGCTCATGCGCGTTGGAGCGGCGGAACGTGACGTCCTCGCGCGGCTCGACGCCCTCGGGCGCGAACCAGAGCGGGTTTTCCAGGCCGCAATAGTCGCCCATCACCGCGTTGGCTTCGACAAGCCGGTCGTAGATCGGCGTTGTGCGCAGCGGCCGCGCAGCCGGCAACTCCTCGTTGGGGAAGCGGATGCGGAAGCGGCGCGAATAGTTCTCGCGCACCTTGGCGTTGGTGTAGGGCAAAGTCGCCCAGTCGCCGAAGCGCGCGACGTCCATGCCCCAGACGTCGTGTCCGGGATCGCCCGATATCATCCAGTTCGCGAGCGCGAGGCCGACGCCGCCGCCCTGACTGAATCCCGCCATCACGCCGCACGCGACCCAGAAGTTTTTGAGGCCCTTCACCGGCCCGATCAGCGGATTGCCGTCGGGCGCGAAAGTGAAGGGGCCGTTGACGACTTTGCGGATGCCCGCCTTGCCCAGATCGGGGAAATGCTCGAACGCTGTCTCCAGGCTCGGCGCGATGCGCTCGAGATCGTTGGGCAATAGGTTCTGGCCGAAGTCCCACGGCGTCTCGCGTTCGCTCCAGGGCTGGCAGGCCTGTTCGTAGGTGCCGATCAACATGCCTCCGCCTTCCTGACGCATGTAGATCTCGCCCTCGAAATCGATCACATGGAACTTGTCGACCTTGGGATCGATGACGCCGGGAATGTCCTCGGTGATGAGATAGTGATGCTCCATCGCGAGGATCGGCAGTTCGAGGCCGACCATGCGTCCGACCTCGCGCGCCCAAAGGCCGCCGCAGTTGACGACGTGCTCGGCGTGGACGTTGCCCTTCTCGGTGAACACATCCCACGTACCGTCGGGGCGCGGCTTCAGATCGACGACACGATTGAAGCGGACGATTTCCGCGCCGGCCATGGACGCGCATTTGGCGTAAGCTTGCGTGACGCCCCAGGGGTCGAGATGGCCTTCGACCGGATCAAACATCGCGCCGACGAAATGCTTCTTCTCGATGAACGGATACATTTTCGCCGCTTCGTCGACGGAAAGGATCTCGAGATTCATGCCGAGATAGCGGCCGCGCGCGCGCGCCATCTTCAACCAGTCGAGCCGCTCCTTCGTGCCGGCGAGATTGAGGCCGCCGGTGACGTGCATTCCGCACGAGACGCCCGAGATCGCCTCGATCTCCTTGTAGAGGTTGATCGTATATTGCTGGAGCTTGGCGACGTTGGGATCACCGTTGAGCGTGTGCATTCCCCCCGCCGCGTGCCAGGTCGAGCCAGACGTCAGTTCAGATCGTTCGATCAAAACGACATCCTTCCAGCCGCCTTTGGTCAGATGATAGGCGACGCTGGCGCCGACGACGCCGCCGCCGATGACCACCACTTGGGCATGCGATTTCATGGGGACGGGCCTCCCTTGCCCAATGACTGTTCAAGCGCGAAACGGCGCCGCGGCGCATCCGGTATAAAGGCCAGCACGGCGCCGACACTGACGATCAGCAGCGCCGCCAGACAGGCGAACGCGGTCGACAGCGAAAAAGCGTTTGCGAGCGCGCCGGTCGCCAGCGGCGCAGGCAGGCGTGCGAAGAGACCGAAAAACGACACGGCGGAAATCGCCGCGCCGGCGGGAACGCCGGGCCGCGAAACGGCTAGCGCGAAGCCGCAGGGCACGACCGCCGCCGTGCCGGCGCCAACGATGGCGAAGCCGATGACGCTGCGCGCGAAGCCCCCTTCGCTCGCGACCACCGCGAAGCCGACCGCCGCCGCGGCCAGCGACACGGTGATGAGCGAACGATCGCTGACATGACGGCGCAGCCAATCCGCGTTGAGGCGGACGGCGGCCTGACAGGCCGAGAAGAACGAGGCGCCCATGCCCGCCAGCGCCGCCCATTGCGGCGCCTCGCGTCGCAGCAGCAGCGGCGACCACGACATCGCCGCGGTTTCGCAGGCGATGGAGACGCCGATCGTCAGACCCAGCACGACCAGCGAACGCGTGATGACCCGCACGGGCTCGCCGAGGACGTTCTCCGGCGCGTCGCCGGCGTCGCCCGCGATCGCGCGCTGCACCGAAAACGCCGCGCCGAGCAGCCCCGCGGCGCCGATGACGGAGGCCATCCACGGGGCCGGGCCGGAAGCCAGCGCGCTGCCGACGATCGCGCCGAGCGCGCCACCCGAGGAAGCCGCGCCGTGCAGGGCGAGGAAGATCGGCCGCGCCAATTTGCGCTCGATGCGCGAACCTTCCGCGTTCATAGCGCCGTCCAGCAAGCCGCTCAACGCGCCTTGCACGACGAGCGCCGCCGCGAATTCGAAGGCCGAGGAGGCAAGCGTCACCAGGGCGAGCGTCGGGCCGATCGCCGCAAGGCAAAGGAGCAACGTTCGCTTCAATGTGAACACGCGCGCGATCGCATTGGCGCTGGCCATCGCGACGAGATAAGCGCCGGTGAACACTGTCAGGGCGAGCCCGAAAAATCCAGCGCCCATATGAATGCGCGTGAGAATGGCGGCGCTCGATCCCGACCAGAGCCCCATGGCGAGGCCGAAAGCCCCGAAGGTCGCCATCATCGCGAAGCGCGGCGTCGGAGCGAGCAAGCGCGGCACGGGATCAGAAATCCGTCGGGGCGCCGCCCTCGGCCTTGCGGCGGGCGACGAAAGCCTCCAGCGCGGCGCGCCGTTCCGGCTCGATCGGCGGCGGCGCGAAATCGCGCAGGCGTTCGCGATAGATGCGTTCGGCCGTGTCATAGGCCGTCGGCGCGCCGCCCTCGCGCCAAGTCTCGTAATTGCGCCAGTCTGAAATCATCGGCGCGAAGAAGGCGTTGCGATATCGCGTCTGCGTATGCGCGGCGCCGAAGAAATGACCGCCGGGGCCGACCTCGCGCATCGCCTCGAGCGCAAGCTCTT
>JBBIIT010000083.1:0-5403 GCA_037446355.1 Beijerinckiaceae bacterium | reverse complement strand
GTCTTCATGTATTCGGGCGTGCCGAACGCGGGCGCGCCGGACTTCATGTCGACGTTGGAGGTGAAGCCTCCATACACGAACGGCGAACCCGCGCGGGCGGTCTGCGCCACCACCAGCCCCGCCAGCGCCTCGGCGTGCTGCTGCGCCAGCGCGCCCGCCAGCGTCACCGGCGCCATCGCGCCCGCGAGCGTGAACGGCGTCAGCACCACGACCTGGTTGCGCCGCGCCATCTGCAATACGCCTTCGAGCATCGGCGTATCGAGCCGCAGCGGCGAGGACGAATTGATGACGGTGAACAGCGACGGCTCGCGTTCCAGCGCCTCGTCGTCGATCCCGCGCGCCAGGCGCGCCATCTCGATGCCGTCGCGGATGCGTTCGCGCCCGAGGCTGTAGGCGTGGATCGGCTTGTCCGAGAGCGTGAGCATATCGAACAAAGCGTCGAGATGGCGGACCGAGGGGTGAATGTCGACGGGCTCGACGGGATAGCCGCCCCAGACGTGGACCGAATCGAAACCCTGGCCGAGGCGAATGAAATTCTGGAAGTCGCGATGATTGCCGGGCCGGCGTCCTCCGGCGCGATCGAACGAATTGGGCGTCGAGGCGACCGAACAGAACGCGACATGGCCTTCGCCGATCCTGACGTCGCGCGCCGGGTTGCGCGCATGCAACGTGAAGCTCTTGGGCGCGAGGCCGATCTTGGATTCCACCAGCGCCGGATCGAAGCGCACGCGATCGCCGCTCGTCGCGACGTCGGCGCCCGCCGCTTTCAGCAGCGCCCTCGCCTCGTCGTGCAGGATGTCTATGCCGATTTCCTTCAGCACCGTCAGCGCGGCGTCGTGAACCGATTCCAATTCGTCGGCGGAGACGAGACTGACCGGCGCGAAAGCGAGGCGCGGCTGCGGCGCGGCCGGGGCGGGCGCATGAACCCGCTCGACGCCGCGACGGCGGCGGCGCGGCGAATCCTCGCTCGGCGATTCCATCGACATGGCGCGCCACAACCTTTTTGCTTGTCGTTCAGGGTAAGTTTAGCCGCCCGCCTTGCAGGCGCAACGCGCGAAATTGGCATTGCTACATGCCAATTTGCTCGGCGCGTCCTTATCGGACATCGCGGCGGCGAGATTACTTGGCGGCGCGCAGGCGCGGCGGCTCCGCGAGCGCGGCTTCGGCCTCCCTCGCCCTGTCGGCGGAAAAACGCGCGATCAGCCAGGAGCGGAACAGCGCGACCGCCTCGTTGCTGAGGTCCTCGGGGTGGGTCGTCAGGTAATAGCCGTAGCCTTCCTCAAGCCAGAGATCGAACGGCCTGACGAGCCGGCCCGCCTTGATCTCCTCCTGGAACAGCAGCGGATCGAGCAGCGCGAGCCCGTCGCCCATCATCGCATATTGCGCTTCGAGCTGCTGCGTGTCGAAGACGAGGCCGCGATCGACCGGCAGGTCGGGCCGGCCGATCGAGCGCACGAACATTTCCCAGAAGAAATGCCGCTGCCGGCCGTCGATCTTCAGATGCAGGAGATCGCAACTGGCGATGAACTTGGCCGGATCGCTGGCGTCGACCGTCTCCAGGAGTTTCGGGCTGCACACGATCGTGCTGCGCACCATCCACAGCAAATCGTGAATGGCGTCGGTGACGCGCGGCTCTGAATAGACAATAGCGATGTCGATGTCGCCGTCGACTTCGGCGCCAGTCGTCGGCTTCGATACGATCTCAAGCGAGATGCCGGGGTTTTCAGCGCGGAAATCGCGCAGGATAGGAATCGCCAGACGATGCGCGAACGAAGTCGGCAGCGCGACCTTCAAGACGCGCTTCGGCCGCCCCTTTTCCTTGATGACCTCGCCGAGCGCCTGATCGATACGGTCAAAAGATTTCGAGACGACGGGGAGGATGTGCCGTCCAGCTTCCGTCAGCACAAGCTGCTGCGGCCGCCGCTCGAACAGCGCAACGCCGAGGAAATTCTCGAGCACGATCACATGCCGGCTGACGGCGCTTTGCGCGACGGTCAGGCTGTTGGCGGCCGCCGTGAAACTCAGGTGCTGCCCCGCCGCCTCGAACGCGCGCAGCGCATTGAGCGGCAACCATTTGCGATCCATCGTCCCTCCCGCCGGACGACTCGCGCGTAACGCTTACGAAATGCGCGTGCTCGCGAGACGCTCCCAAGCCATATCATAGCCCATGCCGGGACGTTCGGTAAGTACGATCTCGCCTTCGCCGTTAACGCGCAACGGCTCGGACATCATGTAGTCGCGGCGGTCGATATCCCACTCCGGCGGATCGTAAGGGAATTCGAGGAACGGCGCATCGCAGAGTCCGGCCGCCAGATGCGCGTTGGCGACGACGCCCATCCCATTGGTCCAGGTGTGCGGCGTGAAGACGAGATTGTGCTCTTGCGCCATCAGCGCGACCCGGCGCAAGCCGGTGATGCCGCCAACGAGCGCGGCGTCGGGCTGCAACACGTCGAGGCAGCCTTCGCTGATGAGATCGCGGAACTCATAGAGTTCGCGCGTCATCTCGCCGCCGGCGATGCGCACGTCGACACTCTCGCGCAATTTTCGCATCCCCGCGCGGTCGCCGCGATGCAGCGGCTCCTCCATCCAGTAGACGCCGATGCGCTCCAACTCGCGCGCGACCTGGATCGCGTCCTTGAGCGTCCACGGCGCATAGGCGTCCCAGGACATGCGCCAGCCCTGATTGCAATCAACCATCAGATGCAGTTTGTCGCCGACCCGCGCGCGCACCGCCTCCAGCGCCTTGATGTCGGCGCGCCAGTCGCCGCGATGAAAGCGGAGCTTCATCGCCGGGAACCCTTGCGCGAGGTAACGCTCGGCGGCGTCGGCGAGCGCCCCGGGGCCGCGCAGCGTGCCCGATGAAGCGTAGGCCTTGATCTTGTTCGAGAGTCCGCCGATCAGCTTCCAACATGGCTGTCCCGCGATCTTGCCGGCCAAGTCCCAGAGCGCGAGGTCGAGCGGCCAGCAGCGGCCCCAGTGAAAACTTATGTTGTTGAGGATGCGCCAGTGGCGTTCGATCGCCAGCGCATCCTGACCGACAAAGAGATGCTCATGTCCCTCGAAGCCAAGCATCATGTCGCCCGAACCGACGCCGGTGACGCCGAGATCGGTGTGGACCTGCACGATCGCCGCGTCCCAGAACGTGCGCGGTTTGGAGTCCCAGCTGGCGTTGAACGGCGGATCGAAGTGCAGGCGATGGCGGGTGATTTCGATGGCGGTGATCGTCGCCTTCGGCGCCGTCGCCAAGGGCGCAAAAGATTCGCTCATGCTGCGCGTTCCGCTCATCGGTAGGCGGTCCAGATCGTCTTGAAGTCCATGTATTTGTCGACCGCGTGGGGCGAGCGGTCGCGTCCGAAGCCGGACTGCTTGAAGCCGCCGAACGGCGTCGTTAGCGACGAGCGATCGAACGTGTTGACCCAGACCGTGCCGGCGCGAATGGCGCGGCTGAGACGATGCGCGGCGTTCATGTCGCGCGTCCAAACCGCGGCGGCGAGGCCGTAGATCGTGTCGTTGGCGATGCGAACAGCCTCGGCCTCATCCCGGAACGGGATCACGACGACGACCGGGCCGAAGATTTCTTCCTGCGCGACGCGCATGTCGCTGCTAACATTATCGAGAATGGTCGGCTCGACGTAATAGCCGCCGGTCTCGGCCATCGCGCGCTGGCCGCCGAGCGCGATGCGCGCGCCCTCTTTGACGCCGATGTCGATATAGCCGAGCACTCGATCCATATGGCCCTTCTCGATCACCGCGCCGAGCTGCGAGGCGGCATCGAATGGATGGCCGAGCGGAATTTGCGTGCGCTGGGCTTCGGCGATCGCCGCGACCAGTTCGGCGCGGATGGATTCATGGGCGATGACGCGCGAGCCCGCATGGCAGGTTTCGCCCTGATTGTAGAAAATGCCCCAGGCGATGGCCTCCGCCGCGGATTTGATGTCGGCGTCGGGCATCACGACATGCGGGCTCTTGCCCCCGCATTCCAGGCTGACCCGCTTCATGTTGCTCTGGCCCGAATAGACCAGCATCAGCTTGCCGACCTCCGTGGAGCCGGTGAAGGCGACGATGTCGACATCCGGATGCAGCGCCAGCGGCTTGCCGACTTTCTCGCCGAAGCCGGGAACGACATTGAGCACGCCGTCGGGAAGCCCCGCCTCTTTGGCGAGACCGGCGAGATAAAGCGCGCCGAGCGGCGATTGTTCCGCCGGCTTCAGCACCACGGAATTGCCGGCGACCAGCGCCGGACCGATCTTCCACGCCGCGATGATGAGCGGATAGTTCCAGGGCACGATGGCGCCAACGACCCCGAGCGGCTCCTTGCGCACCATCGCCACGTCGGCCGCCCCGACTGGCGCGATCTCGTCGTACATCTTGTCGGCGAGTTCGGCGTAATACTGGATGCAATTGGCGCAGAACGGCACGTCGACGGCGATCGCGTTGGCGATCACCTTGCCGACGTCGAGCGTCTCCAGCAGCGCGATCTCGTCAGTGTGTTCGCGGATCAGTTCGGCGAAGCGCAGCAGCACCGCCTTCTTGCGCTGCGGGTCCGCGTCGCGCCAGACTCCGGATTCGAAGCTGCGGCGCGCCGCGGCGACCGCGCGATCGATGTCGGCGGCTTCGCAATCGGCGACCTCGGCGAACGCCTTGCCGTCGACGGGCGAAGTCTTGGCGAAAGTCTTGCCGGACAGCGCCGGAGCGTAAGCGCCGTCGATGAAAGCGCGGCCCTCCGGCTTCAGGGCGGCGGCGCGGGCCAGCCAGGCGGCTTTGGTGGTAGGGCGGTCGAGCATGGCGGGTCTCGTTCGTGGCGCTACGAAGCGTCACCTTCGGCCGCATCGGTTCGGCGCGAAACCTAATTTTCAATATGCGGGGATCACTTGCCGGCATGAGCGCGGACCTCGCGCCCTTCCCCTGCGCGAAAGAGCGCGTTAAGGGAGGCGCCGTTTCCCCTGAATTCGTAAGCCCCATGCCCTCAGAAAACCCCGTCGCGCGTCGCCGCACCTTCGCGATCATCTCGCACCCCGACGCCGGCAAGACCACGCTGACCGAGAAAATCCTGCTGTTCGGCGGCGCTATTCAGCTCGCGGGCGAGGTGCGCGCGAAAGCCAATCGTCGCCAGACTCGCTCGGACTGGATGGGCATCGAGCGCGAGCGCGGCATTTCCGTCGTGACCTCGGTGATGACGTTCGAATACGCCGATTGCGTCTTCAACCTATTGGACACGCCTGGCCATGAGGACTTCTCCGAGGACACCTATCGCACGCTGACCGCCGTCGATTCCGCCGTCATGGTGATCGACGCCGCCAAGGGCATCGAGGCGCGCACGCGCAAGCTGTTCGAGGTCTGTCGCCTGCGCGACATCCCGATCGTCACGTTCATCAACAAAATGGATCGCGAGACGCGCGATCC
>JBBIIT010000082.1:0-10567 GCA_037446355.1 Beijerinckiaceae bacterium | reverse complement strand
CGGCGGCTGGGGAGGCTCCACCGGAAACGGGGGGTTCGGTGGCGGGGGAGCCGGTGGCGGGTTCGGAGGATCTGGCGGGTTTGGCGGCGGCGGCGGTGGAGGCATCTATGGTGGGAATGGCGGTTTTGGCGGCGGCGGCGGCGCCACCGAGGCGGGCCTTCCACATGCGGCAGTTGGAGGATTCGGGGGCGGGGCGCCTGCGGGCGGCGTCCTCGCAAATAATTTCGGCGCCGGCGGCGGCGGCGCGGGGATGGGCGGCGCGGTGTTCGTCGTCAAGGGCGGGTCGCTGATCATCAACGGCGACGGCTCGACGACCGGCGGCAGCGTCGCGGGCGGCCAGGGCGGCGGCCTCGGCGCCGGCGCCGGGTCGGCCTACGGGTCCGGCTTCTTCATCGAGGGATCGCCAGTCACCTTCGGCGCCGGCAATTACACGATCGCCGACGCCATCGCCGACCTCAACGGTTCGGCGGGCAATGCGACGACCTCCGACGGCGTCGGCGGCGTCGGCGGCGCGACCTCGATCGTCAAGAACGGAACGGGCGTGCTGACCCTTTCCGGCGCCAGCACCTACACCGGCCCGACCAGCGTCGCCGGCGGCGGCGCGCTTGAAGTCGACGGCTCCATAGTCTCCAATGTCCAGGTCAACGCTTTCGGCGCACTGCAAGGCGTCGGAACCGTCGGCGCCACGCAAGTCAACGCGGGCGGCGTCCTGGCGCCAGGCGCGGTCGGCACGCCCAACACGAGCCTCTCCATCGCGGGTCATCTGACCTTCGCGCCGGGCAGCCTCTACTTCGTGAACCTCGGCTCGACAGGCGCCTCCCATGCGGCGGTTTCGGGCTCGGCGACCCTCGGCGGTCTGGTGTTGGCGAACCTCGCGCCGGGCGCGGCGCCGCTGCGCCAATATACGATCCTCGACGCCGCCGGCGGTTTCGGCGGATCGAAGTTCGCCCCCGGCGTCCTCGGTCTGTTCAACTATGACGGCGCGCTCAGCTACGGCGCGACCTCAGTGACATTGAACCTCGCGCCCGACCTCGGACATGGCGGCGTCCTGTCCGCCAATGGCGCGAACGTCGCTGGCGCGATCAACGGCTTCGTCAATTCCGGCGGAACACTGCCTGTGAATTTCGCCCATCTATTCACGCTGAGCGGGCCGGCGCTCAACGGCGCGTTGGCCGCCGCGTCGGGGGAAGTCGTCACGGGCGCCGCACCGACCATGTTCCGAGCCAACAACGATTTCCTGCTGGCGATGCTCGATCCCTGGGCGGCGGGACGCGGCGGCGCCGCTAACATGGGCGCGCCCTCGCTTAGCTATGCGCCGACGCTCGCCTCGGCCGCCGCGGCGATGGCGATTGACGCCGCCAAGCCATTCCAGCCGCGCTGGACGACTTGGGCGAGCGCCTATGACAGCCGCGGCCAGATCGGCGGCGACGCCGCCGGCGCCGGCACGCACGATCTTTCCCTGCTCGACGCGGGCGCGGCGGCCGGCGCCGACTATCGGCTGTCGCGCGATTCGCTTGTCGGCTTCGCGTTGGGCGGCGGCGCTTCAAGCTGGGGCCTCTCGCAAGGCCTGGGGACCGGACAGGGCGACTATTTTCAGGCCGGCGTCTATGGCGTGACCCACTTCGGCGCGCTCTATACGTCGGCGGCGCTGGCGGTTTCGGACTTCTGGTACTCGACGCAGCGCAACGGCCCGCTCGGCGCGACACTGGACGGGCAACTGACCGCGCAAACCTATTCGGGCCGGATCGAGACCGGCTACCGCTACGAGACGCCGCTCGGCGCGATCGCGCCCTACGTCGCTTTGCAGCCGCAGGACGCCCGGCTGCCGAGCTTCAGTGAAACAGGTCCAGGCGGGTTCGCCCTCGGTTACGCCGCGAGCGCGGCGACCGACACGCGCGGCGAACTCGGCTTGCGCTTCGACCGCGCCGTCGAAACCGGCGCCGCCTCGACATTGACGCTGCGTGGCCAGTTGGCTTGGGCGCACGACTGGGCGAGCACGCCAGAGGTCAGCGCGCAGTTCGCCGCCCTGCCCGCCGCGAGTTTCACGACGCTTGGCGCCCTGCCCGTCCAGAACGCCGGGCTTGTCTCGCTAGGGGCGGACTGGCGCCTCTCGGGTGGCGTCACGGTCTCGGCGAAACTCGACAGCGAATGGGCGAGCGGCGCGCAGGCGATCGCCGGAAAGGTTGGCGCGCAATACGAGTGGTGACGGCGGCCCTGAAATTCAGGTCTTCAACCAAAAAGGGCGGAGCCTCAGCTCCGCCCTTCGCATTTTTAATCGTCGTCCGCCTCAGTGCGCCAGGATTGCCAGCAGCAGCAGCGCGACGATGTTTGTGATTTTGATCGCCGGATTCACGGCCGGGCCGGCGGTGTCCTTGTAGGGGTCGCCGACGGTGTCGCCGGTGACGGAAGCCTTGTGGGCGTCCGAGCCCTTGAGGTGCTTGACGCCGGAGCTGTCGATGAAGCCGTCCTCGAAGCTCTTCTTGGCGTTGTCCCAGGCGCCGCCGCCCGAAGTCATCGAGATCGCGACGAACAGCCCATTGACGATCACGCCGAGCAGGGAGGCGCCCAGAGCGGCGAAAGCCGAGTTCTTGGAGCCCGAGGCCGCGTAGACGCCGAAATAGACGACGATCGGCGCCAAAACGGGGAGCAGCGACGGGATGATCATTTCCCGGATCGCCGCCTTGGTCAGCATGTCGACCGCGCGGCCGTAATCGGGGCGCTGCGTGCCCGCCATGATGCCGGGCATCTCTTTGAACTGACGCCGGACCTCAACGACGACCGAGCCGGCCGCGCGCCCGACGGCGGTCATCGCGATGCCGCCGAAGAGATATGGGATCAGGCCGCCGAAGATCAGGCCCGCGACCACGTAGGGATTGGCGAGGCTGAAGTCGATCGCGCCGACGTCCTTGAAATACGGCACCCCGCTGTCGACGAAATGCTTGATGTCGTTCGTGTAGGCAGCGAACAGAACCAGCGCGCCGAGGCCCGCCGAACCGATGGCGTAGCCCTTGGTGACGGCCTTGGTCGTGTTGCCAACCGCGTCGAGCGCGTCGGTGGACTGACGCACTTCCTTCGGCAGACCCGCCATTTCGGCGATGCCGCCGGCGTTGTCGGTGACCGGGCCGAAGGCGTCGAGCGCGACGATCATGCCGGCAAGACCGAGCATCGTCGTCACCGCGATCGCGGTGCCGTAGAGGCCGGCGAGCTGGAAGGTGGCGATGATGCCGGCGACGATGACGAGCGCCGGCAGCGCGGTCGACTCCAACGAAACCGCGAGGCCCTGAATCACGTTGGTTCCGTGGCCAGTGACGGAAGCCTGGGCGATCGAGACGACCGGGCGCTTGCCGGTGCCCGTGTAATATTCGGTGATGACGACGATCAGCGCCGTGATGATGAGGCCGATAATCCCGCACACGAACAGGTTCGCGCCGGTGATCGACTTGCCGGCGACGACGCCGAGTTCGCCCCAACCGGCGACGAACTGGGTCGCGATGGCGAGGCCGACGATCGACAACAGGCCGGTGACGATCAGGCCTTTGTAGAGCGCGCCCATGATCGAATTGTTGGCGCCGAGCTTGACGAAATAGGAGCCCACAATCGAGGTGACGATGCAGACGCCGCAGATCGCGAGCGGATAGATCATCGAAGTCAGGAGCGAAGCGTCCTTGAAGAAGATCGAGCCGAGCACCATCGTCGCGACGACCGTGACGGCGTAAGTCTCGAAGAGGTCCGCCGCCATGCCCGCGCAGTCGCCGACATTGTCGCCGACGTTGTCGGCGATGGTCGCCGGGTTGCGCGGATCGTCCTCGGGGATGCCCGCCTCGACCTTGCCCACAAGATCGGCCCCGACGTCAGCGCCCTTGGTGAAGATGCCGCCGCCGAGGCGGGCGAAGATCGAGATCAACGAGGCGCCGAAGCCGAGCGCGACCAGCGAGTCGATGACGACGCGGTCGGAGGGCGCGTGGCCCATCGGCCCGGTGAGAACCCAGAAATAGCCGGCGACGCCGAGTAGCGCGAGGCCCGCGACCAGCATCCCCGTCACCGCGCCCGATTTGAAGGCGATTTCGAGACCGGCGCCGAGCGATTCGCTCGCCGCCTGCGCCGTACGCACGTTGGCGCGCACCGAAACGTTCATGCCGATGAAGCCCGCCGCGCCCGAGAGCAACGAGCCGATGAGGAAACCGATGGCGACGTCCCACGAAAGCAGAAAGCCGAGAGCGATCAGAACGACCACGCCGACGGCGCCGATGGTGGCGTATTGCCGGCGCAAATAAGCCTGCGCGCCTTCGGCGACCGCGCCGGAAATCTCTTGCATCCGCGCCGAACCCGCCGAGGCGGACATCAGCTGACTGATCGTCACGCCGCCGTAAACGAGCGCGAGCAGCCCGCTCAACATAATTAGCCCCAAAGCCATCGCGTCAAGCCCCCAAGATGTTCCGTCCCGACGCGAATTGCGTCCCCACGCGGAATCGTGCGCCCTCTTGCCAGAAAGCTAATGCCGCCGCAACGCGACTCCGCGTCGCCGAGGCCGAATTGCGACCAAAGTTGTGTCCTCGCCGGCGCTCTGGCGCGATTCGCACATTATTCCAGCGGGTTGAGCAATCCGTTGGGGTCAGAATTTCGGCTCTGGCAGCCCGTTCGCGCGGCAAGCGGCGATCAACGTGTTGGCCATCAGCATGGCGATGGTCATCGGCCCGACGCCGCCGGGAACTGGCGTGATGGCCCCGGCATTGGCGGCGGCTTCGGCGAAATTGACGTCGCCGACAAGACGGGTTTTGCCCTCGCCCTTTTCCGGCGCGGCGAGGCGGTTGATGCCAACGTCGATCACGATGGCGCCGGGCTTTATCCAGTCGCCGCGCACCATTTGCGGCCGCCCGACCGCCGCCACCAAGATGTCGGCGCGGCGCGCGACGGCAGGAAGATCGCGGGTGCGCGAATGGGCGATGGTGACGGTGCAGTTTCGCGCGAGCAGCAGTTGCGCCATCGGCTTGCCGACGATGTTGGAGCGCCCGATGATGACCGCCTCAAGCCCGTCGATTTTGCGTCCCAGCGCGGAGCAGGCGCGCTCGATCAGGATCATCGAACCGGCGGGCGTGCAGGGAACGAGTGCGCGCTCGAAGGCGCCGGTGGAGGCCAGTCCGACATTGATGGGATGGAAGCCGTCGACATCCTTATGCGGCGCCACCGCCTCCAGGACACGGCTGGAATCGATGGCCTTGGGCAGCGGCAACTGGACAAGTATTCCGTGAACTTCCGGATCATTGTTGAGCCTTTCGACCAGCGCCAGCAGCTCGGCCTCGCTGGTCGTCTCCGGCAGATCGAATTGCAACGAGTGGAAGCCGCATTGTTTGGCCGCCTTGCTCTTGGCGCCGACATAGACCTGGCTCGCCGGGTCCGCGCCGACGAGCACGACTGCAAGGCCCGGCTTGAGGCCCTTGGCGGCGAGCGCGTTCGCTTCCCGCCCGACACGCTCAAGCGTCGCCTGCGAGACGGCTTTACCGTCCAGGACGACGGGGGCGGTGGGAGCGGAAGCGTTCACGGCGGTTTCCTCTGGCTTGGCGGGCGCGCGCTCTCATAGCGAAAGATGCGCCCTCGCGCACGGGCCGATTCTCGCGCGCCACATCTAAAAAAGGCCGGACGGAAAGGATGTGGAAACCCTGTTCGGATACGGTTCGGTAACGTGCGAAGCCCCGCGCGCGACGATCGTCTAGCGAAGCGAACTTGCCAGACCCCCTGCCCCCCAGCGGGTTTCCCGCGAGCATCGACACACCGGTCCAAGCCACGACAGGCGACCCGCTGCGGACAGGCGCTTTCATCGCCATTTTCGCGCTCGGCTGGGTCTCGCTCGATCCTTTCGCCGATCTCGCCGCGGCGAGCGCGGCCGATCTTTCGAGCGGCGCGCAGGCGATGACGTATTTCGCCTTCGCCGCTCTCGCCTCGCTGTCGCTGTGGCTGGTCGCGCCGACCGACGGCGTCGCGTTGCGGCGCCTGGCGACGCCCGCCTTTGTCGCCCTCGCCGCCTGGCTCGTGGGGGCTTGCCTGCTTTCCCAAGACCCGACAACGTCACTTAAGCGCGCGGCGCTCAATTTCTTCGTCGCGAGCGCGGCGGCCGCGGCCCCTTTGCTGCCGCGAGGGCGCGCCGAGTTGGCGACACTTCTCGCCGCGATGGCGGGAGCTGTGATCGCGCTCAGCTATTTCGGCGTCGCGTTCCTGTCCGCGCGGGCGATCCACCTGGCAGGCGATACGGTCGAGCCTAATCTGGCTGGCGACTGGCGCGGCGTATTCGTTCACAAGAACGAAGCCAGCCTGATGATGGGCGCGTTCGCCTTCATCGGCGTCTATCTCTGGCGCATCGGGCGCTCGCTGACGGGCGCGGCCGTGACCGTCGCCGCGATATCGTTCCTGGCGATGACGGGCGGCAAGACCGCGATCGCGCTTTGGGCGCCGACGCTGGCCATTTCGGAATTTGCCGTGACCGGCGCATTCGGGCGTTGGCGAACAATCCTCGCTTTGGCGCCGTTGGTCTTCTTCAGCGCGATCGGCGTCGGGTCGCAGATGGATTCGCGCCTCGCCGCATTGACGGCGGCGTTGCCGATCGACGCATCCTTTACCGGACGCGCCGACATCTGGCGTTTCGCGTTGGAGAAACTGCCGGAACATTGGATCAAGGGCTTCGGATTCTCGATCTTCTGGGCCAATCCCGAAATCCGTTTCAACGCGGAGAACCAGTGGGTCGGCGGCGCCGCGCACGCGCATAACGGCTACCTCGACGCGACGCTGTCGCAAGGCGTCGTCGGCCTCGCGCTGCTTCTATGGGCCGTCGTCGCGCAGCCCCTGAGCGACGCGCGCCGGGCCGCGCGCGCGGGCGCTGATCCGGCGCTGCTTACGCTGTTCACTCAATTGTGGCTCTACGGGATCTATGCCTCGACGCTCGAAACGTTCCTGCTCGGGCAGTCGAACCCAGTCTGGTTCACTTTTCTGTTCGCGATTTTCGGTCTGCGCTATCTCGCGGCGTTTCCCACCCGGCCCTGAGCGCCGACGTCGAAGGAATAGACGGCTTCGTGACGCGCGCTTTGGCCGGGCGCCAACATCCGCATCGACGGCTTATCGCTGAGTTCGCCCGCGAAACCCTCGGGATCGCTATAGCCGGTCCATGCCTCCAGGCACAGGAACGGCGCGCCCGGACGAGTCCACAACGCCGCATGGGCAAAGCCACGAAAATCCATCTCGATCGCCGAGCCGTCGGACTGCTCGAAGCGCAGCGAGCGGCTTGCGGGTTCGATCAGGCAGACCGCGTCATTAGCGAAGAGATTATCCGTCAGCGGCATTTCGCGCCCCGCGAGGGGAATCGCGCGCATCGACTTGCCGATGAGGCCGCCCGGCGCGATGGTCGGGGCCTCGGCCCGCTCCTCGCGCTCGAAGCGGATGCGCGCGCCTTCGCGCCGTCCGTCCGCGAACGGCCAGCGAAAGCCCGGATGCAGGCCGCAAGCATAGGGCGCGGCACGATCGCCCGGATTTTCGATTTCGAGCGCGATTCCGAGCGTGTTTTCGGTCAGGCGATACTCGACCGCGAGCCGGAACGCGAAGGGATAGACCGCGCGCGTCGTCTCGTTGTCCGTTAGGGAAAGCCTCACGAAATCGACGTCCTCGCGCTCGATCGCGAATTCGCATTTGCGCGCGAAGCCGTGCAATCCGAGCGCATAGTGGCGCCCTTCCACCCGTGCGCCGTCGCGCGTCCAGCCGACGACCGGATAGAGGATCGGGCTGATCTCGTCCCAGATCGCAGGATCGCCCGGCCACAGCAACTCCCGGCCGCCGACGCTCCAGCCGCGCGCCTCGGCGCCGGCGCTGGAAATGCGAAGGCGCGCGTCGCCGCAGCTCAAGCGAATTTCGCGCGACATCAGGGCACCAGTCCCTCGATCGCGGCGACCTTCAAAAGCGCGTCTTTTAACGCGGCGTTGCAGGCAAGCAGCGGGGCGCCGGCGCGCAGGCCCTCGCCATGCAGGTAGTCGCTGACATAACCGCCCGCTTCGCGCACCAGCGCGATCGCCGCCAGGCAGTCCCAGGCGTTGATATGGTTCTCGACATAGGCGTCCGAACGGCCAGCGGCGACATAGGCGATGCCGAGCGCGCCGGAGCCGGTTCGCTTGACCGCCGCGCCGGCGCCCACGACGCGCCCCAGCAGGCCAAGGAATTTGTCTTTGCCCGAGCGCATGTTCCAACCGACCTCGATCGTGGCGGCCTTCAGGTCCGGCGTGTCGGCGACTTTCATGGGAACGCCGTTGATGGTCGCGCCGGCGCGGCGCCGCGCCGCGAAAAGCTCGCCGATCATTGGATCGTGGATGACGCCGATCTCGATCTCGCGGCCGACGACCGCCGCGATGGACACGCAGAAGTGCGGCGCGCCGCGCGCGAAGTTGGAAGTCCCGTCGATGGGATCGACCACCCAGACCGGGGCGCCCGCATGGCCGACGCGTCCCTCGCCTTCCTCGCCGATGAAGCCGTCCTCGGGAAACAGAGCGTGCAGCCGCGTTGCGATCAAGCGCTCCACCTCGCCGTCAACCTCGGTCAGATAATCCTGCGGACCCTTGAAGCCGACCGTGAAAGAGGAGCGGTCAAGAAAGCGCCGCCGCGCCAATTCGCCCGCCTCGCGCGCAAGCGCGCAGGCGACGTGAAAGCGGGTATCCAAACCTCTCGCATCGACGGTCACGTGAGCATCCCCGTTAGAAATGGCTGAAAGCGCCGCGCGCGAAATGGACTTCGCGCCCGTCACGGCCCATGAAACTTGGCGCGCTGTCGCCCGCGACGGCTTCGCCCAGTAGCGTCACCCGCACACCCGCCGCCGCCGCCATCGCCTCGAACGCCGCAGCGCGATCGGCAGGGACGGCCGCGAGCACCTCATAATCGTCGCCGCCCGTGACGGCAATCTCGAACGCGGCGGGGTCGGCGGCGATCATCGATTCGGCGGCTTCGGAAAGCGGAAGTCGCCTGAGATCGATGCGCGCGGTCACGCCGCTTACTTTCAGCATTTTCGTGAGATCGCCGATCAGTCCGTCGGAAACATCCATCCCGCCGTTCGCGTGCGCGGCCATCGCTCGCGCCAATGCGTTGCGCGGACGCGGCAGCAGATAGCGGTCGAGCAGATGGGCTTTCAGCGGTTCGGCGAGCGCGGGGCTGCGGCCGAGACGTAGCCGCAACCCTAGCGCGGCGTCGCCGATCGTGCCCGAAACGTAGAGTTGGTCGCCCGCCCGTGCGCCAAAGCGCATCGGCATGGACCCAGGCGCGACGGCGCCGAGCGCGGTGATGGCGAGCGTCAACGGCCCCGGCGTCCTCACGGTGTCGCCGCCGAACAAGGGGCAGCCATAATCGCGAGCGTCCCCGCCGAGCCCTTCGGCGAAGGCTTCCAGCCATTGCGCCGTCCAGTCCGGCGGCAGCGCGAGATCGATGAGGAACCCGACGGGTTCGGCGCCCTTGGCGGCGAGGTCGGAGAGGTTCACCCGCAACGCCTTTCGGGCGATCGCGGCGGGCGGATCGTCGGCGAAGAAATGCACGCCTGCGACCAGCGCATCGGTCGTCAGCACCAGTTCGCGCCCGGGCGGGGGCGTCAGCAACGCGGCGTCGTCCCTCAGCCCAAGCCCCGCCGCGCCGGCGAGGGGCGCGAAGTAGCGGGCGATGAGGTCGTCTTCTCCAGGGCGGTCGTTCATCGGCTTTGGTGGGTGTCCGGGCGACTCGGCGGCTCGCGCAATATTGCATATCGCGGCCGCGCCCCCTAAAGGACGCGCGATCCGGGAGATCCGCCTTGACCGACGACTTCGAGCCGAAATCCGATTTTCTGCGCGTATTGCGCCAGCGCGGCTATGTGCATCAATGCTCGGACTTTGCCGGCCTCGACGAGAAGGCCGCCTCGGGCGCGCTGGTGGCTTACATCGGGTTCGACGCGACGGCGCCGTCGCTGCATGTCGGCTCGCTGCTGCAAATCATGATGCTGCATTGGCTGCAAGAGACCGGCGGCAAGCCGATAGCGCTGATGGGCGGCGGCACCACGATGGTCGGCGATCCCTCGGGCAAGGATGAGAGCCGCAAGATCCTGACGCTCGACCAGATCGAGAGCAACAAAGCCGGCATCCGCAAGGTGTTCTCGCGGCTGATGACCTTCGGCGACGGCAAGACCGACGCGGTCATGCCGGACAACGCGGAATGGTTGACCAAGCTCAATTATATCGAATTCCTTCGCGACGTCGGCCGGCACTTCTCGGTCAATCGGATGTTGGCGATGGATTCGGTGAAGCTGCGCTGGGAGCGCGACCAGGAGCTCTCGTTTCTCGAATTCAACTACATGTGCCTGCAAGCCTACGATTTCGTCGAGTTGCACAAACGCTACGGCTGCACGTTGCAGATGGGCGGCTCGGACCAGTGGGGAAATATCATCACCGGCCTTGACCTCGGCCGCCGGATGGGGACGCCGCAGCTCTATGCGCTGACCTCGCCGCTCATCACCACCGCCTCCGGCGCGAAGATGGGCAAGACGGCGGCGGGCGCGGTCTGGCTCGACGCCTCCATGCTTTCG
>JBBIIT010000081.1:0-10656 GCA_037446355.1 Beijerinckiaceae bacterium | reverse complement strand
AGCTCAGCCTGAACTGGTCGGGACGAACCGGTCGCGCCGAAGCCGCATCCTAGGGAGTTAAACGTTATGTCCGAAACTCAAATGAATCGTAGGCACGGGGCCGGATTGATCCTGGACCGTCGCGAATTGATGGCGAGCGCCGCCGCTCTCGGATTGAGTTTCGGCGCCGGCCCGGGCTTGGCCGCCGAGACGCCGAAAAAGGGCGGAACGTTGAAGCTCGGGATGGAAGGCGGCAGCGCATCCGACAGCCTCGACCCGCGCACCTACGCGGACTCGATCCCGATCTCCTACGGCTGGCAGATTTGGAACGGCCTCGTCGAGATTGACAGCAATGGCGACGCCGTGGGCGAACTTGCCGAGAGCTTCGAAGCCAAACCCGGCGCGAAAGTCTGGATCTTCAATATCCGCAAGGGCATCGCCTTCACCTCGGGCAAGAAGCTCGACGCCGACGACGTGATCTATTCGCTGAACCTGCATCGCGGCGACACCAAGTCGGGCGCGAAGGATCTGCTCTCCGGCATCGACAGCATGAAGAAACTCGACACGCATCAGGTCGAGATCACCCTTAAGTCGCCGGACGCCGGTCTGCCGACCGTGTTCGCGGATTATCACATCCTGATCGTTCCCAATGGCTTCACCGATTTCTCCAAGCCGGACGGCACCGGCGCCTATGCGCTTGAGCATTTCGAACCGGGCGTGCGCGTCATCACCAAGAACAAGGGCAATTACTGGAAGCCCGGACGCGGCAATTTCGACAGCATCGAACTGCGCTACATCCCGGATTCGGCGGCTCGCACGCAAGCCCTTGTCTCCGGTCAGATCGACGCCGCCAATCGCCTCGACGCCAAGACCACCGGCCTGTTGATGAAATCGCCTGTCGTCAGCGTCGTACGCTCGAAAGGCACGGGCAATCGCTTCGCCTTCGTGGCTCTGTGCGACACCGATCCCTACAAGAGCAACGACATGCGCCTGGCGCTCAAATACGGCATCGACCGTCAGAAGATCGTCGACACCGTTTATAAGGGCTTCGCCACCATCGGCAACGACACAACAGTCGCGCCCTCGCAAAAGTATTTCGCCAAGGACGTCCCGCAGCGCCCCTACGATCCGGACAAGGCGGCGTTCCACTTCAAGAAGGCCGGCATGGCCGACGCCAAGATCGAACTTCAGGTCTCGGAAGGCGCCTTCTCCGGCGCGACCGACGCGGCCGTGCTCTATCAGGAAGCGATGAAGAAGGCGGGCATCACCCTCGACGTCAAGCGCGTCTCGGGCGACGGCTATTGGGACAATGTCTGGCTGAAGGTTCCCTTCTGCGCCGTTTACTGGGGCGGCCGCCCGTCGGCCGACAATCAACTCGCGCAGACCTTCCTCTCGACCGCCAACTGGAACGACACGCACTGGCGCAGCCCAGAATTCGACAAGCTGCTCACCGAGGCGCGAGCCGAACTCGATGAAGCCAAGCGTTCGCATATGTACGAGGAATGCCAGAAGTTGATCATCGACGACGGCGGAATGGTCTGCTTCGCCATCGGCGACTACCTCGACGGTTACAGCAAGAAAGTGAAGGGAACGGCGCCGCACCCGCACTATGACATGTGCGACCAGCGCATCGCCGAAAAGGGCTGGTTCGCCTGATACTGGCTCGTGTAACCCCGCGCGCATAAGAGGCCGCCCGTGCTGAGACTGATTTCGACACGGGCGGCGCTTGGGGTCGTGACCCTGTTCGCGGTTTCCGTGCTGATATTCATCTGCACTCAAGTCCTGCCGGGCGACGTGGCGTCTGCTGTTCTCGGACAACAGGCGACCCCGGACGCCCTCAGGGTTTTCCGCATCGAACTCGGTCTCGATAAGCCCGCCTATATCAGATACTTCAACTGGCTGTTCGGCGTATTGCACGGCGACCTCGGCCATGCGCTGACCAATCAGCGCGATATCCTTGAAGAACTGCGGCCGCGCTTCGCAAACACAATGTTCCTGGCGGCCTATTCCGCGCTGATCGCAGTGCCGCTCGCAGTCGGCCTCGGCATCCTCTCTGCGATCCGCGAGGGCCGTCTATCCGACCGCCTCATCAACGTGGCCACGTTGGTCGCGATCTCGGTGCCTGAGTTCCTGGTCGGCTATATCCTCATCATGATCTTCACGATCAATCTGGGTTGGTTTCCCTCGCTGGCGACCGTGTTTCCGGGGATGAGCTTCGCCGAGCGGCTTTACGTGGCGACGCTGCCGGCCCTGACGCTGACGATGGTGGTCATGGCGCACATGCTGCGCATGACGCGCAATTCCGTGCTGTCGATCATGTCGACCCCCTACATCGAAATGGCGTTCCTCAAGGGCATGTCGCGCGCGCGCGTCGTCACATTTCACGCGCTGCCTAACGCGGCCGGGCCGATCATTTCGGTCGTGGCGCTCAATCTGGCCTATTTGGTCGTCGGCGTCGTCGTCGTCGAGAACGTCTTCAACTATCCGGGCGTCGGCCAGTTCATGGTCGATGCGGTGTCGAAGCGCGACGTGCCGGTCGTGCAGGCCTGCGGCCTCGCCTTCGCGGCGGTCTATGTCACGCTGAACACGCTCGCCGATATCGCCGCCATTCTCGTCAATCCCCGCCTTCGGCGCCGGCGCTAAGGGGCCCCGCATGACCATCTTTGGCCACCGCCCGCCGCTTTCCGCGAAGATCGGAATCCTCATTGTGATCGCCGCCCTGGCGATGGCGATTTTTGGACCGTGGCTTACGCCCTACACGATGTCGCAATCCGTCGGCGACGGCTGGGCGCCTCCGTCGGGACAGAACTGGCTCGGCACCGATCAGGACGGGCGCGACATGCTGACGCGCCTGCTCTACGGCGCCAGCATGACGATCGGCATCGCGGCCGCGACCACGGTCCTGTCGTTCTTCATCGGCGTCACCTCCGGGTTCACGGCGGCGGTGGTAGGTTCCTGGGCGGACGTCGTCCTCTCGCGTCTCGTCGATGTCGTGCTTTCGATCCCGCAACTGATTCTCGCGCTCATCATCCTGGGCGTGTTCGGATCGTCGATCCCTGTGCTGATCCTGACGATGGCGATTCTGGATTCGACGCGCGTCTTCCGCCTCTCGCGCGCGCTCGGCATGAATCTGGCCGTGCTCGAATTCGTCGAGGCGGCTCGAATGCGCGGTGAGGGCCTGTGGTGGGTCATCTCGCGCGAAGTGCTGCCGAACGCGGCGGCGCCGTTGATTTCCGAATTCGGGCTTCGCTTCTGTTTCAACTTTCTGTTCATCGCCGCGTTGAGCTTCCTCGGCATTGGCGTGCAACCGCCCTACGCCGACTGGGGCGGCATGGTGCGCGAGAACGCCGCCGCCATCAATTTCGGCATGTTCCCGCCGCTTTACCCGGCCCTAGCCATCGCGACGCTGACGGTCGGCGTGAATCTGGTGGTCGACTGGCTGCTGTCGATCGACGCGCGCCCGTCGGGCAGCCAAGCCGAAATGTGAGGGATCGTCCGAATGAGCGAAGAGATCGTGCTTCAACTCGAAGGGCTCAGGGTCGAAACGATCAAGGGCGCGGTGCTCGTCGACAATGTCGACGTCACTTTGAAGCGCGGAGAGATCCTGGGCCTGATCGGCGAATCCGGCGCGGGCAAATCGACCATCGGCCTAGCGGCGATGGCCTATGCGCGCGCCGGCTGCACGATCGCCGGCGGCAAGATCACGCTCAACGGCACGGAGCTTCGCGCGCAAACCGCGCGCGAGCGCCGCAACTTCCGCGGCAAGAGCATCTCGTATATCGCGCAGAGCGCCGCCGCCTCTTTCAATCCGGCGATGTCGCTGATGGACCAGTTCTGCGAGGCGCCGGTCAAACATGGCGTGATGAAGCGCGAGGAAGCGGAAACCTATGGGCGCCGGTTGTTCGCGACGCTGCAACTGCCAAACCCCGACACGTTCGGCGAGCGCTACCCGCATGAAGTCTCCGGCGGACAGTTGCAACGCGCGATGGCGGCGATGGCGATGAGCTGCCGCCCGGACGTCATCGTGCTCGACGAGCCGACGACCGCGCTCGACGTGACGACGCAGATCGAAGTGCTGGCGCTGCTGCGCGACCTCATTCGCGAATTCGGCACCGCGGGCCTCTATATTACCCATGATCTCGCCGTCGTCGCCCAGATCGCCCATCGCATCATGGTGCTGCGCCACGGCAAGATGGTGGAAGTGGGCGAGGCCAAACAGATTCTCGAACAACCAGCGACGCCTTACGCCACCGCGCTCGTCAACGAACGCCGCGACGCCGAGCACGGCGCGCTGATCGAACCGACCAAGGAGGCCGAGCCGGTCCTGACCATCAGCCATGTCGTGGCCGGTTATCTGGCCAAGGCGCCTCCGACGGTAAAGGAGATCAATCTCACTATCGCCCGCGGCGAGACTTACGCGGTCGTGGGCGAATCCGGTTCTGGCAAGAGTTCTCTGGCGCGCGTCGTCACCGGCCTGCTGCCGCGCTGGAGCGGCGACGTGAAGCTCGGCGGCCAGACGCTGACGCCCGCGCTCAGGCAGCGTTCGAAGGACGTGCTGCGCCGTTTGCAAATGGTGCATCAGATGCCCGACGTGGCGCTGAATCCACGCCAGACGCTCGGCGAAATCATCGGCCGGCCGGTCTCTTTTTTCTTCGGCCGCGGCGGCGCGGCCGTGAAGGACCGGGTCGCCGAATTGCTGACGCAGGTCGGCCTTCCCGCGGATTTCGCCGCGCGCCGCCCCGGCCAGCTTTCGGGCGGCCAGAAGCAAAGAGTGTGCATTGCGCGCGCCCTCGCCGCCGAACCCGATCTCATCATTTGCGACGAACCGACTTCGGCGCTCGATCCGTTGGTCGCCGAAGAAGTTCTGCGGCTATTGAAACGCCTTCAAAACGAACTCGGCCTCGCCTATATGTTCATCACTCACGATCTTGGCACGGTGCGGCGCATCGCGCATCGTACGGCGGTGATGTTGAAGGGCGAGATCGTCGCTCAGGGACCGACGGCGCAGATCTTCGCCCCGCCCTTCCATCCCTATACCGAGAAGTTGATTTCCTCGGTGCCAGAGATGGACACCACCTGGCTCGATCAGGTGCTCGCCAAGCGCGTGGCGGCTTGAACGATATTTGAAGGCGCGCCGCGCATGAGCGCAGTCCGGGTCATCGAGCACTTTTTCGTTCCGCTTGCCGACGGAACGCGTCTGGCCGCGCGGATGTGGCTGCCTGGCGACGCGCAGACCCGGCCGGTTCCGGCGATCCTCGAATACATCCCCTATCGCAAGCGCGACGGCACGCGCGCGCGCGACGAGCCGATGCACGGATGGTTCGCGAGCCACGGCTATGCGGCTGTCCGCGTCGACATGCGTGGTTCGGGCGAGTCCGACGGCCATATGGCCGACGAATATCTCGCGATCGAACTCGAAGACGCCTGCGAAGTCATTGACTGGATCGCCCGCCAGGACTGGTGCAGCGGCCGCGTCGGCATGATGGGCAAATCGTGGGGCGGCTTCAACTGTCTGCAGACCGCGGCGCTGCGCCCGCCCGCGCTGAAGGCTGTCGTCACGGTCTGTTCGACCGACGACCGCTACGCCGACGACATCCACTACATGGGCGGCGCTCTGCTCAACGACAATCTGTGGTGGGGCTCGATCATGCTCGCCTATCAAGCGCGCCCGGCCGATTCCGCGATTGTCGGCGCGGCCTGGCGCGCGCAATGGCTTGAGCGGATCGAGACCCTACCCTTCTTTCCCGCGCTGTGGCTGAAGCATCAGCGCCGCGACGCTTATTGGCGGCATGGTTCGGTTGGCGAGGATTTCTCGGCGATCCAATGCCCTGTGCTAGCGGTCGGCGGCTGGGCGGACGCCTACACCAACGCGATCCCGCGCCTGGTCGCGGGCCTCGCCGTCCCGCGCCTCGGCGTCATCGGCCCGTGGGCGCATCTTTATCCGCAGGACGGCAAGCCCGGTCCCGCCATCGGCTTCCTGCAGGAGGCGCTGCGCTGGTGGGATCATTGGCTCAAGGACCGCGACACCGGGATCATGGCCGAGCCGATGCTGCGCGCCTTCATCGAGGATGCGACGCCGCCCGGCGACCGCGATCCCGTTCCCGGGCGCTTCGTCGGCGAGGCGCAATGGCCTTCGCCGCGCCTCGAGCGGCGCACGCTTGCTCTCGACGGGCGCGGCCTCGAAGCCGGGCCGGGCGAGGCGACGGAAGTATCTTTCAGCTCGCCGTGCTGGACCGGCTTCGCGGCGGGCGAATGGATGGGCGCCGGCGTCGTCGGCGAAGGTCCGGCGGACCAGCGCCTGGACGACGGGCTCTCGCATTGTTTCGACAGCGCGCCGCTCGTCGATCGGCTCGAAATTCTGGGCGCGCCGGAAATCGAGATCGAGATTTCCTCCGACAAGCCGTTGGCGCAGCTCTGCGCCCGCCTTTGCGATGTCGCGCCCAACGGCGCCTCGCGCCGCGTCAGCTATGGCGTCCTCAATCTCGCCCATCGCGACAGCCATGCCGAGCCGACCCCTCTGACGCCGGGCGAGGTCTATAAAGTCAGGCTGAAGCTCAACGATTGCGGCTACGCCTTTGCGCCCGGTCATGCCGTGCGGCTGGCGCTGTCCTCGGCTTATTGGCCGCTGATCTGGCCGGCGCCGGAAAAAGCGACGCTGACGCTGAAACTGCCGGGTCGCCTTGTCCTGCCGGTGCGCCCGTTTGATCCAAAAGAGGCGGCCGTCCGCTTCGAGCCGCCCGTGCACGGGCCGTTCGCGCCCTCGACCCGGATGGGAGAAGGCCGCGCGACGCGTTCGACCTCGCTCGATCTCATTTCGGGGGCTTCGACCTATATTACCGACGGCAAGGGCGGCATTTTCGGCGAAGGCGCACATCGCTTCGACGAAATCGACACAACGGTTTCGCATGACCTCAAGCGCGAGCTTCGTATCGGCGCCGACGATCCCTCGAGCGCACATTACCGCTTGACGCAGGCTTACGAAATGGGCCGCGAAGGCTGGCGAATTCGTATCGAGACGGAAACGACGATGCACGCGAACGCGAGCGCGTTCCGCCTCTCCGCCATCGTTCGCGCATATGAAAACGGCGCGCTTGCCGCGACCCGTGAAATGGACGAAACGATCCCGCGCGATTGTCTGTAGCGGCCGACGCGCACAGCTTGATTAAATTGCGAGGCAATTGCGTAACCGATCCGCAAGACATTCGGATTTATATTGAGGCATGCGGTACGCTCTCATGGTTGCCGCCCTTGTGTGCGGCTTCTGGAATCTCGACCAGATTTATTTTCACGGCCGGGTCACTGACCTCGCCGCGCATGAACTCGCCTATCAAGTGCTGAGAATTCAGTCGAGTTTCTGACCTCGGACCGCTGCGATCGCCTCGCTCTCCAGGGCGGCCGCTCCGCCCCGACCTAAGATCTTCAGCGCAACCCGACGCGAGCGAGGCGAGCGCCGCTATTTCTCCTCGAGCGCGATCAGCGGTCGCCAGTCCGGCGACAGCTGCTCTGCGGCGAGTCTGGCGTATCTACGCTCGCTGTAGCGATAGAGGCCGGCGACCGACTCCGGAGACAGGGCGAATGCTTGATTTGCGAGATCGCGCGCGATTTCGAAGCGCCGCCCGCGATAGGCGTCAAGCATTTCCGCGTGCAGCCGGGCGAGATCACGAAATTCGACCGTGGACGCGAACGCGGCGTCGCCAGCCAACGCAAATACGCTGACCGGCCTCGCCTTGTTCTTCAGCAGCACGTTATCGATCTCGAGCCAGGCGAAATCCGCCGCCTCGGCCCGGGTCGCCTCGCTGGCTACGATGTCGACGTCGAAGACCTTGCTGGAGCCTTCGAGTCGGGAGGCTACATTCACCTCGTCGCCGATCGCCGAATAGTCGAAGCGCAACGTCGATCCTAGATTGCCGACGCAGCACAGGCCGGTATTGAGCCCGATGCCGAATCTGAGCTTGCGAAACGCGCGGCCCGTTTCAGCGGCGCTCTCCTCCCACTGTCGATTGAGCTGCGCCAGTGTCGCCCGCATTTTCAAGGCCGCAGCGACGGCGTGGGTCGCGTGACGAGGATCGTCGAGCGGCGCGTTCCAGAACGCCATGATCGCGTCGCCCATGTATTTGTCGACAGTGCCCATCTGCCCGAGCACGATATTCGTCATCGGCGTCAGATATTCGTTCAGGAAGGTCGTCAACTCCTGCGCCGACAGGCCTTCGGAGATCGTCGTGAACGAGCGAATGTCGCAGAACATCAACGTGAGCGTTCGTTCGGCGCCGCCGAGCTGCGCGCTTTCCGGATTGTCCGCCAGCCGCGTCACGACCGCCGAGGAGACGAAGCGCCCGAACATCTGCTGCATTTGCGCCAACTGCTGCCGCTTCTGCCCGAATAACGTCAATATGGCCGCTAGAAACACCATCCCCGATGCAAGGCTTGGCGTGACCGGATCGAATAGAACGCCGTATTTGATGAAGGCGAGCCAGCTCGTAAGGCTCATTGCGACGACCGCGCCCGCACCCAGGATCGCGCCAATCAGCGCCGATGTCATCGGCGCCGTGATCGCGAAGCCGAGCGACACCAGAATTGCCGCCGCCAGTTCAGCGCCCGACGCCCACTCCGGACGCACCAGACTGACGCCGTCGATCAATTGTTCAATAACCTGCGCCTCTGCCTCTACGCCGGGAGTGGAAGGCGCGAGCGGCGTGGCGACGAAATCCGCGAGCATCGACGCGCTCGCGCCGACCACAATGATCTTGCCGTCGAAATCCGCGAGATCCGCATTCTTCTCCAGCGCCTTCCAGGCGGGAAAAGCGCGACGAGCTTCCGGCGGAGCGAAGTAAGGCCGGATCGCGGCGCCGGCCTGGGTGCGAACAACCAAATCCCCGACCTTAATCGCCGCCACACCGTAATTCGCGGCGAATGAGAGACCGGAATCCGAACTGCCCGATTTGACGATGTACGTCGATGCGCCCTGTGCGACGCGCAGGGTCTCCAGCGCGAGACTCGGGATCATGCCGTCGCCGACCGCCATCAGCAGCGGCACGACGCGCACCATGCGATCCGCGTCGGTTCTCCAATTGACGAAACCGACGCCGCTCGCGCCGTCCGCGAGCGCCCTGACAGGCGGGAGAACCGATCGCGCGCGCGTCAGATAACTGGACGGATCGTCACCGACCAAGGCGAATGCGGCTTTGCCGGAAAAAGCGCTGGGTTCGCCGTCCGATTTCGCGAGAGCCCCGAGCGCAACGGCCTGGCCCGCGAAAGCATTGGCCAGCGCTTCATCGCCGGGGTTCGCGACAATGACGCCCTCGCGCTGCACATATTCTTCGCCGAACCCGACGCGATCAGGCTCCGAGAACAGCACGTCGAAACAAATGGCGGCGACATGGGCCCGGCCCAACGCTTCAGTCAGGCGGGCGACGGTTCGCCGAGGCCAGGGCCATTGACCCAACCTGGCGATTGATTCATCGTCGATCTCGACGATGCGAACCCTATCCTGAACAGGAACGCGCGGGCGCCAACGTTGATACTGATCGAACAGAAGATTTTGAAAATTCTCGTGCGTCGTGCGGAAAGCAGTGAGCGCCAAGGCGATGTCCGCGCCTACGAAAGCGATGATGAAAAAATAGAGGCCGCGCTCCCTCAGCTTCCGGATCAACGATGCACCCCCGGTTGGCGTTCGCGCGCCGCAAAGTCGAACGCGGACCGCCGCGCATAGCTAGACATCCGCCACGCGATCACATGCCCAAGCGATCGCGACGGCGCTCTGAAGGGCGATCCCCGTCAGCGGTTCCCGGCGCTGCCGTGGCCGTGGCCGCCGTTGCCGTTGCCGTTGCCGTCGCCCCCGCCGTTGCCGTCGCCGCCGCTGGCTCCGTTGCCGCCGCTGCTTCCGGCGCCGGCGCCTGTGCCGCCGCTTGCGCCGGCGCCTGTGCCGCTGCTTGCGCCGGCGCCTGTGCCGCTGCTTGCGCCGGCGCCTGTGCCGCTGCCGCCGTTGGCGCCGGCGCCGCTGCTGGAGCCGTTGCCCGTGCCGTTGCCGTGGTTGTGACCGTGGCCATCGCCGTCGCTGTCCCCATCGCCGTCGCTCGACGGGCCTGTTCCGGTCGGACTGTGAGCCGGAGCGGTCGCCGCCGCGGGGGCTTGAGCGGCTTGCTTGCTTGGGGTCGCGCCGGGCGGGGACGAGCCCGCCGAACATCCCGTCGAGACCAGCGTATAAGTGGTCGCTACGATCTTGCCGGTGGTGCAGCTAAGTTCCGCGCAACGGCGATTGGCGGCCCCGCGGGTGCAGACCAGGACGGCGCCCTCATCGAGAAACACCGTTGTCTCATGCGCGTTCGCCAGAATTCTCAGGATCGTCCCGCGTACGCCCAGGGTCGCCGTCGGCGTGACGATGCTGTAGGCGTGCTTGTCCGCATTGCCGGTCGCGAAAGTCAGAGCGCCTTTGGCGAAATTGAGCGCGATGGCGCCTTTTTCGCCCGTTCCCGAGTAAACGAAGCGATCGATCTTGAGCGAGGACGATGGGCCGAGCGAAAGCCTCGTGTTGTCGAGCAAGACAACCTTGGCGGTGCTTTCCGCGGCCGTTCGCAAACCCTCGTTTTGAAAAATCTCGTCGCCCTGAGTGACCGCGACGATCTTGCCGGCGGCCAGATCGCCGACGACATTGTTGACGACGACCTCCGCGCCGCCGAC
>JBBIIT010000080.1:0-10930 GCA_037446355.1 Beijerinckiaceae bacterium | reverse complement strand
GCCGATCGGGCCGTTCCACATATGCGTCAGAGCCTACCTTCGATCCCGCTCATCACGTTGGCTCCGACGGTTGGAAATTTCGTAGTCATAGGTTCGCCAGCTTCCGAACTCGGTCTGATAGGCGCGAACTTGCGGGGACAGTCGTGGTTACCGCCGCCTCGCGGCGAGTCCGCGAAACGTAAATTGAACGCTGCGCGCTAGGCCGTCACGAGTTCAGTCCATCGAGCGCGGTATTCCGTCAGACCCTCGATGAGCCAGGCGACCGCAGGCCGCGTACTGGGAGACGCAAGCGTCTCACCCCATTTTGCGAGCAAAGCGGCGCCTTCGGCGGCCCCCGACGCCGACGTGGCCGTCACCACCTGGCGTTCGGGCATCAACGCGGCAATGACGCCCGCGAAGGCGGGCGCGCGCGCAAATCCGCCTTCGACAATCAACCTGCCGGGCGCTTGCAGTCGATCGACGAGATGGGCCGTCATCAGCGCGGCGTAGATCGTGGCCAGCGCCGCGCGTCCCTGCGGGGTTGCGGGCGCCGGTCCCTCGATTCGTCCGACGCGCCCTGCGAATGGCCCACCTTGATCGGAGAAAGCCGGCAACGCGAGGACGCGGGAAGCGACGATTTCAGCGAGATCCGCCGCGCTCACCTGCGCCGGCGCGTCGCCCGCCAGCGTCGCGAACTCCCGCCCGCCCATGAAACGCGCGCAGGGCACGGGCTCGCCGCGCACGTCGACATTCGCCAACATGTCCGCGCGCGCGTCGAGCGCTCCCTTACCGCCGACCGCAAAAATAACGACCCATGTCCCGGTGGATATCACGGTGAATGGGTCGGCGCACCCGACAAGATAGGGAACGAGCGCAGCGTTGGAATCGTGCGCCCCACAGAGCACTTGCACGTCCGGCCGCAGGCCCGTCGCTACGGCGATATCAGCCCTGATCGGACCAAGTTTTTCCCAGGCCCGACGGATCGGTGGAAACAAGCTCCGCCAACCCAGGCGCTCGACCAAACTTGAAAATTCCGTGTGGTACGGCCGCCAGAGATCGGTGTGACAACCCAGCGAAGTCGTCTCCGACGCCAACACCCCACTGAGGCGCCAGGCCCAATATTGCGGATAAGTCAGGAAGGCCATCGCGCGCGCAGCCTCGGCGGGATGACGGCGGAACAGGTGGAACAATTGGCGCCCGAGATTAAGTCCGCGCGGGAGTTCCGGCGAAGCGGTTTCGTCGAAGGAGGGTCGGACGGCTGCGTAGGCCCCGGCGTCGGCGTCCAATCCCGCCCATTCATAGTCGATCGGCGCCAGTACAGCGCCATTTTCGTCGACGAGAACGCCTGCGGCGCCATGCGTCGTTATCGACAAAATCGTGACGCGGACCTTCGCGGCGATTTCGCGCAAAGCCTCCAGAAGGAAGGACCACGCGCCTTCCGTGTCGAGACTCGGATAGGGGCAATGCAAATCCGCCGGCAGAGGCGCGTTCGGTCGAGTGCGCTCCGCGACGACGTCGCCTTCGGCGTCGAACGCGAGAACCTTGATATTGGTCTTGCCGATATCCAGTACTGCGACGCAGCCGCCCATGGCCTCACTCCAGGTGGAAGAGTTCGTCCAGCGGCGCCGTCACCGGGCTGCCATCGGGATGGGAGGCCATAATGTCTCTCATATGCGCCCACCAGCGCTTCATGACGGGATGCGACGGCAAGGCGTCCATGCCGTGGTCGTCCGTTCGCTCCAGATAAGCGAAGAAGACATTGGCGTCATGGTCGAGGAATATTGAGTAGTTGCGAACACCCGACTCCCGCAGCAGCGCTTTCAACTCCGGCCAGATCGCATCGTGGCGCCGTTGGTATTCTTCCCTTTGCCCGGGATTGAGGAACATGCGGAAGGCGTGGCGCTGCATGTAATCATCTCCTCCGGGCGAGCCAGCGGCGGGCCACGATCGGCGCGGCGAGCACCGTGATTAGCAGGAGGCCGAGCAGCACGCTGATGACGATGCCGGGCACGTTCATCAACGACATGCCGAAAGTGGTGAGGCCGAGCACAAACACCGCGAGCATGACGCCCGGAATGGTTCCCGATCCACCGGCGATCGACACGCCGCCCAGGATCACCATGGTTACGGCTTCAAGTTCCCAGCCTTGCGCGATGTTCGGACGGGTCGACCCGATGCGCCCGGTCAAGAACCACGCGGCCAGCCCAGAGAGGAAGCCGGAAACGACAAACAGGCCGAAACGAATGCGCGCCACCGGGATGCCGGAGAATTTCGACGCTTCAGGGTTTGCGCCGATCGCAAAGATGCGACGTCCCAGAGGGGTCTTGTGCAACACAAACGCGACGACGAGAGCGAGCAGTAGGAACGTTACGAAGGAATAAGGGACGTTGGCGCCAATGTAGCCCTGGCCGATCGAGAGCAGGGCCTCCGGATATTTGGTCAGCGCCTGATCGCCGAGACTGACCTGAGCGATGCCACGAAAGAGCGACATGGTTCCGATCGTGACCACAATCGAAGGCAGGGCGAGGCCGGTGACGAGCGCGCCGTTGACCATGCCACAAACCGACCCGGTCGCAAGCGCCACCAGCAGCAGCACGCCGGTATCTGCGCCCGCCTGCGCCGCCAGTCCCATCAAGAGGGAAACGAGGGCGACAATTGCAGCAACCGACAGATCGATGTCGCGAACAATGATCAGGAGAGCCATGCCGAGCGCGATCATCGCTTTCTCGGAGAAGTTGAAGGTGGCGTCGAGCAGGTTGTCGCGGTCGAGGAAATAGGGCGTCAAGATCGAATTGACGGCGACCGTCAGGACGAGCAGCGCAACGAGAATCGTCTCCCAGCGCAGCAGAAAGTCGGCGAGCGTGCGAGGCGCGTGATCAGAGACTCGATAGCGGGTCGAAGCTGTGACTTCGCTCATTTTCAGGCGCCTCCAGCTGCGTTCGCAGCCTTGCGGCGCGCTTCCGGAAGAATGAGTTTTCCTGTCTGCCGCTCCGAACGCGAATTGACGATCACAGCAGCCAGAATTACGGCGCCCGAGATGGCCATCTGCCAGAACGGCGAGACATTGATGACAGGCAATGCATTTACGATGACGCCAAGGAACAGGGCCCCGAGCAGCGCGCCGGGAACCGAACCGACGCCGCCCGCGATCGAAACGCCGCCGATGACGCAGGCCGCAATGACTGTCAGCTCATAGCCGATCGCAATGTCGGAATAGGCGATGCCGTAACGCGACACCCAGAGATAGCCGCACAGCCCCGCGACGGCGCCAGAGATCGTGTAGACACGGAGCTGCTGGCGGGCCAGGTCAATGCCGCAATAGCGCGCCGCCACCGGATTGCCGCCGACGGCATAGAGCGCGCGCCCCGCCGATGTATGGTTGAGAAAGACCCACGCGGCGACAGATACGAGGGCCGCGATCCAGATCAGGCTTGAAAGCCCAAGGAATTCCGCTTTCGGAACGGCAAGAAATGCAGGGCTCATGTCTTTCGACGTCAGCCATGCGCCATGGGCAATGACGAAGATCATGCCCCGATAGACGGCGAGCGTTCCCAGCGTGACCACGATCGGCGGAATGCCGAGGCCCGCGATGAGCACGGCGTTGATCAAGCCCAGCGCGGCCCCGAACCCGACCGCCAGCACGATGATCGCGGCGATTGGAATCCCCGGCGCAGCGCGGCTTGCCAGCGCGACCACCATCCCGGTCAGCGCCAGATTGGCGGCGACGGAAAGGTCGATGCCCCGCGTCAACAGGACGGCCATCTGCGCCAGCGTGAGCATGAACAGAAGGCTTGTATCCGTGACCACTCCAATCAGGCTGGATGGCGTCACGAAGGCGGGCGCGCGCAGGCCAACGCCGACGACAATGGCAAGAATAATGACCGCCAGAAGGATTTCACGTCGGTAGGTCATGCGGCCGCCACTTCGGCCAGACCCGACGCCGCGCGAACGATGGCCTCCGGCGTCGCCTTGGCGCGATCCCACCGCGCCAGGATCCGCCCCTCTCGCATGACCATAATGAAATCGGACATTCCCATCACCTCGGGGAGTTCGGACGAAATCAGGATGATGGCGAGACCCTCGCGCGCCAGCTCGCTCATGAATTCATGCACGGCTGCCTTGGAGCCGATGTCGATGCCCTTGGTGGGCTCGTCCAAGATCAGGATGCGCGGATGCGTGGCGAGCCACTTTCCGATCACGACCTTCTGCTGATTGCCGCCAGACAACTCGTTGAGGGGTTGGTCCCAGTTTGCGGCCTTGACTGCAAGGCGCTCTCCGAGGCGGCGGGTTTCGTTGAGCTCCCGCGCGGTGGAAAGAATGCCCGACGAGGCATAGCGAGCCAGGGAGGCAAGCGTCATGTTCTCGCGCACCCCGAGAGGGAGGACCGCGCCCTGCACCTGACGATCTTCAGGCACATAGGATATGCCAGCGGCGACCGCGA
This sequence comes from Beijerinckiaceae bacterium, assembly GCA_037446355.1. Taxonomy (GTDB): domain Bacteria; phylum Pseudomonadota; class Alphaproteobacteria; order Rhizobiales; family Beijerinckiaceae; genus Roseiarcus. Next base: position 6,510 of record JBBIIT010000080.1, on the reverse strand, counting down.
CTGCGGGGGACGTCAACTCGACGGCTTTGCCATCGATCAGCACTTCGCCGCGCGAGGCCTTGGTCAGGCCGAAAAGACATTGCATGGCTTCGGACCGGCCGGCGCCGACGAGCCCATAGAGGCCGAGAATCTCTCCCTTTCGCAGGGAAAAGCTGATCCCGTCGAATTCAGTTGGATGCGAGAGATCGTTCACCTCAAGCACAACTTCCCCGGGCGCATTGTCGGTCTTGGGGAACACTTGATCGATCGAGCGGCCCACCATCAGGCTGACAAGTTGGCGCTCGTTGGTGTCGCGGATGAAACCTTCTCCGACGTGCTCGCCGTCGCGCAGGCAGGTCCAACGGTCGGCCACGCGGAAAATCTCGTCAAACTTGTGGGAAATGAAAAGGATCGACCGCCCATCCTTCTTCAAGCGCTCTACAATCGCGTAGAGTTCCTCAATCTCGTGCGCGGAAAGCGCTGCGGTGGGTTCGTCCATGATGACGACTCGGGCGTCGTGCGACAAGGCGCGCGCAATCTCGACCATGTGCTTTTGCGCGACGCCCAGTCGTTTGACCGGCGTTTCGGGATCGAGATTGCTCTCCAGCGCGTCGAGCAGGACGCGCGTCCTGTCGCGCATCAAGCGCCAGTCGAGCCGCCCGAGACCGGCGGTCGGCGCGTGTCCCATGAAGATGTTTTCGGCGATCGACAATTCATCGAACATCACCGTTTCCTGGTGAATGGCCACGATCCCCGCGGCCCAGGCGTCGCGAGGACTCCGAAAAGTCGCCGCCTTGCCATTGACCTCGATGGTCCCGGCGTCGGGCGTGTAAATGCCTGTGAGAATCTTCACCAGCGTCGACTTGCCGGCGCCATTCTCGCCGATCAGCGCGGTCGTCTGGCCCTTGTGCAGCGTCAGTCGCGCTTCATGAAGCGCGCGAACGCCAGGAAACATCTTGGAGACGCCGGAAAGCGATAAAACCGGCCCCGTCGACTCGACGTTCATGGTTTTAGAGACTGAGGACATGACTGCCGAACTGACGGTTGCGGGAAAGCGCGATTCGCCTCCGCCCGCATCGGGCGGAGGCGTGTATCAGGCTCAGAAGATCTTGGAGAACTTCTCGATGTTCGACTTGTCGAACGTGAAGGGATCGGCCATCGCCGCCGAGCCGTCCTCGCCGATCTTGATGTCGCCCATGCGGCCGACGTGGATGGTGGTGCCGGGCTTGCCCGTCGCCTTGTGCGTGGCGATGAGGCCGGCGATCAGGGTCGCGGAATAGCCAAGGTCGATCGGGTTCCAGATCGCGAATGTATCTGTCGCGCCCGCGAGCACGGCGCCCTTCATTTCCGACGGCAGGCCAAGGCCGGAGACATAGACCTTGCCGACGAGACCGGCGTCGACGACCGCCTTGGCGGCCGCGACGATGCCGACCGAGGTCGGCGCGATGATGCCCTTGAGGTTCGGATAGGCTTTGAGGAGACCCTGAGTTTCGCGATAGCTCTTGTCCGCCAGATCGTCGCCATAGACCGTCGTGACAAGCTTCAGTTTGGCGTATTCAGGCTTGGCCCATTCCTTTTTCATTTCCTCGATCCAGATATTCTGGTTCGTAGCCTGGGCCGTGGCGGAAAGGATCGCGACATCGCCTTCGTTGTTGAGCGTCTTGGCGATCATCTGCACGCACTTGGCGCCGATGAGCGCATTGTTCGACGGGTTGAGATGCATGATGCGGCCGCCCTCAGCGACGCCGGAGTCGAACGAGATGACCGTGATTCCCTTGTCCAGCGCCTTCTTGCAGACGGGAACGAGGGCGTTGGCGTCATTGGCGGAGATAGCGATCGCATTGACCTTTTGGGCGATGAGGCTGTCGACCACGGCGATCTGATCTTCGGCCGTCGTCTTGGTCGGGCCGGTGTAAATGAGGTCGGCGTCGCCGAGTTCCTTGACGGCTTCGAGACCGCCGTCGCGGCAGGCGTCGAAGAAACCTATGCCAAGCGCTTTGACGACCATCGCGATGCGGATCTTGTCCGCGGCGAACACGCTTCCCGGCAGGGCGGCGGCGAGCGCGGCGGCCGAGACGATCTTGAAGCTTTGACGGCGAGTAATCATTGGACTTCCCTTCCTTGGTCAGGACTTTCCGGACTCACTCGGCCGCTCGTCCCTTGTTAAGCGGCTGAATTGGCAAAATTGTCGATTTGCAAAGGCACAGTTACGACGTTGACCCCGGCGTCGCGCAGCATGGCGAGCGCCGCCGGCGGCGCAGACTCTTCGGTGATGAGCGTGTCGATCCGCGAAAGCGGGCAGACGACGAGACTGCCTTTGGCCTCGAACTTCGATGCGTCGGCGAGAACGACGAGCTTTTCGGCGCGGCGCAGCAGCTTGGTTTCCGCCCGCGCGATCAGAGGGTCCCCCTCGATCACGCCGAGCGGGCCGATCGCCAGGGCGCTCATGAACATGAGCCGCGCGGAATAATGCTGGATCGCGTCGTCGTCGAAGGGCGCAACGATTAGCTTCTGGTCGCGATAAACCTCGCCACCTGGAAGCGCGACGCGGATCTGCGTCTCGTGGATAAGGAATTCGGCGAGTGGATAGGAATTGGTCAGGACCTTCAGGCGCCTCGGGCGCAGAAATTCCGACATCTGGTAGGTCGTCGTGCCGCCGTTGATGATGACGACGTCGCCATCCAGACACATGTCCACGGCGCTGCGCGCAATCGCCCGCTTGGCGTCGATGTGGATCGTCCGGCTGACGTCGAAGGACCGTGTGGCCAGCTTTTCTTCGGAGTGCTGCTTCGAGAGGGCGGTTTCGATGGCCTGAACGCCGCCGTGGAGGCGGGTCGCTTGGCCCGCCTCGGCCAGACGTCCCGCATCGCGTCGAGCAGAAGCCGCCGACACACCGGTCGCCGCCATGATATCTGCGATCGACAGGAACCCGCGTTCCGCCAACAGGTTTTGCAGGATTTCCGTGCGCTGAAATTCGCGCATTGTTCCTTGCCGTTTCCTCGGTGATTGCACGTCGTTGCCCCTCATGTCGCACCTTCGATGATCGATGTCAATCGTGCGTGAACGCATATGATCATTTTTCGCTCAGAATACTGGCAATTCTCGAATTCAGTTGACGGATTGCGCGCATATGGGTATCGAATGAGCGAAAATAGTCCGAAAACGCGTATGATCGATCAATGTAAATTGGAGGGACGACCGATGAGCAGCCATTCCCATCGCGAAGCTGCATTGCCCAGTTTGTGGGACGACGCCGCGGCCGCCAAGCTCGATGAGCCGGGCCTCCTCCTTTATCGCTCGAACCTTCTCGGCAGCGATCTTCGCATAACCAATTTCGGCGGCGGCAACACCTCCGCCAAGGTCGACGGCAAGGATCCGCTGTCCGGCGAGACCGTCAAGGTGCTTTGGGTGAAGGGTTCTGGCGGCGACATAGGTTCTATGAAGCTCGACGGCTTCTCCACGCTCTATCTCGACAAGCTTCTTGGTCTCAAGGCCATTTATCGCGGCCTCGCCCATGAGGACGAGATGGTGGCGCTGTTCAACCACTGCACCTTCAATCTCAATCCGCGCGCGACTTCGATAGACACGCCGTTGCATGGTTTCATTTCCCATGCGCATGTGGATCATGTCCATGCCGACGCGGTGATCGCAATCGCGGCCTGCGAGAACGCCGAGGCGCTGACGCGCGAAGTTTATGGCGACGAGCTCGGCTTTCTGCCCTGGCAGCGGCCGGGGTTCGATCTCGGCCTGAAGCTCGGCGCCATGGCGGCCGCCCATCCGCACTACAAGGGCGTCATCCTGGGAGGCCACGGCCTTTTCACCTGGGGGCCGACGGCCAAGACCTGCTACGAGACGACCCTGGCCATGATCAACAAGGCCTCCGCCTGGCTCGCCGCCCATGGCAAGGGCATGACTTTCGGCGGCGTCGCCGTGACCTCGCTCCCGGCCCGCGAGCGCCAGGACGTCGCCGCCAAGCTTCTGCCGGCGATTCGCAAACGCATCTCGGCCGAGGAGCGCAAGATTGGTCATTTCACCGACGCGCCGGAAGTGCTGGAATTCGTAAATTCGCTCAACCTTGAGCCGCTGGCGGCGCTGGGCACGTCCTGCCCCGACCATTTCCTGCGCACCAAGATCCGCCCGCTCGTGCTCGGCTTCGATCCCGTGACCAGCAATGTCGACGCCGTCGTCGCCTCGCTCGACGCGAGTCTCGCGGCCTATCGCGCGGACTATGCGGCCTACTACCACCGCTGCAAGCGATCGAATTCACCGGCGATGCGCGATCCCAACGCCGTCATCTATCTTGTGCCGGGAGTGGGCATGCTGTCCTTCGCCAAGGACAAGGCGACCGCGCGCATCGCCTCGGAATTCTATGTCAACGCGATCAACGTCATGCGCGGCGCCTCGAGCGTCAGCAAATATGTGGGCCTTGCCGAACAGGAAGCCTTCGACATCGAATATTGGCTGCTCGAAGAGGCGAAGCTTCAGAGGATGCCGAAGCCGAAATCGCTTGCGGGCCGCGTGGCCCTGATCACCGGCGGGGCCGGCGGCATCGGCCGTGCGATCGCGGCGCGCATGTTAGGCGAGGGCGCCTGCGCCGTGCTCGCCGACATCGACGCCAAGAGCCTCGACGAGACCGTCGCAGATTTCCGCAAGCGCTTCGGCAAGGACTCGGTGGCCGGAGTGGTCATGGACGTGACCAGCGAGGCCTCGGTCGAGGCATCCTTTCGAGACGCGCTGCTGGCCTATGGCGGCCTCGACATCCTCGTGTCCAACGCCGGCATCGCTTCGGCGGCGCCGTTCGAGGACACGTCGCTGGAACTTTGGAACCGAAACATGTCGATCCTCGCGACCGGCTATTTCCTCGCCGCCCGCGCCGCCTACCGCATCATGAAGGATCAGGGCATCGGCGGCGCCATCGTCTTCATCGCCTCGAAGAACGGTATGGCGGCCTCCGCGGGCGCGGCGGCCTATTGCGCTGCCAAGGCGGCGGAAATCCATCTCGCGCGCTGCCTTGCGCTCGAAGGCGCGCCATTCGGCATTCGCGTCAACACGGTCAACCCCGATGCGGTGCTGCGCGGATCGAAAATCTGGCAGGGCGAGTGGCGCCAGCAGCGCGCGGCGTCCAACAAGGTCGACGAGGACAACCTTGAGGAGGTCTATCGCCAGCGCTCGCTGCTCAAGCTGGCGGTCTATCCCGAGGACATCGCCGAGGCGAGCTATTATTTTGCGTCGGACCTGTCCGCGAAGAGCACCGGCAACATCCTCAATGTCGACGCCGGCAACGTCGTCGCGTTCACGCGATAAAGCGCAGGGGGCGTCAATGACCTTTCGCATTCCTCATTCGCTCGTCAGCGAAGAAAACGCGAAGCGGAGCGCCGCGCTTGCCGACGACTACGGCGCGCTCGGGCGCCAGCTCGCGCGGCGCGGTCTCGACATCGAGGCGATAACCGCGAAAGTCGCCGCCTTCGCCGTCGCTGTCCCGACCTGGGGCGTCGGCACCGGTGGCACGCGTTTCGCCCGTTTTCCTGGAATCGGCGAGCCGCGCGGCATTTTCGAAAAACTGGAGGATTGCGCGACGATCCAGCAGCTCACGCGCGCCACGCCCATCTGCTCGCCTCACTTTCCCTGGGACAAGGTTAGCGACTTCAAGGAACTGGTCGAGCGCGCCGAAGCGCTGGGAATTGGCTTCGACGCCGTAAACTCGAATACGTTCCAGGATCAATCAGGGCAGCCGCTTTCCTACAAGTACGGCTCGCTGACGCATGCCGCCAAGGCGGTGCGCGACCAGGCCGTTGCGCATAACATCGAGTGCATAGAGATCGGCCAGAGGCTGGGATCGAAGGCCTTAACGATCTGGATCGGCGACGGTTCCAACTTCCCCGGTCAGTCGAACCTGTCGCGCGCCTTCGATTGGTATGTCGAGTCGGTGTCCGAGATCTATTCGCGGCTTCCCGCGGACTGGCGCGTGTTTTTGGAGCACAAGCTGTGCGAACCGGCGTTCTATTCGACGGTCATCTCCGACTGGGGCGCGAGCCTGATGGCGGCGCAGGCGCTGGGACCGAAGGCGCACTGCCTCGTGGATCTGGGTCACCATGCGCCTAACGTGAACATCGAGCAGATCGTCGCCAGGTTGGTTCGCGTCGGTCGTCTCGCGGGTTTCCACTTCAACGATTCCAAATATGGCGACGACGACCTCGACTCCGGTTCAGTTGATCCGTTCCGTCTGTTCCGCATATTCAACGAGCTTATCGACGCCGCTGAGCGCAAGGCGCCGGGCTTCAATCCTGCCTACATGCTTGACCAGTCGCACAATGTCACCGATCCCATCGAGAGCCTGATGACTTCGGCGATCGAGGTGCAACGCGCCTACGCGCAGGCGCTTGCCGTCGATCGCGTGGCCCTGTTGGGGGCGCAGGAAGAGTGCGACGCGTTGTCGGCGCATCGGTTCCTGAAAGCTGGCTTCAACACCGACGTGTCGCCGATCCTCGCCGAGGCCCGCCGCCGCAGCGGCGGAGCGATCGACCCCGTCGC
>JBBIIT010000079.1:0-11143 GCA_037446355.1 Beijerinckiaceae bacterium | reverse complement strand
TCGAGCAGCGGCGAGGGCGCCTCCTCGATCACCTTCTGGTTGCGGCGCTGGATCGAGCATTCGCGCTCGCCCAGGTAAATGACGTTGCCGTGCTTGTCGCCGAGCACCTGGATTTCGATGTGGCGCGGATTGACGATAAACTTCTCGACGAACACGCGGTCATCGCCGAATGAGGACTTGGCCTCCGATTTAGCGCGCGCGAAGCCCTCGGCGACCTCCTGCCGGGAATGGGCGATGCGCATTCCCTTGCCGCCGCCGCCGGCCGAAGCTTTGATCATCACGGGATAGCCGATCTCGTCGGCGATTTCCGCCGCGTGCTCGGGGCTTTCGATCACGCCGAGGAAGCCGGGCACCGTGGAGACCTTGGCCGCGTTGGCGAATTTCTTCGATTCGATTTTGTCGCCCATCGCTTCGATGGCGCGCGGGTTGGGGCCGATGAAGACGATGCCGGCCTCAGCCAGCGCCTTGGCGAAAGCGGCGCGCTCGGAAAGAAAGCCGTAGCCCGGATGCACCGCTTCGGCGCCCGTCTCCTTGCAGGCGGCGACAATCTTCTCGATCATCAGGTAGGATTGCGCGGCCGCGGGCGGCCCGATCGCCACCGATTCGTCAGCCATTTCGACATGGAGCGCGTCCTTGTCGGCCTCCGAATAGACCGCGACGGTCCTGATGCCCATCCTGCGCGCGGTCTTGATGACCCGGCAGGCGATCTCGCCGCGGTTGGCGATCAGGATTTTCTTGAACATCGGCGCCCCTGGCATGGGAAACCGCGAGGCATTCCCGTGGGCGACGGTTGTATGGGAAGGCGAGCGGCGCGTAAACGGGTCCCAAGCGTCCAACCGCTAGCAATTGGAATGATCCGCGAGGCGCCGCTCAGCTCGCCATCGCGGCGGTCAGCGCGGCGTCGACGCCGCTCCAGTTGAGAAGCGCGCGCGAGCGCACGGCGGCGAGGAACCAGCGAGGCGCGCGATGCGCTTCGCCCAAGACATTCACAAGCACAGCCAACGCATTGACGGACGAGCACGAATCCGCCCGCTCAATCAGCCACTCGGCTTGCGCTTCGTTGACCACCCCGGTCGGGCGCGCCTGCCAGACGACATGCTCGGTGATCATCTCGACGAAGAACTCGGTCCACTCCGGGCAGAGCGCGACGCCCGAGCGTTCGAGCGCGAACAATTCATCCGCCGCATCACGGCCGACCTCGCCGTCGGCGAACACTTCGCGCCGCAGCCAGGCCACATCCATCGCGGTGACCTTGCGCCCGAGGATCATCGCGCTGACGATCGATCGGCTTCGGTCCACAGTAAACGCCATCACGCAACCCTGTTCCACGCCTATCCGAGTATGAGTCGCCCGGACTTCTTCATTGACGCGAATGTGGGCCGCATTATTTGCCGAGACATGAATCGACCCCCTCAGATCGCGCGTAGCGTTAAGATAGATTAAAGCCTCATGCTTTCAGGAAGCTGACAGCTAAGCCTGCCTTTCGAAAATGCGAACGGCGCCCGGCAAGCCCATGATCCCGCGGTCAAATTTCGCCGCGAAACGAAAACCGCTCAAAGACTGCGCTAAGGCGGCGAAATTCTTCGCGAACAAAGCGAATTCAGTCGCCTTTCGCGTTTAAGCTATTGCAATCATTAGGCATATAGACGAGCCGTTTCGCGATTTCGTGAGAATCCGAAGGCCTGAGGGGTTTTTAATTTCGCCGGATTTTGCTTTGTAGTCTTTCTCTATTTCTAGTGACACCAATGGTAGTACTCTGAAAAATAGAACTCTAGCGGGCGCTCAATCGGTCAACGCGTAAGCGACCGCGCGCGGCCTTGCCGCGATGAAAGCGCAATCTCCGCGAATCGCAGCGGCCCTCAGTTCCAACTATTTTTTCAAACGCGCCGGACGCTCGAAAACTCTGCGCGTTGAAGCCGTCGTTGTCGACCCTGGCGGCTGCGCTCGACGGGCCCGCCCGTCCCTCACAACGGAATATTGTCGTGCTTCTTCCAGGGGTTCTCCAGCTTCTTGTTGCGCAGCATGGCCAGCACTCGCGATAGGCGCTTTCGCGTCGCGTGCGGCATGATGACTTCGTCGATATAGCCGCGCTCAGCGGCGACGAAGGGCGAGAGGAAGCGGGCTTCGTATTCTCTGGTGCGTTCGGCGATCTTGTCGGGGTCGTTCATGTCGGCGCGGAAGATGATTTCGACCGCTCCCTTGGCGCCCATGACCGCGATCTGCGCGGTCGGCCAGGCCAGATTGATGTCGCCGCGCAAGTGCTTGGAGGCCATGACGTCATAGGCGCCGCCGAACGCCTTGCGGGTGATGACCGTCACCTTTGGGACGGTCGCCTCGGCATAGGCGAACAGAAGCTTCGCGCCGTGCTTGATGAGGCCGCCGTATTCCTGCGCCGTGCCCGGCAGGAAGCCGGGCACGTCGACGAAGGTGACAAGCGGGATTTCGAAGCAATCGCAGAAGCGGACGAAGCGCGCAGCCTTGCGGGAAGCGGGGCACGTCGACCAGGGTGACGATTGGGATATTGAAGCAATCGCAGAAGCGCACGAAGCGCGCGCCCTTGCGCGATGCGTCGGAATCGAGCACGCCGGCGAGCGCGAGCGGCTGATTGGCGACGACGCCGACCGTCGTGCCCTCGATCCGCGCGAAGCCGGTGACGATATTCTTGGCGTGCGCCTCCTGGATTTCGAAAAAATCGCCCTCGTCGACGATCTTCGTGATCAACTCCTTGATATCGTAGGGCTTGTTTGGGTTCTCGGGGATGAGCGTATCGAGCGAGACGTCGATCCGCTCGGGATCGTCGAAGCTCGGCAGCAAAGGCGGCGTCTCCAGGTTGGAGGCAGGCAGGAAGTCGATCAGCCGGCGCATTTGCAGCAGCGCCTCGACGTCGTTGTCATAGGCGCGGTCGGCGATCGAGGAGCGGGTGGCGTGAACCGTCGCGCCGCCCAGCTCCTCGGCCGTCACGGTCTCGTTGGTGACGGTTTTGACGACGTCCGGGCCGGTCACGAACATGTAGCTGGTGTCGCGCACCATGAAGATGAAATCGGTCATGGCGGGCGAATAGACGTCGCCGCCCGCGCAGGGACCCATGATCAACGATATCTGCGGGATGACGCCGGAGGCGAGCACGTTGCGCTGGAACACCTCGCCATAGCCGCCCAGCGCCGCGACGCCCTCCTGAATTCGCGCCCCGCCGGCGTCGAACAGGCCGATGATGGGCGCGCGGTTCTTGATCGCCATGTCCTGAATTTTGGTGATTTTCTTTGCATGTTCTTCGCTAAGAGACCCGCCGAACACTGTGAAATCTTTGGCGAAAACGAAAATTGTTCGTCCGTTGACGGTGCCCCAGCCGGTGACGACGCCGTCGCCGGGAATCTTGGTCTTCTCCATGCCGAAGTCGGTCCCGCGGTGCTCGACGAACATATCGAACTCCTCGAAAGAGCCGTGGTCCATCAAGAGTTCGATGCGCTCGCGCGCGGTCAGCTTGCCCTTGGCGTGCTGTGCGTCGATGCGCGCCTGACCGCCGCCCAGGCGCGCGCGTTCACGGCGTCGATCGAGACGGGCGAGCATGGCTTTCATGGGAAGGCTCCGAGGCGCGGCTGGCGTTGGCCTCGGCATAGCATGGCCTCACGCGGGCCGGAACAGGCGCGGCGATGCGACAATGGGATGAAAAGGCGCTCTTCAACGCAGCGCGGTCACGACCTCAGCGCAAGCCTCGAATTCGCGCCAGCGCGTGGCGCGCCGCGCCTTGGCTTCCTCGTCCTCGCCCCATTTGGCGATCTGGAAGTCCTCGTCGACATGGGCGGCGCGCCAGGCGACCTGCGCGTCGAGCGCGCCGCTGGCGAGTTGCAGCGCGATCAGCGCCGAACCGGAAAGGCTCGTCAGGCCGTGCAGCGCGGCGAGGGCGAAGGGCGAGCCATAAGCGTCCACCGCCGCGCGCACCGACGTCAGCGCCGCCTCGGGTTGGGCGATATGGATCACACCGCCGCCGAGCGCGAATTTGGCGCCGAGCGCCGTTTGCGCCCATTCGAGCACCGGATCGAACGCCTGCGCCTGCATCCGCGCCAGCGAAGCGGGTTCGAGCGCGCGATAGCAGACGAGATCGGCGCAGGCGTATTTGGCGATCTCCGCACGCGTCTCGGCCAAGGTCTTGGCGACGCCGTCGATCGCGGTGTTGGCGAGGCGCGTGAAGCGCATGACCGAGGCGTCGATGATCTCGCCCTGCCCGGCCCATTCCGCCGCGATACGCTCGGCGAGCGCGCGACCGGGCGCGATCAACGGCGCCTTGCCGGGCGTGCGCGCGCCGCGCCCGTCGAGCCGCACCGCGAAGCCGCCCTCGGCCTCGGCGACATCGACGCTCTTATAGAAACGCTTCATCGGCGCCGCGCGCAGGCTTTGCTGCGAAAGCTGAACCGCGTCGTTCCACGAAACGTCACGCATCGGGCGCGTCCTCGATCGGGTCGCGTTTGGGCGGCGTGAAACCGAACATCTCGAACGCCGCTTTCATATGCGGCGGCAACGGCGCGGTGACGTCGATCACGCCGCCACGCGGATGCGGCAGGATCAGCCGCCGCGCGAGCAGATGCAGCTTGTTCTCGACGCCGGGCGGCACCGCCCGCAGCGGGTCGTGGCGCGCGGGGTCGTTGGCCGGGCGGCGGTTGTATTTGGGATCGCCGATGATGGGATGGCCGATCGCCTCGCAATGCGCGCGAAGCTGGTGCGTGCGCCCGGTGATCGGTCGCATCGACAACCAGGCGAGCCTCGGAATGACGCTGTCCACCGTGGCGTAGAGGGTCAGCGAATGTTGCGCTTCCGGATCGCCGTGCCGGGCCACGCGCATCCGCTCGCGCGCTTCGTGATCCGCGGTCTTGGCGCCGCGCTCGTCGCCCATGCCCTCACCCTTGGCCAGGAACATCGAGATGCGGCCGTTCTCCGGCTTGGGGATTCCCTCGACCAGCGCCCAATAGATCTTTTTGGTCTCGCGCGCCCTGAACGTCGCGCCGAGATCGGCCGCCATCTTGCGCGATTTAGCGCACAACAGCACGCCCGACGTGTCGCGGTCGAGCCGATGCACCAGCACGGGGCGTTCGCCCTTCTTGTCGGCGAGCGCGGCGAGCATCCCGTCGATATGGCGCTTGGTGCCCGAGCCGCCCTGCACCGCCAGGCCATAAGGCTTGTTAAAGACGATGATGTCCTTGTCCTCGAAGAGGATGAGATCGCGCAGGAACTTGGCGTCAGCCGGCTTGGGTGGCGCCGGCCCGTCCTTCGCGGCCTTGGCGGGCAGAGCCAGCGGCGGTACGCGCACGCTCTGGCCGGCCTCCAGCCGGGTCGATATTTCGACCCGCTTGCCGTCGACGCGCACCTCGCCCTTGCGCACGATCTTGTTCAGATGCGTTTGCGGCAAAGTCGGATAGCGTCGGCGGAACCAGCGGTCGAGCCGCATTCCCGCTTCGTCCTCGCCAAGGACGATGTTGGCGACCTTGTCGGGCGCGATCATGTCAGCGCCCGTGCGAGGCTCAGTCCCGCCCAGAGCCCGAGCGCGCCGAGCAGCACCGAGCCGCCGACATAGGCGAAGGCCGGGCCGATCTGATTGCGCTCGAACAGCAAAATCGTCTCCAGCGAGAAGGTCGAGAAAGTGGTGTAGCCGCCAAGGACGCCGGTGGAGATGAAAAGACGCGCGTGCTGTGTCCACTCGGCGCCGGAGCGGAACGCGAGATAGCCGGCGAGCAGCCCCATCGCGATCGAACCGGAGATATTGATGAACGCCGTGCCCCAAGGGAACCCTGTTCCCAGCAGGCGGGCGATGATGAGATTGGCCGCGTGCCGCAGCATGCCGCCGCACCCGGCGCCGACGAAAACGAGTATATAAGGCTGAAGACTTTCCATCCAGCGCCTATATCGCAGGTCAGGCCGAGGCGAAAGGCGACGATGGGGCGGGATATGAGGCAGGTCAACGCCGCGCGCCGGCAGGAGCGCGATAAGTCGCGCAACCATAGAAAAGGGGAGCTGAAAATGCAGGGCCATTACCACGCCGTCGTCTGGATCGACCATCGCCAGGCTCGCGTCTTTCACTTCAACGCCGACGATGCGGACAAGGTGATTATCCATCCCGAGCGCCCGGTGCGCGACTATCACCGCAAGTCCAAGGGCATCGGCCATCACGTTCCCGAGGATCAGGCGTTCCTGGAAGAGGTGACGAAAGAGATTGCCGACGCCGGGGCGATCCTCATCGTCGGTCCAGCCAACGAGAAGCATGAGCTCGTCAAACACATCGAGCGCGCGCACCCGCAGATGAAGGTCAAAGTGGAAGGCGTCGAGTCGGCCGACCATCCGACCGACGGCGAACTCGTAGCCCACGCGCGGCGATTTCTGAAATCGGCGGACCGGATGCGGCCGCGGCAATAAGCGTCGACGTCGCCCGACGTCGCGCCGCCGGGGAGGTCTTTGGCGATGAGTTACGAGCTATATTATTGGCCGGGTCTCCAGGGACGCGGCGAGTTTGTAAGGCTCGCGCTCGAGGAAGCGGGCGCCGAATATGTCGACGTCGCGCGCAGCGAGGGCAAGGGACGCGGCGTCGCGGCGATGAAGAAGCTGCTGCGCGCCCACGAGATCCCTTATCCCGCGTTCGCGCCGCCGATGCTGCGCGACGGCGATCTCCTCATCTCCCACGTCGCCAACATCCTCATGCACCTCGGCCCGAAGCTGCGTCTGGCCCCGCGCGCGAAGGCCCCACGCATTTTCGCGAACGGCTTGCAGCTGACGATCACGGACCTGGTCGCCGAGATTCACGACACGCATCATCCGATATCGACAGCGCTCTACTACGCCGATCAGAAGGCGCCGGCGAAAGCGCGCACGCAGGCGTTCCTCGCGCAGCGAGCGCCGAAATTCCTCGGCTATTTCGAGCGGGTCCTGGCGAGCAATCCGGACGGCCCCGACCATAGCGTCGGCGGACGCCTGAGCTATGTCGATCTGTCGCTATTTCAGATCGTCGTAGGACTTCGCTACGCCTTTCCGCGCGCAACTGCGAGCTTTGGCGTGCTCTATCCCCGTCTCGACGCGCTGGCGGCCCGAGTCGCGGCGCGCCCGCGCATCGCCGCCTATCTGAAAAGCCCGCGCCGCCTGCCCTTCAATGAAAGCGGCGTCTTCCGCCACTATCCCGAACTCGACCAGGATCCGGCCTGACGAGCCGGCGTTAACCCTGAAATCGCGAATCTGGGGATCGTTGTTGATAAGCTCGAAAAAAGAACATATCATGTACAAACATAGTACGATGGAGGCGATCATGACCGAGCGTTTGATCCACGGCTTGCGGGAAATCTGGGAACTGGCGTCCTTGGGCGCGTTCGTGGCGATGATCGGCCTCGCCGCCCGAGCGTTCGGCGCCTGATGCGGCGCTTGGCGCGGGGGAGCCGCTCCTCTATTCCTGCCGTCGTCGCCCGTAGCGCGCGACGCCCCAAGGAAGTGGGAGCCGGATTTGTCGCCTCGCGTTACTCTTGTCGTCGTCGCCGCGGGGCGCGGGGCGAGGCTTGGCGTCGCGACGCCGAAGCAATATCTGGATTGCGCGGGCAAGCCTCTTCTCGGCCGCACGCTTGAGGCGCTGGCTTCGATCGGCGAATTCACCGCCATCACTGTCGTCATCCATCCCGACGACCGCGCGCAGTACGATGCGGTCGTCGCGAGCCTGCCGCCTGCCGCCTTCGCGTTGTTGAGCCCACCCGCGCTCGGCGGCGCAACGCGCCAGCAAAGCGTGCGAAATGGACTCGAGGCGCAGGTCGCCCTGCGGCCGGACCTCGTTCTCATCCACGACGGCGCTCGCCCGTTCGTGACGCGCGATCTCGTCGCCAGAGCCATCGCCGCCGCGCGGGCGCATGGGGCCGCGATTCCCGCCACGCCGCTATTCGATACGGTGAAGCAAGTCGACGCGTCGGGCCGTATCGTCGCCACCCCCGCGCGAGCGACGATGCGCGCCGTGCAAACGCCGCAGGCGTTTCGTTTCGATCTGATCCTCGACGCGCACCGGCGCACCGTCGAAGCTGATCTGACCGACGACGCCGCGGTCGCCGAGGCCGCTGGCCATTCCGTATTCGTCTTCGACGGCGACGCGGACAACAGGAAAGTGACGACGATGCGGGACTTGACTGAGGCCGCAGCGCGTCTTGGCGCCAAGCCGAGCGAAGTCAGGGTCGGCCAGGGTTATGACGTCCACGCCTTCGCGCCCGGCGATGGCGTCTGGCTCGGCGGCGTGCGCATCGCCCACGATCGCAAGCTCGAAGGCCATTCCGACGCCGACGTCGCGTTGCACGCGCTCGCCGACGCGATTTACGGCGCCCTCGGCGAAGGCGATATCGGCGCGCATTTTCCGCCCTCCGATCCGCAATGGCGCGGCGCAGAGTCCCGGATCTTCCTCACTCATGCGGCCGAGCGCGTTCGCGCGCGCGGCGGCGTCGTGGCGCATCTCGATCTGACGATCGTATGCGAGGCGCCGAAGATCGGACCTCATCGCGAGGCGATGCGGGCGCGGATCGCCGAAATCGCGGGCATCGGAATCGGCCACGTCGGCGTCAAAGCGACGACTTCGGAGGGGCTTGGATTTACAGGGCGGCGCGAAGGCGTCGCCGCGCTGGCGCTGGCGACGATCCGCCTGCCGCCGGACTAATCGCGATCAGGGCGGCGCGGCGACCCCAAGGGCGGGCGCGGCGGCCGGCAGAGCGCCCGAAACGCGCACAGGCGGCGGCGTCGGCCCCTTGGGCGCGCCGATCAGTCCACGGATGTCTTTGCCCCACGCGCTCATATAGGCGGCGGCGATTTCGCGATCGTCGTCGCTGGCGGCGGCGCTGTCCTTGGCCTGTAGATCGAGAATCCAGCCGTCCTTCGGTCCCTTGGCGCCGAGTTTGGCGACGTCGAGCCACATCAGGCCACGCCCGCGCTGGCGCGGCACGCCCTCGCCGATGAACAGCAGATGGCCCAGCGTCGCCTGCGCGCCGTGATGGCCCTTTTCGGCCGCCAACGCCAGCCAGCGCGCCGCGCGCATGTTGTTCTTGGCCAGGCCCGCCGAGCCCTCCAAGTACATGCGCGCCAGCCGGTATTGCGCTTCCGGGTCTCCGAAGTTGGTGGCCGCGACCTGGAACATCTCCAATGCCCGTTCGGGGTCAGGCTTGATGTCGCTGTTGGCGATGCCGGTCAGACTATACTGGCCGACCGCGACGAAGGCGTTGGAAACCGCGCTGATGTCGCGGCGGTCGAAATCGTCCTCGTTGTAGCTCTCGACGAGCTGCTCGAAATATTTGTAGGCGAGCACGTCGTCGCGAGGCACCACGTCGCCGGCCGCGTACATGCTGCCGAGCTTCCAGCGCGCGAGCGGTTCGCCGCCCTCGGCGGCGTAGGTCAGCGCCTGCACCGAGGACTTCGCGTCTCCGGCCATCAGATCGTCGACGCCGCGCCGCAACGCCTCCTGCGCGCTGGTGAAGGTGTTGGGAGAAATCTTGGCGGGGGCGCTGGAACCGTTGTTGCCGTCAAGAGCGAGAGCGCCGGCCGCGCCGGCGAGATAGAGGCCAAGGGCGGCGCCTGCGGAAATAAGATCGCGCTTAAGCGCCGATCCCTGCCGGACGGCGCCGGCCATCTCCATAACAAATAAACTCGCGCGCATCCCGACCCCGAATTCGCCCACCCAAGCCGCGTACGCCACGCCCGACCGCGCCGAAACGACTGCGTCCCCAACGTGACTTTCGCCACTTGGACGGTTCGAAATTAGCGCGGGGTTTATGGCGCAATCGCGGCGCGAAGCGGCCGGATTTCGTGTCGAAATCACTTGTTTTGGCGCTGTTGCGCAAATGCAACGTTTCGGCGGGGAAAGCCGCCTTCGCTTTCATATCCGATTAAGCCTAGCGCGCGCCGCCTCCATCTTGGCGACCTTGGAGAGCGAGGTTTCCTTGCGCTCGTGATTTTCGGCGACGATCTCCTCGGGCGCGCGCGCCATGAAGTCCGCGTTGGCGAGCTTGGCGTCGACCTTGGCGATCTCGCCGCGCTCGCGCGCGATCTCCTTTTCGAACCGCGCCTTTTCGGCGTCGAGATCGACGATCCCCGCCAATGGCAGCGCGGCGAGCGTGTCGCGAACCACGATCGGCAGCGATCCCGCCGGCGCCTGCTCGGCGAATTCGACCGCGCCGACACGGGCCAGACGCCTGATGGTGTCGCTCCAGTTCGTCGCGACGCCCCTCAGCGCGTCGTCCGCCTGCACGAGCGTCAGCGTCGGCTGCGCGGCGGGCGGCACGCTCATTTCCGAGCGTAGCGAGCGGATCTCGGACACGAGTTCGACGATCCAGCCGATTTCCGCTTCGGCCGACTTGTCGGCGGCGACGTTCGACTCCGGCCAAGGACCGAGCGCCAGCGCGCCCGCGCGGGCCGGCCCCTCCTCGCCCTTGATCGCCCAAAGTTCTTCGGTCACGAACGGCATGAACGGATGCAGCAGCGCATAGACGATGTCGAGCACATGCGCGATGGTCGCCTGCGTCTCCTCCTTCAGCGGCCCCTCCGCGCCGCCCTGCAGCACCGGCTTGGCGAGTTCGAGATGCCAGTCGCAGAAGAGGTTCCAGACGAAGCGATAAGCGGAATTGGCGGCGTCGTTGAAGCGGAAGGCCTCGATCGCCTCGCCCGTCTCCGTCACCGCGGCGGCGGCCTCGCCCAATATCCATTTGTTGAGCGGCGCCTTGACTTGCGACGGGTCGTAGCCGGCGACGCGCTTGCAGCCGTTCATTTCGGCGAAGCGCGAGGCGTTCCAGAGCTTGGTGGCGAAGTTGCGATAGCCCTCGACCCGGCTTTCGGCGAGCTTGATGTCGCGCCCCTGCGCCGCCATCGCCGCGAGCGTGAAGCGCAACGCGTCCGCGCCGTATTTTTCGATCAGGCCGAGCGGGTCGATGACGTTGCCCTTCGACTTCGACATCTTCGCGCCCTTCTCGTCACGGACGAGGGCATGGATGTAAACGTCCTTGAACGGGACGTCGGGCATGAAGTGCAGGCCCATCATCATCATGCGGGCGACCCAGAAGAAGATGATGTCGAAGCCGGTCACCAGCACGTTGGTCGGATAGTAGCGCTTCAGTTCCGGCGTCTCGTCCGGCCAGCCGAGCGTGGAGAATGGCCAGAG
>JBBIIT010000078.1:2393-11319 GCA_037446355.1 Beijerinckiaceae bacterium | reverse complement strand
AGATCGTAACTTGCCAGATTGGCGACGAACTCGCCGCTCTCGACGGCGAAGGAGGCCGAGTCCTTTAATCCCTCGCTCGAAAACCCGAGCATGTTCGGGCGCGAGGCCAGCGCGTTGAAAAAACTATACGGCGCCAGATTGATGCGGCCGTCGAGCGCGCGCGTCGAAATCCAGCCGATCGGCCTCGGCGTCACGATCGCCTTGAACGGGTCGTGCGGCAGGAGCGTCGTGTCGCGAAGATGCGCTTCGTAGAACATGGCGGCTCCGTCAACCTGGGAACGTAACGACAATATCCTTGAGGTCGGGGCGCGGACGCTCTTCCGGCTTCGTCGCGGGTCGACCGATGTGCAGGAATCCGGCGATCCGCTCCTCCGGATTCAAACCGATGGCGGCGCGGAACGCTTCGCTATATGCGCACCATTCGGTCAGCCACGTCGAGGCGAAGCCGAGAGCCGCCGCCGCGACCGTGAGCGCCATGCAGGCGGCGCCGGCGGAAAGCCGTTGCTCCCAGAGCGGAATTTTAACGTGAGGCGCCGCGCGCGAGACGACCGCGACGACGAGCGGAGAACGAGAAAAGCGCGTCAGTTCGGCCGCTTGGCTTGGCGCGTCGAGATCGGGTTGCTCAGCGAGGCGTGTTTCCAGCGCGAGCCGCCCCGCGCGTTCCGCGCCCGCGCCCTGGAATACGATGAAGCGCCAGGGCGCGAGCTTGCCATGATCGGGCACGCGCGAAGCCAGGCGCAGCAAGGTCGCGAGTTCGTCCGCGTCCGGGCCGGGGCCGGCCAAAAAAGCCGGTGCGAGCGACCGCCTTCGAGAAAGGAGATCGACCAATTCGTCGGATCGGGCGGACATGGCTTCCTTCGTCGTAACGGAGCGCTCTCCCTACTTCATTCCCCGCCGATGTAAACCGCCTTCGAACCGCCCCATTGCGGCTCCAGGAGGGGGCCGCGCACGGCCAGGGTGGCCAGCCCGGCTTGACGAGGGCCGCGGCGCGCGGCAAGGGCGCGGGATGGCACGCTTTTTCATTTTGATCGCGTTGGCGCTCGCCGCGCTCGCCGCGCCGGTCAAAGCGCAAGACGGCGGGCTGGCGACGCTGAAGCTGTCGGCGGCCCTGGGCGCCAGCAACGTTCCGCTCGACGGCGGTTTGCGCTGGCGCGTGTTCGGCGCGCACGCCGATCAGGACGGACAACATCCGATGATCGTCGAATCGAGCCTCGCGCAACCGACGCTGTCGCTCCCGGCCGGCGACTATGTCGTCCATGTCGCCTTCGGCCTCGCGAGCGCGACGCGGGGAGTATCGCTCGGGTCCGAAGTTCATACCGAACGCCTCGCGCTGGCGGCGGGCGCGTTACGAATCGGCGCGACGCTGGCGGACAAGCCGATCGACCCGTCCCGGCTTTCGCTCGCCATCTTCGTGCCCGAGCGCAACAATTCCGAGGCGAAGCTCGTCTATGCGCACGCGCGCGCCGGCGAGGTGATCGGTGTGCCCGAAGGCCTCTATCATATCGTCTCGACCTATCTCGATACCGTCGGCGTCGGCGCGCTCGGGCTCGGCAAGGCGGGCGGCGGCGCGCCCGCGACGCCTTTGCCGACCAATTCCGTTGCTTCCGGCGACGTTCGGGTCGCGGCGGGAAAGATCGTCGACGTGACCTTGCATCACCGATGCGCGCGCTTGACGCTGAAGCTGGTCGCGGCGCCCGGCGCCGACGCGCTCGCCAACACCACCTTCACCATCCTGACGCCGGGGGGCGACGTCATTCGCGATCTCGTGGGCGCTTTTCCCTCGCTGGTGCTGGCGGAGGGCGAGTATGTCGTCGTCGCGCGCCACGACGCCAAGACCTTTCAGGCGACTTTCGAAGTCAAATCGGCGCTGGACCGCGACGTTGAAGTTATTGCAAAAGAGGATCCCAACGCGGGGCGATGACGACATGCAGACCTTTTTCGTGCAAATCAAATGCGCGCTCGGGCGCACCTACGAAGTCGCCAGCGCCCTGGCGGAGGCCGAGATCGCGTCGGAAATCTATTCCATCGCCGGCGACTTCGACATCCTCGCCAAATTTTATGTCGAGAGTGACGTCGATGTCGGGCATTTCGTCGGCCAGAAGGTGCATGTGATCCCTGGCATCTCCGATACGCGCACACTCATCACGTTTCGCGCATTCTGATTTTTTCAAACCGCCGAGTGCCTTTTCCATGCGCCGTTTAGCTTGTCTCGCCGCGTTTTTGCCACTCTCCGGCGCCGCGGTCGCGGCGGAGTCGGTCTATCTGTTCGACGCGCTGCGCCAGCATTCCTATCGCATCGCCTGGGACAAACTGTTGAAGGAAGTGCAGCCGACGCCCGACTGGCTGCGCCAGTTCGACAAGGATTACGACGGCGCGGCCGGGCAGATGATCTCGATCACGATCGACGGCAAGGCCTACGAACTTTCCTTTGTCTGCAAGCCCGAGGATTGCGCGGGCCGCAAGTTCGAAGTGCTGTTCGAGGCCGGCGGCGCCAAGGCGTTCGGCGCGCTCGGCGGCAAGGACAACGCGCCCGCCTTTTACGGCGCGCCGCCGCCTTCGTTGCAGGACGCGCTTGCCAAGGCGATCAAGGAATGAGGCGTCGCCGTCGCGGCGCGGACGCTTTGTCGCGCTCGGCGTAAGCGACCGTTTCGCCATTGGGATCGAGCGCGCTGTAGCCATCCTCAGTCGGTTGAAGATAATTCGGCCCGACCGGGATCTTGCCGCGCGCGCCGGGCAGATCGAGCACGTAGGTCGGCATGGCCAGACCGGAGAGGCGGCGGCGCAATTCGCGCATCAGCGCCCGCCCCTCGGCCAGACTCGTGCGCAAATGCGCGGTGCCGGGCGCGAGGTCGGCGTGATGCAGATAATAGGGTTTGACGCCGCTCTCGACCAAGGCGCGCATCAAGGCCTCAAGCGTATCCGCGTCGTCGTTGACGCCGCGCAGCAGGACGCTCTGGCTGACCAGCGAGACGCCGGCGCCGGCGAGGCGGCGACAGGCGGCGCGCGCGGCCTTCGTGAGTTCTCGCGGATGGTTGGCGTGCAGCGCAACGAAAACTGTCTTGTCGTGACCCGACGTCAACGCCTTGGCCAGCGCGGGCGTCACGCGTTCGGGCGCGGCCACCGGCAATCGCGTATGCCAGCGCAGCACCTTCACATGCGCGATCTGAGCAATGCGGCGCGAGACCTCGGCGATACGGCGCGCCGACAGCGCGAGCGGATCGCCGCCCGTGAGCACGACCTCCCAGATCTCGCCATGCGCGCGGATGTAGTCGAGCGCCGCAGCGATTTCGGCCGCGCTCAAGCCCGCCTCGCCCGGCCCGACCATTTCGCGCCGGAAGCAGAATCGGCAATAGACCGCGCAGACCGCGACCAGCTTCAAAAGCACGCGGTCGCGATAGCGATGGACGAGGCCCCGAACCGGGCTCTTCAGCGCGTCGCCGATGGGATCGTCGAGTTCGCCCACTTCGCGATCGAGTTCGCGCGGGTCCGGCACGAACTGGCGCGCGATCGGGTCGGCAGGATCGGCGCGGTCGATCAGAGCCGCAAGATGCGGCGGCACGGCGATCGCGTAGCGTCTCGCGACGACTTCAGCGCCTGGGCGCCGCTCAGGCGCGATAAGACCGGCGCCGACCAGCGCGGCGGGCGTCGTCAGGGTTCGCGGGCGCGGCTTCGGCATTTCGGCGGCGTCAATCCTCTTGCGGGCGAGCGGTCTAGCACGAAAGCGTCGCTCGCAACGTTCATTGTGCGGCAAATTCGGACTCCCGCGCCGCCCGCATCCTTGCTAGTGTTCGGCTGTGGAGACGGGCATGGCGATCCAGCTCAAACGTCCTTCCGATCTTGTCGAACGCGCCGCCGGGCGTCGCGCCAAGCGCACCGGCGAGGAGCCGGCGACCGACATGTGGCGGCGCGAGACTTTTCGTTTGCCCCGCTTGCAGGCGCGCGACAAAGCGCGCGAATGGTTCGACCGCTATCCCAAGGCGGCCTATCTCACCGAAATCGAATTCTGGCGCGAACTCGCCGACGACGAGATCGAATTCGTGATCCGTCGCTTGCCGACGGCGGATTGAGGCGCGCAGGGAGCGCACGTGGCCAAACCGGCGAACTCGCGCGCGATTCGCGAAGCCTTCGCGGACAGCGTGGCGCAGAAAGGCGAGGCCTCGCACAGCGTGCGCGACGCTTTCGCGACGGTCCCGCGCGAACCCTTCGCCGGCCCCCCGCCCTGGACGCTGCTCGGCCGCAACGTCGACGACTATCCCACAGCCGATGCCAGGAAACTCTATTCTGACGCGCTCGTCGTTCTCGATGCGACGCGCGGCCTTAACATCGGTCAACCGAGCGCCCATGCGCGCTGGTTGACCGCGCTCGACCCAATGCCCGGCGAAACCGTCGTCCAGATCGGCGCCGGCAGCGGCTATTACACGGCGATTCTCGCCGAACTCGTCGGCCGCGACGGTCGCGTGATCGCCTATGAAATCGAACCACGCCTGGCCGAGCGCGCGACCAACAATCTCAAGCCCTGGCCGCAAGCCTCGGTGCGCGCCCGCACCGGGCTTGGCGGCGAATTGCCGGAGGCCGACGCGGTATATGTCTGCGCGGCGGCGACGCGCCCGGATCCTTCCTGGTTGAAAGCGTTGCGGCCCGGCGGCCGCTTGATATTTCCGTTGCAAGCCGAAGGTTCGTTCGGCGGCATGTTGAAAATCCGTCGTCCGATGCACGGCGACATTTGGCCCGCGCGCTTCGTCTCGACGGCATCATTCATTCCCTGCGAGGGACAACCGGATCTCGGCGACGCGGAAGCGCTGCGACTGGCCTTTCAGGGCGGCGACGCCGCCTCCGTGCGCGCCTACAGAACCGATGCTCCGATTGAGGAGTTCTGCTGGTGCGCGGGCGACGGCTGGTGGCTGTCGACACAGAAATGAGCGTTCAATCGACGATGTCGGGAGTGCGCCAGGCCAAGTGCTGCCCCGCATCAACGCAGAGCAACTGTCCCGTCACGTTGCGCGCCTTGGCCAGGTAGACGACGGCGTCGCCGATCTCCTCGCCGCGAACGGAACGTCCGAGCAAGGCCCCCTTCGCTTCGCGCGACATGCCTTCATCGCCCTGCCGCAGGCTCGGATACGTCGGGCCGGGGCCGATGGCGTTGACGCGGATTCGCGGCGCGAGAGCTTGCGCGAGCGTCTGCGTCGCGGCCCACAACGCCGATTTAGTGAGCGTGTAGGAGAGATATTGCGGCGTCAGTCGCTGCACGCGCTGATCGACGATGTTGACGATGCTGCCCTCGCGGCCCGCCGGCAGCGCCTCGGCGAACGCACCGATGAGAAACACCGGCGCCTCGAGATTGATCGCGAATTGGCGACGCCAGCGCACGAGATCGAGCGCCTCGACCGAATCGTCCTCGAAAATCGCCGCGTTGTTGACGAGAAGTTCGACCCAGCCGAGTCTGCGCGCCGCCGCGCCCAGGGCGTTAGCGCCCGCCAGCGGATCGGATAGATCGGCGGCGAAAGCCTCCGCCCTACCGCCGGCCGCTTCGATCTCGCGCGCGAGTTCGTCGGCGTCGGCGAAGGAAGAACTCGCCAGCAGCGCCAGCGCATAGCCTTCGCGCGCGAGCCGCCGCACGATGTCGGCGCCGATGCGCTTGCCGGCGCCGGTGACAAGCGCGACTGGCTTTTCCATGGACTTTTCCTCGTGCGCGAAAGTCGCAACTATCCGCTTGTTCCCGGCGACGCAATCGCCAAGCTTCCGATGTTAACCCGAAGCTAACCCTGTCCCGCGACCCTCGCGGCCGGACCCAGCCGAAAGCCCGACATGAAAGCTCTCGATCCGCGCGTCACCCCCGCCCGACCGGACATCGCAGCCGCCCGTTTGCGCGGCGAAGTCGAAGCGGCGCGCTTTGTCGAGGGCGCCCCGGCGCAAATACGTAGCGCCAGCGCGCCCTTGCGCCGTCGACCCGACCCCGAGGCGCCGCTGGAGACCGAAGCGTTGCACGGCGAGGCCGTCACCGTTTTCGACGAGGCGGGCGGCTGGAGCTGGGTTCAACTCTCGCGCGATTCTTATGTCGGCTACCTACCCAGCGCCGCGCTTGGCGCACTGGAAGCACCGACTCATCGTGTCGCGGCGCTACGCACCCACGCCTATACCGGGCCGAGCGTCAAACGCCCGCCGGTCGCTGCGCTTTCGCTCGGCGCGCAGTTGGCGATCCCCCGCGCGGAGGGCGATTTTCTCGTCGATTCCGCCGGGCGCTTTTTCTGGGCGCGGCATCTCGCACCAATGGACAGCTTCGAATCGGATTTTGTCGCGGTCGCCGATCGCTTCCTCAACGTCCCCTATCTCTGGGGCGGGCGCACATCGGAGGGGATAGATTGTTCGGGCCTCGTGCAAACCGCGCTGACCGCGGCCGGAATCCCCGCGCCGCGCGACAGCGACATGCTTGAGGCCGATTTAGGCGCGGCGCTGCCGGAGGGCGCTTCGCCACGGCGCGGCGATCTCGTGTTCTGGAAGGGCCATGTCGGCGTGATGCGCGACAGCTCGACGCTCCTGCACGCCAATGGCTTCCACATGATGACGGTCGCCGAATCGCTAAGCGAAGCCCGAAATCGAATCGCCGCCACGAACGGCGGCGATGTCACTTCGATCCGAAGGCTTTGAGACGGCTTACTTTTTGCCGCCAATACCAATGCCGGCGAAGCGGGTGTTGAAGCGCGAGAGGCGACCGCCGCGATCCATGAGCTGCTGCGAACCGCCAGTCCAGGCCGGATGGGTGTTCGGATCGATGTCGAGGTTCAGCGTCGCGCCTTCTTCGCCATAGGTCGAACGGGTCACGAACTCGGTCCCGTTGGTCATCACGACCTTGATCATGTGGTAGTTGGGATGGGTGTCGGACTTCATGGCGGGCTTTCCTGAATCAAATGCGTGAGGCCGTCCGATGGACGACAGAAGAACAGCCTTCCGGCGAGCCGGTAGCTTTCGGGTCGGCGCTGCTATAATGCAGGCGTGTCCGCGACACAAGCGCGCTCGGCGCAGCCGCCGGCTTGATTTTCGCCACAAAGTCGTAAGTAACACTTCTCGACTTTACGCTTTTCCCTGGGGAGCCATGGCTCAGACAAATTCGCCGGATGAACCCGGCGCCAAGCCCGCCCGCGCGTCGCTGGCCGCCTTGCGGCCCCTATTGCCCTACGCGCTGGTTTATCGGGGCCGCATCGGAGCAGCGCTGATCGCGCTGCTGGTCGCCTCCGCGGCCACGCTGGTGGTGCCGGTGGCGATGCGCAAAATGATCGACTTCGGCTTCGCCGGCGAACATTCGCAACTCGTCCACGCGTATTTCGCCGCCCTGATCGGCGTCGTGGCCGTGCTCGCGATCGCTTCGGCTTCGCGCTACTACCTCGTGATGACGCTCGGCGAGCGGGTCGTGGCGGCGCTGCGCGGCGACCTCTTCGCCCATCTGACGACGCTCGATCCGGGTTTCTTCGACGCCGAGAAGACCGGCGAAATCGTCTCGCGCCTGTCGGCCGACACCACGCAATTGAAGGCGACGTTCGGCTCTTCGACTTCGATTGCGCTACGCAACATCTTCATGTTC
Organism: Beijerinckiaceae bacterium; assembly: GCA_037446355.1. Lineage (GTDB taxonomy): Bacteria > Pseudomonadota > Alphaproteobacteria > Rhizobiales > Beijerinckiaceae > Roseiarcus. The sequence goes on along the minus strand of JBBIIT010000078.1, from coordinate 3,743 downwards.
GTCGGCGCGATCGCGATGATGATCGCCACCAGCCCGAAGCTCTCGGCCTATGTGCTGGTCGCCATACCCGTCATCATCCTGCCGCTCTACGCGGCGGGACGATCCGTGCGCACGCGCTCGCGCCGCGCTCAAGACACGCTCGCCGATGCGACCGCCTTCGCCACCGAAAGTCTCGGCGCGGTGCGCGTCATGCAGTCCTTCGTCGCCGAGGCCTTCACGTCCGCGCGCTATCGCGCCGCCGCCGACGGCGCCTACGAGGCCGCGCGCGACATGACGAAAGCGCGCGCTTTCGTCACGGCCGCAGCGCTGTTCCTCGCCTTTTCCAGCGTCATCGTTGTTCTTTGGCTCGGCGCGCGCGACGTGATCGACGGACGGATGAGCGGCGGAACGTTGATGCAGTTCGTGCTCTACGCGGTGCTGGGCGCCAGTTCGCTCGGTCAGCTGTCCGAAGTGTGGAGCGAGGTGAGTCAAGCCGCCGGCGCCGCCGCGCGAATCGGGGAACTGCTGGCCGCGCGCCCGCGCATCGTCGCGCCTTCTAAACCGCTGGCGTTTGTCGGACCCGTCCGGGGCGAGATCGAATTCAGGAGCGTCAGCTTCGCCTATCCCGCGCGCGCTGAGGAATTCGTTCTTGACGACGTCAGCTTCCGCGTCGCGCCGGGCGAAGTCGTAGCCATCGTCGGCCCTTCGGGCGCGGGCAAGTCGACGTTGTTTCAGTTGATCGAGCGTTTCTACGATCCCACTTCCGGCGTCGTCACGCTCGATGGGATCGACATTTCCAAACTGGACCCCAAGGCCCTGCGCGCGGAACTCGCGCTTGTGCCGCAAGACGCATTCATCTTCGGCGCCAGTGTCGCGGACAACATCGCCTACGGCCGAACCGGCGCGGCGCACGCCGACATCGTCTCGGCGGCGAAACAGGCGGCGGCCGACGCCTTCGTCGCCACGCAGCCGCAGGGCTACGACACACAGATCGGCGAACGTGGCGTCACGCTCTCGGGCGGCGAACGCCAGCGCCTCGCCATCGCGCGCGCGATCCTGAAGAACGCACCAGTGCTGTTGCTCGACGAAGCGACGTCGGCGCTCGACGCCGCGAATGAATTACTGGTCCAGGGCGCACTCGATACGTTGATGAAAGGACGCACGACGCTCGTGATCGCGCATCGTCTGGCGACGATCGTCAAGGCCGATCGCATCCTCGTCGTCGACGGAGGGCAGATCGTCGAACAGGGCACGCACGCCAGCCTGCTCGCCGCCGGCGGTCTCTACGCGCGTCTCGCCAAGCTCCAGTTCGAAACCGGCGCCGCGGCGCTTGGCGAGAACGCCGCGGCGCTTGGCGAGAACGCCGCGGCG
>JBBIIT010000078.1:0-2293 GCA_037446355.1 Beijerinckiaceae bacterium | reverse complement strand
CGCCGCGGCGCTTGGCGAGAACGCCGCGGCGCTTGGCGAGAACGCCGCGGCGGCCGAATAAACGGCCGCGCGCGCTGTCCTCACGCCGCGGACGCCGTCGCGGCGGCGAGCGTCGCGGCCCGTTCGGCGAGCCTGGCGCGAAGGCGCGTCGGCAATTGGCGTCGCGATTTCGCGCGCGGATAGCGAAGCTCCTCGATCGCCTGACCGTCGGGATAGAGCGCCTGGTGCTCGGCCCAATTGTCGAAGCTCAGCCTATCAACGTTGTCGACGAAGGTCTCCGCCGGCGCATTTTCGGCCAGGATCAGCGAGTGGTCCGCTAGTTCGACGTGATAATAGACGAAGGTCTCGGGCGCGCGGGCCTCGCGGACGATAGAGCCGCCGTTGATCAGCGCTCCGGCCTCGATGAGCACGCCGTCGACGAATAGCGCGTGATCGGGCGAGAGGACGAGATCGCGCGCGGGAACGTTGTCCGCGATCGCGCCCGCCTTCACGCGCACCGGCATCACCCGTTGCGGATCGGCGAATCGCATCGAGACTGTTTGCCGCCCTAGCCAGCTCACCGGTTTGGCTTCGCCGCCGACGGTCATCACGAGATCGCCACGCTTCAAGGTCTCGACGGCGGCCTCGCCGTCGGGCGTGCGGATCCTCGTGCCCGCCGTGAAACAGCTTGCGTTGGTGGTGAGCACGCCTCCGCTCAACGTAAAGCTCGCGCCCGAGTAGTTGCCAACGAGGTTGATCGTCCCGACTAGCGTCGCGCCGTTGTAGACGTCGAGTGTGTGGCCGTCGGCGTTGAGCTTCACGGTATCGCCGGTGACGCCGCTCAGTTTGAGAGTGTCGCCGGCCTGGAAATTGGCGATCTTGGCGTCGAAATTGGCGATCGCGCTTTCGCTCGTCAGATCGAGAGTTCCCGAGTTGCCGGCGAAAGTCACGGTCGGGGCGTTGGCGCCCGCGCCGACGGCGGCGTCGAATTTGAGATCGCCGCCCGACGCGACATTGAAATTCGTCAACGTGGAAGCGTCGACCGCGCCCTGGAATTCGAGCGTCCCGCCACTGGCGGTTACACTTCCCGCGCCGCCGACAGAGCCGCTGACGACGCCGAAGCCGGAGAGCGTTGAGCCGGCGCCGAGCGTCAGACCGGAAGCGTCGACGAGCGTGCCGCCGTCTAGCTTGATGGCGCCGTTCGTGACGCTCTCGGCGCCCGTAAGCGTCAGCTTGCCAGCGGCGCCGATTTCCAAGGTCTGGTTGGCGTTGCTGATCGCGATCGGCGCGGCGCTTGTCACGCCGTCGATCTTGAGGTCCGACCCCGCCGTCGTATTGATCTGTAGCGTTGGGCCGTTGATCGCGCCGGTCAGGTCCAGAACGCCGCCGCTCGCCTTGATCTTGTCGGCGTTCGAGATGTTGATTCCGACCGCGCCATAGCCGGTGACGTTGGTGTTGGCGGCAAGCGTGCCCGTGCCCGAAATCGAGCCTCCCGCAAGGGTGATCCCGTTGGCGTCGGTGACCTGCGTCGCCCCCGCCGCGCCGTCGAGCTTGAGCGTGTTCGAGCCGACCGCGATCGCATTGGCCGCCGTAAGCGCGCCGCCGGAAGCGACCTCCAAAGTGCCGGCGCCGGTCGCGCTGGCGAAGGTCGCGCCGGTGACGCTGTTTCCGGCGGCGTCGAGCAGCAATTTATCCGATGCGGTCGAGCCGACCGTCAGCACCGCCGCGCCACCCGAGCCATTGGTCACGGCGCCAGTGATCTCCAGCGCGCCGCCGCTCTCGGTGACATGCGCCGCGCCGGTGACCGAGATTGTCGAGGCGATCTTGCCCTGGCCCGTGATCGTGCCCGTTGAGACCGTGATCCCCGCCGCATCGGTGAGAGTGGAACCCGCGCCGTCGAGCTTTACGGTTCCGGTCCCAACCGTCGCGGCGGTCGCCAGCATGAGCGTTGCGGACGTATTGATCTCCAGCGTGCCGCCGCTGGTCATTTGCAGGTTATTGGCGGCGCTGGCGCCGTCGAGTTTGATGGTGTCGGTCGCGGCGGTCAGCACCAGCGCCAGCGTGTTGCTCGCATCGGTGATCGCGCCCTTGATCTCGAGGACGCCGCCCTTGGCGACGAGTTCGCCCGCCGGGCCCGAGGAGGTCGGCGAATTGTTGGCGACGGCGCCGTTGACCGTGCCGTAGCCCCAGATCCAAGGTCCGATCGTGTCGGTGCTGGTGTTGAGGAAATCGATCGCGCCGGACGCGCCGACGTTGATGACGCCGCCGGCGACCGTGATGTAGGCGTCGTTCAGCGTGATGCTGGAGGTCGCGC
>JBBIIT010000077.1:0-11547 GCA_037446355.1 Beijerinckiaceae bacterium | reverse complement strand
GCGAGGCCGACGCCCTCCCAGCCGAAGAACATCTGCACGAGATTGTCGGCCGTCACCAGCATCAGCATGGCGAAGGTGAACAGCGAGAGATAAGCGAAGAATCGCTGCCGGCTCGGATCCTCGTGCATGTAGCCGATGGAATAGAGATGGACGAGGCTGGAGACCGTGGTGACGACGATCAGCATTACCGCCGTCATCGTGTCGATGCGCAGCGACCAGGCGATCGCCAGCTTGCCCGAGGTCAGCCAGTTGGCGACCGGCGCGACGAGCGCATGTTCCTCGTGGCCGGCCCCGACCGAGAAGAACACGGTCCAGGACAATAGCGCCGAGGCGAACAGCAGCCCTGTCGTCACATATTCCGCGCCGCGCGCGCCGATTTGCGGCCCGAAAAGGCCGGCGATCAGGAACCCTAGCAACGGCAGGAAGACGATCAGATCGTAGGTCATGACCGGCTCAGCCCTTCAACGCGTTGATGTCTTCGACCGCGATCGAGCCGCGGTTTCGATAATAGGCGACGAGAATGGCGAGACCAATCGCCGCCTCCGCCGCCGCTACGGTCAGGATGAACAGCGCGAACACCTGGCCCGTGAGATCGCCCGATTGGGTCGAGAACGCGACGAGGTTGATGTTCACAGCCAGCAGGATCAACTCTACCGACATCAGAATGACGATGATGTTCTTGTGATTGAGAATGATGCCGGCGACGCCGATCGTGAACAGGATCGCCGCGAGCGTGAGATAGTGAGCGAGGCCGATGATCATCCCGATTGTCCTCAAATGCCTGCGCGCGAGGCGACTTTGCGCAACTCGATCGCCGTGGCGGGATTGCGCGCGACCTGGTCGGCGATATTCTGGCGTTTGACGCCGGGCTTGTGGCGCAACGTCAGAACGATGGCGCCGATCATCGCGGTGAGCAGGATCATGCCCGCGGCCTGGAAAAAATAGAAATAATGCGTGTAGAGCACGCGCCCGAGCGCCGCCGTGTTGGAGACGAGCCCCGACGGCGAGACCGGGGCGGAGGCGGTCGCCGAGCGCGTCCAATGCGAGAAGGCGTAACCGAGTTCCGCCGCGACGCAGATCGCGATCAACCCGCCGACGGGCAAATATTGCACGAAGCCCTGTTTCAGTTCGGCGAAATCGACGTCGAGCAGCATGACGACGAACAAAAACAGCACCGCGACGGCGCCGACATAAACCACGATCAGGATCATGCCGAGAAACTCGGCGCCCATCAGCAGGAACAATCCGGAGGCGCTGACGAAAGCGAGAATCAGGAACAGCACGGAATGCACGGGATTCTTGGCCAGGATCACCGCCAGCGCGGCGACGATCAGCGCGGTCGAGAACAGCCAGAAGAAGATTGCGTCGGCCTGCATCGTAATATCCCCAAACCCTCGTCTATCCCCTCCTCCCACTCGCGGGAAAAGGCAGCGCCATCGGGCGCCTTCAGACGCCCGTCTCCTGACGGGCATTGGCGCCGGATGAGAAATCGTCCGAGACGCCGGCGTCTCGTTTCGCCCCTCACCCCATCCCTCTCCCGTAAACGGGAGAGCGGGTCGTCATCGATACGGCGCGTCCATCGCAATATTGCGCGCAAGTTCGCGCTCCCAGCGCGCGCCGTTATCGAGCAGACGATCCTTGTCGTAGAACAGCTCCTCGCGTGTCTCGGTCGCGAATTCGAAATTCGGTCCCTCGACGATCGCGTCGACCGGGCAGGCCTCCTGGCACATGCCGCAATAGATGCATTTGGTCATGTCGATGTCGTAGCGCGTCGTGCGGCGCGTTCCGTCGTTGCGGCGCGGGCCGGCTTCGATGGTGATCGCCTGCGCCGGGCAGATCGCCTCGCAAAGCTTGCAGGCGATGCAGCGCTCCTCGCCATTGGGATAGCGGCGCAGCGCATGCTCGCCGCGAAAGCGGGGCGAGAGCGGCGACTTCTCGTGCGGATAGTTCAGCGTCGCCTTCGGCTTGAACATGTAGCGCAGCGCCAGCGCGAAGGCGGCGAAGAACTCGCCGAGGAACAGCGAGCGGGCGGCTTGGTCGAGTTTCAGCGCCATCGGATCGTCCTTAAAGACTTCGTCGCCGTCATGGATGCGCGCCCCATCCGGTCAGTTCGAGAAAGCCTGCAACCAGAACCACCATGAACAGCGAGATCGGCAGAAACACCTTCCAGCCGAGCCGCATCAGTTGGTCGTAGCGATAGCGCGGCACGAAGGCTTTCACCATCGAGAAGCAGAACACCACCGACCAGGCCTTGATGAGGAACCAGACGATCCCGGGAACAAAGGTGAACGGCGGCAGCGCGATCGGCGGCAGCCAGCCGCCAAGGAATAACAGCGCCGTCATCGACGACATGGTCAGGATCGCGACCAGTTCGGTCAGGAATTGCAACAGGAACAGCGAGGCCGAATATTCGACCGAATGGCCGGCGACAAGCTCGGATTCGGCCTCGACCAGATCGAACGGCGGTCGGTTCGTCTCCGCCAGCGCCGAGACGAAGAAGATGAGGCACATCGGCAACAGCGGCAACCAGAACCAGTCGAGGAACGTCAGCCACGGCAGGCCGATCAGTTGCGCGAGCCCATGCGCGCCTTGCGCGCGCACGATATCGCTGAGGTTGAGCGAGCCGGCGCAGAGCAGCACGGTGACTATGACGAAGCCGATCGAAACTTCGTAGGAGACCATCTGCGCGGCCGAACGTAACGAGGCCAGCAGCGGATATTTCGAGTTCGAAGCCCAGCCGGCCATGATGATGCCGTAGACGCCGAGCGAGGACACCGCGAACAAATAAAGCACGCCGACGTTGATGTCGCCGACGACCCAACCCTCGTTGACCGGAATCACCGCCCAGGCGGCGATCGACAGCACGACGCCGACCAGCGGCGCGAGCACGAACACGCCCTTGTTGGCGCCGGCCGGGATGATCGGTTCCTTCAGGATGAATTTCAGGAAATCCGCGAACGGCTGCAACGTGCCCCAGGGGCCGACGACATTGGGGCCGCGGCGCAAATGCACCGCTCCCCAGACCTTGCGCTCGCCATAGATCAGCACCGCGGTCGAAAGCAGAAGGCAGACCAGCATCAGCAAGCTTTCGAGCGCATAACGGACGACGACGCCGAGCGCGCTCGCGTGCATCCAGGCGCCGATCGCCCTCGCCCAACCGCCCGCAAAGAATTCCCAAACGAGGCCGCCGACGAGCACGACAAGCGCCAGCGCGACGATGGCGAGCACGATCGCCAGCGAGCGATCCTGTTGCGCGGGGCGAATGGGGGTGACGCTGCTCATGTCCGGTCCTATTCCGCGGCGCGCGCGAGGCGAGCTTGCGCCAGGGCCGAGCATTCGGCCATGACGCGGGAGGCGCGCGCAATCGGGTTGGTGAAATAGAAATCCGCGACGCCCGAGGCGAACGGCGCGGAGCCGAATTCGCCACCGGCGTCGACGAGCTTGGTCAGCGCCGAAGCGTCGGCGCTTGTGATGGCGTCGAACTTGACGAGATCGGGATGTGCGGCGCCGAGCGCAGCGCGCAACTGGTTCGCGGAATCGAACGTCAGCTTGGCGCCGATCGCCTCGGACAGCGCACGCAGGATCGCCCAGTCCTCGCGGGCCTCGCCGGGCGGAAACACCGCGCGCTCGGCAAACTGCGGCCGCCCCTCGATGTTGACGTAGGTTCCGGTCTTCTCGGTATAGGCGGCGCCAGGCAGGATCACGTCGGCGCGATGCGCGCCCTTGTCGCCATGCGTGCCAATATAGACGACGAAGGCGCCGGGCTCGATATCGATTTCGTCGGCGCCGAGATTGATGAGCAGATCGACCGCGCCGGCTTTCGCCATGCCGAGCGCATCAAGCCCGCCCTCGCCCGGAACGAGACCGAGATCGAGGCCGCCGACGCGCGAAGCCGCGCTCTGCAGCACGTTGAAGCCGTTCCAGCCGTCCTTGACGACCCCAAGCGCCAGCGCCGCCTTGGCGGCGACCGAAAGCACCGCCGCGCCGTCGGGGCGCGCGAAGGCGCCTGGCCCGAAAATGAACATCGGCTTCGATTTGCCCGCCGGCGGATGCGCGGCGAACTCAGCGAGCGACTGCGGCCCGGCGCCGAGATAGTTGTAGCCATAGGTGAGGTCGAGCTTCTCGCCGATCACGCCGATCAGGCAATCGCCCTTCAGCCAACGCTTGCGAATGCGCGCGTTGAGCACCGGCGATTCCCAGCGTGGGTTCGAGCCGACGATCATGATCGCGTCGGCCTGGTCGATGCCCGCCACAGTCGAGTTGAAGAGATAAGAGGCGCGGCCCCATTTGGGATCGAGTTTCGAGCCGTCCTGCCGACAGTCGATCGACTTCGCGCCGAGCTTGTCCATCAGGCTCTTGAGCGCGAACATTTCCTCGACGGTGGCGAGATCTCCGGCGAGCGCGCCAATGCGCTCCGGCTTGGTCGCTTTCGCCTTGGCGGCGATAGCGGCGAAGGCCTGCGACCAGGAGGCGGGCGTCAGCTTGCCGTCGACGCGCACATAGGGACGGTCGAGCCGCTGCGTCTTCAGGCCGTCGACGACGTGGCGGGTCTTGTCGGAAATCCATTCCTCGTTGATCGCCTCGTTGACGCGCGGCAGGATGCGGATGACCTCGCGTCCGCGCGAGTCGATGCGGATCGACGAACCGAGCGCGTCCATCACGTCGACCGATTCGGTTTTGACGTATTCCCACGGACGGGCATGGAACTCCGTCGGCTTCGAGGTCAGCGCGCCGACAGGGCAGAGATCGACGACATTGCCCTGCAACTCCGAACTCAAAGCGCGCTCGAGATAGGAGGTGATCTCCATGTCCTCGCCGCGCCCGATGGCGCCGAGCTCGGAAACGCCGGCGACTTCGGTGGTGAAGCGCACACAGCGCGTGCAGTGAATGCAGCGGTTCATCGACGTCTTGACCAGCGCGCCGATATATTTGTTCTCGACCGCGCGCTTGTTCTCGGCGTAGCGCGAACTATCGACGCCATAGGCCATCGCCTGATCCTGCAGATCGCATTCGCCGCCCTGATCGCAGATCGGGCAATCGAGCGGATGGTTGATGAGCAGGAACTCCATTACGCCTGCGCGCGCCTTGCGCGCCATCGGCGAATTGGTCTCGACGACGGGCGGTTCGCCCTTCGGACCGGGGCGCAGGTCTCGAACCGCCATCGCGCAGGAGGCGGTCGGCTTCGGCGGGCCGCCCTTCACCTCGACCAGACACATTCGGCAATTGCCGGCGATGGAGAGGCGCTCGTGGAAGCAAAAGCGCGGCACTTCGGCGCCCGCCATCTCGCAGGCCTGGAGCAGGGTATATTCGGCGGGAACGTCGATTTCCTTGCCGTCGATAATGATCTTGCTCATGGCCTCACTCCGCCGCCACGCGAACGGCGTCGCTATGCGGATTGGCCGCGTATTGGTCAATTCGCTTTTCGATCTCGGGACGGAAATGCGCGATCAGGCCCTGAATCGGCCACGCCGCGGCGTCGCCGAGCGCGCAGATCGTGTGGCCCTCGACCTGTTTGGTCACATCGAGCAGCATGTCGATCTCACGCTTCTGCGCGCGACCCTCGACCATGCGCTCCATCACGCGCCACATCCAGCCGGTGCCCTCGCGGCAAGGCGTGCATTGGCCGCAGCTTTCGTGTTTGTAGAAATAAGCGAGGCGCGCGACCGCTTTGATGATGTCGGTGGATTTATCCATCACGATCACGGCCGCGGTGCCGAGGCCCGAGCGCAGTTTGCCGAGCGAATCGAAATCCATCGGTGTGTCGACGATCTGCGCCGCCGGCACCATGCGCACCGACGAGCCGCCGGGGATGACCGCCAGCAGATTGTCCCAGCCACCGCGCACGCCGCCGCAATGGCGATCGATCAGTTCGCGGAACGGGATCGACATCGCCTCTTCGACGTTGCATGGCTTGTTGACATGCCCGGAGACGCAGAAGAGCTTGGTGCCGACGTTGTTGGGCGCTCCGAAACTCGAGAACCACGAAGCGCCGCGACGCAGGATGGTCGGCGCGACCGCGATCGATTCGACATTGTTGACCGTCGTCGGGCAACCATAGAGACCCATATTGGCCGGGAATGGCGGCTTCATGCGCGGCATCCCCTTCTTCCCCTCCAGACTCTCCAACATCGCCGTCTCTTCGCCGCAGATATAGGCGCCGGCGCCATGATGGACATAGAGATCGAACGGCCAGCCGTGGATGTTGTCCTTGCCGATCAGCCGGGCCTCGTAGGCTTCGTCGACCGCCTGCTGCAGGCGCTGGCGCTCGAGAATGTATTCGCCGCGCACATAGATGTAGCAGGCGTTGGCGGCCATCGCGAACGAGGCGATCAGCGCGCCCTCGACCAGCGTATGCGGATCGTTGCGCAGAATTTCGCGGTCCTTGCAGGTGCCGGGCTCGGACTCGTCGGCGTTGATGACGAGATAATGCGGCCGCTGCGGGTCGACGACCTTGGGCATGAACGACCATTTTAGACCGGTCGGGAAACCGGCGCCGCCGCGCCCACGCAGGCCCGACGCTTTCATCTCGTTGACGACCCAATCACGCCCCTTGTCGATCAAGGCCTTGGTGTTGTCCCACTGGCCCCTCGCCCGCGCGCCCTTCAGGCCGCGGTCGCCCAGGCCATAGAGATTGGTGAAGATGCGATCTTTGTCCTCGAGCATCGTTCAGAACCTCAAGCCTTCGTCGGCGCGGGCGCGCCCTCGTTCGCTGCGACGGCGGCGCCCTTGCCATCGACGCCATAGAGCGAAGTCAGGGCCGTGAGGCCCCCGACCGGCTCCGAACTGACCCGGCCGGTCTGCGACCCCTGCGCGACGGGACGTCCCGCCGCGAGATCGTCCAGCAGTTTGGCGAAATTCTCGGGCGTCAAGTCTTCGTAATAGTCGTCGTTGATCTGCACCATCGGCGCATTGCAGCAGGCGCCCAGGCACTCGACCTCGACCCAGGAGAATTGCCCGTCCGCCGTAACCTGGCGCTGATCGCCGATCTTCGACTTGCAGACCTTCTTGATGTCCTCGGCGCCGCGCAACATGCAGGGCGTCGTGCCGCAGAGCTGCACATGATGCTTACCGACCGGCTCGAGGTTGAACATCGTGTAGAAGGTCGCGACTTCGAGCGCGCGCATATAAGGCATGGCGAGCATGTCGGCGACTTTCTCGATTGCCGCGCGCGGCAGCCAGTAATCGTTCTGCGCCTGCGCGCGCCAGAGCAGCGCGATCACCGCCGAGGCTTCGCGCCCGGACGGATATTTGGCGATCTCCTTCGTCGCCCAGGCTTCGTTCTCCGGCGTGAACGCGAAACTGGCGGGCTGCGCTTCGGCTAGGCGGCGGACAGACATGTCAATGCGACTCCGGCCGGCGGAGCGATGAGCCCGACGGCGATTTCGGCGCGGCTTGGCCGGCCTTCGTATCGGTGATGACGAAATAGAGCGCGATCAGCACGACGCCGATCACGATGCCGACGTCGCCCGAGGGCTGCACCAGCGGCTCGCCGCTCGACCAGCGAAACGCCGCCAGCAGCGCGAGAAACGAAATAAGACCGGTCGCCAGCATTCGCGCCCGATTGCGCAGCGATTGCAGCGGGCTCATCGGTCAACCTCGCCGAACACAATGTCGAGCGAGCCGAGGATGGCGCTGACGTCGGCGAGCATGTGCTTGCGGCAGAGGAAATCCATCGCCTGCAAATGCGCGAAGCCCGGCGCGCGCAACTTGACGCGATAGGGCTTGTTGGAGCCGTCGGCGACCAGATAGACCCCGAACTCGCCCTTGGGCGCCTCGACCGCCGCGTAAACTTCGCCGGCCGGAACTTTGTAGCCTTCGGTGTAAAGCTTGAAATGGTGAATCAGCGCTTCCATCGAGCGCTTCATATCGCCACGTTTGGGCGGCGCGACCTTGCCGTCATCGGTTGTCACCGGCCCCTGCCCGGCGGCGACGCTGAGTTTCTCGCAGCATTGTTTCATGATGTGGGTCGACTGACGCATCTCCTCCATCCGGATGAGATAGCGGTCGTAGCAGTCGCCATTCTTGCCCACGGGAATGTCGAATTCCATCTCCTCATAGCATTCGTAGGGCTGCGACTTGCGCAAATCCCAGGCCGCGCCCGAGCCGCGAACCATCACGCCGGAAAAGCCGTAGGCGAAGGCGTCGGCGAGCGACACGACGCCGATATCGACGTTGCGCTGCTTGAAAATACGGTTGCCGGTCAGCAACGTCTCGAGATCGTCGCACACTTTCAGGAACGGATCGCAGAACGCGACGATGTCGTCGACGAGCTGCTGCGGAATGTCCTGATGGACGCCGCCGGGGCGGAAGTAAGCCGCGTGCATCCGCGCGCCGCTCGCGCGTTCGTAGAACACCATCAGCTTCTCGCGTTCCTCGAAGCCCCACAGCGGCGGCGTCAGCGCGCCGACGTCCAGAGCTTGCGTGGTGATATTGAGGAGATGGGAAAGTAGACGGCCGATTTCCGAATAGAGGACGCGGATGAGCTGCGCGCGGCGCGGAACCGAGACGCCGAGCAGGCGCTCAATCGCGAGCGCGTAAGCGTGTTCCTGATTCATCGGCGCGACGTAATCGAGCCGATCGAGATAGGGCACGTTTTGCAGATAGGTGCGCGCCTCCATCAGCTTCTCGGTGCCGCGGTGCAGCAGGCCGATATGCGGATCGACGCGCTCGACCACTTCGCCGTCGAGCTCGAGCACCAGACGCAAAACGCCGTGCGCGGCCGGATGCTGCGGGCCGAAGTTGATGGAGAAGTTGCGAAGATGCTGTTCGGCCATCAGGATTTCGCCTTCTCGTCGCCCGGCAGCGGCGCGCCTTCCCAGGGGCTCAGGAAATCGAACTGGCGGAATTCCTGATTGAGCCTGACCGGCTCATAGCGCACGCGCTTCTCCTCGTCGTCGTAACGCACCTCGACGAAGCCGGTCATCGGAAAATCCTTGCGCAAGGGATGGCCGTCGAAACCGTAGTCGGTAAGGATGCGCCTCAGATCAGGATGTCCCTCGAACAGCACGCCGTAAAGATCGTAAGCCTCGCGCTCGTACCAGTCGGCGGCGGGAAAGGCGGGAATCGCGCTGGGAACCGGGGTCGCTTCGTCGGTGGACAGTTTTACCCGGATACGGCGATTCAGCTTGGGCGAAAGCAGGTGATAGACGATCTCGAACCGCTTCTCGCGATCCGGATAGTCGGCGCCGGCGATGTCGATGAAGCACGCGAACTGGCAGCCGGGATCGTCGCGCAGGAATTTCAGCGCATCGACGATGCGCTGCGGCTCGACCGTTAGCGTCAGCTCACCAAGCGCGGCGCGCGAGTCGAGGATCGCGGCGCCCAGCGCCGCCGAAGCCTTCTCGCCAATGGATTTCAGCACATCGTCCATATCGCCTCGACCCGAATTTTCGTTTTCAATCCGTCGATCCCGGAACGGGACGAGGACTACCGCTCGATCGTGCCGGTGCGCCGGATTTTCTTTTGCAGCATCAACACGCCGTAAAGCAGCGCCTCGGCGGTCGGCGGACAGCCTGGCACGTAGATGTCGACCGGCACGATGCGGTCGCAGCCGCGCACCACCGCATAGGAATAGTGGTAGTAGCCGCCGCCGTTGGCGCATGAGCCCATCGAGATCACGTAACGCGGCTCGGGCATCTGGTCGTAGACCTTGCGCAGCGCCGGCGCCATCTTGTTGGTCAGAGTGCCCGCGACGATCATCACGTCGGACTGGCGCGGGCTCGCGCGCGGCGCGAAGCCGTAACGCTCGACATCATAGCGCGGCATCGAAAGCTGCATCATCTCGACCGCGCAGCAGGCGAGGCCGAAGGTCATCCACATCAGCGATCCCGTGCGCGCCCATTGGATCAGTTCGTCGGTCGAGGTGACGAGAAAACCTTTGTCGGCGAGTTGGTCGTTCACCCCGGTGAAGTAAGGATCGTTGGCGCCGACCGGCTTGCCGGTCGCGGGATCGAGGATGCCGCGCGGACGGGGCGCGACGATCGCGTCGGCGGTCAATCCCATTCGAGGGCTCCTTTGTTCCATTCGTAAATGAAGCCGATCGTCAGCACCGCGAGAAACACGATCATCGACCAGAAGCCGTAGGCGCCGATGTCGTGGAACGCGACCGCCCAGGGAAACAAGAAAGCGACCTCGAGATCGAAGATGATGAACAGCAACGAGACGAGATAGAAGCGCACGTCGAATTTCATTCGCGCGTCGTCGAACGGATTGAAGCCGCACTCGTAAGCCGAGAGCTTCTCCGAATCGGGCGCCTTGTAGGCGACCAAGAACGGCGCCACCAGCAGCACGCCTCCGATCGCCGTCGCCAGGACGATGAAGATAACAAGAGGAAGGTAATCCGAAATCAGGCTCGGCACGCGGCCTCCGCTCGAGTTCAAGACCGGGCGCGGAATCGCCCGGCTGGAAAGGACGTTCGAGGAGCGGCCCGCGCTTGCGGCGCGCCCGAGGCGAAAGCCCCGAAGCCGAAGCGCCGGAACGCCCTCGACGCGCGATATGTCGGCTAGGCGCGCGTCGGCGGCAGGCCTATCGCAGTGCAGCGAACCGCGCAAGGCGAAACCGCGTTACCGCCGCCGTTCGCCATGGGAAAAATGGCGAATGTATTTTGACGCGCGTCAACGCGTGAAAATTCCGCGATTCGGGAATTTAGGGGGTCGATGGCGAGAGAGACGGGACTTGAACCCGCGACCTCCGGCGTGACAGGCCGGCGCTCTAACCAACTGAGCTACTCCCCCGTGAGCGCAGCCGAATAGGACGCAGCGCCGCTCAAGTCAAGCGCAACCTCCGGCCGTCGCGATCAAAAACTCCGGGTCGCCAGGCGCCAGCGCCGCATCTCCTCGCGCGTGAGCGGCCGCATCTTGTCCGGGGGCAACGACTCGGCGACGACCACGAGGCGGGGATCGACCCCCATGCGCCGCGCATAGCGCGCCAGCACCGTGACAAGATGAGTGTCGGCGAAGCGGCGCCAGGGGGCTTGGCCCGAAGCGTCGCTTTCGGTGACGGACATCCGGTGCAACGCCACGACGCTGCTGGGCGGCGCCATGCGTCGCGTCGCTCCCATCAGCGCATAAACACATGCGGAGGCGCAAAATCCGACCGTCGGCCCGGAAACGCCGCCAGCGGTCGCGAACCCGGCGACCAAAGCCCCAATGCGCAATCGCCGAAACATTGACCCCAACTCCATTGAGGCGACGACATTGCCGCCGGGCGAATTGAGAAACACCAGCGCCCGCAGGCGCGGCGAAAGCGCCGCCTTGCGCGCGAACTCGAGAAAGGTCTCGGGCGTGTCGCGCTCGATGACGCCGTCGGCGACGATCACTTCCGGGCAGCGCGCGCCGCATCCGGCCGATTCCAGCCGCGCGACCCGGAAGGCCATCGGCGCCCCTTCGGCCTGCGCGTCGGCCATTCCTGCGCAAGAGCCCAGCAGGGCCGCGACCAAGAAGACCAGTGTCGGGAAAAGCGGGACACGTCCGGGACTGGTGGGCGGTGACGGTCTCGAACCGCCGACCCTCTCGGTGTAAACGAGATGCTCTACCAACTGAGCTAACC
>JBBIIT010000076.1:0-11942 GCA_037446355.1 Beijerinckiaceae bacterium | reverse complement strand
GCCTGCGCGAGCGAGGTCGCGTGGCGGCTATCGTCCAGCGTGGCGATCAGATCGCCGCACTTCAGCGCCGCGCCCTCCTGCACGATCATTCGGGCGATTGGGTCGGAATCGTTGAGAGCCGGGTGCGCCTCACGGATATCGACGTCGCCGCAAAGGATCAGCGTGACGGCGGCGGGTCGGCCCCTTGCGACCTGGCAGCTCGATCGGCTCGATCCCGACCTCGAACTTGCCGGCCGCCTGGGCGACGGCGAAGCGCGCCTGCGAACAGACCGTCCAGCGATCCTACGCGGCGCGGTCGATCTGATATTTGGCCGCCAGATCCTCGGAACGCCAAACCGAATGCTGGCCGGAAACGCGTCTTTGAGCCCGTCCTCCAGCATCGCACCGACCACCACGCCTGGACCCATGCGATAACCGCGCCGCGCTTCGTGTTGCAGATAGCGCGCGAGGCCCATGTTCTCCATCCTGCCGGTGATGGCGATGTCGATGAAACCCAGCATCACTTCCTGCGTCACCGAGACAATCGTCTGCGCCGATCGCCCCCTACCGCGCCGGGCTCATCTTCGTCCCGACCTGGATCACGTTACCCATCACGACGGCGCCGATATCGGCGCCCACAAGGCCCGAGCGCGCTAATGCGGCGCGCTTCACCGTTGCGCCCAACGCGGGCGCCGGTAGGGTTTTCAACGCCCCGTTGAATGCGTCAATCGCGGTGCGGACCGGGGCGCAGAGAATCACCTCGCATCTGGACATCAGCTTGTCTCTTGGGGGCTTTGCGACTCGTGGTTTGGCGCGGTCGCCGGCGCATCGACTGGAGTCAATCGGGGGGGGTGCGGCTTTGCGCGTCATGTTCCCGGGAGCGCCACTGCGGCCGCGACGGTGTTGGAGATCGTGCCGTATTTGCGGATGTTCTCGTGCATGGGATCGAGACGCCGATCCGGCTCATCGATGTCAGTGACCGTCTCGTAATCGATCGGGGACAGCCTGGGCGGCTTGTCCCGACGCACGCCGTGCAGGCGCACCTCGGCCCCGCGGAAACGGAAGGACAGCACCGGCGCCAGCCGTTCCAGGCTACTCAACATGCAGGCCGCCAGCGCGACGAGGAACGGTTCGGCCGGGTCGAACGCATCGAACCGCCCCGCAGGGGCGGTATCCATGACCAGCTCCGCCTCCATACAGGATAGCGCGAGGCTCTCCGCGCAGGCAGATAAGTTGTTACCGATACCAGTCCATGAAAATCTGAATGGGGCGGGGGTTTAGGATCGCCATGAGCGCTTATGTCCATCACGATCTTCGGTTTTCAAAATACATAATCGGACATGCGCAGCTTGAGCGTCTTTGGACTGGCTGCCGCTGGGCGGAGGGGCCGGTTTACGCGCCAGCCGCACGCCATATTCTCTGGTCAGATATCCCGAATGATCGAGTGCTGCGATTCGTGGAGGACAACGCCTCTGTCAGCGTCTTCGAGTCGCCTTGCGGTTATCAGAACGGACACGCTCTTGACTTGCAGGGCGGCGTCATCGCTTGCGAACTTCTCGGGCGACGCATCTCACGTTTAGGGGTCGATGGCGCGTGGGCGCCTCTGGCCACGCATTTCAACGGCAAGCGCCTCAACTCGCCGAACGACGTTGTCGCCAAGTCGGACGGATCGATCTGGTTCTCCGACCCGACCTACGGCATCGACGGCTACTACGAAGGCGCGCTGCGCGAAAGCGAAATCGGCGCGTCGTTTGTCTATCGTCTCAACCCCTCGACGGGCGAGCTAATCGCCGTAGCCCGCGACCGCGTCAGACCAAACGGCCTTGCTTTCTCGTCCGATGAGAGCCTTCTCTATGTGGCCGATACGGGCGAAACGCACATCGCCGAGACCCCGCGAGCGATCCACGTCTATAAAGTCTCCGCCGACGGACTGTCGCTAAGCTACGACAAGGTGTTCGCAGTTTGTGACAACGGATTCTTCGACGGCTTCCGCGTCGACTGGCATGGCAATATCTGGGCGTCGAGCGCCGACTCCGTGCGCTGTTATGCTCCCGACGGGACGCTGATGGGGCGGGTGCTAGTCCCAAAACTGGTTTCGAACGTCTGTTTCGGCGGCCGCAACCGCAATCGACTCTACATAACTGCGCAGACCTCGCTTTATGCGATCTACTTGAACACGAATCCTGCCGGCTGGACGCCGACCTGAGCGCGGTCAACCAACTTCGATTTCGTCAGAGTCTCGGTTGTAACGAGATCGGAATATTCCCCGCCGGTCCAGACGTCGCCCATTACGGCTCGTACGACAACGCCGGCGTCCACTTACTTCGCAGAATCGTGTGGCTGTCGCCAACGTTAGTCAGGCGCCGTTCATCACGTGGTCGGCGAAGTCGTAAACGACGTGGAAGATGCGCCCTTCGAAGAACTGATAGAGGCCTTTGGTGACCTCGCGGCTTTCGTAGCGCACGGGAGACTCGAGGGCGCGCTCGATCGCTCGCTTGTCTGGATAAGTGATGGCGAGCGCCAGGGGATAGCGGTGCGACCCGTCCTCGGCTTCGACCTCGCGTAGGATTTCGACGCGCGTGGCGCCGGGAAAGCGCGTCCAGAGAGGGACGAGCTTTTCATCTATGTAGGCGTCGAAAGCGGCTTCGCAGCCGGGCTTGATCGCGCCTTCGAAGAAGGCGAGGCGTTTGAGCATGGCGATTGTCCGTGGATTGGAGGGCGCCGCCGGTGTTTAGGCCGGCGGCGCGAGGTCAGCTTACTTCACACCCCAGATCTTCTTGTATTCGTCGCGGTAGCCGTTGCCGGGATCGAACACGTTTTTGTCGCCGCCGTCGAAAGCGACATTGTCGCTCGTGACCAAATGTATGCCGGAGGTGTAGCCGGACCAGGGCTGCTTGGCGAAGGCGCGGTTCAGTTCATCGACGAGTTGCCAACCCTGCATGTTGAGCGGCTCCGGCACGGTGCCGTCCTGGTACTGTTTTGCCCGAATGCGCTGAAACGCCGACTCCGAGCCGTCGCCGGCGGAGATGTTTTTCGGCGCGCCGTCGCCCTTCTTGCCGGCCGCGGCCAGCGAGGGGCCCATGAAGTCGAAGTAGAGGTCGTTAATCGCCAAGCTGTGGGTCCACTTGTCGCCATATTTCTGCAACAGCGTCGTCGTGAGTTGAGGCATGCGCTGCGACGACTCCGCGATCGGCGAATCCACGTATTCGAGCACTTTGCAGCCGCCGCATTTCTGGATCGCCGCCTCCATCGCTTTGGCCTTGAACACGGCGATTTCATACTGGGAATCCGTGAAGATGATGACGCCCGCCTTGCCGCCCGATTCCGCGATGGCCTGATAGGCCGCGGTGTCGGAAACGTCTTTGGGCATGGTCGTCACATTGGCGAAAATGCCGGCTTCCGGTTCGGGGCCGGGCTTCGTGCCGGAGTGCCAGCCGACGACGGAAGCGCCGGATTTGGCCGCCGTGTCGAAGGCGGCTTTCTGCTCGTTGGTGTCGAAGCCGCCGACGATGACGCCATCGGGCTTGAGGGTCAGCGCCTGATTCATCGCCGCGGTGCGGCCGGAGACGGAGCCCTGGCCGTCAATAACCGTCACCGTCCAGCCGATGGCCTTGGCCGCTTCCTTCACGCCCTCGGAGGCGCCGAGAATGCCGCCATTCTTGAGGTCGCCGGCGACGAACACGAGTTTCTTGCCCGGCGCCGCCTTGGGGCCGGTGGTGGGCCCGTCCCATTTGTCGGCGCGCGCGGTCGCCGCTTTGGCCGCTTTGCTCGCCATATCGACGAACTCGTCCGCATAAGCGAGCGAGGACATAGCGAGCGTCGTGACGCTCGTCAGTAGGATCGTATTGAGCAGCTTCATTTTTCAACCTCCCCTTGAGACATCTGGACCGGGCTGCGCCACGGGCGCAGTGACCGGCGCCGACGCCGACCCGCGCCTCCTTTGCGCATAACCGGCGATTCCGATCGCGACGAGCAGCGTGGCGCCGTTGAACAGCGGCTCCACGAAGAAGGTCGCGCCGAATTGTTGAATACCCGAGATCCCGATCGCGAGGATCGCCACGCCGACGACCGTGCCCCACACGTTGACCCGGCCGGGCTTGATCGTCGTCGAACCCAGGAATGCGCCGACGAGCGCGGGCAGCAGATATTCAAGGCCGACGCTAGCCTGACCGATGCGCAGTTTGGAGGCGAGGATGACGCCGGCGAAAGCGGAGATGAGCCCCGACGCTACGAAAGCGTAAATCGTGTAACGGCGGACCGGCACGCCGTTGAGCGCGGCCGCCTTCGGGTTTGCGCCGATCGCGTAGAAATAGCGGCCGATGGGAAAATATTCGAGCGCGAGCCATAGCCCGACTGACAGCACGAGTACATAATACCCGGTGATCGGCAGGCCAAAGAGATCGGCGCCGTTCAGCGCGTAGAAGGCGTCGGGCGCGACGCCGACGACCTGTCGGCCCAGTGTGTGCCACATCGCGGCGGCGTAAAGGATAGTGCCGGTGCCGAGCGTCGCTATGAAGGCGTCGATCTGCGCGATTTCGACGAGAACGCCGTTGGCCAGGCCGACGAGACCGCCGAGCGAGAGCACCGTCAGCACGGCGAGCGGCCAAGGAAAGCCGAACTTCGTTTGCAGACTGATGGCGAGAATGTGCCAGAGTACGATGCCGTATCCGACAGTGAGATCGATCTTGCCGGCGACCATCGGGATCATCACGGCGAGGGAAAGCATGGCGATGATCGCCTTGTCCGAGATGATCGATCGCACATTGATCATCGTCGGAAATGTATCGGGCAGGAGGAGGCTGAACACCGCCGCCAGCGCGATGGTGAGAATGACAAGGCCGTAGACCGGAACGAGGCGGCGCAGTTTCTCGAACATGCCGAGACCCTGCAGTTCGCTTTCGGTCGGCTCTAGCGCCGTGGATTTCACCGAAGACGCCATATCTTCTCCCTTCAGGCCGCTGCGGTGGCGGCGACGGACGCCGCATGTATGAGGCGCTCGATAGTCAGCGCTTCGCCCGAAAGCTCGGCGACGATACGCCCGCGCGAGAACACCAGCGCGCGATTACAGAGCCTCGCCACCTCTTCAAAATCGGTGGAAACGACGACGACGCTGAGGCCAGAGTCGAGGGCGTTGTCGAGCAGCCGATAGATCTCCGCTTTGGCGCCGACGTCGACGCCGGCTGTCGGGTCTTCGGCGACTAGAACCCTGCCGCCCACTCTGAGCCAGCGGCCGACGATCACCTTTTGCTGATTGCCGCCCGAGAGCGCCTCGATCGGCAGTGCGGGATCGTTGGGTTTGAGACCGACGCGAGCGCCGAGCGCGCGTGTCTGCGCGGCTTCAGCGCGCGGCGAAAGCATGGAGGCGGCGCCGCGACCTATGGCGCCAGGGTTGATGAACATGTTTTCGCGAATGCTGAGGCCTGTCGCCGAGGACTCCTCGACGCGGTCGCGCGCGATGAGGCCGACGCCGGCGCGCATGGCTTGGCCTGGCTCCGTGAGTTCTTCGAGCTTGCCGTCGAGGCGGATTTCACCCGCATAGGGCAGGGCGCCGAACAAGGCGCGGCCGACCCGCTCCTGCCCCGCGCCGCGCAGGCCGACGAGGCCAACGATTTCCGACCGCGCGACGTCGAAGTCGACGGGGCCGGCGCCCTCGACCGTAAGATCGCGCGCCGAGACGCGAACCGCTTCGGATTTTGCGCGCGGCTTGGTCTCGAACTTATCGAGCGCCTTGCCGACAATGAGCGAAACCAGTTCCTCCGGCGTCGTGTCGGCGACGCGCCGCTCGCCGACGAGCGAGCCGTCGCGCAACACGGCAATATTGTCGGCGATCTCGAACACTTCATCGAGACGATGCGAGACATAGATCATACCGACGCCGCGCGCCTTCAGCGGCCTTAGCGCGTCGAACAGCCGATGCACCTCATCGGCGGGCAGCGAGGCGGAGGGCTCGTCAAGCACAAGCACGTCGGCCTGCACGCTCAGCGCGCGCGCGATGGCGACAAGCGACTTCTCTGTGCGCGACAGGTCGCGCACGCGCCGGGTCGCCGGCAGCGGACAATCGACTTGGGCAAGCGCGGCCTCAGTCGCCCGCGCCGCCGCTTTCCAATCCACGAGACCCCCAAACTTACGCGGATAGCCCGTGGCGAGCACGATATTCTCGGCGATGGTCATCCATTCGACGAGGCCGAGATCCTGGTGGATGAAAGCGACGGGCTGGCGTACGCCGAATTTCGGCGGCCGATGGCGATAGGGCTGGCCCTTGTAGAAGATGCCGCCGTCGGTCGGCTCGACGATGCCGCCAAGCGTCTTGATGAGCGTCGACTTGCCCGCGCCGTTCTCGCCGAGCAGCGCCAGGATTTCTCCCGCCCGCAACTCCAGCGAAACGCCGCGTAGCGCAGTCACGCCGCCGAAGCGCTTGACGATTCGGTCAAATCGGACGAGCGGCTCACTTGATCGATGCGGGCCTTCCAACACGCTCTGTTTCCTCGCCCGATTTAGTTGCCAGCGATGTTATCGATAACACCGTAAAAACGCAAGCGCCGTCCTCGACTAATTCCAACCGCGCTTGGCGTCGAACTGCCGCATGAGTGCGGCGCTATCGGCGGAGCCGTACCCCGCGCCGACGAGCGCGCGATGGATTTCGGCGACGACGGCGGTCGCGGGAAGCGCCGTCATTGTGGCGCGTGCTAAGGCCTGTACGCCGTCGAGGTCTTTGAGCATATTGTCGAGCCGGCCCGTAGGCGAATAATCGCGGCGCGCCATTTTGGCCCCGAATTCTTGTAAAATGCGCGAATCGGCGCGGCCTCCCGCCAGCGCAGCGGGTATGCGCTCTGCCTCGACGCCGGCGCGCTCGGCTAGCGCGACCGCTTCCGCGACCGCCTGAAACTGCAAAGCGCACAGCACCTGATTGACGAGCTTCGTCGCCTGCCCGGCGCCAAGCGGCCCCATCAGCGTGTAATTGGCCGCGAGTCGGCTCATGATCGCTCGCGCACGCTCGAAGTCGTCCGTCGCGCCGCCAGCCATCACCGTCAGCTTACCCGCGCGGGCGCCGGGCGCGCCGCCCGACAACGGGCAGTCGAGCCAGCGGCCGCCCGTCATTTCGGCAAAACGCGCGCCGAGCGCGCGCGTCGAATCGGGATCGATCGACGACATGTCGATGAGCAGCGTCCCCGAATCCGCCGCGTTCGCGATCCCCTCGTCGCCAAACACCGCCGCTTCGACGATTCGCGCCGAATTCAGGCTCGTGATTACGAAGCGCTTGCCTCGCGTCGCTTCGGCGGCAGACGCGAAAGCTTGAGCGCCGCGCGCGACCAGCACCGCAAGTTTGGCGGCGTCGGGGTCGAACAGCGTCACGCGGGCGCCGGTTTCCAGAAGCCTTTCCGCGAGGGCCGAGCCCATGACTCCGACTCCAATCACGGCGACGTCGACCGCGGAGAATTCAATCATGATGGTGACTCTCAGCTTGAATACGGGCGACGAGCTGCGCGGCCTGCCGAAGATCGATTTGCGCCGAGACTTCCATCACGTCGAGTTCTCCGACGGGCGCCTCTAGCGCCGCGAACTGGCTGTCGACTAGCGACGCCGGCATATAATGGTCGCGCCGTTGGGCGACGCGCCGACGCATCTCTTCAAGGTCGGCGGCAAGATAGACAAACCGTAAGCCCGGACCGGCGGCGACGCGGATGCGGTCGCGATAAGCGCGCTTCAGCGCCGAACAGGCGACCACCCGGCGCACGTCGCCGGAGAGCGCGGCGCCGACCCGGTCCAACCAGGGCCAGCGGTCTTCGTCGTCCAGCGGCTTGCCCGACGCCATTTTGGCGCGCGCGTCGCGCGAATGCAGATCGTCGCCGTCGATGAACTCGGCGCCGAGCGCATCTGCGAGCAAACGTCCGATCGTTGTCTTGCCGGCGCCCGAGACTCCCATCACGACGACGGCGAGCCTGTCAGAGACAGGCGGTGATGCCGCCGTCGACATAGAGCACGTGTCCGTTGACGAAAGAGGAAGCGCCGGAGGCCAGGAAGATGGCGGCGCCGACGAGTTCGTCGACGTCGCCCCAGCGACTCATCGGCGTGCGCGCGGTCAGCCAAGCCGAGAACTTTTCGTCCTCGACCAGCGCCTTGTTGAGCTCGGTCTTGAAATAACCGGGCGCGATGGCGTTGACCCGAAGGCCGTGGCGGCCCCAGTCGGTCGCCATGCCCTTGGTCAGCATTTTCACGCCGCCCTTGGAGGCGGTATAGGGCGCGATATTGGGCCGCGCGAGTTCGCTCTGGACGGACCCTACGTTGATGATGGCGCCGCGTTTGCGCGCGATCATGCGCTTGGCGACCGGCTGCGACACGTAGAACACGCTATCGAGATTGGCGCGCATGAGTTCGCGCCAGGTCTCCTCGGGATAGTCCTCCAGCGCGCCGCGACGCTGGATGCCGGCGTTGTTGATGAGAATCTCGATGGGGCCAAAAGCGCTTTCGATTTCTTCGATGGCCGTTCTGACCGACGCGCAGTCGGTGACGTCGAAGACGGACTCGAATACCGTCACGCCCTCGGCGCGCAGCGTCTCCGCGGCGCTCTTGACGGTCTCAACCGTGCGCCCATTGACGACGACCTTTGCGCCGGCGAGGCCGAGCCCGCGGGCAAGCGCGAGTCCGATTCCGGCCGACGAACCCGTGACAAGCGCAACAGCGCCATTGAGGCTGAACAGTTTCTGCAACAGCGCCGTCATACGCACCTCCCTTTCGTTATTTTGATGTTATCGGTAACACTGGCTGTGTCAAACTAATTTTCTTCGCAGGCCTCTTGCGTCTGCGATGTGTTATCGGTAACATTTGGCAACGAACTGGAGGAAACCTGATGCCCAAGCCTGTCGTGCTGATGACAGGCGCCTATCCCGAATGGGACATGGCGCCCTTGGAGTCGCTCTACGATCTGCGCAAGCTTTGGCTCGCTGACGACCGCGAGCGCTTTCTCGCCGAGGCCGCGCCGCATGTGCGCGCTATCGCCACGCGCGGCGAACTTGGCGCCTCCGCCGATCTCATCGACCAATTGCCGAAACTGGAAATCATCTCCTGCTACGGGGTCGGCTATGACGCCATCGACATCGAGCGCGCCAAGGCGCGGGGCGTGCGGGTGACCAACACGCCCGAGGTGCTGACCGAGGACGTAGCCGATTTTGCATTTGCGCTGGTCCTCGCGCATCTGCGCAAAATCGTCGCCGGCGACGCGCATGTACGCTCGGGCGGTTGGCGAAGGCTCGGCGCGCTGCCGCTCGGCAGAAGCCTGCGCGGCAAGACCGTAGGTATTCTTGGCTTCGGCCGGATCGGTCGCGCCATCGCCCGCCGCTTTCTTGGGTTTGACGTCACGCTCGCCTATTCCGACGTCGCTCCGGCGCCGGGCGTCGAACACGATTATTACCCCGATGCTGTGTCGCTCGCGGGCGCGAGCGATATACTCGTGGCCTCTGTCGCCGGCGGGGAAGCGACGCGGGGCCTCGTAAACGCAGCTGTTTTCGAGGCGCTCGGGCCGTCGGGCCTGTTCGTGAACGTCGCGCGCGGCACAGTCGTCGATGAGCCGGCGCTGATCGCGGCGCTGCAAAGCAAGACGATCGCCGGCGCGGCGCTCGACGTGTTTCTCAATGAACCCAATATCGATCCGCGCCTTCTCGGCTTCGACAATGTTCTGCTGCAACCGCATCAATCGAGCGGCACTGTGGAGACCCGGAAGGCTATGGGTCAACTTGTGCGCGACAATCTCGAAGCGCATTTCGCCGGCCGACCATTGCTCACCCCTGTCATCTGAAACGAGGTCTCCCATGCGCGCGATCGTCGCCCATTCAGCCAAGGACATTCGCATCGACGAACGGCCGACGGCGCCGCTCGCCGACGGCGAGATTTCCGTTCGTATCCGTTTCGGGGGCATCTGCGGCTCAGATCTGCATTATTACAACCACGGCGGCTTCGGAATGGTGCGGCTGAAGGAACCGATGATCCTTGGTCATGAAGTCGCCGGCGTAGTCGAGACTGTCGGCCGCAACTGCGAGCGCGTGAAGGTTGGCGACCGCGTCGCCGTCAGCCCGAGCGTGCCGTGCAACCGCTGCCGCTATTGTCTGGAAGGACGGCAGAACCAGTGTCTCGACATGCGCTTCTACGGCAGCGCCATGCGATTCCCGCACGTGCAAGGCGCCTTCCGAGAAGCGCTCGTCTGCCGCGAGGATCAGGCGCATCGCGTTCCCGAGGGCGTGAGCCTGGAAGAAGCGGCGATGGCCGAACCGCTTGCTGTCGCGCTGCATGCGGTGCGCCGCGCGGGGGCGCTCGCGGGCAAGCGTGTTCTGGTCAGCGGCAGCGGGCCGATCGGCGTGCTCTCGGCCATCGCGGCGCGTCGCGCGGGCGCGGCGGAAATCGTCATCACGGACATTGCCGACGGCGCGCTCGCCTTCGCCTCGCGCATCGGCGTCGATCGCACGATCAACGTCGCTCGCGACATCGCAGCGCTGGAGCCTCTGAAGGCTGACAAAGGCTATTTCGACGTTCTGTTCGAGGCCTCCGGCGCGGAAGCCGCCTTGCGCACGGGCCTGGAAGTACTGCGTCCCGGCGGCGTTATCTTACAGCTTGGACTGGGGGGCGAGATGACGCTGCCGATCAACTTGATAACGGCGAAAGAGTTGGAGCTGCGCGGCACGTTTCGCTTTCACGAGGAATTCGCGCTCGCGCTCGAGTTCATGGGGCGCGGCCTCATCGACGTGAAGCCGCTCATCAGCGCGATCTTGCCTTTCGCTGACGCGCGCGAAGCTTTCGAACTCGCCGGCGACCGATCGCGCTCGATGAAGGTGCAGCTCGCCTTCTGAGCGCCTCAGCCTGTCTCGCGTTCGACGACCCGAAACGCGATCTCGACCGTCTCGGCCTTCCTCGCTTCTCCATTGCGACGCGCGTCTATAGCCGCCAGCGCCGCCTCGGCCGCGCGCCGGCCTATCTCAGCGCAATCGAGCGCGATCGTGGTCAAGCGCGGATGGCAGCAGCGCGCCACCTCGAAATCGCCGAAGCCGGCGATAGCCAGTCGCTCGGGAACGGCGATACCTCGACGTTGGCACTCGGCGAGCACGCCGAACGCCGAGAGGTCCGAGACGCAAACGACAGCGTCAATATCGGGCCAGCGTTTCAACATCTGATCGAGCGCTTCGGCGCCCTGCGTCATGGAAACCGGAGGCTTGCCGGCGAGTACGATCCTGTTGCTTGGCAATCTCAGCGCCTTCGTCGCCTTCTGAAAGCCCGCCCGTCTTTCGGCGCCGCGCGTGTCGAAGTTCGTCTTGCCGCCGATGAATCCTATGCGCCTGCGTCCACGCAAATGTAGATAGCGCACAATCGCCGCGCCGGCCTCGACGTTGGAGAACCCAACAACGTCGCCGAGCGGCTCGGCGGGCAGATCCCAGGTTTCGACAATCGCGACATCGGCCTTGGCGAGCAACCGGCGGGCGCCATCGGAATGAACGCCGCCCGTCAAGACCATAGCTTCCGGCCGCCGTTCTAGGAACGCACGGATCAGGTCTTCCTCGCGGTCGAGCGAATATTGCGTATCGCCGAGCAGCATCTGCAATCCGGCGGCGTCGAACACTTCCGTCATGCCATGCACGGTATCGGCGAAATTGGAGTTGTTGAGCGAAGGAACGAGAGCGGCGACAAATCCGGAGCGCCGAGTGCCAAACACGCGCGCCGATGCGTCCGGCACATAATCTATTCTCCTTACGACATCGAGAACGCGATCCCGCGTTTCGTCGGAGACAGAGGAGTCCCGCTTCAATGCGCGCGATACGGTCATCGCGGAGACGCCCGCCAGACGCGCGACGGTCTGCATGGTGACGGGGCCGTCCGGCGGCGCTGATTTTGCGATACGACCACGGAGCGGCGGCGGCCTATTGCTGCGCTTCTTTCCCGCCATTTCCCTACCCTCGGTCGTCTATGTGATCGATAACACG
>JBBIIT010000075.1:0-12845 GCA_037446355.1 Beijerinckiaceae bacterium | reverse complement strand
CGCCTTGATCTAAATCACATCGTTTCGTTCGCAACGGTATATCCGCCCGAAGGACTTTGTTCGGGAGGATGCGATGCCGTTGTTGGACCTGGAGGCGTTGCGCGCGGCGCCTCTGACCCGCGATCCCTTCACGTTCACCGTGGTTCCGAGCGCTGTGCGGGCGGCTGACGCCGCGGCGATCCGCGACGACTTTCCGGACATTGCGGATTCCGGACTGCTGCCGGTCGAGGCCACGCGGCCGGGGCCGCGCTTTCGCGAGCTTATCAAGGAATTTCAAAGCGAACCGGTCGCGCGCGCTTTCTCCGAGAAGTTCGGCGTCAACCTGGTCGGGCGACCGCAAATGGTGACGGTGCGCGGGCGCTGCGCGGCCAAGGACGGACGCATCCACACCGACAGCGAGACCAAGCTCATCACGGTCCTGCTCTATTTCAACGACGCATGGGAAGCGAAGGGCGGGCGCCTGCGCCTGCTGCGCTCGCCGACCGACCTCAAGGACATGATCGGCGAAGTTCCGCCCGATCTCGGCACGATGATCGCGTTTCGTCGTTCGGAACGCTCCTATCACGGCCACGAACCTTACGAAGGCGTCAGGCGCTACGTGATGGTCAATTGGATGACCAGCGATTTCGCCGCCCATCGCGAATTGTTCCGGCATCGGCTTTCGGCGCGTGTCAAACAGGCCACGTCGATCTTTAAGCCGGCGCGGAGCGAGACAGGAGCGGCGCTTGGTTGAGGGCAATGCGGTCGCGGCGAGCCTGATTTCCGCTTTCGACAAGAGTTATTTCGGCGCCAAACCCTATCGGCACTGGCTGCCGGAAAACATGCTGCCGACCGAGACCTGCGAGGGCCTCGACGCGCTCCCCGTGGCGCCCCCGAGGATCGAGGACACGCAAGGGCGGCGCGAGACCCACAACTCCTCGCGCTTGTTTTTCGGCGTCGAAGCGCGCGGCAGGTTTGCGGTTTGCGCCGCGCTGACGCACGCGCTGCAAAGCGACGCGGTCGTGGGCGCGCTTGAACGCATGTGCGATCTGAACCTCCGCCAATCTTATCTGCGCGTCGAATATTGCCTGGACACGGAGGGATTCTGGCTCGAACCGCACACCGACATCGGCGCCAAGCTGTTCACGATGCTGATCTATCTTTCTGACGATCCGGGATCGGAAGCCTGGGGCACGGACATTCTCGACGGCGATTTGAAGCTGGTGATGACGACGCCCTTTCACCGCAATTGCGGCTTGATCTTTGTCCCCGCCGCCGACACTTGGCACGGCTTCCACCGCCGCCCGATCAAGGGGGTCAGGCGCTCGTTGATAGTCAACTACGTCAAGCCGGAGTGGCGGAGCCGGAACGAACTCGCCTTCCCCGACAAATTCGCGGGGGCGTGAGGCGCGCAGTCAGGTCTCGCGCGCAAATGATACGAAGGTACGGCGTAAGCGAGCCGCCTAATGAGGATGCTCGCCGCGCGCGATCATGAGGTGGTGCATCTGATGATGCATACCGCGCGCCATCACGCCGATGAATCCGAGCGCATTCAGCTTGGCGAGATCCGCAGCCGGAACTTTCACGGTCATGTCGGCCCCGGCGTCGGTCGCGACCGCTTCGTAGGTCCACCCCCCGACGCCATTCATCGTCGCGGCGTGGGCGAGCGTCATGCGTCGGATCGAATCTCGAACTTCGCCCTCGCCGGTGACGACGAAGCGAAGGCCACCTTCGACCGGCTCGCTCTTCGCCCGTGCGCGCAGCGTAACGTTGTCCATGTCGATCAGATGCTGGCGCAGCGCCTCGACGTCGACCTTGGACCAGTCGGTCTTCGGATCGGCCTCGAGCATTGCGACGATCTCCTGAATCGCCGCGAAGGCGGACTGCCCTCCCTCGACCGGCGCGGCGACGTTGGCGTGCGCCAGGCCCGCGTGATGCTCGTGCGTCTGCGCCGACGCGGCGCCGGGGAGCGCAAAAAGCAGGAGGATTGCGAAGCGTAACAATACGGACCTCGTGAAGTGCGAGCCGCATCCTAATTCGTTCTAGGGGCGAAAGTCCAGTCGATCGATCGCCGGTCAGGCGCCGCGCGGCGGCTCGCCTTCGGCGTTGAGCGCATCGACTTCGTCGTCGGTGAACACCCGACTGCGCGTCAGGAAACGAACGCCCTCGGGGGCCTCCAGCGTGAAGCCGGCGCCACGTCCGGGCACGACGTCGATAAGGAGCTGGGTATGTCGCCAGTATTCGAATTGGTTGGCGCCCATGTAGAACTTGCTGCCGGCGATCTCGCCCATTAGCACATCCTGCGCGCTGACTTTGAACTCGCCCGCAGGAAAACACATCGGCGCCGAGCCGTCGCAGCAACCGCCCGACTGGTGAAACATGACGGGGCCATGAATCGATTTCAGTCGCGCGATCATGGCGGCCGCTTCAGGCGTGACAAGTACGCGAGGAATCATGAGAACCTCGAAATGCTCCTCTCCCGAGAATCGGGAGAGGGTGTCGGCGAAGCCGACCGGTGCGCGGCGAGATGTCGCTCCAACTCCCATCCTGTTTTGCAGGTGGCCTTCTCTCGCCCTACGCCCTCTGGGGCGGGCGAGAGAAGGAGAGGCTCGCGCTCAGAAGAATCCGAGCGCTTTGGGCGAATAGCTGACCAACAGGTTCTTGGTCTGCTGATAATGGTCGAGCATCATCTTGTGCGTCTCGCGACCGATTCCGGAGGCTTTGTAGCCGCCGAACGCGGCGTGCGCGGGATAGGCGTGATAACAATTGGTCCAGACGCGACCGGCCTGGATGTTGCGGCCGACGCGGTAGGCCGTGTTGCCATTGCGCGACCAGACGCCGGCGCCGAGTCCGTAGAGCGTATCGTTTGCGATCGCGAGCGCGTCAGCTTCGTCCTTGAACTTCGTGACCGCGACCACCGGCCCGAAGATCTCCTCCTGGAACACGCGCATCTTGTTATGGCCAGCGAATATCGTCGGTTCGACGTAATAGCCGTTCGCCAATTCGCCTTCGTGATTCGCGCGCTTGCCGCCGGTTAGAACCTGAGCGCCTTCCTGACGGCCGATAGCGAAATACGAAAGGATTTTCTCAAGCTGGTCAGTGGACGCCTGGGCGCCGAGCATCGTCGACATATCAAGCGGGTTGCCGAGCTTGATCTTCTTCACGCGGTCGACGGCGCGCTCGATGAATTTGTCGTAGATCGACTCCTGAATGAGCGCGCGGCTGGGGCAAGTGCAGACCTCGCCCTGGTTGAGCGCGAACATCGCGAAGCCTTCGAGCGCCTTGTCGAAGAACTCATCGTCGGCGTCCATCACATCGGCGAAGAAGATGTTGGGAGACTTGCCGCCAAGCTCCAAAGTCACCGGGATGATGTTCTCGGAGGCGTATTGCATGATGAGCCGGCCCGTGGTCGTCTCACCGGTGAAGGCGACCTTGGCGACGCGCTTGCTTTGAGCGAGCGGTTTGCCGGCTTCCAGACCGAAACCGTTGACGATGTTTAGCACGCCGGGCGGCAGGATGTCGGCGATCATTTCAGCGAGCACGAGGATGGCGAGCGGCGTCTGCTCCGCCGGCTTCAGGACCACGCAGTTGCCGGCCGCGAGCGCCGGCGCGAGTTTCCACACCGCCATCAGCAGCGGGAAGTTCCAGGGAATGATCTGAGCGACGACGCCGAGGGGCTCATGGAAATGATAGGCGACCGTGTCGTGGTCGATCTCGGAGATGCCGCCTTCTTGCGCGCGGATGCAGCCAGCGTAATAGCGCCAGTGATCGACGCAGAGCGGCAAATCCGCGTATGTCGTCTCGCGGATCGGCTTGCCGTTGTCGAGAGTTTCGACGAGCGCGAGAAGGTCGAGATTGGCCGCCATCTTGTCGGCGATTTTGTTGAGCATCACGGCGCGATCGGCGGGCGAGGTCTTTCCCCAGGCGTCCTTCGCCTTGTGGGCGGCGTCGAGTGCGAGTTCGATGTCGGCGGCCGTCGAGCGGGCGACCGCGCAGAGCTTCGCGCCGGTGACCGGGCTCGGATTGTCAAAGTAGCGGCCTTCGACCGGGGCGACGAATTGTCCGCCGATGAAATTGTCGTATTGCGGTCGGATGAGGACCTTTTTCGAGATTGTGTCCAAAGCCTGCTGATACATGCGTTCCTCCTGTTTCCGCCTCATGTGGCGGCATTGCTGAAAATTGCGCGGCCGTCGGCGGCGCCTTTGGGCGCGCGGAGAGGTGGGAATTTGACCGACGACATATCCAATTGAATATAACGAAAAGCGCAACGGTACTTTCGGACGAGGCGCCCTGCGCAGACGCGCCGCGCGTCAATCCGCCGCGATAGGACTTTGGGCGGGAGGTCGAATCGAAGGGTCGAGAATTCGGGCGACGAAGCTGACGAAGCGGGGGACAGCGGCAGCGTCGAGGCCCTGGAGAGCCGTGGCGCGCAGGTCCGAGTCATCTTGACGCCGGAATGGCCAACGACGTTGCCCGGAAACCAAAGTGGCCGGCGGCTTGGGCGCGATCCCGAGCATCCGTGCCGACGTTTCGCCGTCGCCGGCCGCGCAAATCTGCGGCGCCGGCGCGCGTCGCGGTCAATCGTCGTCGAATTCGGCGCGATCGCGTCGCGATAGGATTTTCGCCTTCGCGCGGGCCAAATTCAAAAAGTCCGCGACGGTTTCAGCGTCGGAAAAAATGCGGGTCGGCAGGATCGCGGGCTGGCCTGTGTTTGGCCAGAGGTAGATCATTCCGCCTGCGTCCTCGACATCCTGAACGTCGGCGAAGCGCCAGTTCGCCGAGATTGACCCGCCCTTCAAGCCGATGCCTGTTTCGTCAATGGAAATCGTGACCGATCCGGCCGTCCGCAGAGCTTCGATAGCGTCGGCATTCTCGCGACCCGCCGCGGCAAATCTGCGCCGCGTCAAAATTCGGTGCGACAGGTATGCGGCCGCGGAGATAAGAATCGCCATTTCCGCGTATCGGCGGCTGACCAGTTCAGTCAGTCCGAGAATCGCGGCGAAGGTCAGCGCGAGCACGAACGCGGCCAGCGGCGCCAGATGCCGCTTCGTGAGATCGCTTCCCAGCGCCTGACGCAGCGCCATGCGCGAGGCGGCGATCTTCGCCTCGTCGGCCGTGAATTCGAATGTGAACGGCCTCTGGAGAGCCGCGTTCATGCCTCGCCGGGCGCTTGCGCCCGCAGCGCGAGGGCGTGCAGGCTGGCGGCGAACTCGTCGCCAAGCAGCGCGTAGGTCATGCGATGGCGTTCCACTTTGCTTTTGCCGACGAAGCGCTCCGAAACGACATGCACGCTGTAATGGGTTTCGCCGCCCGGCCGCGCGCCGGCGTGCCCGGCATGGCGATGGGAATCGTCGATCACTTCGAGAAGCACAGGTTCGAGTCCCTGCCGCAAGCGCGCTTCGATTCTGTCCTTCATGCTCATAGCCTGATTTCCCGGGCGTTGCGTTAGCGGCTTGCCTTGCGGCGCGCGAGTTGTCAAAATGGATCTTCACATTCCAGTCGAGGGCGCGTTTTGTCGCTCGGCGTGAGTGCTTTATCCGATCGCCGTCAATATAGGCTGCGCGCCGCTCTTTCGCTCGCGGAAGATTCGCGTCGCCGTCCAGGGTTTTGGAAATGGATCTGAATTCGCCGCTGTTCGATCGCATCCGCGTCAAATCGACGCGCAAGACGGCCGCCGTCGCGCCCAAGGCCGCCCCCGCGCCCTGTAGCCATCCCGGCTGCAAGGCGGCGGGCGAGTTCAAGGCGCCCAAGGGGCGCGACCATGAGGGCGAGTTCTTCGTGTTCTGCAAAGAACATATTCGCGAATACAACGCGACCTACGACTACTTCAAAGGCATGGACGACGACGCGCTCGCCAAATACCGCCAGGCGGAGACGATCGGCCACCGCCCCACCTGGAAAATGGGTCCGCGCGGAGGCGCCCGCGGCGCAGCCCATGTCGACGAAACGGTTTACGCTGAGGCACGGGTCATGCGCCGCAAGGGCGCGCGCCGGGCCGGCGATGCGGCCCAAGCCCCGCGTTACAACGCCCTGGCGATGAAGGCCTTGTTCACGCTCGAACTCGACGCAAACGCGACCGAGGTGACGATCAAGGCCAAGTATAAGGAACTGGTGAAGCGCAATCATCCCGACGCGAACGGCGGCGATCGTTCGTCGGAGGCGAAATTGCGCGAGATCATTCAGGCCTATAACTTCCTGCGCTCGAATAAGTTGGTCTGACCGGCCGCGAAGCGGCCCGTTCGCACTCTTTCCGCGCCGCGAATCTTTCACCGCTCGTCAGAATAGCTATATAGGTTCGTTTCCCCGCCGCCCCTGCGGCGGCCCTGGAGGATACATGAAAGTCGAGACCCGGCCCGCGCCAACGGAAACCACGACCTCGGTCGCGGGGCCGCCGGACGCGCGCGTTTCCGTGCGCAAAACGTTCGGGATCGACTCGGACATGGAGTGCCCTGCGTATTCGGCGCCCGACGAACACGTGCCCGACCTCGATCCGGATTACCTCTTCGACCGCGACACGACGCTCGCGATCCTCGCCGGGTTTGCGTATAATCGACGCGTGATAGTCAGTGGCTATCACGGCACCGGCAAATCGACCCATATCGAGCAGGTCGCCGCCCGCCTCAATTGGCCGTTGGTGCGCATTAACCTCGATAGCCACGTCTCCCGCATCGACCTCGTCGGCAAGGACGCGATCGTGTTGAAGGACGGGATGCAGGTCACGGAGTTCCGCGACGGCATTCTGCCCTGGGCGCTGCAGAACAATATCGCCATTTGCTTCGATGAATACGACGCAGGCCGCCCCGACGTGATGTTCGTCATCCAGCGCGTGCTCGAGCAGTCGGGCCGATTGACGCTGCTTGATCAGCGGCGCGTTATCAAGCCGCATCCCGGCTTCCGGCTGTTCGCCACCGCCAACACCGTCGGCCTCGGCGACACTTCGGGTCTCTATCACGGCACGCAACAGATCAATCAGGGCCAGATGGACCGTTGGTCGATCGTGACGACGTTGAACTACTTGCCGCACGACAAGGAAGTCGACATCGTGCTCGCCAAGGCGCCGCATTACCGCGCGCAGAAGGGCGGGCGCGACATCGTCAACAAGATGGTGCGCGTCGCCGACCTCACCCGTAACGCTTTCATCGGCGGCGATCTGTCGACGGTGATGAGCCCACGCACCGTCATCACTTGGGCGGAAAACGCCGAGATCTTCAAGGATATCGGTTTCGCCTTCCGCCTGACCTTCCTCAACAAGTGCGACGAACTCGAACGCACGCTGGTCGCCGAATTCTATCAACGTTGCTTCGGTCAGGAACTGCCGGAAAGCGCGCTCAATGTCGCGTTGAGCTAAGGCAGGATCGCGCGGCGAGATTCAGCGACACTTCCCCGCACAAACGACTTCGCGAAGGCCTTGAAGCCTTCGCGAAGGAAAATTGCGCCGCTGTTACTTCGGACGCGAGACCTGCCGGTCCGCGCGCGATGATCAGGGTGTGCAAGTAAAGGCCATGAACGGAC
This sequence comes from Beijerinckiaceae bacterium, assembly GCA_037446355.1. Taxonomy (GTDB): domain Bacteria; phylum Pseudomonadota; class Alphaproteobacteria; order Rhizobiales; family Beijerinckiaceae; genus Roseiarcus. The sequence goes on along the minus strand of JBBIIT010000075.1, from coordinate 5,354 downwards.
CGATCGCTGGCCAGGTGCCGGTCTGCTCGGCGGCGTTATAGGCGTCGTAGCAGGTGTTGTCGGAAGCGAGCACCGGATCGGGCGTCACGCCGGCCGCCGCGTCGGCCTGCTGTTCGCGGTGCGACTGAAGCAGGCAATTGCTCTGCATCTGGTAGCAGGTCATTTGCGCGCTTTGCGCGAATGCCGAGGGCGAAGCCGGGAGGCAGAGGCCTAACGCCAGAGCGGACGCGCCGAGGGCGCGGACGATCTTGCCGAGGAAATTCGAACGATTGAACATGGGATCGGTCCTTTGAAAGGGGCCGGGCGAAGCCTGTCGCCCGGCGTTTAGGCAATCGAGGGGGATTACTTGGTGAGAATCGAGGTCTTGGTTTCGGCGGTCGTTGTCGACGACGTGGTCGTCAGACAGTTGGTCCACAGGAACTGCGGGGCCGTGTAGGTCGGGCCGGAAATCAAGAAGTCCGCGCCATTCGGGTCGTCGTGTCCGGCGAGCGTGCCGCCCCAGATGCCGCCGGGAACGCCGCATTTGCCGGCATTCTTGGCGACAATTTGGATGTAGCCCATTCCGGCGTTGTAGTAGAGCTCCATGATCGAGTAATCCGCCGTGGTGATTGTCACGTAATTATAGGCGGATGAGGCGACGCCGGGCTGCCCGACCGTGACCGAAACTTTCACGTTCTCCGCGGTGTCGTTGAGGTAGGTGTTCGTGCCCGACTTCGCGGCATGGACCACGCCGTCGATCGTGACCGCGCCCACCCAGGAGCCGTTGGGATAGCTGACATTGCCGGAGGCGTATTCTTCGCCATTGACCCAGAAGTTGACGACGTTGGTCGACGTCGGGTCGACGGTGGTCATCTGAAGCGTGTGGGTGCCCAGCAACGTCGTGATGTTTTGGATGGCGTCCATATTGAACAGCGAGTTCACGTTGCAATTGACGTTGATCTCGATGCCAGAGTCGCTGAGCATGTTGTACCAGCTGCCCGACGGCAGGGCGCAAGCGAAGTAATAGTCTGAACCGTCGGCGCCCAGGACGTGGGGGTCGCCCAGCACGTCGCCGTTGCCGGCGTACTTGCCGGCGCCTGCCGTTGCGGTGTTCGTGGTCGTGGTCGTGGTCGTGGTGGTGATCGTCGCCTGCGAGCTTGCGCTAAGGTTCACGTTCTGCGCGCCCGAGCCTACCAGGCCGCCGAGCAGGCTCGGGAACGAGCCGCAATAGTTAACCTGCGTGGCGACGACGCCTGACCCGCTGGCGGGCGGAACCACAGATGCGGTGAGGCACGTCTGGCTACCAGTGATTGCGGCCGGCGCGTTGGCCTTGAAGAAGTTCGTCGCGTAGGTCTGCGCCGCGCTCGCGCTCGTGATGTTTCCTTGCGCGTAAGCGGTCGTCGCGGCGAGGGCCGCGGAGTCGAGCGTCGCTTGTGCTTCCGAGCGGAGCGAAATGGTGTGCGAATAGTCGATCGCAGCGCCAGCGGCAATAAGAATAATCGGTGCCGCCGCGGCAAATAACATCGTGAAATTGCCGGAGCGATCTTTTAGAAAGGACTTTCCAAATGAGATTGCGTGGAGAGTCATAGTCGTATTCCTGCTTTCTTGTTTCGAATTTTTATACGGAAGTTTACAAAAACTTTAGATAAGCGCCTGACGCCTTTGTTGTCCTGAGGAAGCCAGCAATTTTACTGCAAGTCTAGTAGTTAACACCGATAAAGGTATCTGACTTCCTAAGTCTGGGATTTCAGTTTTAGGCGGGCGCCCCGAAAGCCCGTGATTTCGGGCGCAAGGCGAAACGGGGGGCCGCGCGAGACTTGTGAGCGTTGGCGACCCCGTCCTATAGAGAAAGCCGGCCTCGCCCCCGGCGACGGCTTCGTTTCGTTTTCAGAACGTGAGCGCTTATGGCGGCCGTTGACGTCAAACCCACCAACCGCAAGCCGGGCGCGAAACCGGAAGCCGCCAACGAGCCCTTCAAACGCGCGTTGGCCTCGTGCGCGCGCGCGATGTCGAAGCATCCCGAACTCGAGGTCGCGTTCGCCGCGGACAAGCCGGGGCTGACGACGGGACCGGACGGCGCCAGGGCGAGGCTGCCCGAGCCGCCGCGCAAGCTCAACCCGCGCGAGGCGGCGATCCTGCGCGGGCTCGCCGATTCCATGGCCCTGCGATTGGCCTGCCACAACGACGCCATCCATCGCCGCCATGCGCCGCAAAACCAGGCCGCGCGCGCGCTGTTCGACGCGGTCGAGCAGGCGCGGGTCGAGGCGATCGGGTCGCGTCGGATGGAAGGCGTCGCAGCTAATCTTTCCGCCATGCTCGACGACCGCTACGTGAAGAGCCCGCTCGCGGATGTACGTGATCGGGACGAGGCGCCGCTTGAAGACGCGGTGGCGATGCTCGTGCGCGAGCGCCTGACCCGGCTCCCGCCGCCGGCAGGCGCGCGCAGGCTGGTCGATCTGTGGCGCCCCTACGTCGAGGGCAAGGCCGGCGCCGAACTCGACAAACTCGAAGCCGCCATTCTCGATCAGAAAGCCTTCGCCAAATCGTTGCAGCGGGTGCTCGCCTCGCTCGACATGGCGAGCGAGTCCGAGGCGGACGCGGACGAGGACGAGGACTCTAATGACGAGCAGACGCCGCCGGAAAACGCCGAGGAGGCCGAAGGGGAGGGCGACGAGCAGGAATCGCAGGACTCTGCCCAGATGGAGACTTCGCAGGATTCCGCCGACGAACTCGACGAAGGAGCGATGGAGGCCGCCGACGCACCGTCGAGCGATCTCCTCGACGACGCGGACGCCGGCGAATCCGAGGAGGCGTCGGAAAATCGTCCCGCGCCCTCGTCGGCGCATGACAAACGCGCCCCCGACTACAAAGCCTATACGATCAAGTTCGATGAGGTGGTCAACGCCGAGGAGCTTTGCGAGCCCGAGGAATTGCAGCGACTGCGCGACTATCTCGACAAACAATTGCAGAATCTGTCGAACGTCGTCGGCCGGCTCGCCAATCGCCTCCAGCGGCGCCTGATGGCGCAGCAGAACCGCTCCTGGGAATTCGACCTCGAGGAAGGGATTCTCGACACCGCGCGCCTGCCGCGCATCATCATCGATTCACAGCAGCCGCTTTCGTTCAAACGCGAGAAAGACACCGATTTTCGCGACACCGTCGTTACGCTGCTGATCGACAATTCCGGTTCGATGCGCGGACGCCCGATCACGGTCGCCGCGACCTGCGCCGATATACTGGCCCGTACGCTGGAGCGTTGCGGCGTCAAGGTCGAAATTCTTGGATTCACGACGCGCGCGTGGAAGGGCGGCCAATCGCGCGAGGCGTGGCTGCAGGCGGGCAAGCCGGCCAATCCCGGCCGCCTCAACGACCTGCGCCACTTGATCTACAAGGCGGCCGACGCGCCCTGGCGGCGCGCCCGCAAGAACCTCGGGCTGATGATGCGCGAAGGGTTGTTGAAGGAGAATATCGACGGCGAGGCGCTCGAATGGGCGCACCAGCGTCTGCTCGGCCGCACCGAACAGCGCAAAATCCTGATGATGATCTCGGACGGCGCGCCGGTGGACGATTCTACGTTGTCGGTCAATTCGGGGAATTACCTGGAGCGGCATCTGCGCTATGTTATCGAGGAGATCGAGACCCGTTCGCCGGTGGAGTTGATCGCCATCGGCATCGGCCACGACGTCACGCGCTATTACCGACGCGCGGTCACCATCGTCGACGCCGAGGAACTCGGCGGCGCAATGACGGAAAAACTCGCCGAATTGTTCGAGGAAAAAGCCGCCGCGCCCGCCCAGGGCCGCGGCCGGCGCGTCGCGTGAAACGAACATCGCGCCGCCATAAAATGAGCGCACGGGACTGGCATCGGCGCTTGCGCGGCTACCTTGAAGGCGTTGCGGCGCGCGCGATTTCGCGCCGGCCAAATCGAAAGACCAATCAATGTTCCGTTTCCTGAACGCCTTGTCGCCGAGGGTGTTGGCGGTCCTTCTGGCGCTCGCCGGCGCGAATATCGCCCTGGCGCAGGACGCCCCGGTCGATCTTCACGTCGGCGCCACGAAGGCCGCCAAATCGGCCAAGCCCAAGGATTCCGCGCCCATTGTCGAGATGAGCGCCGCCGACGCCCTCGCCAAGGCCAACGCTTATTTCGACGACGCGCGCGTCATGACTGCCGATTTCGTGCAGATCGGGCCGGACGGCAAGCGCTCCGAAGGCGAACTCTATGTAGAGCGCCCGGGCAAGATGTTGTTCCGATATCATCCGCCGCAAAAGCTCGAGATCGTCGCCGACGGCCGTTCGGTCGCCATTCGCGACCAGAAGCTCGGCACCCAGGACCTGTACTTGATCGGCCAGACGCCACTGAAATTCCTTCTCGCCGACCATATCGACCTCGCCAAGGACACCCGGGTCAAGCGCGTCGAGGTCGACGCCAAGGCCGTGACCATCGAGATCGAGGACAAGGCGGCGTTCGGCGGCTCGGCGGACATCACGCTCGTATTCGATCCCGCGGCCTTCGCGCTCAAGCAATGGACCGTGCTGGACGCGCAGGGGTTCCAGACCCTGGTTTCGCTGTTCAACATCGATCTGGTCAGTAACCCCGATCCAGCGTTGTTCCACATTGACAACAGCGTGCATTCGGGCCCTGGCTCGCCTTTGAGCCGCTGACCGGGCTTCGCCATAATCCATTCAGGTCGAGTTCAGCCGCGCGGAGGCAATTTCAGCGGGTCGATACAACTCAGGAGGACATCATGTTCCGACGAATCGCCATTGGCGGCGTACTCGCGGCGGCGGTTGGCGCGACGATGCTGGCGCTGAGCGCGGCGCCCGCTTCTGCGTTCACGCTTTCATCGCCCGCGCTGGATCAGTCGGTCGCGGGGGCGGACATTCAGCATGTTTGGTGGGATCGCTGGGGCAACTGGCACCCCAACCGTCCCTACTGGGGTCCCGGACCGGGTTGGGGTCCGGGCTATTATCCCTATCGCCGCTGCTGGCGCGGTCGGTGGGGTCGGCTGCACTGCCGCTGGTGATTTGACCTTCGCGCCCGGTTCGAACTTCCGAACCGGGCGGACGCGCCAGGGCTAACCCTGCATTTTCACCATAAGCGCATCGGAAATCTCGAAATTGGCGGTGACGTTCTGTACGTCATCGTTTTCTTCGAGCGCGCCGACGAGCTTGAGGATCTTTTCGCCCGCTTCGTCCTCGACCGCGATCGTATTCTGCGGTCGCCAGATCAGCGAGGCCTTGCGCGGCTCGCCGAACTTGGCTTCCAGCGCCTTTTGCGCGTCGCGCAGCGCTTCCATCGCGGTGATGACTTCGTGTTCCTCGGGGCCGGAAACGACGTCGTCCGCGCCTGCCTCGATCGCCGCCTCGAGCATCGC
>JBBIIT010000074.1:8210-12947 GCA_037446355.1 Beijerinckiaceae bacterium | reverse complement strand
TCGACGCCGAGATGCTCGACGACGATTTTCTTAACGCGGTCCGCGACATCGCTCATTTTCTTTTTCCCTCGTGCGCCGCGGCCCCTAAAGCCCGGCCTGATTAATTCCGATGCATTCGTTCATCGTTGAGCCGGCGGATCGACGCCCTCGCCCATGACTCGCGAATTCTCCCGGCCGGTCGCGCTCAATTGTCCCCCGAGCGGTTCTCCTGCCGAAAATGGCGCCGCCCCCTGGGGCGGCGAAACGGCTCGATAGCATATCTCTCCGAGCAAGGCGAGAGGCGGCGCGAACGGGGCGAAACCGCCTCAAATCATCGCCATTCCGCCGTTCACGTGCAGCGTCTGGCCGGTGACATAGCCGGCTTCGGCGCTGGCGAGATAAACGGCCGCGGCGCCGATGTCGACGCCCGCGCCCAGGCGTCCCATCGGCACCGAGCCCAGGATGCCTTCGCGCTGCTTTTCGTTGAGGGCGTCGGTCATCGGGCTGGTAATGAAACCGGGCGCGATGCAATTGACGGTGATGCCGCGGCTGGCGACCTCGGCCGCCAGCGCTTTCGACATGCCGATCATTCCCGCCTTGGCGGCGGCGTAATTCGCTTGGCCCGGATTGCCGGTCACGCCAACGACGGAAGTGATGCCGATGATGCGGCCGTAGCGGCGCTTCATCATGCCCTTCACGCAAGCGCGCGAAAGACGGAACCCCGCCGTCAAATTGACCGCGATCACGGCGTCCCATTCAGCGTCCTTCATGCGCATGAAAAGATTGTCGCGCGTGACGCCGGCGTTGTTGACGAGAATGTCGAGGGAACCCAGCGCCGCCTCGGCCGCCGGGACCAGCGCTTCGACCGCGGCGCTGTCGGAGAGATCGCACGCCAGCACGTGAACGCGGCTTCCCAGCTCGCTCGCCACCGCCTCCAGCGCCTCGCGGCGCGTGCCCGAGAGCGCGACGCTCGCGCCCTGCCCATGCAGCGCCCGCGCGATCGCGCCGCCAAGGCCGCCCGACGCGCCCGTGACTAGCGCGGTTTTCCCAGTCAGATCGAACATGATCGCCCCTTTTCTCACGCTAGTTCGCGCTGGCGTTCTTATAGGCTTCGACGTCCGCCGGCGCGCCGACGCTGATCGCCGTGACGCCTTCGGCGATGCGTTTGACGAGGCCCGCCAGCACCTTGCCGGCGCCGATCTCGATAAAGCGCGTCACCCCATGCCCGGCCATGAAGGCGACGCTTTCGCGCCAGCGCACCGTGCCCGTAACCTGCTTGACCAGGCTGTCGCGGATGGCGGCCGGATCGGTAAGCGCGCAGGCGCTGACATTGGCGACGACAGGAACTTTCGGCGCGGCGAATTTGACGGAAGCGAAAGCCGCCGCCATCGCCTCGGCGGCCGGGGTCATCAGCGAACAATGGAATGGCGCGGAGACGGGAAGCGCCAGCGCGCGCTTGGCGCCGTGCCGTTTGGCGAGTTCCATCGCCCGCTCGACCGCCGCTTTCGTTCCGGAAATGACAACCTGTCCACCGCCGTTGTCGTTGGCGGCCTCGCAGATCGCGCCGGTCAGATAAAGGTCGCTGGCGGCTTGCAGCGCGATCTTCGAAACGGCAGGAAAATCGAGGCCGAGGATCGCCGCCATCGCGCCCTCGCCCGCCGGAACCGCCTTCTGCATCGCCTGGCCACGGATGCGCAGCAGTCGCGCCGCGTCCTCCAGCGACAGCGTCCCGGCCGCGCAAAGAGCCGAATATTCGCCGAGCGAATGGCCCGCGACGAAGGCGGCGTCGCGCGCGACGTCGAGGCCGGCGGCGGTTTCGAGCGCGCGCAAAGCGGCGATGCTGGTCGCAAGCAGCGCCGGCTGCGCGTTGGCGGTCAGCGTCAATTCGTTCTCCGGCCCCTCGAATATCACCCGTGAGAGCTTTTCGCCGAGCGCGGCGTCGACCCGCTCGAAAACCTCGCGCGCGACCGGAAACGCGTCGGCGAGCGGCTTGCCCATGCCGACCGCCTGCGAGCCCTGGCCGGGGAAAACGAGGGCTGTTGTCATGCGCGCTCCTGAATCGTCAATCTCGAACGAAATCGCGGGCGGGAGAGACACGGCGCGGCGGACCCTGTCAAGCGCCCGCCGCTCAGCGGCGCCGACGCATCGCGCCGATCCCCGAATTTCTCATTATATTTCACTTTGTTGAACCGGTGGTCTTACTTCGGCCAGCAGATGACGCCTGCGCCGACGGCGGGGATGGCGACGCTCAGGACCGCGACCCCGATCAGCGCCAATCCGACCGCAACGCGCGCTTTCGGCGTCGCCGCCATCCGGCGAAAGCCGGTCAGGCCGAGCGCGACCGCCGTCACCGATGGCAAGGTGCCCAGGCCGAAGCCCGCCATCACTTCGGCGCCGCCGAGCGCGCTCCCCGCGAGCATCGCATAGAAGAGCGCGCCGTAGACCATGCCGCACGGGAGCAGGCCCCAGACCATACCGGAGAAAAATATGCCGCTGGCGCCGCCGCCCGTCGCCGCGCGCAAGGCGTTGAGCCCGACCGATAAGGGTGCGGTGAAACGGTCCACGCCGGCCAGTGAGGGCGCGAAACCGGCCAGGGAAAGGCCAATCCAACTCAGCGCGATCGCCGCCGCAGCCCTCATCGCCGCGAAGCCCAAGGCCTGATCGAAAGCGCCGTAAAAAGCGGCGCCAAGTCCGCCAAGCAGCGAACCGCCGGTGATGTAAACGAGAATGCGTCCGAATTGACCGGTGAAATGGACGCGCGCCCGCGCCCAGCCGCCGCCGGGATCGAATGTGAACAGCAGACTGGATGCGATTGCGCCGCACATGCCCGCGCAATGCAGGCTGCTCGCCAACCCCATCAGTAGTCCGCCGACGAAAGTCAGACTGCTCGGCGCCATCGCCCGATCGAAAATCCGAGGACCCCGGCCGATAGCCGAGCGATCCGGGCAAGGCTTTGACAGCGGTCAAATCGGATCGAGCGCGCTCTCAATCTTTGAGGAGTTTGACTCCGACCGAGGCTTCGTCGCGCCAGACCACTTGCGCTTCGCCGACGACGCGCGTGGCGTCGATCTTCAATATGAACTTGTCCGGCAGGGCGCTGCCTTTCACGACCGCGAGCCGCGCCCCGCCTTCGGATCGATCGAGCACCTTGCAATCGATGACCGGCAAAACGCCGCCCGGGTCCGCCCAGACGCGCATCGTGGATTCGCGCCGACGCGGTACACTGCGCCGATTCTCGTTCTCATTTTCGTCACGCTGGTTCACGGGCGGCTCCAAAGCTGCGCGGTAGCGGACCGCGCAGAGACGGCCGCGGAGCCGGATCGTGGGGGCCAAGCGTAAATTGTCGGTAATTGGAAAGCTTAAAATTTGAACGACCGCGGCAATGTTTCGCTATTCTCCGCTGTTACGCGCCGATGTGGTTAAGCGCCGAGGCCGCCCTTGGCGCGGATGAAGGCGATAACGTCGTCCACCCCTGCCCCGGTCTTCATATTGGCGAATACGAAAGGGCGCGCCTTGCGCATACGCGCCGCGTCGGCGCCCATCACATCAAGCGAGGCGCCGACATAAGGCGCAAGGTCGACCTTGTTGATGACCAGCAGGTCCGACCGTGTGACGCCGGGCCCGCCTTTGCGCGGGATCTTCTCGCCTCCCGAAACGTCGATCACGTAGATCGTCAGGTCCGCAAGTTCGGGCGAGAAGGTCGCGGCAAGATTGTCGCCTCCCGACTCGATCAGGATCAGGTCGAGATCGTCGAAGCGCCGGCGCATCTCGTCGATCGCAGCGAGATTGATCGAGGCGTCCTCGCGGATCGCGGTGTGCGGACAGCCGCCGGTCTCGACGCCCATGATGCGCTCGGGCGCCAATGCGTCGGCCTCGACCAGGATGCGCGCGTCCTCCTTGGTGTAGATGTCGTTGGTGATGGCGGCGATTTCGAACTCGCCGCGCAGACGCTTGCAGAGTTGCTCCATCAGCGCGGTCTTGCCGGAGCCGACCGGCCCACCGATGCCGACCCGCAACGGTTGTTTGCCAGTATTCATGAACGAAACAGCCTCGAATATTGCGTTTCATGGCGAAGCGCCGCCACGTCGGAGCGAAAGGCGCAGCCCCCGATCGCGTCGAGATCGCCGTGCAAGCTCCGCGCCGCGATCGCCTGTGCGGGCGCGAGCAGCGCAGCCAGCACGCGCTGGCCGTCGGTCTGGCCGATGGCGCCGAGGCGTACGGCGGCCGAGACGAGGTTGGCGAGTCCGGCGAGCACGAAGGCCGGCAAGGCGGTCGCCAGCCTGACGCCATGCCCCGCCGCCGTCGCGCCGATGGCTACGGGATAGGCCACGGCCTCGCCCGTTTGCGGCAGCAGCGCGAGCGGCGCACAATTCCAAGCGGAGCGGGCCGCCGCGACGAAGGCGCTCCCTTGCGCCGAGGTTTCCAGGCGCCGCTCGGCCGACCCCGCCAGCGCGATCGCGAGTTCATTCGCTTCTCGCAGCGCGGTCGCGTCTCCCGCGCCGGCGGCGCGGTGGGCCGCCGCGAAAAAGACCGCGTCGGCGCGCGGCGCCCCATGGGCAAGAAGGTCGGCGAGCCAGTCCTCCAGGCTTCTCGCATCAACGATGTCTCCCGCCTCGACCGCCCATTCCAGCCCATGCGAATAGGCGAAGGCGCCGACGGGGAAGGACGGAGAAAGCCAGAGAAACAGCGGCAGTTCGCCGCCGCCGCTATTCGTGGCCGCCATGATCGTGGCGATGCGGGCGTCCGTCGCCGTGGCCG
>JBBIIT010000074.1:3391-8110 GCA_037446355.1 Beijerinckiaceae bacterium | reverse complement strand
CGTGATCGTGCCCATGATCGTGCCCGCAACCCGGTCCATGCACATGCGGCGCCGGGCCGACATTCATGTGATCGGTATGGCGATGATGGTCGTCGCCATGGCGATGCGAAGGGTCGTGACCTTCGTGCGCGTGATCGTGATGACCATGGTCGCGTGAAGGCGCGCGTAGGTAAGCGCCGCCTTCCGGGTTGAACGGCGCCTCGATGTCGACGACGCTCGCCCCGAGGCCGCGCGCCATCTCTTCGATCACGGGATCACGGCGGATGCGTAGGCTTTTTCGCGTCAGTTCGGTCGGCAGATGGCGATTGCCGAGATGCCACGCGAGTCGCGTCAGCGCGGCCGCGTCGGCTGCGCGGATCTCGGCCAGCGGCTCCGGCGCCGCGACCACCTCGACGATGCGTCCGTCCTCCAGCCTCAGCCCGTCGCCCATGCGCAGCGCGACGGCCTCGACAAGGTCGAGAAGGAACGTGAGCCCCTTCACGCCGGTCATGGCCACGCGACGTCGATGGCGCTCGTCGTAATCGAGCACCACGGAATCGGCGGGCTCGCCCGACCAGACGCCGGCGGCGACAACGGAATGCGCGTGCAACATCGCGTCTGACCCTTTTCTCTCGCGGCGTCGCGCCGCCGCCTTCCTTTAGCCGCCTCGGCGCGTCCGCGAAAGCGCACAAGAAGCGCGCAAGTCGCGCCTTGCGCGCGCGGACCGACTTTCGCACTATAGGAACGGCGCGCCACTCGGTGCTAGGCCTTGCCGGGAAACGCGAACAGACGCAAGGGAGAATCTCGTGACGCGATTGGGCTTTTCTGCGCTCGCCCTGGCGATGCTGCTCGCTTCGGCGCAAACGGGGTCGGCTCAGGACGCCACGGCGGGCGAGTCGGTCTTCAAGAAATGCAAGGCCTGCCACCAGATCGGCGAAGGGGCGAAGAACATGGTCGGCCCGGTGCTCAACGGGATCGTCGGGCGCGCCGCCGGAACCTATCCGGACTACGTTTATTCCGAGGCCAACAAATCTTCCGGCCTCACCTGGGACGAAGCGACGCTCAAGGTCTATCTGAAAAACCCGCGCGCGAAAGTTCCGGACACCAAGATGGCGTTCGCCGGCCTTTCTTCCGAGACCGACATCGACAACGTGATCGCTTATCTCAAGCAGTTCGGACCTGACGGCAAGAAGCCCTGAAGCCGGGGGTGACGGCGTCGGTCGTCGATGTTATCGAATGAGCGCGGCGGGGCAAACTCCGCCCGAAACGAAAAAGGAAACGCCAATGAGCTGGATCGCGCCCGTCGTCACCGAAATTTGCGTCGGCATGGAAGTCACCGCCTATTCGCCTGCGCAAGCCTGAAGCCCAGTCGGCGCACGGATCGAGGCGGCAGCGCCCGCCCGCGCGCTGGCGCCCCTATTGTTTGGCGCAGCCGACGAGATCCTTGTCCTCAAGGGAGAACGGCTTGCCCTCGACGATCTTCACGTCGCGCGTCAGACACCGGCGTCCATCCTTGAGCGTCAACCGCACGTCGTATGCGCCGCTTTCGACGCCGGTCAGTTTCAGCCGCTCGTCGTGGTCGACCGCGCCGTCGGGGTCGTTCGCGGTCAAGTTAGGGCCGAAAGTGTCTGCGCCGGCTTTCGAGATTTCCAGTCGGGTCACCGTTGAGGAAATGAGATTCCAGAACAGCGGGGGCTTGCCGGACGCGACGGCGGCGCTTGCCAAACACATAGATGCAGCCAAAACTGCGCTCGCTAATTTCATGTCGTTCCTCCTCGCGTTCGTTGCGCGCAGGTTCGCACGCCAGCCGCCGCGAAGACAAACCCTCGCCCTACTGGCATTCAGCGCCGTCGCCGCGATGGCGAACGGGGCCGCGCCGCTGCGCGCCGACCCGCTCGAAGTGAAGGTCGGCGTGCTGCGCCAGACCCACAGCCGCGAGACGATCTCGATCCTCGACATTCCCGCCGCCGACGATTTTCTCGCCGGGGCGCGGATGGCGATGGAGGACGACAACACGACCGGGCGTTTCCTCGATCAGTCCTTCGCCGTCATCGACAAGAGGCTGGCGCCGGGCGGCGATCCGCTCGCGCCGCTGAACGATCTGCGCGCCGAGGGCGCGGGCTTCATCATCCTCGATCTGCCGGCCGCTGAAACGCTTGAAGTCGCCGACGCCCTGCGCGACAAGAACGTCATTCTCTTCAACGCCGGCGCGAGCGACGACAGGCTGCGCGAAGAGGACTGCCACGCCAATGTTTTCCACGTCGCGCCGACGCGCTCGATGTTTGCGGACGGCCTCGGCGAATATCTGATCTGGAAACAATGGCGGCGCTGGCTACTCGTCGTCGGCTCGCATCCCGAGGACAAACTGCTGGGCGAAGCCTACAAGCGCGCGGCGAAGAAATTCGGCGCGAAGATCGTCGAGGAGCGCACTTTCGAGGATACCGGCGGCGGACGCCGCTCCGATTCCGGCGCCGTTCAGGTGCAGCGGCAGATGCCGGTCTTCACTCAAAAGGCGCCCGATTACGATGTGCTGGTCGCCGCCGACGAAAGCGAAGTGTTCGCGGGCTACCTGCCCTATCGCACGTGGGACGCGCGCCCGGTCGTCGGCTCGGCCGGCTTGCGGCCGACGAGTTGGGACGCCTCGCACGAACTCTGGGGCGCGCAACAATTGCAGAACCGGTTCGAGCGGCAGTTCAAGCGCGGCATGAACGCGCGCGACAATCAGGCCTGGGTGGCGATGCGCATGATCGGCGACGCGGTCGCGCATACGCGCACGGGCGATCCCAGCGCGGCGCGCGACTATTTCCGCTCGCCCGATTTCGCCCTCGCTGACTTCAAGGGGCAGAAGCTTACGCTTCGCGCCTGGAACCAGCAGTTGCGACAACCGATCCTGCTCAGCGACGGGCGCGGGACGGTTTCGGTCTCGCCGCAGGAAGGTTTTCTGCATCAGACGAGCGAACTCGACACGCTCGGCTTCGATCAGCCGGAGACGAAATGCAAACTTCCATGATTCGTCGCGCCCTCGTCGCGTGGACGGCGCTGATGGGGCTCGGCGCGCACGCTTCGGCGACCACAGCCTTTATCACCAACGAAAAGGGCAATTCGATCACGATGATCGACGTCGACAAAATGGAGGCGGTGAAAACCGTCCCGGTCGGGCAGCGTCCCCGCGGCATCGCGCTCAGCAGAGACGAGACGCAACTCTACGTCTGCCTCGGCGACGACGACACGATCGCGATCCTCGACGCTAAGGACCTGCGACGCGTTGGCGAATTGCCTTCGGGCGCGGACCCCGAGCAGATCCGCCTCACCCCCGACGGCAAGCTCGCCTTCGTCGCCAACGAGAATGACGCGCTGCTGACCGAAATCGACGTCGCGACTCGTCAGGCCGTCACTGAATTTCCCGTCGGGGTCGAACCCGAGGGCGTCGCGGTCAGCCCTGACGGCGCCATGGTGGTCAATACGTCGGAAACGACGGGCATGGCGCATCTGATCGATTGGCGCGCCAAACAAACTCTCGCCAATATCCTGGTCGCCGCGCGCCCGCGTTACGCCGAGTTCAACAAGGACGGCTCCGAGCTTTGGGTGACATCCGAGGTCGGCGGGGTCGTCAACGTGATCGATCCCGCCAAGCGCGCCGTTACCGGCCAGATTCATTTCGACCCTCCCGGCCTCTCGAAGGAGCAGGTGCAACCGGTCGGCGAGCGCTTCAGCGCCGACGGCAAGCTCGCGTTCATAGCCTTGGGTCCGGCCAACCGGGTCGCCGTCGTCGACGCGGCGAGCAAGAAGGTCGTGAAATATCTGCTGGTCGGCCAGAGGGTCTGGCAGCTCGAGCTTTCGCCAGACGGCAAATATCTCCTTTCGACCAACGGCGTCTCCAACGATATCTCGGTGATCGACGTGACGGCGCTGAAAGTGGTCAAATCGATCGCGGTCGGCCCGTTTCCCTGGGGCGTGGCGATTTCGAAACGATGACGCAGACCCCCGCGCTTTCCGTGGAGAACGTTTCGCATGCTTATGGCGCGCGCGTCGCGCTCGATAACGTCAGCTTCGCGGTCGCGCCCGGCAGCTTCGCGGCTCTGCTCGGCCTCAATGGCGCCGGCAAGAGCACGCTGTTTTCGGTCGTCACGCATCTCTATGCCTCCCGATCCGGCCTCGTGCGCATTTTCGGCCACGACGTTGCGCGCGAAAGCGGCGCCGCGCTGGCGGCGCTCGGCGTCGTCTTTCAGCAGCGCACGCTCGATCCCGACCTCACGGTCGAACAGAATCTCGCTTACCACGGCGCGCTGCACGGCATCGGCGCCGGAGAGACCCGCCGCCGCCAGGCGGCGCTGCTTGAGCGGGTCGGGCTCGCCGATCGCGCCCGCGACAAGGCGCGCCATCTCTCGGGCGGACAGATGCGCCGCGTCGAGATCGCTCGCGCGCTACTGCACGCCCCGAGATTGTTGCTGCTCGACGAGCCGACCGCCGGCCTCGACATCAAGGCGCGCGCCGACATCCTCTCAATCGTTCGCGGCCTCGTCGCGGAGCCCGGCGTCGGCGTGCTCTGGACGACGCATCTGGTCGACGAAATCCGCGACAACGATCACGTCATCGTACTGCACAAAGGCAGGACGCTCGCTGACGACGCTTCGCACGCGGTCGTCGAAGCCGCTGGCGCCGTCGATGTCGGCGAAGCCTTCGCCAAGCTCACGGGCGGCGTGTCCGGCGAGGGCGAGCCATGAGCGTCACAGCGCCCGC
>JBBIIT010000074.1:0-3291 GCA_037446355.1 Beijerinckiaceae bacterium | reverse complement strand
ATGCAGTCCTCGCTGTCGATGGTGTACGACCGCGAGATGGGCAGTATGCGGATGCTGCTCGTGAGCCCGGCGCCGCGCTGGTTCCTGCTGACATCGAAGCTGATCGCCGGCGTCGCGGTGTCGATCCTTCAGGTATACGCCTATCTCGTCATCGCCTATTTCTGGGAGATCGAGCCGCCGAGCCCTTGGGGTTATCTGATCGTGTTGCCGGCGCTGGCGCTCGCGGGGCTGATGCTCGGCGCGCTCGGCATGTTGCTGTCCTCGCTCATCAAACAACTCGAGAATTTCGCCGGGGTGATGAACTTCGTTATTTTCCCGATGTTCTTCGCTTCCTCCGCGCTCTACCCGCTGTGGCGCGTGCGCGAAGGCAGTCCTTGGCTCGCTTTCGTCTGCGAGCTCAATCCGTTCACTCATGCGGTGGAGCTGGTGCGGTTCGCCTTCTACCAGAAGTTCGAACCGACCTCTTTCGCCATTGTCGCGGGCTGCGCTGTCTTATTCCTCGCCGCCGCAGTTTACGCCTATGACCCCGCGCGGGGCATCCTGATGCGCCGGGGCGGCTGACGCCCGAGAATCGGAGACGAAGACGTGTTGTCATCGAGGCTAATCGCAACGCTCGCCGGGCTGGCCGTCTTGGGCTTCGCCTGCGCCGCCGACGCGGCCGATCATTTGCGAATCGCGATCCAGAAAACAGGCACCGTCGGTTGGGAGATCGCGATCATCAAGGCGCGCGGGCTCGACAAGGCGGCGGGGCTGGAAATCGAGACCACCGAACTCGCCACCACCGACGCCGGCAAATTGGCGATCTCCAGCGGCGGCGCCGATATGATCGTCTCGGACTGGCTCTGGGTCGCGCGCGAACGCGCGCTCGGCGACAAGCTGCTGTTCACGCCCTATTCGACCGCGCTCGGCGCGATCATGGTCGCGAAGGATTCGCCGATCCATGGCCTCGCCGATCTCGACGGCAAGTCGCTCGGCGTCGCCGGCGGGCCGATCGACAAGAGCTGGCTGCTCGCGCAGGCGCTCGCGCGCCGTTCAGGCCTCGATCTGGCCAAGCGCGCGCGGATTTCCTACGGCGCGCCGCCGCTGATCGCGGAAAAGCTCGCCGAGGGCGAAAGCGAGGCGGCGTTGGAATTCTGGAACTTCTGCGCCGGCCTCGAGGCGCGCGGTTTCCGCCGCGCGATCGAAATGTCCGACATCGAGACGGCGCTCGGCGCCGAAGGCCCGGTGGCGATGACGGGCTATGTCTTTCGCGAGGATTTCGCCGCCGCGCACAAGGATGCGCTAAAGCGTTACTTCGCCGCGGCGGCCCAAGCGCGCGAAATTCTCGCGCACGAGACGCAAGCCTGGGGGCCGATCAAGGCGCAACTGCGGCTCGCGGACGACGCGGCGCTCGAAGCCTATCGCCGGCGCTATCTCGAAGGCGTCCCCAAGCGCAGCCTCGCGGCGCAGGCGGCGGACGCGGGCAAGCTTTACAAGATTCTCGCCGAGACCGGCGGCCGCGAACTCGTCGGCCCGGCGCCGGATCTCGACCAGGCTTTGTTCTACGATCCAACGCACAGCGAGTGAGGCGTGATCACGCGGTTCTTTTCGTTGTTGGCCTTGCTCGCGCTCTGGCAGGCCGCGTCGTATTTCGGCAATCCCCGGCTGTTGCCGGGACCGCTGACGGTGTTGGCGACGATGCGGGCCGAGGCGGCGTCCGGCGCGTTGTTTTCGGCGCTCGCGATCACGCTGGCGCGAGTCGTCGCCGCTTTCGCGCTGGCGATGGCGGCCGGCGCGGGGCTGGGCTACGCGATGGGACGCCGTCAGACGATCGATCGTTTCGCCGACCCCTGGGTGATTGTGCTGCTCAACCTGCCGGCGCTCGTCATCATCGTGCTCGCCTACCTCTGGGTCGGCCTTAACGAGACTGCGGCGATCGGCGCGGTGGCGCTGAACAAATTGCCGAATGCGATCGTCACGTTGCGCGAGGGCGCGCGCACACTCGACGTCGGTCTCGACGAAATGGCCGCCGTGTTCGGCTTCTCGCGCGCCAAGCGGCTGCGCCATGTCGTGCTGCCACAACTCGCGCCCTACTTCGCCGCCGCGACCAGGTCCGGGCTTTCGCTGGTCTGGAAGATCGTGCTGGTGGTCGAGTTGCTCGGACGACCGAACGGCGTCGGCTTCGAAATCAACATCGCGTTCCAATTGTTCGACGTCGCGCTGCTGCTTGCCTACGCGCTGCCGTTCACCGCGATCATGCTCCTGATCGAAACCTTACTGGTGCAACCCTTTGAACGACATGTCTCGCGCTGGCGCCCGCGCCCGGCTTGAGGCGCGCATAACGCGCAAAAGCGTGCGCGCCGCTTCGGGTCAAAACCTCGAAGTGATCGCCGACCTCGCCTTCGCGCTGGAGGAGGGCGAGACCGGCGCGCTGATCGGCCCTTCGGGCTGCGGCAAGTCGACGCTGATGCGCATCCTTGCCGGACTCGACCGCGATTTCGAGGGCGAGGTCCGCCTGCCCGAGGGCGGGCGCATCGGCATGGCCTTCCAGGAGCCGCGCCTGCTTCCCTGGCGCTCCTTAGAGGACAACGTGCGGCTCGCCGCGCCGCAGGCCAGCGCATCGGACATCGCCGCGCTGTTCGGCGCGCTCGGCCTTTGCGAACATCGCGCGCATTATCCTGGCGAATTGTCTCTCGGCCTCGCCCGCCGCGCCGCGCTCGCGCGCGCCTTCGCGGTGAAGCCGACGCTACTGCTGCTCGACGAGCCGTTCGTCTCACTCGACGCGCCGCTGGCGCGCCAGATGCAACGCGATCTCGCGAGCCTCGTCGAGAGCCGGCCGATGATCACCGTGCTCGTCACCCATGACGTTGAGGAGGCGATCCGCCTCAGCGACCGCATTTTCGTGCTGTCGCCGCGACCGGCGCGCCTGATCGGCGAAATCCGCGTCACGCGCCCGCGCGGCGCGATGAGCGACGACGAGGAAGCGGAGATTTCGGCGCGCATCGAAGCGTTGCGGGGCGCGCGCTGAACGCGGCCCACGCCGAAGATTGAAAGAGCCAGCCGGCCTGTAAGCCGGGTTCTGTAAGGCCGGGGACTTTCGCCCCCGACGCGACGACCATTCCTCTGGGACGCCCGTCGCCGGGCGCCTCTAGCAACCAACCCGAGCGACAAGGCCGGCGGACAGGCCCCGCGGCGCCTCGCGGCGTCACGCATCGCTCCTATTCGGTTTTGCTCCCGGCGGGGCTTGCCGTGCCGCTGACGTTGCCGCCCGCGCGGTGCGCTCTTACCGCACCCTTTCACCCTTACCTCCAG
>JBBIIT010000073.1:0-13250 GCA_037446355.1 Beijerinckiaceae bacterium | reverse complement strand
GCGCCGCAAGGGCAAGGCCACCGACTTCGGCACCCAGCTCAAGGCCAAGCAGAAGGTCAAGGGCTATTACGGCAACATTTCCGAGCGCCAGTTCCACAAGTACTACGTGGAGGCCCTGCGCCTGAAGGGCGACTCCTCGGCCAACCTGATCGGTCTGCTCGAGCGCCGCCTCGACGCGGTGGTTTATCGGGCCAAATTCGTGCCGACCGTGTTCGCCGCGCGCCAGTTCGTCAACCACGGCCATGTCAGCGTCAACGGCCGTCGCGTCAACATCGCCTCGTTCCAGGTCAAGGTCGGCGACGTCGTGACGATCAAGGAATCCTCGCGCCAACTCGCTCTCGTCCTTGAGGCCGCGGCGCTCGCCGAGCGCGATGTCCCCGACTATATCGAGGTCGATCACGCCAAGGGCACGGCCAAGCTGACCCGCGTTCCCGGCCTGACGGAAGTTCCCTATCCGACGCAGATGGAGCCAAATCTGGTCATCGAGTTCTATTCGCGCTGATTTTGCTGCGAATTCGACGACAAGGGCGGGGCCGCGCGGCCTCGCCCCTTTTTTTATGCGCGGCTTCGCCCACCGGGGCCCGGGACGCATCGTCGCACCTGGCCATTTTAGATTGATTCTAAACTAGGCCACGCGATAGCGTCCGCCGCGTCGCGAGAACATAGTTTCGGCGACCCCTTTTTCACCCTCGAACAGGAGGACGCCTTGGCTCTCAAGGGCAGCAAGACCGAACAGCATTTGAAGGACGCCTTCGCCGGCGAGTCGCAGGCAAATCGCCGCTACCTCTATTTCGCCAACAAGGCGGACGTCGAGGGCTATCCCGACGTCGCCACGCTGTTCCGTTCCACCGCGGAAGGCGAGACCGGCCATGCGCACGGCCATCTCGAATATCTCGAGACCTGCGGCGATCCGGCGACCGGTATGCCGTTCGGGCCGACCAATCTCAATCTGGCCACGGCCGTCGCCGGAGAGACGCACGAATACACCGACATGTATCCCGGCATGGCGAAGGACGCGCGCGCCGAAGGCTTCGACGAGATCGCCGATTGGTTCGAGACTCTCGCCAAGGCGGAGCGCTCGCACGCCAACCGCTATCAGAAAGCCCTGAACGAAATGGGCTGAACGGCGCCCTCGCGCGTTCGCGTCCCACCCACCCCGGCGCCGCGACCCGGCGCCGGGATATCCTGGTTCTCGCGGCTCGCCGAGAATCGTCGCGCCAGCGGCGCAGAGACATCTCATGGCCGGTCCCGTTCGCGAAGGCAGTTTGCAAGCGCCCACGCGTCACCCGCTCGGCTGGCGCGATCTCGACTTCTATGAGGAAGCCTCGCTGCACAAGGAGATGGAGCGGGTCTTCGACATCTGCCACGGCTGTCGTCGCTGCGTGAGCCTGTGCCAGTCGTTTCCGACGCTGTTCGATCTCGTTGATGCCTCCGACACCATGGAAGTCGACGGCGTCGACAAGGCCGACTACGCCAAGATCGTCGGCCACTGCTATCTTTGCGATCTCTGCTACCTCACCAAATGCCCGTATGTGCCGCCCCATACGTGGAACCTCGATTTCCCGCATTTGATGCTGCGCGCCAAGGCGATCGCGTTCCGCAAGGGCGAGGCGAAGCTGCGCGACAAGATTCTCACTTCGACCGACGCGATGGGAGCGGCGCTCGCCAACCCAATGGCGGCGCCGGTGGTCAATCTCATCAACACCGTCAAACCGCTGCGCAAGGCTCTGGAGAATGTGGCCGCGATCGACGCGGAAGCGTGGTTGCCGGAATACGCGGCCAAGCCTCTGCGCAAGCGGCTCAAAATTTTGTCCCCCGATACGCCGGGCGAAGCGGCGGGAAAGACGACGGGCAAGGTCGCACTGTTCGCGACTTGTTACGTCAACGCCAACGAACCCGCGCCGGGCGAGGATCTGGCCGCCGTTTTCGCGCATAATGGCGTGCCTGTGACCCTTACGCCGCGCGAGCGTTGCTGCGGGATGCCCAAGCTCGAATTGGGCGATCTCGAAGCGGTGCTGCGCGCCAAGGAATTCAACATTCCCGTGCTCGCCAAGCTGGTCGATCAGGGCTGGGATCTCACCGCGCTCGTTCCTTCCTGCGTGCTGATGTTCAAGCAGGAGCTGCCGCTCATGTTCCCCGACGACGCGGACGTGTTGAAGGTGAAGGCGGCGTTCTACGATCCGTTCGAATATTTGATGCTACGTCACAAGGCGGGCAAGCTGAAAACCGACTTCAAGTCCGGCCTCGGCAAGGTCGCCTATCACGCCGCCTGCCACCAGCGGGTGCAGAACATCGGTCCCAAAACAAGAGAAATCCTGTCATTGATCCCCGACATCGAGATCGAGGCCATCGAGCGTTGTTCGGGCCACGACGGAACCTACGCGGTGAAGGCCGAATTCCATGCCTCGGCGATGAAAATCGTCAAGCCTGTCGTTAATCGCGTCAACCAGTCCCAGCCCGACTATTTCGGCTCGGATTGCGCGATGGCGGGCCATCACATCGCCTCGGCGCGCGGCGCGGGCGCGGCGCAGCATCCGATCTCGCTTCTGCGCAAGGCCTATGGAGTTTGACCATGCTGACTCACGAAAAGCTCCTTAGTCTGGAGCAGTATCACCGCGTCCGCCCTGAGTTTCGCGCCAAGGTGATCGCGCACAAGAAACTGCGTGTCGTCCCTCTCGGCCCCAACGCCTCGCTGCATTTCGAGGACGAACTGACAATGCGCTACCAGGTGCAGGAGATGATCCGGCTCGAGCGAATGTACGAGCCGGAGCCGATCCAGGACGAGCTTGACGTTTACAATCCGCTGATCCCCGACGGCGCCAACTGGAAGGCGACGTTGATGATCGAATATTCTGACGCCGAGCAGCGCAAGCAGGCGCTCGCGCGTCTCATCGGCTTCGAGCGGGCGGTTTGGGTCGAGGTCGCCGGCTTCGCGCGCATCGCGCCGATCGCCAATGAAGATCTCGACCGTGAGACCGAGGACAAGACCTCGGCGGTGCATTTCCTGCGCTTCGAACTGGCGCCGGACATGGCGGCGGCGGTCAAAGACGGCGCAGCGATTCGCGTCGGCGTCGATCACCCGAACTACAAGACCGAGATGACCGTCGCCAAGGAAACGCGGGATTCCCTGGCCGGCGATCTCGCGTGATCTAGGCGAACGCATGCTGACATGCTACTCGCGGGCCGAATCCCTCGGCTCCCGGAGTGCGCCATGTCATTCGCCATTTATCCCAGTCTCGAAGGCAAGACGGTCTATGTGACCGGCGGCGCCTCCGGCATCGGCGCGGAGATCGTGCGCGCCTTCGCCGCCCAGGGCTCAAGGGTCGGCTTCGTCGACATCGCCGACGAAGCGGGCCGCGCACTGGCGAGCGAACTTGCCGCGAAGGGCGCGAACATCCAATTCGAGCCCTGCGATCTACGCGACATCGAGGCGCTGCGCTCCACATTCGCGCGTCTGAAGGGCGCGATCGGCGCGGCGGCCGTGCTCGTCAACAACGCCGCGCGCGACGACCGTCATGGCTGGCGGGACGTCACGCCCGATTACTACGATGAGCGAATCTCCACCAACCTCAGGCACATGTTCTTCGCGATCCAGACCGTCGCGCCCGACATGATCGCCGCCGGCGCCGGCTCCATCATCAATTTCGGCTCGAATTCCTGGTTCCAAGCGGTCGGCGGAATGCCGGTCTACACGACCGCGAAATCGGCCGTGCACGGCATGACCCGATCGTTCGCGCGGGATCTTGGTCCCCATCGCATCCGCGTCAACACGATCGTGCCGGGTTGGGTGATGACCGAGCGCCAGAAAGCGCTGTGGGTGACGCCGGGAGGCCTGGAGAAACTGCGCGAACGCCAATGCCTGCCCGACGTCATCGAGCCCATTTACCTCGCCCGCATGACGCTGTTTCTCGCCTCCGACGATGCGGCGATGTGCACGGCCAACAACTATATGGTCGAGGCGGGGTCGATCTGACCCTCACACCCTCAGCGGCATCAGCACATAGAGCGCGGGCGCGCCTTCGCGGTCCTGGATGATCGTCGGCGAACCCGGATCGGAAAGCTTGATGAGCGCGGTGTCGCCCGAAAGCTGCTGGGCGATGTCGAGCAGGTAACGCGCGTTGAAGCCGATTTCGATCGGCGTCGAATCGTAATCGACCTCGATCTCCTCGCTCGCGGAGCCCGAATCCGGATTGTTGACCGATAGCGTCATGCGATTGTCGGCGATGGCGAGCTTGATCGCGCGGCCACGCTCGGAGGAAATCGTCGAGACGCGATCGACCGCCCGCTGGAACGGCTCCTTGTCGACGGTCAATCGCTTGTCGTTGTGAGTCGGGATGACGCGGCCGTAATCAGGGAACGTGCCATCGATCAATTTCGTGGTCAGGCGGACGTCGCCAAACTGAAAGCGGGCCTTGGAAGGCGAAATTTCGATCGCCACTTCCTGCGTCATGTCCTCGAGCAGCTTCTGCACCTCGCTGACGGCCTTGCGCGGCGCTATGACGCCAGGCATTCCCTTGGCGCCATCGGGCGCGGGCGTCTCGACGCGGGCAAGGCGATGGCCGTCGGTCGCGACCGCGCGCAGCATTGTCGCGCCGCCGACCTCGACCGTGTGTAAGTAGATGCCGTTGAGATAGTAGCGCGTCTCCTCGGTCGAGATTGCGAATTGCGCGTTGTCGATCAGGCGCTTCAGCTCGACCGCCGACAACACGAAACGATGCGAGAATTCGCCAGCGGTGATGTCGGGAAAATCCGACGCCGGCAGGCTTTGCAGGAAAAAGCGCGAGCGGCCGGAGCGCAGCAGCAACTGGCCCGTGTCGCCCGACATTTCCAGCCCGACCTGCGCGCCCTCGGGCAATTTGCGCACGATGTCGTAAATGACATGGGCAGGGACGGTGGCGGCGCCGGCTTGCGCGACGTCGGCGGGAACGGACTCGGTCGCCTCGAGGTCGAGATCGGTGCTCTTCAGCGTGACGCGGCCCGCGCTCGCCTCGATCAATACGTTGGAGAGGATCGGGATCGTGTTGCGCCGCTCGACGATGCGATGGACATGCCCCAACGCTTTCAACAGGGCGGTGCGCTCGATCGTGATTTTCATCGCTTCATCCTAGACGCGGAACTTTCCGTGACCCTCCTTCGCGGGGAGTCAATCGCGCCGCCGGGCTCGCAGAGTCGGGCGCGGCGGGGCGCGGACTTTGCCAAGCGTGAGGGGGATAGGCAAGAGCGCGCGCGCCTTCCGTCCCGCAATTCCCGGAAAAATCGCCATGAAGGGGCGAGCCCCCGTTAAGGCTTAACCGGCCCTTAAATCGCCGACATTAGCCTTGAGAGGCAAGGACGGCGCGCTGTCGGGTTTCCCCTCCGCCCTTCGCAATCGGGGTCGGTCATGTTCGGCAGGGGCGGCAAGCGGGGCAGGGAGCGAATCGAGCCGCGCTTCGAAAGCTCCTCGCGCTCGCGCGGTCGCGACGACGATCTGCGCGCCGATCCCGAAGATCATCCGCTGCCGCGCAAGAGGGCGCCCTCCCGCAAGTCCGGCGCCGGGCGCCGCGCCGCACGTCCGCGCCGCTCGCTGCTCGGGCGTCTGGCCTATTGGACACTGGTGCTCGGCGTCTGGGGCGCGATCGGCGTCGCGGGCCTCTTCGCCTATTATGCGAGCCAGTTGCCGCCGATTGACCAGTTGGCGGTGCCCAAGCGCCCGCCCAACATCGCGGTCCTCGCCAGCGACGGAACCTTGCTCGCCAATCGCGGCGACACCGGCGGCGCGGCGGTGCGTCTCAGCGAATTGCCGCCCTACCTGCCCAAGGCCTTCGTCGCGATCGAGGATCGACGCTTCTATTCGCATTTCGGAGTCGATCCCGTGGGAATTTCGCGCGCCCTGGTGCGCGACGTCGTCGGCGGCGGCGGGATGCAGGGCGGATCGACGCTGACCCAGCAACTGGCCAAGAACCTGTTCCTGACCCAGGAACGGACGCTTTCGCGCAAGATCCAGGAGGCGATCCTCGCGCTGTGGCTGGAGCGAAAATATTCGAAGGACCAGATTCTCGAGCTCTATCTCAACCGTGTCTATTTCGGTTCGGGCGCCTATGGAGTCGAGGCGGCGGCGCAGAAATATTTCGGTAAGAGCGCCAAGCTGGTGAACCTGTCCGAGGCCGCGGTGCTCGCGGGGCTGATGAAGTCGCCGAGCCGGCTCGCCCCCAACCACAACCTCAAAGCCGCCAACGAACGTGCCGCCCAAGTCATCACCGCCATGGCGGAGCAGGGCCATATCACCGAGGCGATGGCCAAACTCGCGCTTGCCCAACCCGCCCAACTCAATCGCGAAAAAGGCGCGGGCTCGGTCAATTACGCCGCCGACTACGTGATGGACATGCTCGACGACACGGTCGGAGCGATCGACCAGGATATCGTCGTCACGACCACGCTCGATTCGAATTTGCAGACTTACGCCGAGCGCGCGCTCACCGACGAGCTGAACGCCAAAGGCGACAAATACGGCGTCGAACAGGGCGCGCTGGTGGCGCTCGATCCCGACGGCGGCGTCAAGGCGCTGGTCGGCGGCCGAAGCTACGCCGACAGTCAGTTCAACCGCGCGGTCTCAGCGAAGCGGCAGCCGGGCTCGTCGTTCAAGCCCTTCGTCTATCTCGCCGCGCTCGAGCGGGGTCTGAGGCCCGACACCGTGCGCGAGGACGCGCCAATCTCGATCAAGGGTTGGAACCCGGAAAACTATTCGCGCGAATATTTCGGGCCGGTGACGTTGACCAAGGCATTGTCGCTTTCACTGAACACCGTCGCGGTGCGTCTCGGTCTTGAGGTCGGCCCCAAGGCGGTCGTGCGCACCGCGCACCGCCTGGGCATCGCTTCCGAACTCGAAGCCAACGCCTCGATCGCGCTCGGCACTTCGGAAGTTACCCCGCTCGAACTGGTCACCGCCTACGCCGCTTTCGCCAACGGCGGCATCGGCGTGCAGCCCCATGTGATCGCACGCGTGCGCACCGCTAACGGCAAGCAACTCTATCTCAGGCGCAACGCCAGCAACGGTCGCGTGATCGAGCCGCAATACGTGGCGATGATGAACGCGATGATGGAGGAAACGCTGCTGACCGGCACAGCCCGCAAGGCGGAACTGCCGGGTTGGCAGGCGGCCGGCAAGACCGGCACCAGTCAGGATTGGCGCGACGCCTGGTTCGTCGGCTACACCTCGCATCTCGTGGCCGGCGTTTGGCTCGGCAACGACGACAGTTCGCCGACCAAGAAGGTCTCCGGCGGCAATCTGCCGGTCGAAATCTGGAGCCGATTCATGAAGGCGGCCCATCAGGGCGTGCCGGCTACCGGATTGCCCCTGGGCGACTGGCGCGACGCCAACGCGCCAAGCCCGGAGGCCCCGCCGCCGCCACCCGCCCTCGTGGGCGCGCCGCTGACCATCAATCGCGGCGGCGCGGCGGTCAATCGGGCGGGCGACGCGCCCTCGCCTGTCGTACAGCGGAGCGCGGCCTTTCCGACAGATTCCTCCGCGCCGATCCCGCCCGCCCTGGTTCCCAATGCTCCCGCCCCCGCGCGCGACCGGGGTCTCCTCAACAAGCTGCTGGGCGCCAATCCCTAGGACACGGTTTCGTTTTTACTAAAATTATCATTCATTTTAGTTGTGCTAAATTTCTTGGCGTATTAGCCTCGTGATATGAAGCTGGCGGACTGGCTCGAACGAAACCGCGTCAAGCGCGTCGATTTCGCGCGCCGGATCGGCCTTTCGCCGGGCGCGGTGACGCAAATCTGCCGCGAGGACGGCGCTTGGTTGTCACGCGAGACGGCCGAGCGCATCGTCGCCGTGACCCGGGGCGAGGTCACGCCGAACGACTTTCTCGCGTTCGCGCCCGCAACTCAAAAGGGAAATGAAATGTCACATCCCGTCACGCTAGCGATCGAAGCCTTCGCGCGCGGCGAAATCGTCGTCGTCACCGACGACGACGATCGTGAGAACGAAGGCGACCTGATCGTCGCCGCCTCGCTCTGCACACCCGAGAAAATGGCGTTCATCATCCGCAACTGCTGCGGCATCGTCTGCGCGCCGCTGACCGGCGACGAGGCGCGGCGGCTTCATCTCCAGCCGATGGTGGCGATGAACGACGCCCCGCTCGGCACGGCCTTCACGGTTTCCGTCGATACGCGGCATGGCCTGACGACGGGCATTTCCGCCGAGCAGCGAACGAACACGGTGCGCGCGCTCGCCAACGGCAACATGGGCGCCAACGATTTCGTGCGCCCCGGCCATGTCTTTCCGCTGATCGCCAAGGACGGCGGCGTGCTGATGCGCTCGGGCCACACCGAAGCGGCGGTCGATCTGTGCAAGCTCGCCAATCTGCCGCCGGTCGCCGTCATTTGCGAACTCGCCAATGACGACGGCACGGTCATGGTCGGGCCGCAGATCGTCGATTTCGCCGCCAAGCACAATATCCAGCGCATCTCCGTCGCCGACCTCATCGCCTATCGGCAGGGGCGCGAGAAGTTGGTCGAGCGCGTCGCGACCTTTCCGGTCAAGACGCCGATCGGCGAACTCGTCGGCCACGCCTACCGCACCAAATTCGACACCGTATTGCACTTCGCTTTCGTGCATGGCTCGATCGGCGACGGCCAGGATGTTCCGGCGCGCCTGCATCGGGCCGATATCCTCGGCGACATTTTCGGCGGCGGCGTCATTCCTCGCGTGTTGCAGCGTTTCAAAGACGAAGGGCGCGGCGTCCTCGTCTATCTGCGCGACGGCGTCGCGGGCGTGCCTGCCAATCTCGTCGGCGCCGAGGCGGCGCAAGGGTCGGACGGCGAGCGCGCGACGCAATGGCGCGAAGTCGGTCTCGGCGCTCAGATCCTGCGCGATCTCGGCGTCTCCTCGATTCGCCTGCGCACGTCCAATCCTCGCAAATACGTCGGGCTGAACGGATTCGGCATCGAGATCGCCGCGGTCGAGAACATCGAGGGCTGAAAAGGCGCGAAGTTCGCCCGTCGCGTTCAGTCCCGCTCGCCGGCAGCGGACGACTCGGCGATTTCGTCCTGTGCGCGCATGAGATCGCGGGTCGCCACCAGCAGAGACTCGAAGGTCGCGAGGTCGCCGGCGGCGAGGCGGCCGAACGTCGCGCGGATCATGGAATGCTGAATTGCGATCGCCTCCTCGGCGGATTCGCGCCCCGCCGGCGTCAAATAGATCTCGTATTGACGCCGATCGGATGCGGTCGAGCGGCGTTCGACGAGCCCTGCGGCCTCAAGGCGGTCGAGCAGTCCAGAAATATTGCCTTTGGTGACGTAGAGCCGCTTGGCGAGCTCCTGCTGGCTGACGCCTTCGGCTTCAGTCAGCGTCGTCAACACATCGCATTGCGGCACCGAAAGCCCGATTTTGCGCAATCGTTCGGTGACGGCGAAGTTCAATCGACTTTCCAGACGCAACAGCCGGAACCATACGCGAACGGCGACATCCTCGGCTCGGGCGTTCAGCATCTGGGTCCGGTCTCCCGCGCATCCGGGGGGCGCGTCGCCCCCCTATAGGCGAGCGGCGGCGGCGGGGCAATTTGCCGTGATTTTCGAAGCCGATTGCCAAGCGGCGGCGGGGGCGCCATCTATATCGGCCTTAACGCGGCGCCGCGCGGCCGCGATCTCGGAGGAAACGGATAATGCTGGGCTTAATGCAGGATTGGCCGCTGCTGATCCATAAGATCATCGATTTCGCCGCGATCCAGCATCCGAAACAGGAAGTCGTCTCGCGCCTCATCGAAGGCCCGATGCATCGAACCCATTACAGCGCCGTGCGCGAGCGGTCGCTGCGCGTCGCGCAATTGCTGGCGCGCGACGGCGTGAAGCTCGGCGACCGCGTCGCGACGCTCGCCTGGAACGGCCATCGCCATCTCGAGACCTGGTACGGGATCACCGGCGTCGGCGCGATTTATCACACCGTCAATCCGCGCTTGTTTCCCGAGCAGATCGTCTGGATCATGAACCACGCGGAAGACAAACTCGTGTTCGTCGATCTGACCTTCGTGCCCCTGCTCGAAGCCATTGCCGACAAGCTGCCGACCGTGCAGCGGTATGTCGTCTTGACCGACGCCGCGCACATGCCCGCGACCAAGCTCAGAAACGCCGTCGCCTACGAGGAATGGCTCAAGAGCGCGGACGGCGACTTCCGCTGGGCGGACTTCGAAGAGCGCACCGCCGCCGGTCTCTGCTACACTTCCGGCACGACGGGCAACCCGAAGGGCGTGCTTTATTCGCATCGCTCGAACGTGTTGCACTCGATGGGCGTGACCGGGATCGACTGCATCCCTGTCGGCCCCGGCGATACGATCTTGCCGATCGTGCCGATGTTCCACGCCAATTCCTGGTCGCTGGCGTTCTCATGTCCGATGCGCGGCGCGAAGATGGTGATGCCGGGCGCGAGGCTCGACGGCGCCTCTGTCTATGAGTTGTTGGAGACGGAAAAGGTGACCATGACCGCCGCCGTGCCGACGGTCTGGTTGATGCTGCTCTCCTATATGCAGAAGGAGGGCAAGAAGCTCTCGACGCTGAAGAAGGTGATGATCGGCGGATCGGCGTGCCCGCCGGCGATGATCCGCGCGTTCGAAGAAGATTATGGCGTCGAAGTGCGCCACGCCTGGGGCATGACGGAAATGAGCCCGGTCGGCTCGACCGGCTCGATCAAGCCGCAATGCGCGAACCTGCCGCACGAGGAATTGCTGGCGCTGAAGTCCAAGCAGGGCTGGGCGCCGTTCGGCGTCGAAATGAAGATCGTCGACGACGAGAATCGCGAACTGCCGTGGGACGGCAAGCGTTTCGGCCGGTTGAAGGTTGCCGGCTTCGCGGTCGTGCAGTCCTACTTCAAAGGCGAGGGCGGCGATATTCTCGACGAGGACGGGTTCTTCGACACCGGCGACGTCGCCACCATCGACCCCAACGGCTACATGCAGATCACCGACCGCGCCAAGGACGTCATCAAGTCCGGCGGCGAGTGGATTTCCTCGATCGACATCGAGAACCTCGCGGTCGGCCATCCCGACGTCGCCGAGGCCGCGGTCATCGGGGTCGCGCACCCCAAATGGGACGAGCGGCCGCTGCTGGTCGTCGTGCCCAAGGAAGGAAAGTCGCCGAAGGCCGATGAGGTTCTCGACTTTCTGAAGCCGAAGATCGCCAAATGGTGGATGCCCGACGACATGCAACTGGTGAAGGAAATCCCGCACACGGCGACCGGCAAGATCAACAAGCTCAAGCTGCGCGAGACTTTCAAGGACTATAAGTTGCCGACGGGCTGACCGCCCTGGCCGCGCTTTTGCCGAGCGCGGCCGTTTCGCCTTGCTTTTCGCACGGCAGGCGACTATACGGACGTCAAGAGTTTCTCATAGCTCCTTAGCGGTGACGGTAAGGAGAGGTTTTGAGAGTGGGCCCCGACCGGGACCCGCTCTTTTTTATTGCCCCGGACCCGATGAACGAAACGCCGCTAACCCAAGACGCAGAAGCCGCGCTCGACGAGCCGCGGTTGATCGCAGATCACGGCGCAGCGCAGCGCATCGCGCGCATCGCCGAGCCTGTGTTGCGCGGCCTCGGACTGCGGCTCGTCCGGGTGAAAATCTCCGCCGCGCAAGGTTCGACCGTGCAGATCATGGCCGAGCGGCCCAATGGGACGATGACCATCGACGATTGCGAGACCGCGAGCGTGAATCTGTCGCCTGTGTTCGATCTCGAGGAGCCGGTCTCGCAGGCCTACCGGCTCGAGATTTCCTCGCCGGGCGTCGATCGACCGCTGGTGCGCGAGTCCGATTTCCGCCGCGCCATCGGACATGAGGCGCGTATCGAAATGGCGGTCGCGGCGCACGGGCGCAAGCGTTTTCGCGGGCTGATCGAATCGGTCGAGGCAGGCGACGGCGCGGTTCGCGCGCGCATCAAGCTGCCGGCCGACGACAAGCTCGTCGAGCCCACGGCCGATCTGCCGATCGCCGACATGGCCGAGGCGCGGCTGGTGCTGACCGAGGATCTCATCCGCGCGACGCTTCGCCGCGAAAAGGCCGCGCTGAAGGAAGCGCGCACGGGCAAGCCGGTCGCGCCCTCCACCGCGCCGTTCAAGCCCAAATCGAATCCGAAGAAGAAGCCTAAAGTCAAGACCTAAGAGATCATGAGACCCGACGACTCCGGCCGCTTCCACGCGGGACGGGGTTCTCAAAAGGAGAAGACGATGGCCGTCAGCGCCAACAGGTTGGAACTCTTGCAGATCGTCGACGCGGTCGCGCGCGAGAAGTCTATCGATCGCACGATCGTGCTCGCCTCGATGGAGGACGCAATGCAAAAGGCGGCGCGTTCGCGCTACGGTCAGGAGACCGAGGTGCGCGCCGAGATCAACCCGAAGACCGGCGAAATCCGTTTCTCGCGCCTGCTGCTGGTCGTCGATGAGATCGAGAACGACGCGACGCAGATCACGCTTGTCGACGCGCAGAAGAAGAATCCTTCGGCGCAGATCGGCGATTGGATCGCCGAATCGCTGCCGCCCTTCGATTACGGCCGCATTCCCGCCCAGGCCTCCAAGCAGGTGCTGGTGCAGAAGATCCGCGAGGCCGAGCGCGACAAGCAATACGAGGTCTATAAAGACCGCATCGGCGAGATCATCAACGGTCAAGTCAAGCGGGTCGAATACGGCAACGTCGTCGTCGATCTGGGCGGCGCGGGCGCCGGTGAAGCGGTGGTGCGGCGCGACGAATTGGTGCCGCGCGAAATGTTCCGCCCCGGCGATCGCATCCGCGCATATGTCTATGACGTGCGACGCGAGGCGCGCGGGCCGCAGATCTTCCTCTCGCGCACCCATCCGCAATTCACGGCCAAGCTGTTCGCGCAGGAGGTGCCGGAGATTTACGACGGCGTCGTCGAGGTCAAATCGGTCGCCCGCGATCCGGGATCGCGCGCCAAGATCGCCGTCGTCTCCAACGATTCCTCGATCGATCCGGTTGGCGCCTGCGTTGGTATGCGCGGCTCGCGCGTGCAGGCCGTCGTCAACGAATTGCAGGGGGAGAAGATCGACATTATCCCCTGGTCGCCGGACGCCGCGACTTTCATCGTCAACGCGCTGCAACCGGCCGAAGTGATGAAGGTGGTGCTCGACGAGGACACCGCGCGGATCGAGGTCGTCGTGCCTGACGATCAGCTTTCCCTCGCCATCGGCCGTCGCGGACAGAACGTGCGCCTGGCCTCGCAGCTCACCGGCTGGGACATCGACATCCTGACCGAGGCCGAGGAATCCG
>JBBIIT010000072.1:0-13288 GCA_037446355.1 Beijerinckiaceae bacterium | reverse complement strand
AGCCATTCGAAGTAGGTCTTCTCCCAGTTTTTCGGCACGAACTGGGTTCGGCCCTCCCGCACCGCCTTCAACGCGGGTTGCGCCAGCGTATGCGCGTCAACATACCATTGGTCGGTCAGCCAGGGCTCGATGGCGACGCCGGAGCGGTCGCCATGCGGGACGGTATGCGCGTTGGGCTCGATCTTTTGCAGCCGATCCTCGGCCGCCATCATCGCGACGATACGCATGCGCGCTTCGAAGCGGTCGACGCCGTCGAGTTCGCCCACGAGGCGCGCGAGTTCGTTGTCGCCCGCCTCCAGTCCCTCGTAGAAGGGCAGATTGCCCTTAAGCCAGATGCGAGCTTCGGCGTCCAGGACATTGATTTGACGAGCACCGTCGGATTCGTGACGCTTGCCGACTTCGAAGTCGTTGAAGTCGTGCGCCGGGGTGATCTTGACCGCGCCGGTGCCCTTTTCCGGGTCCGAATAGGCGTCGCCGACAATTCCCATCAGCCGCCCGACAAGCGGCAGACGCACCTTGCGCCCAATCCAAGACTGATAGCGCGGATCGTCCGGATGCACCGCGACGGCGCTGTCGCCGAGCATGGTTTCGGGCCGCGTCGTCGCGACGGTGAGCACTTCACCGGTCTCAGCGCCGAAATCGTCAACGAGGGGATAGTCGAAGAAATAGAGATGCCCGTTGGGGCTTTTCGTCAGCGCCTTGCCGAGCGCGGCGGCGTCGAACGAGGCGCCATCGGGCGCGCGCGTCCACTTGAACGAGCCCTTGCACTCGACCTGCACGACTTCGAGGTCGGAGATCGCCGTCTGGAATTTCGGATCCCAGTTGACGAGCCGCTTGGCCTTATAGATCAGCCCGTCGCGGTGAAGCTGCACGAAAACCTTGGCGACCGCCTTCGAGAGGCCTTCGTCGAGCGTGAAGCGTTCGCGCGACCAGTCGCAGCTCGCGCCGAGGCGCTTGAGCTGGTTGATGATCGCCCCGCCCGACTCGGCTTTCCAGGCCCAGACGCGCTCCAGGAACTTCTCGCGCCCCATCGTGCGGCGGTCCGGCTCCTGGCGCTCCGCCAATTGCCGCTCGACGACCATTTGCGTCGCGATGCCCGCGTGGTCGGTGCCGGGCTGCCAGAGCACGTCTTTGCCCTTCATCCGCCAGTAGCGGCAAAGGATGTCCTGCAACGTGTTGTTGAGCGCATGGCCCATGTGCAGATTGCCGGTGACGTTGGGCGGCGGAATGACGATCGAGAAGGTCTCGGCGCTCGCCCGGTCCGCCCGGCCGGCCTTGAACGCGCCCTCGCCCTCCCAGCGCGCGGCGACGCGGGGTTCGACCGCAGCGGCTTCGAACGATTTTTCCATCATGGACGATAGCCTGAACAGGACGCACGGGCGGCGCGCCGGCCATGCGGGGGAAAGGGAGCGGCGATTTCTTGCACGATCGCGCGCCGCCGCGTGCGCTTAATGCCAACGCGCGGGCGAAAGTCAACGTTGGGGGCGAGGGAACCCGGTTCAGCGCCCGCCGCGCGCGACGCGCTGGATTTCGGCCCGCACCAGTCGCTCGACCATCGCCGGCAGATGCTCGTCGAGCCAGGTCTTGATCATCGGGCGCAACATTTCGCGGGTCATGCCCTCGACGAGTTCGGCGCTTTGCAGGGCAAGGCTGGTCGACAGCGCGTTGAACGAGGCGGCGACGGAGCGGTCGGCGTCATCGGACAATAGCGGTTCCTCGGGCGCCTCGTCGACGACCTCGACGACCTCGGGGATTGGCGGCTGCGTCGGCGTCGGCGCGGCGATCGCCTCGATGCGCGGCCGCGCCCAGACGACATTCGTCGGCGCGGGTTCGGGCGGCGGCGCGGATTCGGCTTTTGCGGCCACGGTATCGCGCTCGGGTTCCGGTTCGGCGACCGGCTTCGGGGCGTCGGCGGAAT
Organism: Beijerinckiaceae bacterium; assembly: GCA_037446355.1. GTDB lineage: Bacteria > Pseudomonadota > Alphaproteobacteria > Rhizobiales > Beijerinckiaceae > Roseiarcus. The sequence continues at coordinate 11,370 of JBBIIT010000072.1, read as the reverse complement.
AAACGATCTGCGGGCCCGCGACGACCTGCGAACGGGGCGTCGCCTTGGCGTCGTCCTGACGATCGGCGATCTGGCGATCGTCGGCGATGATCGCGCGGATAGAGGCGAGGATTTCTTCCATCGAAGGCTCGTGCGCGCGCTGTGCGCGCCGCAACGCCTCGCCGTCACGATCGATTGAATTGGGGCTGGTTACGCTCATGGCAGGCCTCTGCGCTTCGCCGTGTCCGATTGCGCTGATTCGGCGGGTTAGGCGCCAGATTGAACCAGACGATTCGCAGAGGCAATCCGAACGCGAAACCCAGCGTCCGCCTCCGCGCCCTTATCACCTATTTTCCGGCTCACTTGCCGTCGGGCGTGCGCACGCCCCAAAGCTTGTTCTTGACCTGATCGAAATGCGTGCGCGGATCGTATTCGATCGTTGTCATGCCGAGGCGATGCGTCGAAAGGCGGCCGATCGCCGACAGCAACGTGTAGGAGTTCACGACCTGGTCGTGCTGCGCGCTCACGAGCTGCACGCGCGCGTTGAGCAATGTCTGCTGCGCGGTCAGCACGTCGAACGTCGTGCGCTGGCCGACCTTAGCCTCCTCGCGAACGCCGGCGAGCGCGACTTCCGCCGCGGCGACCTGAGCGCGGGCGGCGCGCACGACGCCAGCGGAATTCTGATTGGCGCCCCAGGCGGCGACCACGGCGGCGCGTACATTGTTGCGTTGCAGGTCGGTCGCAAGCTCTTGTTGACCCAGGAGTTCCTTGGCCTGTCGGATGCCGGCGTAAGACGCGCCGCCATCCCATATCGGCACGACGAGCTGGCCCATCACGGCCGCGTTGAGCTGCTGAGAGCCATTGGGAAAGCCCTGCGGGTCGAAGCTTTTCGTGACTGAACCGGTCAAATTGACGACGGGATAGAGCGAGGATTCGTTGATCTTGATCGCGAGTTCCGCGCTATCGACGCCGTGCAGGCTGGCCACGATCGCCGGGTGCTCGCTCTGCGATATTGAAACCGCCTCAGGCAGCGAGCTGGGCAAAGGTTTGCTGACCGGCGCAACCGGGGACAGGTTCTTTGGCTCGTCGCCGATCGTCCGCCGGTAATTGGCCATCGAGGCCTGCAACGTCGATTGCGCGGTCAGCGCGGTCGCCCGCGCGCCCGCCAGACTCGCCTCGGCCATCGCGACGTCCGTGCGCGTCACTTCGCCGACATTGAAACGGTCGCGGGTCTGGCGAAGCTGTTCCTGCAACACTTCGACATTGTTGCGATCGAGATCGAGGGTCGCCGCGTCGCGCAGCACATCCATGTAACTTTGCACCGCCGAAAGCAGAACGTTCTGCTCCGTGTTGCGCAATTGCTCGCGCGCGCCCAACACGGCCGATTCGGCCTGGCGAACGGAATTATCGGTCTTGCCGCCGTTCCAAAGGTTCTGTTGCACCGTCGCGCCATAGCTGCGCGGGCGCGAAACCGGAGCTACCCCCGGAAACATAGCCCCCGAGGTATCCGTTAGCGCGGCTTGCGCGTTGGCCTGCACGGTCGGGAGATAGCCCGAATTTGCTTTGGGAATATTTTCGTCGGCCGCGCGCACCGCCGCGCGTTGCTGGTTAATGTCGGGATTGTTGAGATAGGCCTTGGAAATCGCGCCGCCGATCGTCTCCGCGCCGGCCGGCGCGCTGGCGATCACCCACGCCATCGCGGCGAGCGACCAAGCGCGACCGCGCTGTCGCGACCCTCTCCTAGCAACGCCTGTCTTTACACGTTTACCGAACATCGCTGCCTCTTCACGGCGCCCGAAGCGCGCCGATCCATCCGTTAACGAAAACATATAGCCGACCACGCCGCCCACGCCACCTGCGATGCGGGTCCGACGCCTCCCGGAAGTGAATTTCTTGGAGACCGTCGCAAACATGAGACACACCCATGCCCACGAAGCACGCGCGCGAACTGCTGATCGATTCGCTTTGTTAACCATGATCAGGGCTTCGCCACTAAAAGGCAAAACCTCTTACTAAAGAGCAAATGCGGCCTGCCGCTGTAGCCCTTCGATCACATCGCCATTGGCATCGAACAAGGCGCGCTCGCTATAACCGCCCGCGGACCGTTCGAGGAGGACGGCTCGGCGCCCCGGTTCGCGGGCGTCGATCCCAACCAGCCGACCGCCCGGCGCGAGTTGCGCCAGGAGCGACTCCGGCGCGATCGCAAACGCGCCGTTGACGACGATGGCGTCGAATGGCGCTTTCGCGGCTACGCCCTGCGAAACATCGCCGCTGACGATCTCGATTTTCTCGCGCCCGGCCAACGCGGCTCTAGCCGCTTCGAGCGCGCCGGCGTCCGATTCGAGCATCACCACCGAGGCGCCGAGCGCCTCGATCAGCGCCGAGCTGTAACCGGAGCCCGCGCCGACATCGAGCACGCGTTCGCCGGGCTGGATGGCCGCCGCCTGCAACAGTCGCGCGAGCGTTCGCGGCGCGAGCAGGCGGCGCGTCGAGGCGCCCGCGGCGAGTTGGTCGTGATCGAGATAAGCAAGGCCCAGATGGTTCGCGCTCACGAAACGCTCGCGAGGAACATCGAGAAAAGCCGCCAGGACGGCGAGGTCGGTGACGTCGCTGGTGCGCAATTGACCGTCGACCATGCGGCGACGTTGTTCGGCTTGCAAGGCATTCGGAATTTGGTCAGCCATCGAAACGTCCCGCCATCGCGTCGAACCCGGCGTCGTCGCGCCGGAGGTGTATTCACATTCGAATTGGAGGCCTCGCCCGGAATCGAACCGGGGTGCAAGGATTTGCAGTCCTCTGCGTAGCCACTCCGCCACGAGGCCGACCGGAGCGGTGATTTGCCCGGGCGGTGCGCTATAGCAAGTTTCGAAGCGCGCAAGCAAGGCGCCATTTCCGCGCGCCCGTTCTCAGTGATGCGCCCATGGCGAATGGCGCAGCATCGGCAACGCGAAAAAGTAAGCCGCAACGGCGAGAAAGCCGAGCTTGACGACGGCGCCGACGTGCAAATCCTCGACGATCGCCAACATCGAAAGCGCGAAGAACGCGAGGCAGACCGCGATCGTCAGGGCGCGCAGCTTGGCCACCCGCAGGGGATGCACGAACACCACGGGCGCGAACATGGCGCCCGAGCCGACGATCAGCAGCGCCGCGCTGACGTAGCCCGGCGGACGCAGCACGAATAGATAAAACGCCAGCACGTTCCAAAGCGCAGGAAACCCGCGAAACCAATAGTCGCCGGTCTTCATCCGGTTGTCGGCGAAATAGAGCGCCGAGCCGAAGATCACCAGCAGGCCGAGCCAGAATGAGGCGTTCGGCGCCATCAGGTCCGAGCGGCCGAGCGCGACGATCGGCACCAGCACATAGGTGAGGAAATCGACAACCAGATCGAGCACGACGCCGTCGATGACGTCCGCCGTCTCCGACACCTTGGCGACGCGAGCGAGTGTGCCGTCGACGCCGTCCACGAACAAGGCGACCCCGAGCCAGGCGAAGCAGGTCGCGAAATCACGGTCGATCGCGGCATAAAGCGCGAGCAAAGCGAACGCCGCGCCCGAGGCGGTGAAGAGATGCACGCCCAGCGCGGCCGCTTTGCGCATGGGCGCCGGTCCTGCGTCGAATCCCATCCGCCCTCCAAAACCCGATCGGATCCGACTTCCCGTTCGCGGCGCCTCCCGGTCCTCGCCGCCCGCGTGGCCAAAGGCCGCAACGCGTACGACCTTCTGGACGCTAGAAAGCACGCATGGCAAGTAAGGGCAATGGTCGCAACCGTGCATCCACACCCGGAAATTTCAGACGTATTCGTCGTCGGCGCCGGGCTCGCCGGGGCGGCAGCGGCGATCGGTTTCGCGCGCGCGGGGTTGCGCGTCGTTTCGTCCGGCGCGCTCGATCGCCTCGGTCAGGGACGCACGGTCGCGCTGTTCGGACCTTCGATAGCCTTTCTCAAAGACTTGGGCGTCTGGAATGAGATCGAGGCGGCGGCGGCGCCCTTGCGCTCGCTGCGCATCGTCGACGACACCGGCTCGCTGTTCTCGCCGCGCCCGGTCGAGTTCCGCGCCTCCGAGATCGGCCTCGACGCTTTTGGATGGAACATCGAGAACGCGCGCCTCGCCGACATTCTCGGCGGTCCGCTTGCGCGCGAGGCCAACATCCAGCGCGTCGACTCCCGTGTCGCGCAATTCGAGTTCGCGACGGGCGAGGCGCGGTTGACGACGAGCGAGGGGAGGCAATTCACCGCTTCGCTGGTCGTCGGCGCCGACGGGCGCGCCTCGGCGACGCGCAAGGCGGCCGGAATCGATGTGAGCGTGCATCGGTACGGCCAGAGCGCGCTGACGCTGTTCCTGCGCCATTCGCGACAACACGAGGACTTCTCGAGCGAATTTCATACCCGCGAGGGGCCGTTCACTTTGGTCCCGCTACCCGGAACGCCCGAGGCGCCGATCCGCTCGAGCCTCGTCTGGGTGATGTCGGATGCACAAGCGCGTCGCCGCGCCGCGCTCGACGATGAAAGCCTCGTGAACGAAATTCACGCCCAGTCGCGCGGGTTGCTTGGCGATCTCAGCATTGATGGGGGTCGCGGAACGTTTCCGATGCTGCGCCAGAACGTAAGGCGGCTCACGGGCGTCCGCCTCGCGCTGGTTGGCGACGCCGCGCACGCCTTCCCGCCGATCGGCGCGCAAGGGCTCAATTTGGGGCTTCGCGACGTCGCGGCGATATTGCGCGCGGCCCTCGCCGCGCGACGCGACGGGGCGGACATCGGCGCGCGGGCGACGCTCGCCCGCTACGCCGAGGACCGGCGCCCGGACATCGCGGTGCGCATGATCGCGGTCAACGGCCTGAACCTTTCGTTGCTCGCCGATTTCGCGCCTGTCGACGCCTTGCGAGGCCTCGGCCTGACGGCGCTGCGGCGCATCGGACCGCTTCGACGCCTTGTCATGCGCGAGGGCGTCACGCCGGCGACGGCGCGGCGCAAGCTCGGCTAGTCGGCCCGCGAATTCGAGGATGGCGCGCCTTTGGTCAGGCGCTTGATCGCCGCCACTTCGCGGAAGAATTCGCGCAATGGCTGCGCGGGCGCGCCGCCCCATCGCTCGCCCGCCGGCACGTCGTTCATCACGCCCGAAGTGGCGGCGATCTGCGCGCCCATGCCGATGTTGAGATGTCCCGCCACGCCCGCCTGGCCGCCGATCGCGACGAAATCCTCGATCACGCAGGATCCGGAAATGCCGCATTGCGCAACCAGTATGCAGTGGCGGCCGACGACGACGTTGTGGCCGATCTGCACGAGGTTGTCGATTTTCGTGCCCTCGCCGACGATAGTATCGCGATTGGCGCCGCGATCGATCGAGGAGCCCGCTCCGATCTCGACATCGTCCTGAATTATCACCCGGCCGATTTGCGGCACCTTGAGGTGCCCGCCCGGCCCCATCGCGAAACCGAAGCCGTCCTGTCCGATATGAACGCCAGGATGGACGATGACCCGGTCGCCGATCAGCGCGCAGGCGATCGTCGCATTGGCGCCGATCGCGCTATCGCGCCCGATCCGGGTTCCCGGACCGATCACCGCGTTGGCGCCGATCACCGTGCCGGCGCCGATTTCGACGTCCGGCCCGACGACGGCGCCCGGATCGATGATGACGCCGGTCTCGAGCCGCGCGTCAGCATGAACGTGCGCGCGCGGAGAAACGCCGCTTTCCTCGAACTGCGAAGACGGCCGCGCGGCGCTGGGATAGAGCCGAGCCATCGCCTGCGCCATCGCGCGATAGGGCTGCGGCGTCGTCAGGGTCGCGCAGCCCTCGGGCGCTTGCGCGGCGTAGCGAGGCGCGAGCAGGACCGCCGCGGCGCGGGTCGATTTGAGATGTTCGATATAGCGGGGATTGTCCAGGAAGGTCAGATCGCCGGGCCCCGACGCGTCGATCGCCGCGACGTCGCGGATAACGCGCTCGGGGTCGGCGCCCGCGCCAAGTTGTGCGCCCGTCCATTCGGCGACCTGTCGCAGCGTCGGGGCGAGTGCGAGCGGAAAAAAGCCGATTTTCGCCAAGCCGAGAGTCTTTTCTGGTCAGGTCCGAATAGGCGAACGCGCCCCCGAAGGGGCGCGCCCGGCGCTCCGGCGTCGCGTCAGAACGAGGTGCCGCCGGTGAAATTGAAGAACATCGTCTGGTCGTACGTACCCTTGATCACGGGATAGGCGAAATCGAACCTGATGGGTCCAAGCGGCGAGGCCCAGAGCAGACTGGCGCCGACCGATGCGCGGATCGTAGTCGGATCGCTGACATGCAGGCAACTCGGTTGCGCCAACGGAACCGTGCCGACCGCCGGGCAATAAGTGTAGCCGAGCAACGACGGGAAGTTGGTCTGGCCGCTGAACCCGAACAAAGTGCCCGCGTCCGTGAACAGCGCGCCCTTCAAACCGAGTTCCTTGGGCAGGCCGAAGATCGGGAACTGCACCTCCGCCGTTCCACCGAAATAGGTCGTGCCCCCGAGGCCGTTGCCGGCGATGTTGTTCGGGTCCGAAATGTCGCGCGGGCCGAGACCGCCCGGCGCGAAGCCGCGCACGAGTTCCGGTCCGAGATTGAAATTGTCGATGAGCGGCAGCGGGCCGCCGCCGATCTGGGTGATGTTGCCGCCCTGCAACCGCATGAAGCCGACGAAATCGTCGGTGATGGGATAGTAATAGCGCGCGTCCACGGTCTCGCGGATGAAGCGCGACTGACCGCCGAGGCCCGCGAAATCCTGATGGAAGTTCAGGAACGCGCCTTCGGTCGGATTCTTGCGGTTGTCGAGGCTGTCCCAGATCAGCGAATAGCCGACGAGCGAAGTCAGGATCGCGCCTTGCGCCGCCGCCTGTTTGATCGCGACCGAGGCTTCGCCGTTGGTCAAGCAGTTCGATATCGCGCTGACGGGGAGCGGCCCCGAGCCCGGAGGCGTCCAGGTTACTGGAACTCCGCCCGCGAACGTCGTGGTGTTACAATCACCGTAAGGCTGATTGTTGTTGTTCGGAACGACGATTTGCGACTGGTAGATCGAATAGTTCGGCTGGAACGTGAGTTCGTCCGTGACCGGGATGCCCAGACGCAGGTTCACGCCAAGGGTCGAGGTCTGATAAAGCGCGTAAATGTTCTCGAGTTGCTGCTTCTGATAGACGTCGAAGCCCGCGGCCAGTCGCTCGCCCATGAAATAGGGCTCGGTGAACGACAGGTTCCATCCGCGCATATACTGGCCTTCCGTCACGCTCGCTTTCACATACTGGCCGCGACCGAGGAAGTTGGTTTCGGTGAAGGCGATTTCCGCCAGCGCGCCGACCGTCGTCGAATAGCCGCCCGAGAGGCTGACCGAACCGGTCGGCTTATCCTCGACAGCGACGGTGATGATCACGCGGTCGGGCGAGTCGCCCGGCCGGGTCGAAATATGCACAGACTTGAAGAAGCCGAGATTATTGAGGCGACGCTCGGCCTTTTCGACCAGCGTGTGATTGTAGGGGTCGCCTTCGCCGATATCGAATTCGCGGCGGATGACGTAATCGCGCGTGCGGGTGTTGCCGGTTACGTCGATGCGCTCGACATAGACCTTCGGGCCGTTATCGGCCGTGAACGCGAGCGCGATTTCGTGCGTCGCGTCGTTGCGGTCGCCGTGCGGGCGCACCTCGGAGAAGGCGTAACCCTGACGCGCCAGCTCGCGCGTGATCGCCTCGACCGTTTTCTCGACCGCAGTGGCGTTGTAGACGTCGCCCGCGTGCAGTTTGACGAATTTCTCCAGCGAGGCGCCGTCGATGCTCGGAATGTTCGAGGTCACGCTCTCGCCGGAAACCCGGTACTGCGGGCCTTCCTCGACCGTGATCGTGATGACGTATCCTTCTTCCTTGGGATCGTACACGACTTCGGTGTTGGTGATGCGGAAATCGGCATAGCCGTAGCGCATGTAATATTTGCGGATGAGCTCCTCGTCGGAGGCGAGGGTGTCCGGTTGATAGACGTCGCTGGTCTTGAACCACGACAGGAAGTTCATCTCCGTCGTCTGCATCAGGCTGTGCAGGCGATAGGACGAAACCGCATTGTTGCCGACGAAGTTGATCGCGCGCACGCCCGTCTTGTCGCCTTCGTCGATCTTGAACACGAGATCGACGCGACCGTTCGGAAGTTGGACGAGACGGTAGTTCACTTTGGCCGCGTTGCGGCCGAATTTCTTGTAGGCTTCGAGAATGCGGTCGACGTCGCCCTTGGCGACAGCTTCGTCGAAAGCATGGCGCGACTTCGACTGGACCTCGACCTCGAGCTGGTCGGACTTGATCTTGCTATTGCCCTCGAACGCGACGCGGTTGATGATCTGCGCGCCCTCGACGACGCTGACGATCACTTTGCCGTCGACAATTCGAGCGTTGACCTTGGAGAACATTCCCGTGGCGGAAAGGTCGTCCACCGCCCGATTGACGCTCGCCTGATCGGTCCCCGAGAAATAGCCGCGAATCGTGTCGGCGTCGCCGTGCGTGGCGCCTTCAACAACGATATTCGGATTGGTGGCTTGCGCATAGGCCGCGGGAGCTGTTGCAAACGCCCCCAGAACCAGGGCGACCGCGAATAGGAGCCCGGTGAGGCAGCCACGTAACAATTTCATTTGGCTCGGTGTCCCCGTATCGCAATTCAAACTTCGCCGATTCGCACCCGATTTCGCCCACAATTAAGTTCGGGGCGTTCGGCGGGCCGAAAATCAGCGGGTTTCGCTCGGTCCGAAAGGCCCGGCCGCCCAGGGCGTCCAAAACCTTAATCGGCTTTTACCGTTTTTGTCCGGCCGTGCAAACCGTATTTCGGCCGACCCTACACCAATTCCGCCGGCCGTTGCCCGGACGACACAATTCATGGTCGATCAAAGGTTAACCGCCATGTCCGAGCAGGCGCAACAGGTCGTGCGAGGTCGTGAAAATGACCAGACAGGCGACGATGGCGATGCCGACGCGAAGGCCGAACTGCTGTACGCGCTCGCTCAACGGGCGGCCGCGCAACGCCTCGAACGCGTAGAACATCAGATGACCGCCGTCGAGCAACGGAATCGGCAGCAGATTCATCAAGCCGACCGACACCGAAAACAGCGCGGCGAGATTCAACAGTTCCCACAAGCTGATCTTGGCGAGCTCACCCGCGATTTGCGCGATGGCGATCGGACCCGACATCTGATCGGTCGACTCGCGGCCAGCGAACAGACCGCCGACGTAGGCGGCGGTCGCATGGGTGACGAATCCGATCTGCTCGCCCGCCCAGACCACGCATACCGGAAGCGAACAGCGTTCGAACCTAACATCCGCCGCGCTGCGACTCGATCCGAGTCCGAGATGGCCGACGCGGCGCTTGCCTAAAACCCCCTGATCCATCAGCGTAATTTCGGGCGCGGCGTCCAACGATTTTTCGATGCCGTCGCGATCGACGACGAACGTCATCATAAGGCCGGTGTTCAGCATCGCGGCCTGCTGGATTTCCTGAAACGTCGAAATCGGCCGACCATCGATGGACTTGATGAGGTCGCCGGGCAGAAAGCCGGCCCGCGCGGCGGCTGAGCCCGGCTCGACGAAGCCGATCCGCGCAGCGACCTGGGATTGGCCGAACGCCATGAAGAGGCCCGTGAAAATGACAAGCGCCAGCAGGAAATTCGCCGCCGGGCCGGCCGCCACGATCGCCGCGCGATTGCGCAATGGCTGACCCGCGAGGGTGCGGCCGCGATCGGCGGGACCGACGTCTGGGCGCCCCGTCCCGTCCGGAGCGCTGGCCGCGTTCGTGTCGCCGAGAAACTTGACGTAGCCGCCGAGGGGGAAAAGCGCGAGCCGCCAGCGGGTGCCGTATTTGTCGACCCGTGCGAACAATTCCGGACCGAAACCCAGCGAGAACGCTTCGATTTTGACTCCGCACCACCGCGCGACAGCGTAATGTCCGAGTTCATGGAAGAATACGATCGCGCTCATGATGGCGATGAACGGCAGAATATACCATCCCATCCAATCGATATACGCCGTCAACGCGTTCACCAGCGCCATCGGTAAGCCTCCATCCCGAAGCGAATATTATCGCCTGGCCCGCACTCTTGGTTACTAATTCGTTACCATGACCTATCAAGGCTTTCACGCCAAGAGGGCGGTGGCCCTATCTCGCGCGATATGGTGAATCGTCAGCGCTTCGGCCAGGGTCTCGGGCGACGGGATTTCCCCGTTCGCGCGCATGAGTTCGAGCGTGCGCTCGACGAGACGCGGCAATTGGCCGAAAGCGATTCGCGCGTCCAGGAACGCGGCGACCGCGATCTCGTTGGCGGCGTTGAGCGCCGTCGGCGCCCCCTGCCCTTCCCCAATCGTCTCCAAAGCGATGCGCAGCGCCGGGAAGCGAGCAAGATCGGCCGCCTCGAACGTCAGGCGCCCGAGGCTCACAAGATCGGGCGCGGGAACCCCGGAGGCAATGCGCGCGGGATAGGCCAAACAATGGGCGACGGCCGCGCGCATGTCAGGCAGCGCCATGCCCGCGAGCATGGAGCCGTCGACGAACGAGATGAGCCCGTGGACGATCGATTGCGGATGCACCACGACCTCCAGCCGCTCGGGCGCGATCGCGAACAGATGATGGGCTTCGATCAGTTCGAGCCCTTTGTTCATCAGACTGGCCGAATCGATCGAGATTTTCGGTCCCATCGACCAATTCGGGTGCGCGAGCGCCTCCGCGCGCGTCGCCGTCGCGATTCGCTCCGCGCTCCATTCGCGGAACGGGCCGCCGGAGGCGGTGAGGGTCATGCGGTCGATTTCGGCGACGTCGCGCCCGCCCAGCGCCTGAAAGATCGCGTTGTGCTCGGAATCGAGCGGCAGCAGCGTCGCACCATGCGCCTTGACGGCGCGCATGACGACCGCGCCGGCGCAAACGAGCGTCTCCTTGTTGGCCAAAGCGATGGCGCGGCCCGCCTCGATCGCGGCAAGCGTCGGCGCGAGCCCGACCGCGCCGACGATAGCGGAAACGACGATTTCAGCGGGACGGCGCGCCGCTTCCACCATCGCTTCGTCGCCGACCGCGATCTCGATCGCACGGCCGGAAAGGCCCGCTTTCAAATCGGCGTAGCCCGCGGGATCGGCGATCGCCGCGAATTTCGCGCCGAGCGCGATCGCCGTGCGCGCGAGCGCCGCGCCGTCTCGGCCGCCTACGACGGCTTCGACCGCGAAACGGCCGGGCGAGGCCTCGATGACCTGCGCGCAGGAGCGGCCGATCGATCCCGTCGCGCCGAGCAGCACCAGCCGTTTGGGCGCCCCTTGCCCGCTTTCACCCTTCACCATTGAAACAAACCCGGCGCGATCCAGGCGCCCGTGGAGCGCCAGGCCGCGACAATCGAGGCGAAGGCGAGCGCGAGGATGAAGCCGTCGAGCCGATCCATCAAGCCGCC
>JBBIIT010000071.1:0-14047 GCA_037446355.1 Beijerinckiaceae bacterium | reverse complement strand
TGGCGCTCGTGCAGAGGCCAGGATTGCTCAATATTTTATACGATCAGAGATAGGGCGGGGTGCAGGCGGATATCACGACCGAACGCCCGTCATGGACGTTGCGGAAACGGTGCGGGACGCGACTGTCGAAGAGATAGCTCTCGCCGGGGAGCAGGACGCGCGTCTGGTCGCCAACGGTCAGTTCGATCGCGCCTTCGAGCACGAAACCCCCTTCGGTGGAAAAATGCTCCAGCATGATGTCGCCGGTGTCGCCGCCTTTCTCATAGACCTCATGCAGGATTTGCAGATTGTGCCGACGCGCGTCGCCGATCTGCCGGAAGGTGACTTCGCCAAACGGGTTGGGCGCGCCCATGGCAGGAATCTTCGAGGTAAGATCAACGAGTTCATCGACGCCGAAGAAGGGGCCGGCCGAAGTCGTGCGCTCCTTGTCGAAAAAATCGGCCAGCGTCAGGCCAAGACCGCTGAGCACCTTGCGCAACGTCGATACCGACGGGCTCGACTTGTTCTGCTCTATGAAAGAGATCTGCGCGTGCGGCACGCCGGCGCGTTCGGCGAGCCGGCGCTGCGAAAGCTTGGCCGCCTTGCGCATCGCCAGCAGGCGGGCGCCGACATCGACCTCGGATTCACGGGACATGGGGCGAACCGCCTCGACTGAAACCGCGATCGAACGGGTTTCAATCGCTCAATATATTAAGCAGTTGAGCTTGTCGAGTCCCTGCCTGCAATCTTCGGTCGTCTTCGCCGACAGAAGCGGCTAGGTTTTGCCAAAGAAGCGCGGCGGAACCGGCGTTCCAGGCATTTCGCGCGAGCTGGGGAGAAGCGCATGAAGGCGTGGATGGGACTGGCCGCGGCGATGGCCCTCGGCGCTGGCGCGGCCGAGGCCGCTACGACGCCGGAGGAGGCCGCGGCGGCAGCCAAGCCAGTCGCTTGCGCCGCGCTGACGAGCGTATCGCTCGGCCTCGACAAAGTGACGATCGATTCGGCGACGACGAAACCTGCCGCCGAGGGCGCGCCTGCCGATTGCGTCGTCGTCGGCAAGACGAACGAGCGCGTCGGCGCCGACGGCAAGAATTACGCGATCCGTTTCGAGATTCGGTTGCCCGAGAAGTGGAACGGCCGCTTCTATCACCAGGTCAATGGCGGCAACGACGGCGAAATCGTACCTGCGACCGGCGACCCCAAGAATATGAACGCTGTCGCCGGTCACACGGCGCTGGCGCGCGGCTTCGCGGTGCTCAGCAGCGACGAAGGTCATTCCGGCGCGGATCCGGCCAACGCTTCGTTCGGCCTTGGCGCCGGCGCGGCGTTCGGCCTCGATCCGCAAGCGCGCGACGACTACGGCTATACAGGCGATCAGACGATGGGCCGCATCGGTAAGGCGATCGTGGCGCGCTATTACGGAGTCGCGCCTGCGCGCTCGTACATGATGGGCTGCTCGAACGGCGGCCGACACGCGATGGTGGCCGCCTCGCGCGAAGGCGGCGATTACGATGGCTTCGTGGCCGGCGATCCCGGCTACGATCTGCCGCGCGCCGCGGTTCAGCACGCGTGGGATACGCAGAGCTTCGCCACGGTCGATCCCGACATCAAAAAATCGTTCTCGGCCGCCGATATGGCGCTGGTCGCCGGCAAGGTGCTCGAGGCCTGCGACGCGCTCGACGGCGCCAAGGACGGCATGGTCGGCGACATCAGAACGTGCCAAAGGGTGTTTCATCTCGCCGACTTGCAATGCGCGGGCGAAAAGACCGAGGCTTGCCTCAGCCCGGCGCAGGTCAAGGCGCTCAGCCGCGCCTTCGAAGGTCCGCACAACTCGAAGGGCGAACAGCTCTACTCGGACTGGCCGGTCGACGGCGGCATGGGGGCCAAGAACTGGCGCTTCTGGAAGGTGTTTTCCGGTATTCCGCCCTGGAACAACAATCCGCTGATCGCGACGATGGGGGCCGCGTCCCTGTCCGAGATCTTCACGACGCCGCCGACGCCGACAAAGGGCGATCCCGATTCGCTGCTGGCGTTTCTGAAGGCTTTCGATTTCGACAAGGATGCGCCCAAGATATACGCCAAGGGCAAGTTCGCTGTCGAGGGTCGCGAAATCGACTATCCGGAATCGGCCTGGCAATTCATGACGCCGCCCGACGCCGACGATCCCAAGCTGGAAGGCCTGCGCGCCGCCGGCCACAAGCTGATCGTCTATCACGGTCAGAGCGACGGCGTGTTCTCGTTCAATTCGACCGCGCGCTGGTATGAGAAGCTGAACGCCAACGCGGACGGCAAGGCCGGGGGTTTCGCGCGACTGTTCGCCGTGCCCGGCATGAACCATTGCAGCAGCGGCCCGGCGACGGACAGTTTCGACGCCCTCGGCGCCATCGTCGCGTGGGTAGAGCAGGGCAAGGCGCCCGATACGATGTTGGCCAGCGTGCGCGCCGACAACAAGGAACTGCCCGCGAACTGGAGCCCGACCCGCACGCGCCCGCTATGCCCGTGGCCAAAAATCGCGCGTTATGTCGATGGCGACATCGAGAAGGCCGAGAGCTTCGCCTGCCGTTAGCGAATGCGTCGCAGTTCGTTCAGCGCTTGCAAAACACGTCGACCAGGACGTTGATGACCTTCTTCACGTCCGAGTTGGCGAGGCTGTAATACATCATCTTCCCTTCGCGGCGCGATTCGATCAGGCCCTCGAGGCGAAGACGCGCGAGCTGTTGCGAAACGGTAGATTGCCTGACTTCGAGAACCTGCTCCAACTCCTGAACGTGCTTCTCGCCGTCGATAAGGCTGCAAAGAATTTGCAGACGCGATTCGTGCGCGAGCGCCTTCAGGAAGTCGCTGGCCTCGCGCGCGCTTTCCGACATCGCCGCCATTCCTCCGTCGAAAACTTCGGCGGTCGCAGCATTCGAACGCGGCATTGAAGTCTCCAAATCCGTCTCATCCGGGCGTCGCGCCGGCTCAGATTCCCACGCGGCGATCTCGCCGGTAGAATCGATCATATTCGAATATATCACGTCATCGCCGCCTATGCGAGAGGAAATTAGTGAATTGCCATTATCCACACTAATGGAACGATAAAGACAACGAAGCTCGTTCCCAGCACCACGAGTATGTGGCGAGGTCCGACCCTCATGATTGAAGCTAAGGACGTATTGAGGCCGAGCGCGGCGATCGCGATCAGTAACCCCCAGCGCGAGACCTCGACCAGCGCCGACTTCGCCTCCGCCGGCATCAGGCCGGACGAGTTGATCAGCACGAACACCAGAAACATGATGGCGAACACCGGCACAGGCACCTTGGCCTTGTGCGAGTCGCCGCCCTTGGAGGCGAACCACCAGCCGACGCCGAGCACGACCGGCAACAGCATGAACACTCGGAACAGCTTGACGACGGTCGCCAGATTGCCGACCGTGTCCGAAACTGCATAGCCGGCGCCGACGACCTGGGCGACATCGTGGATCGTGGCGCCGAGAAAAACGCCGGTTTCGCGAGCGTCGAATCCCAACATCGCGCAAACCGGCGGATAAAGCACCATCGCGAAGGTCGCGAGGATATTCACCGTGATGGCGACAAACGCTGTGTCGGCCTCTCGGCCTTTATAGTCGGGCAAAACCGAGGCCGTGGCGAGCGCGGCGGAGGCGCCGCAGACCGCGGTGGCGCCGCCTGCGAGGGCGCCATAGAGGTCGCCGCGTCCGAAAAGACGCGCGAACAGCACTCCCGAGACGAGTGTGACCGCCATCGTCACGATCACCATGATCGCCACGCCGACCCCCAGGCCGACAATGTCCGAGATGGCGATCTTGAGACCGAATAGCGCGATCGCCCAACGCAGCAGCTTTTTGATCGCGAACGTCGTTCCCGGCAGGATTTCCGGGCGGGCCGCGATCGGATGCAAGAGTATGCCGACGAGCAACGCGATAACGGGCGCGGTGATGGTGATCGACTTGCCGAAAGTCGCCAGCGCGAGCCGCGTGCCCATCGGCTCCAAACGCACCGCGAGATAGGCGAGCGCGCCGGCGACAACGAGGCCGGGAATCAACGAGAGTAAATACGAGAACCGTTCGCCGCCGCCCACGGTCGCCGCCGCCGTTTTGTTGACCGACATGTCCCCTCCCCAATTCCGCCTGCGACCCTGGTTCGGTCCATCGGCCACAATTAACTTTCGCGGGCCGGCCGCTTAAGGCCGGGGAACGCGCAAACCCACTCCGACCCGCCCACACCAGGATAACGCGGCGCCGATCTCATATCATTATATTCTCTTATTAGAATATTTGACAATATCCGCCAAGCCAGAAAGCGCGAGTTGTCGCGATCCGGGTTGGATAAGCTAGGCGCCAGCGGCGCCCTGCACATGGCTCCACTGGGCCATTTGGTCGGCCCAGGTCTGGGCCGTCGCGGCGTCGATCTCGAGAATCGTGTAGCGCGCGCCCTCGCGAATCGTTACCCGCAACAGCTTCATGCCGCTATCGAACGCGAGATCATCGAGCCGAATCAGCCGCCCGTAAGGCGCCTGAATTTCGGCGATGCGGGTTTTGGTCGATTCAGCCACGGCGGGTCGCTTCGGCGCGATAGAAGGCGACTTCGAGTTCCTGTTCCCACATTTTCGGCGTATCCGGATATTCCGGTTTGATGTCCATGAAGAGGTGGATCTCGCCCGCCTTTGCG
The DNA here is from genome assembly GCA_037446355.1 of Beijerinckiaceae bacterium. GTDB lineage: Bacteria > Pseudomonadota > Alphaproteobacteria > Rhizobiales > Beijerinckiaceae > Roseiarcus. The sequence goes on along the minus strand of JBBIIT010000071.1, from coordinate 9,400 downwards.
GCCTCGACGACCAGCCGCTCCAGTTCGTCGAAACTTTGAATTTGAGGATTCTGTATCAGTAGATCGCTGATGCGCGCCATGACGGTTCTTGCTCCCTGTTCGTCAAATATCGTCCGCCGCCACGCGTCCGCCGTAGCGGATGCGATAGAGCAGGCGTCCACGCCCGGCGGGCGAGGCCGGATCGAAGCCGCTGCGGTCGTGCAGGACATTGTTGCAGATGAGGCCCTCGCCGGGACGCAGCCGCGCCCTGAATATAAGCGGATCGTCAGAAAGAATCAGCTCGAGCTTGGCGACCGCCGCGCGCGTCGTTGAGTCGTCGCGCCATTCGATGCTGCGCTTGCGCGCCGTGTAGCGCATTCCGAGCCCGCCGGTGACGGGATCGACGTAAAACACCGGGCCGACGTTGGGCGCGCGCACTCGCCCGTCCGCTTCGACATTGGCCGGAATGGTCATCGCTTGCGGATGAGCGAGCGCCGCGACGAATTCGGGCGAGGCGTCGCGCAGCCTGATATACGCGATTTCGTGATCCAACAGCCCGTTGACGCCGCCCTCCGCCGCGCCGCGAACGCAATGCAACAGCATCGCCTGGATACAATTCTCAGCGCCGTGAAAATTGTAATAGCCGTCCGTGTGCCATTGGATCGGCCGATCCGTGTAGGGGATGTATCCGAGCCGGCCGCCTTGATCGACAACTTCGATTCTCACGATGCCGTCGGCTTCGGCGGAGCGATGGTCCTCGACGGCGACGAGGCCGAACGCGCGCCCGAACGAGCGCAATTCGCTCCGAATCGCGGCTTCCTCGTGGCCCGCCTCGCTCGTGACATAGATGGCCATATTGGCGCGCGCGATGCGCTCGGCGATCGCGGCGCGCTCGGCCTCGGTCGGCTCCGCGAGGCGCGCGACGGAGACTTTCAGCGCCTCGGGGCGCGCGGGATAGAGGTCGAGCTTGCGTGCGCGCCATGTGGCGTAGGCCATTGAATCGGCGAGACTGAATGGCCCTTCGGGCGCCAGATCCGGGCGATGCGCGATAGTGGCGGGCGGCGCGTTCAAGACTGATTTTCCTCCTGGTCCCAAACTTTTTTTCTCGAACCTATTCACATATTCGAATTTTTAGTTATTATCACCGAACTCGGCGGGTTGGAAGTGGCGACGTTTCCGATCTGTTGCGCCCGTAACGGACGGATTCCCGCCATCCAAGGCTGGGGATCGAAATATAGATAGGGAGAACGCACGTGTCGGACGAACACAACAAATCCTCCGCTTCCCCCACGCCTGCCCCGGAAGGCCATCATCCCACCCCGATGCTCGATCAGCTCGAGACCGGGCCTTGGCCGAGCTTCGTCACCGGCCTCAAGCGCCTGCGCGACGCGGGCGACAAGCAATATGCGCCGATGATGAACGACCTTCTTGGCCAGCTCGAGCATTCCTACGAGGAGCGTCTCGGTTATTGGAAGGGCGGGACAGTCTCGGTGTTCGGTTACGGCGGCGGCGTCATTCCCCGCTTTTCAGAAGTCGCGGCGAAATACCCCGCCTCGAAAGAGTTTCATACGCTGCGCGTGCAGCCGCCAGCCGGCTATCACTACTCCACCGACGTTCTGCGCCAACTCTGCGACGTCTGGGAGCGCCATGGCTCCGGCCTGATCGCCTTCCACGGTCAAAGCGGCGACATCATGTTTCAGGGCTGCACGACCGAAAACGTGCAGAAGGCTTTCGACGAGCTCAACGAGATCGGCTTCGATCTCGGCGGGGCGGGGCCGGCGCTTCGCACCTCCACGAGCTGCGTCGGCCACGCGCGCTGCGAAATGTCCTGCTACGACGAGGTCAAGGCACATCGCGCGGTGTTGAACGAATTCATGGACGAGATGCATCGCCCAGCGCTGCCTTATAAGTTCAAGTTCAAATTCTCGGGCTGCGGCAATGATTGCGTCAATGCGATCCATCGCGCCGACTTTGCCGTGATCGGCACCTGGCGCGACGATATGAAGGTCAACCAGGAAGAGGTGAAGGCCTACGTCGGGCGGGTCGGCCGCAAGTACATGATCGACACCGTGATCGCCAATTGCCCGACGCGCGCGCTCAGTCTCAACGACGATGACACGCTCGACGTCGACAACAAGTCCTGCGTGCGCTGCATGCATTGCCTCAATGTCATGAACAAGGCGCTGTCGCCCGGCGACGATCGCGGCGCCGCAATCTTGATCGGCGGCAAACGCTCACTCAAGGTCGGCGACCTCATGGGCACCGTGGTCGTTCCGTTCATGAAGCTCGAAACAGACGAGGATTACGAAAAGCTGGTGGAGTTCGGCCGTCGCCTGATCGACTTCTTCGCCGACAACGCTCTCGAGCACGAACGCATCGGCGAGACGATGGATCGCATCGGCCTGCCCGCGTTCCTGGAAGCGATCGGCATTGAGCCTGACCCGAACATGGTCAATCATCCGCGCACGTCCAGCTATGTGCGCACCGACGACTTCACCGACGAGGCGAACAAGTATTTCGAGCGCAAGGCCCGCGAGGCCGGACTCAGCGAAGCCGCCGAATAGCCCCAAGCGAAAGAACATCGAGGAGACGTCATCTATGAGCGCTGCGCCCGAAATGCGACGCCCGATTGAATCGGGCGTTCCCGATCCCTTCCCCTACATGCATCCCAAGCTCAAAGCGAACTACGGCAACTGGGCCTGGCACGATCGTCCGCGTCCTGGCGTTCTGCATCATGTTTCCAAGAGCGGCGACCAGGTGTGGACGGTGCGCGCGGGAACGCAACGTCAGATGGACGTGTTCACCATCCGCAAGCTTTGCGACATTGGCGACCGCTATGCGGAGGGGCATGTACGCTTCACGACCCGCAGCAACATCGAGTTCATGCTCAGCTCCTTCGACAAGGTGCAGCCGCTGATCGACGTGCTTCAGGCGGAGGGATTCCCGGTCGGCGGCACCGGCAACTCGGTGTCGATGATCTCGCATACCCAGGGTTGGCTGCATTGCGACATTCCCGGCACCGACGCCTCCGGCGTCGTCAAGAGCCTGATGGACATGATGCACTCGGAGTTCATCAAGGAAGAGATGCCGAGCCGCGTGCGCATCACCACGTCCTGCTGCCAGATCAACTGCGGCGGTCAGGGCGACATTTCGATCAACGTGCAATACACGAAGCCGCCGCGCATCAATCACGACCTCGTTTCGAAGGTCTGCGAGCGCCCGGCGGTCGTCGCTCGCTGCCCGGTGGCGGCGATTCGTCCGGCCCTGGTCGACGGCAAGCCCTCGTTGGAAGTCGACGAAAGCAAGTGCGTATGCTGCGGGGCCTGCTATCCGCCGTGCCCGCCAATGCAGATCAACGGCGCCGATTCGACCAAACTCGCGATCTGGGTCGGCGGCAAGCACTCGAACGCGCGCTCGAAGCCGACTTTCCACAAGCTCGTCGTCGCCAACCTTCCCAACAACCCGCCGCGTTGGCCGGAAGTCGAGGAAGTCGTTCACAAGATCCTTTACGCTTACAAGGAAAACGGGCGTCCGTGGGAGCGCATGGGCGAATGGATCGAGCGTATCGGTTGGCCGCGCTTCTTCGAGCTGACCGGTTTCGCCTTCACCAAGCATCATCTCGACACCTGGACCGGCGCGCGCAAGACAATGAACATGTCTGCGCACATCCACTTCTGACGTTACGGAGACATCGTCTTGCGGTTTGGAATTGTCGTCAACGAAGGGCCTTATACTCATCAGGCCTCCGACAGCGCGCTGCAATTCGCGCGCGCCGTCCTGGCGAAGGGGCACGAAATTTTTCGCGTCTTCTTTTACCATGACGGCGTCAATAACGGGACGCGTTTCACGATCCCGCCGCAGGACGACCGCAACCTTCAGCGGTCCTGGAGCGAACTTGCGCTCACGCGCAACATAGACCTCGTCGTCTGCATCGCTGCGGCCCAGCGCCGCGGCATCCTCGACGCCAACGAGGCCAAGCGCCAAGGCAAGGACGGCGACAATATCGCCCCGGGCTTTCGCATTTCCGGCCTCGGTCAATTGATCGAGGCGGGCATTCAGTCCGACCGTCTCGTCGTCTTCGGAGATTGATCGAAATCATGTCCGAGAACCCAAAAAAGAAGTTTCTCTATATCAATCGCAAGGCGCCTTATGGGACGATCTATGCGTTGGAGTCGCTCGAAGTGGTGCTGATCGGCGCCGCGTTTGAGCAGGAGGTTTCGCTCGCCTTTCTCGACGACGGCGTATTTCAGTTGATCGAGGGTCAGAACGCCGCCGACATTGGCATGAAGACATTCGCCAAGACCTATCGGGCGCTCGGCGATTATGAAGTTCGTAAGCTCTACGTCGAAAAGGAATCGCTCGCCGAGCGCGGCCTGACCGCCGAGGATCTGATGCCGATCGTCTATGAGGACGAAGACGAGGATTATGCGGAAAAGCCGTCGATTCACTTCGTCGAACGCGCCGAAATGGCGCGGTTGATCGGTGAGAGCGACGTGGTGTTGAGCTTCTGAGGATCGAGCGATGTCGACGCTGCACACGGTCAACAAATCCCCTTACGAGCGCGTTTCGATGGCGACCGCCTGCGCGCATGTCCTGCCTGGCGATGCGATCCTCATGATCGAGGACGGCGTTTTGGGCGCGCGCAAGGGCGGCGCCTTCGCCAAGCGCCTCGCCGAACTCGACGGCGCCAAGATTTTCGCGCTCGGTCCCGACCTCGCCGCGCGCGGTATGAAAGCCACGGATCTGGTGGAGGGCGTCGAGATCGTCGGTTACGACGGCTTCGTCGATCTCACAGTCGCCCACGCGCGCGTCTGCGCTTGGCTGTAGGCGGATAGCGACGATGGTCAAGCGAACCCAGTAGACACGCAACCACAAGGACGAAAATCATGTCAGCTTATGCATTCAACGGCGCCTCGATATCTCATGACGAGGAAGGTTATCTGACCGACATCGGCGAATGGAATCCCGATCTGGCGTTGCTTATCGCCAAGAGCGAGAACATCGAGATGACGCCCGAGCATTGGGAAGTCGTCAACTTCCTGCGTGACTATTACGAGGAATATCAGATCGCCCCGGCCGTGCGCATTCTGGTCAAGGAAATGACCAAGAAATATGGCAAGGAGAAGGGCGACCAGAAATATCTCTATTCCCTGTTCCCCTACGGCCCGGCCAAGCAGGCGTGCAAGATCGCCGGCCTGCCGAAGCCGACCGGCTGCGTTTGATCCGACGCCCCCAGCGCTCGACCGACGTGAAAAACGCCGGCGAGCCTTAGGAGGAAGCATGGTGACCGTCGTTTACGCAGCTCTGTTTTATATCGCGACGCTGACCCTGGTCGGCGGTCTGGCGATGCGCGTCTGGCAATACGCCAGAACGCCGACGCCGCTGCGCATCCCCACGACGCCGGCGCCGACGACGCGCAGCGGGGCCGCCCTGCGGGTGCTGCGCGAGGTCACGCTGTTTCAGAGCCTCTTCAAGTCGAACAAGTGGATCTGGTTGTTCGGCTGGGCGTTTCACGTCGCGTTGGCGGTCGTGCTGCTTCGTCACGTCCGCTATTTCGTGCAGCCGATCCCGACCGTGATCGCTCTCGTGCAGCCGATCGGCGCGCTCGCGGGGATCGCGATGGTGGGCGGCCTCGTAATGCTGCTCGGCCGACGACTCCTGGTTGAACGCATCCGCTACATCAGCGGCCCCTCGGATTACGCCATGCTGGCGCTTCTGCTGGCTATCGGCCTTAGCGGGCTTGGCATGAAATTCGTCGCCCGGACCGATCTCGTCGCGCTGAAGGAATTCTTCCTCGGGCTGATTTACTTCGACTGGCGCCCGATGCCGAGCGATCCCGCGCTGCTGACCCACCTCGCGCTGGTCGCGACTCTGATGATCGTATTCCCGTTCTCGAAGCTGCTTCATGCGCCGGGCGTATTCTTCAGTCCGTCGCGCAACCAGGCCGACAATACTCGCGAGCGGCGCCATGCCCCGCCCGCGCGGCTTGAAGCTGCCGCGCGCAAAGCTTAGGAGCGTCACAATTGGCCGCCGCCGACACCGAAGCCCTCTCTCACGGCGATCCGCTCGAACTGCCGGCGCTCGCCTGCGGCGCGATGGCGGGCTCCAAGCCGTATGTCGCTTCCGACGCGATGCAGTCGACGCTGGGCTTTCCGGGTAAGCTGGTCGACGACTGGCACGACAAGGCGATTTCGCGCCTGGGCGAACTCGTACAGGGATCGCGGGCGCTGCGGGTTTATCTCGACTCGTGCGTCAAGTGCGGCGCCTGCACCGACAAGTGCCACTATTTCCTCGGCACGGGCGACCCGAAGAACATGCCGGTCGCGCGCCAGGATTTGCTTCGCAAAGTCTATCGAAAGCACTTCACCTGGGTGGGCAAGCACATGCCCTGGCTGGTTGGCGCGGAGGATCTCACCGAGGAGGTTCTCGGCGACTGGTACAGCTATTTCCACCAGTGCTCGCAATGCCGCCGCTGCTCCGTTTTCTGCCCGTATGGAATCGACACCGCTGAAATCTCAATGGCCGCTCGTGACATCATGGACACGATCGGGATGGGGCAGAAGTATTCCAATGAGATTATCGGCAAAGTCTTCAAGATCGGCAACAACCTTGGTCTCCCACCCAAGGCGCTCAAAGCGACGCTTGTCGGTCTTGAAGACGATATCGAGGAAGAAACCGGTGTTCGCGTGGAGTTGCCGCTCGACGAACCCGGCGCCGACATCCTGCTGGTGACGCCGAGCGCCGATTTCTTCGCCTCGCCGCACATGGAGGGCCTGATCGGCTACGCCAAGGTGCTGCATGAAGCGGGCGTGAAGTGGACCTTCAGCTCCTATGCGTCGGAAGCGGCGAATTTCGGCATGTTCATCGGCTCGCACGACAACATGCAGAAGGTGGCGCTGCGCATCCGCAAGGCGGCCGAGGATCTCGGCGTCAAGCGGCTCGTGTTCGGCGAATGCGGTCACGCCTGGCGCGTCGCCTATAGTTTCCTCAATACGCTTGCGGGTCCGCTCGACTTCCTCGATCCGAACTATCCGATCCCGCAGCACATCTGCGAATTCACATGGGATTTGATCGAAGCCGGCAAGTTGCGTTTTGACAAGTCGAAGAACGACCACATCCGCTTGACCTTCCACGATTCTTGCAACGTCGCGCGCGCCTCGCGTATGGGCAAGACGCCGGGCGGGCAATTCGAGATTCCCCGTGCGGTGCTGCGCGCGGCCTGCAACTATTATTTCGACATGGCGCCCGACACGATCCACGAGAATACGCTGTGCTGTGGGGGCGGCGGCGGGTTGTTGACCGACGAACTGATGGACGTGCGCACCAAGGGCGCGCAGCCGCGAATGCGGGCGCTGCGAGAGGTCGCCGACGACCACGGCGTAACCCACATGGCGGCGATCTGCGCGATCTGCAAGGCGCAGTTCTCCAAGGTTCTGCCCAAGTATGGATTCGACATGGAGTCGATCGTCAGCGTGCACCAGATGGTGTCGAACGCGATCGTTCTGACCGGGTCGAAGCAGGCGGACGAATTCGACGCGCGGCAGAGCGCGCTCGCTAAAGTGTCTTGAGGAGAAGGCGATGAACGAAGCAAGCGACCCCAAGAAACTTACGTTCCGCCGCTTTAAGAGCGGGGCAAGTCCTTGGAGCTGGGACGATTTGACCTCGAAGATTTTCCAGGCCGATCACACCCACAAGTGCCCGACCTACGTTAATCGCACGCCGCCCTGCCAGGGCAGCTGCCCGTCTGGGCATGACATTCGCGGTTGGCTGGCGATCGCGCGCGGCATGGACAAGCCGCCGGTCGCGGGCATGAGCTGGCAGCAATACGCTTTCGAGCGGATGGTCGAGGCCAATCCGTTCCCCTCGGTGATGGGCCGCGTCTGCCCCGCGCCTTGCGAGGATGGCTGCAACCGCAATGAAGTCGACGACTTCGTCGGCATCAACGGCGTCGAGCAATATGTCGGCGACTGGGCGATCCAGAACAAGCTCTCGCTGCCCGCGGTTCCCGCGCTGACCGACAAAAAAGTCGCGGTCATCGGCGGCGGCCCGGCGGGTCTGGCGGCCGCGCATTTCCTGCGCGGCAAGGGCCACCAAGTCGTCATTTTCGAGGCGCAGGACAAGCTCGGCGGCATGATGCGCTTCGGCATCCCCGGCTATCGCACTCCGCGCGACATGCTCGACGCTGAAATCGGCCGCATCGTCGGGGCCGAAGGCGTCACCGTGCGTCTTGGCGTCAAGATCGGGCGCGACATTTCCATCGAGGAACTTGAGCGCGACTATGACGCGATTTTCTGGGCGATCGGCGCCCAACGCGGACGCCCGCTGCCCGTGCCCGGCGCCGATGCGGAAAACTGCATCACTGGCGTCGAGTTCCTCGACGCCTTCAATCGCGGCTGGGTGTTCTCGACCGGAATGCGCATCGTCGTCGTCGGCGGCGGCGACACTTCGATCGACGTCGCCTCGGTCGCGCGTCGTCTCGGCCACATCGGCCAAAGCCACGAACATGACGCGTCGAACAGCGAAACCCTCGGATACACCGCGCACGACGTCGCCGGCACGTTGCGCCGCGAGGGCGTGAAAGCCGTACTGACCTCGTTGTTCCCTGTCGAGCAGATGACCGCAGCGGCGCGCGAACGCGAGGACGCCAAGCGCGAAGGCATTGAGATCGTCGGCGGCGTGATGCCGCTCGAAGTCATCAGGGACGAGAAGGGTCTCGCCAAAGCCATGCGCGTGTGCAAATGCACGATGAAAGGCGCGACGCCGCAGCCGATCCCCGACACCGAGTATGAGATCGAATGCGACATGATCGTCTCGGCGATCGGGCAAATGGCGGATCTCTCCGAGGGCTTGGAGCGACTTGACAACGGGCGCGGCGCCTTGGCGGTCGACGCGGTCTATCAGGTCAAGAAGAACCCGAAACATTTCGCCGGCGGCGACGTATTGCGGCCGCATCTGCTGACGACCGCGATCGGCCACGGCCGCATCGCCGCGGAGTCGATCCACGAATTCCTCGGCGGCCATCTCGCGGAGCGTCGGCCCAAGGTCGACACGCATCAGTTCAACCTGCTGGCCGAGTTGCATAATCGCAAACTCGAACCGGCGCCCTACGATCACAAGCAGGAGTCCGGCACCGACCATAAGAAGTTCGCGGTGCATAACTACGAGGATCGCGGCGCGACCCAGATCATCCCGCACACGGCCCTGTTCAAGGGGCATTTCTCCGCCGTCATGCGCGAAAAGCGCGACGAGCGCCACGTGACCGCCGACGCGGTGGTAGGCGACTTCAGCGAGCGCATCGTCGCCTTCAGCGAGGCGCAGGCGCGCAAGGAGGGCGAACGCTGCATGAGCTGCGGCATGTGCTTCGAGTGCGACAATTGCGTGATCTATTGCCCGCAGACGGCGGTGCTGCGCGTGCCCAAGA
>JBBIIT010000070.1:0-14261 GCA_037446355.1 Beijerinckiaceae bacterium | reverse complement strand
CATTGCCTAACCCCCGTCGCGCCGCTATTCGGGCGGCGACATCGTTTCAAACCGAGGCGGGCGAGCGTGACGAAACCGGAACCGCAAGTCGACGAGGCGCTGGCCATCGCGCATGGCCTGAAGCCGGACGAATATGCGCGTTTCGTCGCCTTGATCGGTCGCACGCCGACCTTCACCGAACTCGGCATCGTCTCGGCGATGTGGAACGAGCATTGCTCTTATAAATCCTCGCGCCTGCATCTGCGCAAACTGCCGACCAAAGCGCCCTGGGTCATTCAGGGGCCGGGCGAGAACGCCGGCGTGATCGACATCGGCGATGGCGAGGCCTGCGTCTTCAAGATGGAGTCGCACAACCACCCCTCGTTCATCGAGCCCTATCAAGGCGCGGCGACCGGCGTCGGCGGCATCCTTCGCGACGTGTTCACGATGGGCGCGCGCCCGATCGCCTGCCTCAATCTCTTGCGCTTCGGCTCGCCCGATCACCCCAAAACCCGGCATCTCGTCGCCGGGGCGGTCGCTGGCATCGGCGGCTACGGCAATTCGTTTGGCGTGCCGACGGTTGGCGGCTCGGTCGGCTTTCACAGGCGCTACGACGGCAACATTCTCGTCAATGCAATGGCGGTCGGCGTCGCGAGAGCCGATTCGATCTGGTATTCCAAGGCGACGGGCGTCGGCAATCCGATCGTCTATCTCGGCTCCAAGACCGGGCGCGACGGCATCCACGGCGCCACCATGGCTTCGGCCGCGTTCGAAGCCGACGCCGAGGAGAAGCGCCCGACCGTTCAGGTCGGCGACCCTTTCGCCGAGAAGCTGCTGCTGGAGGCTTGCCTCGAACTGATGCGCTCGGGCGCGGTGATCGCCATTCAGGACATGGGCGCGGCCGGCCTCACCTCCTCCGCGGTCGAGATGGGCGCCAAGGGCGATCTCGGCGTCGATCTCGATCTCGATAAGGTGCCCTGCCGGGAGGCCGGCATGAGCGCCTACGAGATGATGCTCTCGGAGAGCCAGGAACGGATGCTGATGGTGCTGCATCCCGAGAAGGCCGCCGAAGCCGAGGCGATCTTTCGCAAATGGGGCCTCGATTTCGCGGCGATCGGCAAGACGACAGACACCAAGCGTTTCGTCATCCGCCATCGGGGAGAGATCAAAGCCGATCTGCCGATCAAGGAACTCGGCGACGAGGCGCCGCTGTATGACCGCCCCTGGGTCGCTCCCGCGCCGCCACCTGCGCTCGACGCCGCGGACCTCAAGCCGACGCTCTCCATCCGAGCCGCTCTGCTGAAGCTGCTGGGAACCCCCGACCTTAGCTCGAAACGCTGGGTCTATGAGCAATACGACTCGCTCATCCTCGGCAACACGGTCGAGGGACCGGGCGGCGACGCGGCGGTGGTGCGGCTCGGCGACGGGCCGAAGGGCCTCGCCCTCACCACCGACGTCACCGAACGCTACTGCGAGGCCGATCCCGTTCAGGGCGGGCGACAGGCGGTCGCGGAGGCCTGGCGCAATCTCGTCGCGGTCGGCGCGCGCCCGCTCGCGCTGACCGACAATCTCAATTTCGGCAATCCCGAAAAGCCCGAGGCGATGGGCCAGTTCGTGCTCTGCCTGCAAGGCGTCGGCGAAGCCGCGCGCGCGCTCGACTTCCCCATCGTCTCCGGCAACGTTTCTCTTTACAACGAAACGATGGGGGCGGGCATACCTCCGACGCCCGCGATCGGCGGCGTCGGCCTCCTGAAGGACGTGACGAAGGCGGCCAAGCTCGCTTTCGCGCGCGCGGGCGACGCGATCCTGCTGATCGGCGGGGCGCCCGGCTGGCTCGGGCGCTCGGCTTGGCTCGCCGAGATTCAAGGGCGTGAGGAGGGTGCGCCGCCGCCGGTCGATCTCGTCGCCGAGCGGCGCCACGGCGAATTCGTGGCTTCGCTGATCGCCGCGGAGCGCGTCGGCGCCGTGCATGACATTTCCGACGGCGGCCTCGCGGTCGCGCTCGCCGAAATGGCGATGGCGGGCGGCTTCGGCGCGACCGTCGAAGCGAGCGCCGTCGAGGGGCTCGCCCACGCTTTTTTCTTTGGCGAGGATCAAGCGCGCTATGTCGTCACCGCGTCGTCGTCAGATGTCGACAGCATCGTCGCCGACGCGGCCAAGGCCGGAGCGCCGGTCGCGCGGCTTGGGATCACCGGCGGCGCGGATTTGACCTTGGGCGGCGAAGCGCCGATAGCTCTGGCGGAACTGACCGGGGCCTTCGAAGCTTGGTTCCCCGCTTACATGAGTGGCCCCCGGAGCTGATTAGACATGATCAACCTGGTCGCGTTGAAGGCGCTCGCAGGGTTCAATTATGTGCGTGTCGATCAGGTGATCGCCATCGGCGCCACCGACCCGACGAAATGCAATGTCTATTTGGCGGGCGGCGTGACCATTCCCTGCGCGGAGCCGGCCAAGGACGTGATCGCCAAACTCGAAGCGGCGCCGAACCCGCTGACGAGGCGCGCCAGCGACGCGCCCGCGGAAATGGAGACCAACTGAAATGGCGATGTCGAAGAAAGAAATCGAGACGATGATCCGCGAGGCGCTGCCCGACGCCAAGGTCGAGGTCACGGATCTGGCCGGCGACGGCGAGCATTATTCCGCCAAGGTCATCAGCGCCGCCTTCAAAGGCAAGAGCCTCGTGCAACAGCACCAGATCGTCTACGGCGCCCTCAAGGGCCGCATGGGCGGCGTGCTGCACGCGCTCGCTTTGCAGACTTCGGCGGGGTAGGGCGGCTGGGAACTGGCCGGGTCGGCCCTGTTGTCCCTTGCGCACCGCGCTCGCTGAGCGCCGCCCCGCCCCCTCAATGCCCCTCGAACGAGATCAGCGTGCGCACGGGCACGCCGAGGTCGCGGATTTTCTTCGCGCCGCCTAGCTCGGGCAGGTCGATCACGAAACAGGCCGCGACGATTTCGGCGCCGATCTGTTTCAATAGTTTGACCGCGCCTTCGGCCGTGCCGCCGGTAGCGATGAGGTCGTCGACCAGCAGCACGCGCTCGCCGGGGAGCACCGCGTCCTCGTGCATCTCCATCTCGTCGATCCCGTATTCCAGGCTGTAGGCGATCGATACGGTCGTATGCGGCAGCTTGCCTTTCTTGCGGATCGGCACGAAGCCCGCGGAGAGCTGATGCGCGATCGCGCCGCCCAGAATGAAGCCGCGCGCCTCGATCCCGGCGATCTTGTCGATCTTCGTGCCCGCCCAGGGCTGCACCAGTTCATCGATGGCGCGACGGAACGCGCGCGCGTCGCCGAGCAACGTGGTGATGTCGCGAAACTTGATGCCGGGTTTGGGGTAATCCGTGATGGTGCGGATGGATTGGGTCAGATCGGTTTCGAGCGACATGGGGAAGTCCGGGAGAGAGGCGACGATCAGTGCAATATCTGGCTGAGGAAGAGTTTGGTGCGCTCGTGTTGCGGCGCGCCGAAGAAAGGCTCGGGCGCGTTGATCTCGACGATCTCGCCATTGTCCATGAACACGACGCGGTCGGCGACCTGCCGCGCGAAGCCCATTTCGTGCGTGACGACGATCATCGTCATGCCATCCTGAGCCAGCGAGGTCATGGTGTCCAAAACCTCCTTGACCATCTCCGGGTCGAGCGCCGAAGTCGGCTCGTCGAACAGCATGATTTTCGGGCTCATGCACAAAGCGCGCGCGATGGCGACGCGCTGCTGCTGGCCGCCGGAAAGCTGGCCCGGATATTTCATCGCCTGTTCGGGTATTTTCACCCGCGTCAGCAATTTCATCGCCAGCGCCTCGGCCTCGGCCTTCGGCATTTTCTTCACCCAGATCGGCGCCAGCGTGCAGTTCTCCAGGATCGTCAGATGCGGAAACAGGTTGAACGACTGGAACACCATGCCCACATCGCGCCGCACTTCGTCGATGCGCTTGACGTCGGGCGTCAATTCAATGCCGTCCACGCGGATCGTGCCGCGCTGATGCTCTTCCAGCCGATTCACGCAGCGGATCAGCGTCGATTTACCCGATCCCGAGGGTCCGCAGATCACGATGCGTTCGCCGCGCCGCACGGTGAGATCGACGTTGCGCAGAACGTGGAATTCACCATACCACTTGTGCACGCCCCGCATTTCGATCGCCGGGCCAAGTTCGGCTTCCCCTGTCATCGCGAATTCCCCGCGCGGCGCGTTCCGCCCTGTCGATCTTGAACCGGAAAGCGCGCGCGCGTCCAGCCCGTCTCAGCGGAACGGCGGCTCGTCGAACGCGCGCAGCTTGCGCGAGTGCAGCGCCGAATGTTGGTCCTGCAATTGCTCCAGCGCGGCGATGCCGATCTGCAAATGCTCGCCTATGGCGCGCTCATAGAAGGCGTTGGCGGCGCCCGGCAGCTTGATTTCGCCGTGCAGCGGCTTGTCGGAGACGCACAATAGCGTGCCGTAGGGCACGCGCATCCGGAAACCCTGTGTCGCGATGGTCGCCGATTCCATGTCGACCGCGATGGCGCGCGACAGGTTGATGCGTTTGCGCTCCTGCGTCCAGCGCAGTTCCCAGTTGCGGTCGTCGTTGGTGACGACGGTGCCGGTGCGCAGGCGCCGCTTCAGCGCATCTCCGCGATCGCCCGTAACATTCGCGACCGCCGATTGCAGTGCGACTTGCACTTCGGCGAGCGCCGGGATCGGAACGTCGGGCGGCACGGCGTGATCGAGCACGTTGTCTTGCCTCAAATAGGCGTGCGCGAGCACGTAATCGCCGATCTCCTGCGATTGGCGAAGCCCCGCGCAATGGCCGACCATCAACCAGCAATGCGGTCTGAGGACCGCGATGTGGTCGGTGATGTTCTTGGCGTTGGCGGGGCCGACGCCAATATTGACGAGACTGACGCCACGCCCGTCGGATCGCACGACATGATAGGCTGGCATCTGGAAGCGATGCCAGACGACGCCGGCGAGCAGCGCGTCGACTTCGGCCGCGCTGCGGCTTGCGTCGATGACGACATTGCCCGGCAGCACAATCTTCTCGACGCCCGCGCCCGCGCGCAATTGCTCGACCGCCCAGCGGATGAACTGATCGACATAGCGGTGATAGTTGGTCAGCAGCACCCAGGGCTGCATCGCCCGCCAGTCCGAGCCGGTGTAGTGGACGAGCCGGCGCAACGAATAATCGGTGCGCGCAGCGTCGAACAGCGCCAACGGGCGTTCGGCGCCGAGGCGGATGTCGAAAGTGCCATCCGCGATCTCGTCGCCAACGACGGCGAGCGAGGGCGCGGGAAAATGCCGGGCGATGTCCGAGGCGGTGACGCCGCCCCGTCCCAACTCGTCGCCGCTCTCGAACACATAGGGGTAGGCGATTTCCTGGTGGCTCGGCCCCACCTCGACCTTGGCGCCGAATTCGCTGACCAGTGGTTCGAGCTGTTCAAGCAGATAGGGACGAAAATCGTCGGGCTGGGTGACGGTGGTCGAATAGACTCCGGCGACCGAGAATTTGGCAAAGGCCCGGGAATTGGCGGGCGGCGCGCCTTCGGGCCGATAGGTCACACGCAGACGCGGGTAGCAAAAGCGTTCGCGCTCTGCGGGCGTCGGCGGGACGGCCTCGCTCAGGAAGCGGTCGAGCGAGGTCCGAATCGCCAGCACCGCGTCGCGATAGCGCTGCGAGAGCATTTCCACCGCTTCGACGGGGTTCGTCGCCGTCACGAATACTCCGGACAAGACGGGCTCCTCGGGTTATTTGGCGGGCTTGGCGGCGATGCAGGCGATCTCGACGGTATATTGCGGCGCGGCGAGCTTGGCCTCGACGGTGGCGCGCGCGGGCGTATGCCCCGTTGGAACCCACTTGTCCCAGACCGCGTTCATTTCCGTGAAGGTCTTGATGTCGGCGAGATAGATCGTCGCGCTGAGGATATGCGTCTTGTTCGACCCGGCCTGCGCGAGCAGCTCGTCGATGGCGGCGAGAATTTCCGTTGTTTGCTCGCCGACGCTTTTGCCGGCGGCGGCGCCGGCGACCTGCCCTGCCAGATAGATCGTGGAGCCGTGGACGACCGCCTGCGACATGCGGGGGCCGACGCCGATGCGTTGAATGCTCATCTGTTCGCCTCTTTGGAAGGTTGTTAGCGTCAGGCCGGGCCGATGCCAGGAACGGCCCCCAGGAAGTCGCGTTTGCCGATTTCGACGCCCCCGTAGCGCAAGATGTCGTAGGCGGTCGTGAGATGGAAATAGTAATTGGGCAGCGCATAATGCACCAGATAGTTGGCGCCGTGCATCTTCATCTTGTTCTGGGCGACGGGAAAGACGATTTCCTTCGTCGCCGCGCCGTCGATCGCGTGACGGTCGAGCGTCTTGATGTAGTCGAGCGTCTTCTGGATGCGCACCTTCAAATCGTCGATTGAAGCTGCGACGTCCTCGAAGACCGGGGCCTGGGCGCCGGCCAGACGCGCCGAAGCATTCTTGGCGTTGTCACAGAAAATCAGCACCTGGCGCGCAAACGGTATCATGTCGGGCCTGAGGCGCATCGTCAGATAGACGGCCGGATCGAACTTCTTTTCGGCCGCATGGGCGACCGCCTTGTCGAGAATGGCCAAGAACGCGCGGAGCGTCACTTCGTAGGAGCTGACGCTGGCGTGGTGGAGGGAAAGGGACATAAGAAGTTTCCTCGTTAAGTTTCAAGGACTGAGCCAGGAAGGCGCGCAACTTGCACATTTAGGGGCGCCAGCACAACGGCCGAAGCGGAAAAGGTGTTTCGCGAAGCTGGCGGAAACGGCCGGCGGGGGAAAATCGGCGAATGCGGCCCCGCTTCGCAGGATGATCCTTACGCCTTTCTTAAGCGTTTCCTCGCTAGGCTCCCTAAGGGTCAACCGCTCGAGTCCCGCGCCGCCATGACGCCCGTCTATTCCCTGGTCGTTCCGATCTTTAACGAAGAAGCGGTGCTGCCGCTGCTGCTGCGACGGCTCGACGCGCTGATGGACGCGCTCGATGCGCCGGCCGAGGCGATTTTCGTCGATGACGGCTCGCACGACACCGGCCCGATCGTGCTCGAGGCCAAGGCGCGCGCGGACAGGCGCTATCGTTTCTTGAAACTGTCGCGCAATTTTGGCCATCAGGTCGCGATCACCACCGGTATGGACCATGCGCGCGGCGAGGCCGTCATCGTGATGGACGCGGACCTGCAAGATCCGCCCGAGGTTATCCTCGCGATGATCGGCAAATGGCGCGAGGGCTATGAGCTCGTCTATGCGCAGCGCCTCTCGCGCGAGGGCGAGACCGCGTTCAAGCGCGTCACCGCCGATCTCTTCTATCGCCTGCTCGGCAAACTCAGTGACGTCGAAATTCCGCGCGACGTCGGCGACTTCCGCCTCGTGGATCGCAGGGCGCTCGACGCCTTTCTCGCCATGCCCGAGCGTGACCGCTTCGTGCGCGGCATGTTCGCCTGGATCGGATTCAAGCAGGCGGTGGTGCCGTTCCACCGGCCCGCGCGCGCGGCCGGGGAGACCAAATATTCGCTGACCAAGATGCTGCGCCTTGCCGCCAACGGCGTCGTTTCTTTTTCCGACGCGCCGCTGCGGGTCGCGCTGTGGGCGGGTCTGGCGGTATCGGGCTTCGCTGCTCTTTATGGCCTCTGGGTGATCGGCATGTGGTTCGCCAATGTCAATCTGGCGCGCGGCTGGAGTTCGATCATCGTGCTCGTGGCCTTTCTCGGCGGCGCCAACATGCTGATGACCGGCATCATGGGCGTCTATGTCGGGCGCATCTACGCCGAGGTGAAGCGACGCCCCCTTTACGTTGTCGATCGCGCCGTCGGTTTCGAGACCGAAACCCGCGCCGTCGCCGACGGGGGCCGCGAACAGGCCGAACCGCCGCGCCGGCTGCGGGCTTGATCGCCGGCGCGCCGCGATGAGCGCGTCGACCGCCGCCGAGGCGTTGCGGCGTCCGACCGAGCGCGCCGTGACCGCGGCGCCGGTCGTCGCAGCGATCCTTCTCATCGGGCTAGTGCAGCAGATTCATTTTGGCGCCTTTGGCGACGTTTCGTGGATGCTGACGATTGGCGAGGCCTGGCTCGACGGCAAGACGCCCTACATAGATTTCATCGAAACCAATCCGCCGGCCTCGATCCTGATCTATTGGCCGCCGGTCGCGCTGGCGCGCGCGCTGGCGCTGAAGCCCGAAATCGTCGTCGTCGCCTATGGCTGGGCCGTGACGGCGACGACGCTCGCGGCGAGTTCGGCTGTTCTCGCGCGCGTCGAACGGTCCGCGCGGCCGGGCGCCATCACGCTCGCTTTCGCGCTCGTCGCGTTCCTGATCCTGCCGGGCCGCACATTCGACGAGCGCGACTTTTTCGCGGCGCTGTTCGGTCTCCCCTTTCTCGCGGTTTGCGTCGCGCGGGCGTCGCGAGCGTCGGTCGGGCTCGCCCGCGCCGCGCTGGCGGGCCTCGGCGTCGGGGCGATGCTCGCGATTAAACCGCCCTATGCGCTCGTCGTCCTGGCGCTCGCGCCCTATTTGCTGCGTCGGGCGGGCTGGCGCCGGTTCGCGAGCGCGCCGGAGCTTTATCTCGGCGGCGCGACTTTGGTTGCTTACGGCGCCCTGATCGGCTTCGCGTTCCCGCAGTATCTTAGCGACGTCTGGCCCGATGTCGCGACGGCATATCTGCCGGTGCGAGAAAGCCTCGCCGCGCTCGCCGGAAATGCGGGCGTCGTCATCGTGGCGGCGCTCGCCCTCGTGATCCTCGCGCTCGCGGGACGGCGCGCCGCCGATCCCCGCATCGCGGTTCCGCTCCTCGCCTCGCTCGGCGCGCTGGCGGCTTATTTCGTGCAGGGCAAGGGCTGGCTCTATCATCTGCAACCCGCGCTCGCCTTCGCCTCGCTCGCTCTAGGCGCCGCGTTGGAGACGCGCGAACGGGAACACCGCGCGCTCGTCGCCGCCGTGGCGATCGCGGTGGCGACGCTAGCGGTCTCGATGGCGTTCGACTTGCCGCCGCTGGCGCTGGCGGCAGCGCTCGTCGTCGCCGCGCGATCGCTTCTCAGCGGCGCGGATGCGGCGCGAAGCGTAGAACGCTTCCTGATACTCGCCGGCGGCGGCCTCGTCGGCGCCGCCTGCGGCTATTACTCGGCTGCATTCCCCGCGCCGACGGCGGAATTCGCGCGCGCGTTGCAAAGCCTTGGGCCCCATCCCCGCATCGCCGCGATCGCCGAGGGCCTCGGCGTCGGCTTTCCTCTGACGCGCAACGTCGACGGCGTCTGGGTTCAGCGCACGCAGGGACTATTGCTGACAGCGGGCGCGCGGCGCCTGATCGACGAACATCCGCGCGACGCGGAACTCGCGGCGCGCCTCGCGCCGATCGTCGCGCGCGAACGCGACCGGCTCGCCGAGGACATCGCGCGCAATCGGCCGGACGCGATCCTCGTCAGCCGTTATGGCGCGCGCTTTCACGCCTGGGCGCTGAACGATCCCGCGCTTGCCGAAGCGCGCCGCGGCTATCGGCTGATTGCTGAAAACGCAGGCGAAGATTGGCCGGTCGACCTCTACGCGCGCGAGGATCGGGTCGGACTGCGCGGGGCCGCGTCGGCCGACTGACCCCGAGGGCGGATCAGTGCAACTGCGTGGGCTGGTCGGCGCCGCGCGCCAGCTCGATCTGCGATATCGCGACCAGGATTTCGGCGCGCGACTTGAGATCGGCCGCCTCCAGCAGCGCCTGTTTCTCTTTCGCGCCATAGGGGCTCATCATCGATAGCGCGTTGACGAGCGCCTCGTTGGAGGCCTTCTCGACGTCGCCCCAATCGATCTTGAGATCGTTGGCCTTGGCGAAATTTCGCAACGCCGCGAGCAGACCCTGGCGGTCGACGTCTTCCTGGCCTGCGCCCTCGAACAGATCGGCGGGAAAATTCGAATAATCCGCGCGCACCAGCCGGTAGGGCGTCAAGGTCGTCAATTCCTCGGCGATGCGAAATCGCGACACGCCCATCAGCGTGAGAAAGCAGCGGCCGTCGCCGATTTCGGCGAATTGAACGATGCGGCCGACGCAGCCCACGCCATAGAGCGCGGGCGCCGGCTCGACGGCGGCCTCGCCCGCGCTCGGCTGCACGACGCCGATCAACCTTTCCCCGTCGAGCGCGTCGTCGAGCATGGCGAGGTAACGCGGCTCGAACACGGTCAGTTGTATGGGGCGTCGAGGCAGCAGCAGCGCGCCGGCCAGCGGAAACACCGGCAGCGTCGCCGGCAGCTCCGCTGCGTTCTCGTAGGTGCGGTTGAGCTTCATCCCCTTGCCTTCGCGATGCTCAGAACCAGACCGCCGACAGTTTGCGGCGCGCGTCGACCGTGGAGGGGTCCATCAATCCCCACGCCTCGAAGAATTGCAGCAACTGCTTGCGCGCGGCGCCGTCGTTCCAGCCGCGCTCGCGCTTAATGATTTCGAGCAGCTTGTCCGCGGCGGCGTCGCGCGCCCCTTGCGCGTTCAACGCCACGGCGAGATCGAAGCGCGCTTGATGATTGTCAGGATTTTGCGCCAGCGCCTGTTCGAGCGGCGCGAGGTCGCCGACGCTTTGGGCTTGCTCCGCCAGATGCAGCGCCGCCTGGGCTGCGGCGATCGCGGGTTCGGGCGACTTGCCCAGTGCGGGGGCGGGCGCCATCGACAGCACCGCTTTGGCCTGCGCGACGTCGCCGGCCTCGACGTGCAGCTTGGCGAGGCCGCCGATCGCCTTCGCGTTGCTTTCGTCCTCGGTCAGAACCTGAGCGTAGAGCGAAGCCGCGCCGGCCGCGTCGCCCTTGGCGGCGGCGGCTTCGGCGTCGGCGATCAGCGCATCGGCGCCGGCGCCGAGCGGGCCGACCAGACGCTCGATGAAGCCGCGCACCTGGCTTTCCGGCAGCGCGCCCATGAAACCGTCAACCGGCTGGCCCTTGTCGAAAGCGATGACGGCCGGAATCGACTGAATGCCGAGCTGCCCCGCGATTTGCGGGTGGTCGTCGATATTCATCTTGACGAGCGTCACCTTGCCCTTGGCGTCGCCGACCGCTTTCTCCAGCACGGGGGCGAGTTGCTTGCACGGGCCGCACCAAGGCGCCCAAAAGTCGACCAGCACGGGCTGGGCGGCCGAAGCCGCGATCACGTCCGCCTTGAAGGACGCGGTCGTCACGTCCTTGACCTTGTCTGCGGGCGCTCCCGCTCCATTGCCGCCGATCATTTCAATCCCTCCGTGCGCTTAGCCGCGCTTTCGAGTGCTAGATGGCGGTTCGCCGCCGATTATTCAACTTCCGCCGGACCCGAGGCGAGGGCGACGACGACAGGTTCGTGCCCGGTCGCGTTCAGGAATTTGACGAGATCGCGGGAAGCGAGGCCGGTGGTGCGGGTGTTGACGAGTGGGTGAAAATTGAGCCGCTCGGCGCGCATCATGTCAGCGTCGAGCACGACGGTGACGCGGATTTCGTGGTCGTTGATCGCGCCGAACGGCGTTACCGAACCCGGCTTGACGCCCCAAACCTCTTGCAGGAGGTCGGCCGAGCCGAAGGTGACGCGCCCCTGGGCGCCGATCTTCTCATGCACGCGCTTGAGATCGACTTGCGTTTCCTCACCCAGGACGAGCAGGAACAGCCGGCTTTTCTTATCCTTGATGAAGAGGTTTTTCGTGTGCCCGCCCGGAATTTCGCCACGCAGCGCCTGGCTGTCCTCGACCGTGTAGAGCGGCGGATGCTCGACCGTCGTCGAGGCGATGGCGAGGCTTTCAAGGAAGGCCTGCAGTTCGTCGGGCGTTTTTGGAGGGAGGGGCTCGGACATGGCGCTCTCTAGCGTGAAAACTGCCGCGCTTTTAGTGCAGACGCGAGCCAGAGGGAACGGCGCATCTGGGTGCGGCGAGATGTCCGCTTGCCGGCGGTCTCGTCGTCCCTATTTTGCCTTGCGGTGCGAAATACGCTTGCGTTGCCACTAATTCGATGGTTTTAGTGGATATATAATCGGGAGAGGCGGCCTTCGCGGCGGATCGGAGCGGATAGAGCGGAAATGAGCAATTTCTACCATGAGCGCGTGACCAGTGTGCATCACTGGACCGACCGACTGTTCAGCTTCCGCACCACGCGAACGCCCTCGTTCCGCTTCCGAAGCGGCCAGTTCACGATGATGGGCCTTGAGACCGAAGGGCGTCCGTTGCTGCGCGCCTATTCGCTCGCCAGCGCCCACTACGAGGACGAACTGGAGTTCTTCAGCATCAAGGTTCCGGACGGGCCGCTGACCTCGAAGCTGCAACATCTGAAGGAAGGGGACAGCGTCCTCGTCGGCCGCAAGCCAACCGGAACCTTGCTGCTCGACAATCTCAAGCCCGGCCGCCATTTGTTCCTGCTCGGCACCGGAACGGGCCTCGCGCCCTATCTCAGCCTCATCAAGGATCCCGAGACATACGAGCGCTTCGAGCGCGTGATCGTGGTGCATGGGGTGCGGTGGGTCAAAGACCTCGCCTATAGCGACTTCATGACGGAAGTTCTGCCCAATGACGAATTCGTCGGCGAACTGGCGAAGCGCCAACTCATCTATTACCCGACTGTCACCCGCGAGCCGTTCCGCAACCAGGGTCGCATCTCGCTGCTGCTGGGCAATGGCAAGCTGCACGCCGACTTGGGCCTGCCTCCGCTCGACCAAGCCAGCGACCGTTTCATGATGTGCGGCAGTCCGGCGATGCTGGCGGACCTGCGCACGATCCTCGCCTCGCGCGGATTCGCCGAGGGCAATACCGGCGAGCCCGGCGACTACGTGATCGAGAAGGCGTTCGTCGAGAAATAGCGCGAGGCTCAGAGCAGAATTCGGCTGGTCGAGATTTTGCGCCGCGTCGCGCGCGGCGAGGGCATGGCCAAAGCTCCGCCGCAGTCAGGGCATTCGCGCGGTCCGCTGGGGCGCCCGCCCTCATAGCCGCGCGGTTGGCCGCACGCGGGGCAAATCCAGATTTGCGAGAGCTCGAACGGGGTCTTCGTCAGAGCGGCGGCGACGAGATCGATGGGCGAGAGGCTGGACATCTGCGGTCTCCTCGATAGCGAACGAACACAAGAGTTCGTCGCGCGAGGAGGCGGGCGGGTTCAAAAATTCCTCTCGGGGCTGTGCGCGCTTTAACGCGCCGGGTCGCGCGCGCGCAGCATCCACTTCATCACATCCGTGCGCAGGATGAAGTGCTGATAACCCGCGCCTAGAACGTGCAATCCTACCAGCGCGATGAGAACCAGCCGGCTCAACAGGTCGTGCAAGCCCGCGAGGCCGGGAAAAAGGTAATAAGCGAGAAGACCGATCAGCGCCGAGCCCACAAGGTCGGCGTAAAGCCCGACGTGCACGACGTCCGCCAGCCATCGCAAGGCCGCGTGTTCGCTCGCCGGCGGCGCCGGCGCGCCGTGACGAATTCGCAGCCAAAGCCGCAGCAGCATCGCCGCCAGAATGGCCAGGCCGACGACGATGTGGACCGCGGCCCAGTTCGGGCTTAGCGACGTCGCCGGGCCGCCGCGCGCGGCGCGGAAAAGGTCGGTCTTGCTGTCGCCCGTGAAGAACATAAACAACGTCAGCGCGAACACCGTCCAGTGCAGATGAATCTGCGAGGCGCTATAGCCCGTCGCCGCAGTCGTCATCGCGGCTTTCCTCAATCCATCCGCATCGCGATGCCGGCCGCCGCCATCCGCTCCTTGGCTTCGCGGATCGTGTATTCGCCGAAATGGAAGATCGAGGCGGCGAGCACGGCGCTGGCGTGGCCTTTCGTGACGCCCTCGACCAGGTGATCGAGATTGCCGACGCCTCCGCTGGCGATCACCGGGATCGTCACGGCGTCGGCGACGGCGCGCGTCAGTTCGATGTCGAAGCCGATCTTCGAGCCGTCACGGTCCATCGAGGTCAGCAGGATTTCGCCGGCGCCGAGCGCGGCGACCTCGCGCGCGAAATCCACGGCGTCGATGCCGGTCGCGCGTCGTCCGCCGTGAGTGAAAATCTCCCAACGGGGGGGAATCTCCCCTTTGCCGGATACGCGTTTGGCGTCGATTGCGACGACGACGCATTGGCTGCCGAATTTCTCCGCCGCGCGCGCGACGAACTGTCGGTCGGCGACCGCCGCCGAATTGATCGAGACCTTGTCGGCCCCCGCGAGCAGCAATTGGCGGATGTCCTCGATCGTGCGCACGCCGCCACCGACGGTCAGCGGCATGAAGCAGACCTCGGCGGTGCGCCGGACGACGTCGAGCAGAATGCCGCGATCCTCGTGGCTGGCGGTGATGTCGAGGAAACAAAGCTCGTCCGCGCCCGCCTTGTCGTAGGCGATCGCGCTTTCCACGGGATCGCCGGCGTCGCGCA
>JBBIIT010000069.1:0-14340 GCA_037446355.1 Beijerinckiaceae bacterium | reverse complement strand
GGTGCTCGACCAGCCAGGCCGAACAATTCGGGCACTGGAAGCGATGGCCGCAGGCTCGGCATAGCGTCAGCGGCGCGTAACCGCGCCGGTTGAGAAACAACAACGACTGCTCGCCCGCCGCCATGCCGGCCTCGATCCCTGAGACCAAGCGCGGCGCTATCCAGCGTCCGCGTTGCGGGCCTTCACGGCGCAGATCGATCGCGACAAGATCGGGCATCGCCCGCGCTCGGAAGCGCGAGTTCAGACGCAACCAGCGATAACGCCCCTGCTCGGCGTTGATGCGCGTCTCCAGCGAGGGCGTCGCGGAGGCGAGGACGATCGGCGCGTGTTCGAATCGCGCCCGCACCACCGCCATATCCCGCGCGTTGTAGATGACGCCGTCTTCCTGTTTGTAGGCGCCTTCGTGCTCTTCATCGACGACAATAAGGCCAAGATCGGCGAACGGCAGAAACAGCGCGGAGCGCGCGCCGACGACGACCCGCGCCTCGCCCGAGGCGCAGGCGCCCCAAAGCCGTTCGCGCTGACGAGGCGTGACGCCGGAATGCCATTCGGCCGGCCGAACGCCGAAGCGCACGGCGAAACGATCGAGGAACTGCGCGGTCAGCGCGATTTCCGGCATCAGGATCAGTGATTGCCGCCCGGCGCGGATCGCCTCGGCGACCGCTTCGAAATAGACTTCGGTTTTGCCGGATCCGGTGACGCCTTCGAGCAGGAAAACCGCGAAATCGCGCTTCGCCGTCGCGGCGATCAATTCGTCGGCCGCCGCCTCCTGATCGGGTTCGAGCGGGCGCTGGCCGACGGCGGGATCGGGCGTCGGCGCGATCGGCTCCGGCGCCAGCGCGACCGGCTCAAGCGCGCCGTCATCGACCAGACCGTCGATCACGCCGGCGCTGCATCCGGCCGCCGCGGCGAGCGCCGACTTGGCGAGCGTCGCCGCGCCGAGCGCGGCGAGGACGCGCGCGCGCTGCGGCGTCGAACGTTCGGGCGATTTCCCGGTCGCGCGCAATCCATATTTTATCGCCGGCGGATCGGTCGCCTCGGGCGCGCGCGTCGCCATCCGCAGCACTGCGCCGCGCGGCGCCAGCGTCCAGCGCGCGACCCAATCAACGAAATCCCGCAAAGGCGCGCGCAACGGCGCGAGATCGCGCTTGTCGATCACCGACTTGAGATTATCGCCGCCGCCCTCGCGCAGGGACCAGACGACGCCGGTCGTCGTCCGCGTCCCCAGCGGCGCGACGACGAAATCGCCGGGCGAGAGTTCGAGCCCCGGCGGAACGCGATAGGAGTAAGCGGTGTCGACCGCGACGGGGGCGAGAATGTCGGCGACGCGGCTCATGGCAGGTTCTGTAGCCGAGGTCGGCGACCTCGGCTACAGTGGCGCGAGGGCGCCGGGTCTCCAAAAAAAAGCGCGCCACTCGGGCGCGCTCTGTCGTTCAGGCCCTGGCTAGGTTCACAGCGCCTTGTGCGAACCGTCGCAGAATGGAGCGTTTTTGGACTGCTTGCAGCCGCACAGATAAGCGGTCGCGGATTTCTCGGCGGTGAAGGGCTTGGGCGAGAATTCCGAACCCTTGTGCGAGCCGTCGCAAAATGGCTGGTTCTTGGACTGGCCGCAGGCGCACCAGTAATAGGTCTTTCCGGCTTCGACCGGCGTGGCGTACGGCGCCTTCTGAGCAATATGAGGCTGAGACATTCAATTCCCTTTGCTTGAACTGAAACCCTTGGGCGCTATTTCGTCGATTCGGACGGCTTGTTGTCGACGCGCTCCACGATACGGGCGGATTTGCCACGTCGATCGCGCAGATAATAGAGCTTGGCGCGCCGCACCTTGCCGCGACGCAGAACTTTGATGGAATCGATGACCGGCGAATAGAGGGGGAAAACGCGCTCGACGCCCTCGCCATAGGAAATCTTACGCACCGTGAAGCTTTCGTTGAGCCCGCCGCCGTTACGGGCGATACAGACGCCTTCATAAGCCTGAACGCGCGTGCGCTCGCCTTCCTTGACCTTCACGTTGACGATGACCGTATCGCCGGGAGCGAAATCGGGAACTTTGCTGTTGGCGGCGAGCTTGGCGGCCTGCTCGGCTTCGAGCGTCTGAATGATATTCATGGTCTACTCCTGCCGTGACGCCGACACTTGAGCTTTCGGGGTCGGAAGCTTTCAGGGTCGGACGAGCGCTTCGGCGCGCTGTTTTCAGTTAAGGAGGCGTCCCTTACAGCATGAAAGCGCGGGCGTCCAGCGCGTGTCCGGGCATGGCGGCGAAGTCCAACTTTGCGGAAGCGGCGCACCGGGTTATCGTGAAGTCAGAATTGGCCGATCCTGGAGACATTTCGCTGCTGCCTCGCGCCCGCGCCTTCCTCGTCCTGTCCGCGGCCCTGTGGCTCGCCGCCGCCGTCCCGCCCTCCCTCGCACAGCCCGCGGTCCCCGATGCCGCCGCGCCGCCCCGCGCGTTGATGGCGCCCGGCGCGCTGCCTGACATCGCGCAAGGCTCGGCGAGCGCGCCGGTCACAATCGTCGAATACGCGTCGATGACCTGCTCGCATTGCGCCGCGTTCCACGAGCGCGTCTGGCCGGAATTGAAGGCGAAATATGTCGATTCCGGCCGGGTGAAATTCATTTTGCGCGAATTTCCGCTCGATCCGCGCGCGACCGCAGCCTTCATGCTCGCGCGCTGCGCCGGTCCGGGAAAGCGCGATCGGATGGTCGATCTTCTGTTCGATCGGCAGAGTAGCTGGGCGTTCGTCGACAATCCCGCGCAGCCGCTACTCGACATAGCCATGCAGTTCGGCATGTCCCAGCCCGATTTCGAGACTTGCTTAAAAAATCAGACGCTTTACGACCAGATTCTCCAGGTCAGGGCGAGGGCAGCCGACGTGTTCAAGATCGATGCGACCCCGACGTTTTTCGTCGATGGGCGCAAGATAGCCGGCGAGATGTCGATTACGGAGCTGGATAAAATACTGGGATCTACAGTCAAATAAACGGTTGCGCACAAGTTTCTGGCGCCCGCCTCTTGATCCCAGGGCTTCGTTGTGGCCGCGTGAACCCCGCGCGCGCGGGCGACTCGCGCATTGGGACGAAAGAATCGCGTCGATGAAATTCGAACGGCTGCGACTGGCCGGATTCAAAAGCTTTTGCGATCCGATGGACTTCAAGATCGAACCGGGGCTCACCGGCATCGTCGGTCCCAACGGTTGCGGCAAATCCAATCTCGTCGAAGCCATGCGCTGGGTCATGGGCGAAAACTCGTACAAGAACATGCGCGCCTCCGGCATGGACGACGTCATCTTCTCCGGTTCGGGCAAGCGCCCCTCGCGCAACATCGCCGAAGTCGGCCTCGTGCTCGACAATACCGACCGCAAGGCGCCCGCCGCGTTCAACGATTCCGATACGATCGAGGTCACGCGCCGCATCGAGCGCGAATCCGGCTCGATCTATCGCGTCAACGGACGCGAGGCGCGCGCTCGCGACGTGCAATTGCTGTTCGCCGACGCCTCGACCGGCGCGCGCTCGCCCGCCATGGTGCGCCAAGGCCAGATCGGCGAGATCATTTCCGCCAAGCCGCAGGCGCGTCGCCTGATTCTCGAGGAGGCCGCCGGGGTTTCCGGCTTGCATTCGCGCCGGCACGAAGCCGAACTTCGCCTAAAGGCGGCCGAGGATAATCTGCTGCGGCTCGAGGACGTTCTCAAGCAGATCGACGCGCAGGTCGAAAGTCTACGCCGGCAGGCCAGGCAATCCACGCGCTACCGCGCGCTCGCCGCCGAGATCCGCCGCCATGAGGCGCTCGCCAAGCTGATCGCCTGGCGCCAATGCGAAACCGCGTTCGGGGAGGCCGGGCGCAAACTCGAGGCCGATGTGCGCGAAGTCGCCGAGCGCACGCGCGCCCAGGCCGAGGCCGCGCGCTTGCAGGCGATCGCCGCCGCCACTCTGCCGGCCCTGCGCGACGCGGAAGTACGCGCGGGCGCCGCGTTGCATCGGCTCGTGCTCGCGCGCGACGCGCTGGAGGGCGAAGTCAAGCGCGCCGAGGCGCGGGTCGACGAGTTGCGACGTCGCGCCGAGCAATCCGACCAGGACTTGCGCCGCGAGGAGTCTTTGATCGCCGACGCGGCGACCGTGATGGCCCGGCTCGATGATGAAGAGCGCACGCTCGCCGAAGCGGCGGACGACGCCGACGCTGGCCACGAAGAGGCGGAGGCGCGCCGTAGCGACGCGGAACGCGCGCTCGGTGCGGCCGAAGCCGTGCTCGCGGAAACCCAAGCCGCCGCCTCGGATCTCAACGCGCGCCGCCACGCGACGAGCGCCGGTCTCGTCGAGGAAGGCAAGCGCCTGCAACGTTTCGAGCTGGAGCTCGCGCAGATCGAGAGCGAGCGCGAGGCGCTCGCCGAAGCCGAAGCCGAAGCCGACGAGGAGCGTTATCGCGAAGCAGTCGAGGCGCTGGAAACACTCGCCGCCGCGCTGGAAGAGGCCGAGACTCGCGCGCTCGACGCCGAGTCCGCCTATGCGCAAGCGCGCGAGGCGGAGGCGCGCACGCGCGGGCCCCTCGCCGAGGCCGAGCGTCACGCGCAACGGCTGGAAACCGAGGCGCGCACCCTAGACAATCTGCTGGGCTCCGCCTCGGGCGGGCAATGGCCGCCGGTGGTCGATTCCATCAGCGTGGCGCGCGGATACGAGGCCGCGCTCGGCGCCGCGCTCGGCGACGATCTTGACGCCTCGACCAAAGAGGGCGCGCCGGCCTATTGGTCGCAGACTTCAGGCCAATACGACGATCCCGACTTGCCCATGGGCGTCGAAAGCCTCGCCAACCACGTCGACGCGCCGCCCGCGCTCGCGCGCCGTCTCGCGCAAATCGGCGTCGTCGAACGTACCCTGGGCAAGGCGCTGAGCGCGCTGCTGAAGCCCGGCCAGAGGCTGGTTTCGCTGGAAGGCGACCTATGGCGCTGGGACGGGTTCCTCTCGGCCGCCGAGGCGCCGACGCCGGCCGCGCGACGCCTCGTTGAAAAGAACCGCCTCGGCGATCTCCTGCGCGAGGCGGAAGCGGCGCGCCAGACCGCCGAGACCGTCAAGACCGAGGCCGCGCGGGCGCAGGCCGCCACGCGCGATGGCGCGAACGCCGAAGCCGCCGCCCGCCAAGCCGTGCGCTCGGCCCGTGCGACGCATGATGCGGCGCGCGACCGGCTCGCGCAGGCCGAGCGCAGGCGCGCCCAGACGCAGACGCGGCTCTCTGCGCTCAACGAAGCTTTGGCGCGCGCACGCGCGGCGCGCGACGAATCGTTAGAGCGACGTGACGGCGCGCAGGCGCTGCTGCAAACGCTTTCGCCGAGCGACGAATTGACGATGCGACTCGAACGCGCGCGCGCGGTCGCGGCTCAAGCGCGCGGCGAACACGCCGAAGCCCGCGCCTTCGCGCAGAATTTGATGCGCGAACACGAAGCCCGCGCCGCGCGCCGCCGCGCGATAGCCGAGGAGCGGCGATCCTGGACCGAGCGGCGCGCCAAGGCCGACGCGCATACACAGGAGATCGCCGAGCGCCGCCGCGCCGCGCTCGAAGAACTCGAAAGTCTCGCCGACGCGCCCGAGCAGTTCCTGGCGCAGCGACGGGCGCTGATGTCGGAGATCGCCGACGCGGAGACGGTGCAAAAGGCGGCGGACGACGAGCGCGCGATGGCGGAAACCGCGTTGCGTGAGGCCGATCGCGCGGCGCGCTCCGCGCTGGAGACGATGGCGAGCGCGCGGGAATCGCGTGCGGCCTCCGAGGAACGGTTGGAGGCGGCGCGCGAACGGCGCGAGCAGTTGCTGCATGTCATCGCGACCGAACTCGAAACCGAACCGCATGGCCTGGCCGCCCTCGCTGAGATCGGGATCGACGACCCCACGCCCGAGGCCAGCGTCATCGAGCGCAAACTCGAAAACCTCAAGCAGGAGCGCGAGCGGCTCGGCGCGGTCAACTTGCGCGCCGACGACGAACTCGTCGAGGTCGAGGCGAGCCGCGAAAGGCTCGTCAAGGAGCGCGACGATCTGACCGAGGCGATCCGACGCTTGCGCCATGCGATCGGCAATCTCAATCAGGAAGGGCGCGAGCGCCTGTTGTCGGCGTTCACCGTCGTCAACAAGCATTTCGGCGAGTTGTTCGCGACCTTGTTCGAAGGCGGCACAGCGGAACTGCAACTGATCGAGTCCGACGATCCGCTTGAGGCCGGGCTTGAACTGCTCGCTCGCCCGCCCGGCAAGAAGCCGCAGACGTTGACGCTGCTTTCGGGCGGCGAGCAGGCGCTGACCGCGATGTCGCTGATCTTCGCGGTGTTCCTGACCAATCCGTCGCCGATCTGCGTACTCGACGAGGTCGACGCGCCGCTCGACGATTACAATGTCGAACGTTTCTGCGATCTGCTCGACGAAATGCGCAAGCGCGCCGACACGCGCTTCGTCACGATCACCCACAATCCCGTAACGATGGCGCGCATGGACCGCCTGTTTGGCGTCACCATGGCTGAGCGCGGCGTCAGCCAGATCGTTTCGGTCGATCTGGCCACGGCGGAGACCTTCCTCGAAGCAAGCTGAGCGACGCGCGCTACCGCGCCAGCGCGCTCTCGATGCTCGAAATCTCCGCCTTCGCGGCGTCGCGCATTTTGCGTTCGGCCTCGCGATAGAGCGCGACGATCTTCTCGCCCGTGGGGGTGAGGTGGGCGCCGCCACCCCTGACGCCGCCCGGTTTCGCCGTGACCAGCGCCTCGCCAAACAGCGCATTCAGTTCGTCGACCAGCAACCACGCGCGGCGATACGACATTTTGTGGGCGCGGCCGGCGGCCGAAATCGACCCAGTGGCGCCGATCGATTCCAGCAGCGCCACCTTGCCGGGGCCGAGGCGGCGTTCGGCGTCGAAATCGAGCCGCAGGGTCATACGCGTCGCCATGCCGCCTCCCGTAAACTTTGGCCAAGTCTAGCCGGAATGCGCGTACTGCCAATAGAGTTCGCGCGCGCGATGGAACATCGGACCGGGCTGGAGATCGCGGGCGTCGATACGCTTGACCGGCGTCACCTTGCCGTAGTTGCCGACAACGAAGATTTCGTCCGCGGTTTCGAAATCGGCGTAGCTCAAAGTCGCCTCGCGCGCCGGCTTGCCGTCCTGAGCGAGCAGCTTGAGGACGCGCTGGCGCGTGACGCCGTTGAGGAACGCGCCATTGGCCATCGGCGTTGCAACGACGCCGTCCTTGGCCATGAACACGTTGGCGGTGGCAAGTTCCGCGACATTGCCGAGCATGTCGAACAGCAGGCAATTGTCGAAACCGCGCGAGCGCGCCTCGAGCAACGCGCGGGCGTTGTTGGGATAGAGGCAACCGGCCTTGGCCTCGATCGGCATCGTAGCGGCGAGCGGCTTGGCGTAGGGCGAACGCGTGATCGAAACACCTGTCAGGTCCGGCAGCGGCGCTTCGTAGATCGTCAGACAGAAGCGGGTCGACTCCGGGTCTGGCGGCACCGAGCCGACGCCGTTGCGCTCGGCCCAATAGGTCGGGCGAATATAGAGTTCGGCGCCCGGCTTGAATTTCTTCAGCCCTTCGCGCGTCAGCTCCATGATCGCCTCGACGCTCAGGGTCGGCTTTAGCCACATGGTCTTGGCCGAACGGTTGACCCGCGCGCAATGAAGATCGAGGTCCGGAGTCACGCCGTCGAAGGCGCGCGCGCCGTCGAATACGCTGGAGCCGAGCCAGAAAGCGTGCGTGCGCGGCCCCAAGATCGGCTTGTTGCCCTCGAACCATTCGCCGTCGAGGAAAGTATGGGTTTTCGTCCATCCCGACATCTTCGCGCTCGCTTTTCGTTCGAAATCACCTTCGCCGACCGACATAGGCCGGTTGCGGACCGGGATAAAGACGAAAATTCGTGAAACGGGCGCGGGAAAATCGAGGCAGTCAGGCTTCAGCGAGCGCGCGGACGTAGATCGCTCTTTCCTCGTCGCTCCAGCCGATGGTCTCGATCGTCGGCGGATTGTCCCAGGCGGTCGGATCCGAGTGCATGTCCTCGCGGCTCTCCCGAAAGAATTTGGCGAGGGCTTCCGCCTGGTCGGATTGGCCGACGTGGTCGGCGAGCCTGCGGGCGGCGAGGTCCGGCGTCGCCCGAAGCTCGTTCTGGTCCAGAAAGAGTGCCTCGGGCGTCGTTTCACGCAGTTCGTCGATCTTTTTGGCGCAGCGCGCGAACTCCAAACACGCTTCGGCGAATCCGGCTTTGAACTTGCGGCGATAAGATTCGACGACCTCGACGCCGCTGCGCGTCGTGACGACGAGCTTGGCGTCGGGAAACACCTGCTTGACGACCGGAACGCCGACCAGCGCCTCGAGGCCCGGCGTCTTGTCGACGAAGGGCCCGCCTTCAAACTGCTCGCGGTAAAATCGCCGAATCAGATCGAACATCCGGACTTCCAACGATTTCACGTCGAGCCGACCCGCGAGCACCCCCGGTTTGCCGACGAATCTTTTGACGTATTCATAATAATTGAACAGTATCCGCTGGAATATCGGGATGACGTGGCCCTCGCCCAGGCCCGAATATTTCAACACATTTTGCAATGCGAGGAATGTGACCGAAGTGCCCGAGCGCGCCGGTCCGAAAATGAACACCGCCTTCGCGCCGGTAAAGCCGTTGGAGGCGGGCGAGGCGGCCACGTCACTTTGCCCCTTCGTCAGATAGAGTTCCGTGCCGATCGCGCGCACCTGGGCGTTCGCCGCCTGCTCAGGCGTGACATCAAGGGGAAAGCGGAATGAGAAACCGTATTTGCCGTCGCCGAACCCGGCCGCTTCGACGTCCGGGCGGTGCTGACTGGCCTCCACCCGGCCGATCACGTCGCCATCGACGACGATCTCCAAAGTCACCCGTTCCGCATCGGACGGTCGGATCGCCACCCAACCCGAAATCTGCTCCGAATTCTTGGCGTCGATCGAACCGAAGAGTCTCATTCAGCTTGCCTTGAGTCGCATGACGGGCCGGAGCGCCGAATTCATTTCATCGTCACCGAAGGGCCCGAGATCGCCGCGGCGCCTGCGGTCGCGCGTTTAAGGAGGAGATCGACGTCGAAGCTCATGCCGCGCTTGCGCGCCTCTAGCGTCTCGCCCCAAAGGCTGACATGGGCGTCGAGCATTTGCTTCTCTGTCCAGGGCGGCGCGATCCCTGCCGACGCCCTTAGCCAGTCGGCCTCGTTACCGGCGAGCCGCGCGATGAGATCGGCGAGCGCGTGCGCGTCACGCGCGGGAAACTTGAAGCCATTGACGCCGTTCTCTACCCGTTCGCCAAGGCCGCCGATGTCGGAGGCGATCACTGGCCGGCCGAACATCCAGGCCTCCGAGGCGACGAGGCCGAAAACTTCCCACCAGGTCGAGGGAACGATCACCCAATCGACTGCCTTCATACGCGCTTCGATCTGTTCGCGCGCGTAACGTCCATTGTCCTCGATCCGAATTGGGCCGACGCCCAGGCGCGCGATCTCCGCGCGCAGATTTTCGATTTTTTCGAGGTAGGCCGAAGTCGCGTAGTGGCGGTTGCCGCCGTTGATCTGAAGCTCGACGCCGCAGGCCGGCATACGCTTCTCACGCGCGAGGATGATGATCGCTTCGAGAATGACGTCAACGCCCTTGTTGTCGATGAACTGACCGAAAAATCCGAAACGGTTGACCAATCGATGGTGCTGGCGCCGATCGAACGTCGACGCCGGATGCGCCTGGCCGTTGGGGATGACGACGCATTTCTCCGCCTCAAGTCCCCAATCGACATAGCGTTCAGCGACGAATTCCGAGGGAAAAATGAAATGATCGCATTCGGCCAACATGGCCTGCAATCGACTTTTGCGCAGCGTCACGAATTCCGGCCGCAGGTCGGGGAAGCACTTGTTGCAGTCGATCGGCGTCGCCGCGGTGCAAAGATCGCGCGAGGGACGCTTGACCATCTGTCCGTCCGCCATGCAAATCGCCATCATCTCATGCAGCGTTAGGCAGATGACGGCGTTCGGAGCGGCCAGCCGCGCGGCGCGGATCGATTCGACGCCGATGCGGTGATAGTGGTGGAAATGGATCACTTCGGGGTTGAGGCGCTCGACAAGTTCACGGAAAAATCGGATCGAGCGCCAGTCCTCGACGGCCAGATGCACGAAGTTATAGAACTGCGGAAAGTAGAAGAATTGTCGGCTTTCCCCTTGCATCGGCACGATAGGAGCGCCAGGCTTGCCGTAAGTGCTCTCTTGATCGGCCTCCAACGCCGCGATCAAGAACGCGTCATGCCCTTTGGCCAAGCTCGCCTGAAACAATTCATACGCCACCTGCTGCGCGCCGCCGGGGGTGACGCCGGGATGATTGTAACTCACGAATAGAATGCGCATACCAGCCCCTGTCGCGCGCGCGCCGCGAGCCCATTCGTCACTTCGCGCCTTCCCCATGCCGGAGGGAAAACAAATACCGGTTGGTCATCGCCGCGCCTCGATATTGATCGCCGCGCGCGCGCGAGCCCTGACCTTCCAGATGCACCAAACGCAGGCCCGGATCGACAACGACAGGCCCATTCGAATCGGCCCAACGCAGCGAAAGGTCGGCGTCTTCGTAATGACCGTAAACGTAACGCGTCGAGAATCCGCCGAGCTTTTCGAAGTAGGGCCTGCCGAAAGCCATCAACGCACCGGTGATCGCCGGAACGATTTTGGGCTCGCGCCAGCGCGCGGGGTCGAACGGCACGCCCTTGTCGAAGTGCTCGACTCGCGCCAGCCTGATCGAAGATTTCGCCCCCGGCGCATCTTTTATGTAGGTGTTGCTGCGAACGTAGGCGTCGCGCTCGAAATACATGCCCGAATGCATGAGATTGTGGGTGTCGTAGAAAAGCAGACCGCCCCACAGCGACGCGCCGAGCGCGCGCTCCTCGAGCGTGCGACGCAGCAGCGCCGCATGTTCGGGCAATGGGAACACATCGGGATTGATCACATAAATCGAATCGCTCGCGGCGTGGGCGACCGCGACGTTGTTGGCGGCGCCGAAGCCGACATTGTCGGTCATCACGATCACGGTGACCATCACGTCGTAAAGCTCGGCGATCAGGCGGCCGAGCCGCAACGCCGTCGACGCGTCTTCCGGCGAATTGCAGACGTAGATCCATTGCCCGAAATCGATATTCTGACGATGAAACAGCACCGGCTGAAGCATCATCGCTTCGGTCGAACCGAACAGCACGCTGACGAAGGTCCGCTCGACCGGTCGAGGGCGAAACGTCTCGACATAGGGGTCGGCCGTGTTCAGGGCGACGTGGCCGGCGAACAGATCGACGATCGCCAAGCCGGCCGGGCTCGCGACAAAGGCGTGCACAGCCGCCTCCTTGCCACCATGCGACTGGTCGTTGGCGATGCGAATCAGCAAAGTGTCGAGCAATCGCTTGTCGGACACAACCTCCGGCGTAACCCGCGCCTGAAACGTTCCGGTCGTCGACGCGCCTTGCACGAGCAGCGGCTGATGCAGCAGCGTCTTGGACGGGCTGCGGCCGAAAGCGATGAATCCGTAATCGAAAGCGCCATCGCGCACCGCGGCCTCGACGTCCTTGCGTGCGTGCCGCATGACGGCGCCTGGCGGAACGTCGAGATTGAAGTCGCCGCCGAAAATCTTCAGCCGCGTATGGCCGTGCCCTTCGTCGCCGAGCCAGCCGATCAGCAAGAAATAACCGGAATCGGACACCAGCGCGCGCTCCACCGCGCCCGCCATGGCGACCGGCGCGCGCTTCAGCGTCGGCGAGCGATTCTCGTCGACGCCCACGCGCAGATAATGATCGAGACCGCTGGAAACTTCACCCGACTCCAGCGCGGCCCTCGCGTCCGCGTTGGCGCCCAAATATCGCGCCTCGTCGAATTTGGGCACGTTGACGTGGAGAAGGCTCTCTTCGCCCATGGCCGGTCCCGAATGCTGCGAATCACTTCCAAGGCGCCGGGAGGGCGCCGTGAAGATAGCCGATTCGCAAGTAGTGTTCGGTACATTCCTTGAGACCGGCGCGCAAGCGCGCGCCGTGCGGCATGAAACGCGGCGCGTACCACTCGACATCGATCCCGGGATCGGCGGGCAGCCGCCCCTCCGCATAGCCGAGCAGCATGAAATGCTCGTGGGCGTTTTGGAATGTGCCCGCGATGATGGCGGCCGAAACGTCCGGGTAGGCGCTAAGATACCATCCGTCGTCCACTGTCGGCGCGATGGGAAGCCGCCCCTCGAAATAGCCGACGGCCTGGAAATGCTCGCGGCCGTTGGAAAAATCCGCGTTGGGGATCCTGTTCCTCAAGTCTTCGTGATGGGTCAGATACCATTCTTCGTCAAAATCCCAATAGGAAAAATACAATTCTGGGACGTACGAAAATTTCTTTGCGTCGCCCAGAGGTGACAATATCGCCGATAACCCTGAGGAAATCGCTTTCGAATGGGGAACCAGACGCATCGTCAACCGCCGCCTCAGTGTTTGCCGCACCTTGCGGTTATAGATATTCGGGCGCTCGCGCCGCAAGTTCATTTTTGTAATATTGGACTCGCGCGGGTCGGCTCGCGTGCAGCGAGCGTATTTGCTTGCGCGCCAATTCGTCCGGCCCGCGGCGCGGATCGTCACTTCCCCCGGCGAACGAACCGCCCCATATTCCCGACATGCCGAAATCGCCCTCTTCGTCCCGCCCAACGCGCGCGAAAGCCTCCAAACCCGACGTGAAGCCGCTTGGCGAACATCTCGCCGCGCTGCTCAACCCCGCGCTTGTGGAAAAGCCCGCCGGCTTTTCCGAGGCGCCCTCTGGCTTCGAGAGCGAATCACATCCGCGCGGCCTCACCGGCGCGACGGCGACGATCGAATCGCTGAAGACCCTGCTCGAACTCGGCGACCCCAACTTGCGCGAGCGCCCGCCTTGGACGCCGCACCGGCCCGACCGGCCGCCGAAGTCCGAAGGCGGGCGGCGCTTCAAGATCGTCTCGGAATTCGAGCCGAAGGGCGACCAGCCCGAAGCGATTCGCCAGCTCGTCGAAGGCGTAGCCGCGCAAGAGCGCGATCAGGTGCTGCTCGGCGTCACCGGCTCGGGCAAGACCTTCACGATGGCCAAGGTGATCGAGGCGACGCAGCGCCCGGCGCTGATCCTCGCGCCCAACAAGACCCTCGCCGCGCAGCTCTACGGCGAGTTTAAGAGCTTCTTTCCCGAAAACGCGGTCGAGTATTTCGTCTCCTACTACGACTATTATCAGCCCGAGGCCTATGTCGCGCGCACCGACACCTACATAGAAAAGGAAAGCTCAATCAACGAGCAGATCGACCGGATGCGCCACGCCGCCACCCGCGCGGTGCTGGAGCGCGACGACGTCATCATCGTCGCTTCCGTCTCCTGCATCTACGGCATCGGCTCGGTCGAGACCTACACCGCGATGACCTTCTCGCTGAGCGTCGGCGACCGGATCGACCAGCGGCAGATCATCGCCGATCTCGTCGCGCTGCAATACAAGCGCTTGCTCGGCGATTTCACACGCGGCGTGTTTCGCGTGCGCGGCGACACGATCGATCTCTTTCCCGCACACTACGAGGATCGCGCGTGGCGAATCAACTGCTTCGGCGACGAGATCGAAAGCATCGTCGAATTCGATCCGCTGACCGGACAGAAAACCCAAGACCTCGAATTCGTGAAGATCTACGCCAACAGCCATTACGTCACACCGCGCCCAACGCTGCTGCAATCGACCAAGGCGATCAAGGAGGAGCTGAAGCAGAGGCTCGACTTCCTGCATCGGCAGAATCGACTGCTCGAAGCGCAACGGCTCGAACAGCGCACTTTGTTCGATCTCGAGATGCTCGAAGCGACCGGGTCCTGCGCCGGCATCGAGAATTATTCGCGCTATCTCACGGGCCGGCGCCCCGGCGAACCGCCGCCGACGCTGTTCGAATATCTGCCCGACAATGCGATCGTGTTCGCCGACGAGAGTCACGTCACCGTGCCGCAGATCGGCGCGATGTACAAAGGCGACTACCGGCGCAAGGCGACGCTCGCCGAATACGGCTTCCGCCTGCCCTCCTGCCTGGACAACAGGCCGCTGCGGTTTGAGGAATGGGAGGCGATGCGGCCGCAGACCGTGCACGTCTCGGCGACGCCGGGCAAATGGGAGATGGGGCAAACTTCGGGCGTCTTCGTCGAGCAGGTCATCCGCCCGACCGGGCTGATCGACCCGCCGGTCGAGATTCGCGGCGCACGCAGCCAGGTCGACGATCTGCTCGGCGAAGTGAAGCGCGTCGCGCTAGCGGGCTATCGCACCCTGGTGACGACACTGACCAAGCGCATGGCGGAGGATCTGACCGAATATCTGCATGAGAACGGCGTGC
>JBBIIT010000068.1:11578-14936 GCA_037446355.1 Beijerinckiaceae bacterium | reverse complement strand
TAACCGGCAGGCCGCTTGCCTTGCCGATGACCTGTCTTTGCGCGCTACCCTGCGAAGAGGGCTGTGGCGCGGGAATAGGCCATTCTTGTTCAGGCAGGTTTCCACGATTCTGGCGCAATGGCCCGACTTCGCAAGCAACGCCCGCCAAGTGTATCCGAGCAGCTTGAAGTGTTGCTTGGCCGTCCTTGGCCAATTCCGGGCAGGCCGCCTAAACACGACCTGTCCACATGGACCGTCCGCGACGACTGGCCTGATCCAGTGCCGGTCACGGAAGCCGAGGTGGAGATATTCGAGCGCTGGTTCGGCGATGTATTCGATGAACTGTTCGGGCCGGATCAATGAGCTGACAAGGAGACGGACGCCATGACCGTGCCCCAACAATTGAACGGGGCACGCGCCGCCCTTTACCTGCGCGTCTCGACGGCGCGGCAGGCCGAACATGATGTCTCGATCCCTGATCAGAAGCGGCAAGGTGAAGCCTACTGCGCCACGCGCGGCTATGAGCTTGTCGAGACCTATGTCGAGCCGGTTGCATCCGCCACCAATGACCGGCGCCCCGAGTTTCAGCGCATGATCGAAGCGGGCACGAGCAAGCCCGCGCCCTTCGATATCGTCGTAGTCCGCTCGTTCAGCCGCTTCTTCCGCGATCACTTCGAGTTTGAGTTCTACGTCCGCAGGCTGGCGAAGAACGGCGTCCGGCTCGTCTCGATCACCCAGGAGATGGGCGACGATCCGATGCACGTCATGATGCGGCAGATCATGGCGCTGTTCGACGAGTACCAGTCGAAGGAGAACGCCAAGCACGTCCTCCGCGCCTTGAAGGAAACGCGCGGCAGGGCTTCTGGAATGGCTCCTTGCCGCCGATCGGCTACCGCGTCGTCGCGGCCGAGCAGCGCGGAGCCAAGGTCAAGAAGAAGCTGGAAATCGATCCGCTCCACGCGGACACGATTCGGCTGATTTATCGCCTCGCCTTGGAGGGGGACGGCACCAATGGCCCGATGGGCGTCAAGAACATAGCGGCTTATCTCAACCAGCATCGCATCTTCACCCGCGATGGCGGGCGCTGGGGCATCGGCCAAGTGCACCGCATCCTGACGCGGCCGACCTATGTCGGCCGCCACGAGTTCAACAAGCGCGCCAAGAACAAGATGCTGAAGCCGGTCAGCGAGATCGTCACCGTCGAGGTGCCGCGGCTGATCGATCAAACGACGTTCGACGCCGTGCAGGCGCATCTCCGCGCCCGCAATCCGAAGGTCATGCCGGCGCGCGTCGTGAGCGGCCCGACCCTCCTTACCGGCATCTGCTTCTGCGCCGACTGCGGGGGCGCGATGACGCTCAGGACCGGCAAAGGAGGGCGGTACCGGTACTACACCTGTTCAATCAAAGCGCGGCAGGGCGAGACCGGCTGCACGGGTCGCTCGATCCCGATGGAGAAGCTCGACAACCTTGTTGCTGAGCACATCGCCGACCGATTGCTCCAGCCGGAACGGCTCGAGGAGATTCTGGCCTCCGTCCTCGACCGCCGGCAGGACCGTGCCGAGCGCCGCCGCGAGCACATCGCCGAGCTGAACAAGCGCGCGACCGAGACCGACCTACGACTCAAGCGGCTCTATGACGCCATCGAGGCTGGCGTCGCCGATCTCGACGATCCGGCGCTGAAAGAGCGCATCGTGAGCCTGAAGGCGATCCGCGATCAGGCGCAAGGCGACGCCGCGCGTGCCGCCGCGATGCTGGAAACGTCAGGCCAGCAGGCAATCACACCCCACATGGTCCAGAGGTTCGCCAAACCGGCACGCGAGCGGATCACGATCGATGGCGGCGGCTACCGCCGCGACCACCTCCGCGCGCTCGCGCAGCGCGTCGAGGTCGCGGACCACGAGGTCCGCATCATCGGCTCGAAGAACAACCTGCTTCAGACGCTGACTGCGGCGGCCAGCGTAAAGCCGGCGATGCCCGGCGTTCGCAGTTCTGTTCTGAAGTGGCGGAGGAGGCGGGATTCGAACCCGCGATACGGTTTCCCGCATACACACTTTCCAGGCGTGCGCCTTCAGCCGCTCGGCCACCCCTCCGCGTCGCGTGGATTTCGCGAGCCGCGCGCATAACACTTTGCCCCGTCGCGGCGCAAGTCGGAATGCCGACGGGAGATGACAGCGCGCCGCGCCCCGGCGATAAAGACACGAATTCGACACGCCAACGCGAGGAAGCGGCATGGTCTATCGGGCGCGACCCGGCGACGGCGTCGCCTGGGTCACCGGAGCGAGCGGGGGCATCGGGCGCGGGGTCGCTCTCGAACTGGCCAGGCGTGGCTTTGAGGTTCACGCGACCGCGCGCCGCGCCGACGAACTTGACGCGCTCGCCGCCGAGGCCGCCGGGTTCGCCGGGCGCATCGTCGCCGCGCCGGGCGACGTGACGGATCGCCCGGGCATGGCGCAGCTTGTCGCGCGGATGGAAGCGGCGCGGCCGATTGCGCTCGCTTTCCTCAACGCCGGGGGGAGTTTCGCGGACGCCGCCGACGATTTCGGCGGCGAGGGCTTCCAACGCACCTTCGCTCTCAACGTCCAGGGGGTCGCCAACGGCGCCGGGCCGCTTCTCAATGCGATGCAGGCGCGAGGGCGCGGCCAGATCGCCATCGTAGGTTCCGTGGCCGGCTATGGCGGGCTGCCGAACGCCGGCGCCTATGCGCCGAGCAAAGCGGCGATCATCTCGATGGCGGTCGGGCTCAAGTTCCGCGGCGATCCCGCCAACGTCACGGTGCAAGTCGTCAATCCCGGCTATGTCAGAACGGCCCTGACCGCGAGCAACCGCTTTCCGATGCCGTTTCTGATGGATTGCGACGCGGCGTGCCGGCGCATTTGCGACGGACTGGAGCGCGGCGGTTTCGAGATCCGCTTTCCGCGCCGGCTCGCCTTTATCCTTCGCGCGCTGAACCTGTTGCCCTATCCGCTCTATTTCGCCGTCTTTCGAGCCGCTAACCCGAGGGGGCGCGACTAGAGCGGCGTCTTGATCGCGCTGAGCGCGGCGAGCGCGCGTCTGCGCGCGAAATCGT
This sequence comes from Beijerinckiaceae bacterium, assembly GCA_037446355.1. GTDB lineage: Bacteria > Pseudomonadota > Alphaproteobacteria > Rhizobiales > Beijerinckiaceae > Roseiarcus. The sequence continues at coordinate 11,890 of JBBIIT010000068.1, read as the reverse complement.
GTTCGACGACGGGCAGGGGATAGTCGCGACCAAGTTCGACGCCGGCGCGCTGTATCGACTCGCGCGGGGCGAGCCACGGCGCGTGGATATGCTCGGGTTCGATCCCGGCGAGTTCGGGAACCCAGCGGCGAACATAGGCGCCCACGGCGTCGAATTTACGCCCCTGCGTCACCGGATTGAAAATGCGGAAATAGGGCGCAGCGTCGGCGCCGCAGCCCGCGACCCATTGCCAGTTTGCGGGATTATTGGCTGGATCGGCGTCGCAGAGCGTATCCCAGAACCATTCCTCGCCGCGCCGCCAGTCGATCAGCA
>JBBIIT010000068.1:0-11478 GCA_037446355.1 Beijerinckiaceae bacterium | reverse complement strand
ACTTTTCCGCCGCGCCCGCCGGGACCGCGCCGCTGGCGGCGGCAGTTTCGATCGTGCTGGCGACGCGACGCGGCGAGATTTCGCCAAAGCGCAGATGCGGCGACAACATCGAGGTGTTGAGGCCCTCGAGTTGGTCGCGTCCCTCCGGGTAGCTGGCGAGCGCGTTGTCGAGGAAGCCGGCCAGCCTCGCGCGCGCGCCGACTTCGCCGGGGCGCCAAGTCGAGGCGAGGCTGCCGGACCAGTCCGGCGGGTTTGGGGTCAGTCCCAGCGCCTCAACGCTCACGCGTTCCGGGGCGCCGGCGGGCCAATCGGCTACTCGCAGCCGACGCGGGGCAGCGGTCGGCGCCGTGAACGGACCCGCCGCGCGCAGGCGGCGCCAGAAGGCGGTGAAAACGCGCATCGGCGAGCCGGATTCGCCGTGTGTCTCCCAGGGTTCGCGCAGCAACTGTCCATTGAAGCTGTGGGCCGCGACGCCGCGCGCTTTAAGCTCGGATTTGACGCGCGCGTCGAGTTCGATCTCCGCCGCGCCGTAGCGCCGAGTCCAAACGATTTCTCGCGCGCCCGCCGCTTTGGCGAGCGCAAGCACCGCTGCATCGGCGCGTCCGCGCAGGATGTCGAGCCTTCCGCCGATGGCTTCGATTTCCCGGGCGAGGGATCGCAGAGATTGCGCCAGCCACCAGCGACTCGCGCCGCCAAGCCGGCGCAGCCCCGCGCTTTCCTCGTCGAAGACATAAACGAACAAAGCCGGATGATCCGCCGCGGCGGCTATCGCCGGCTGATCGTCAAGCCTGAGGTCTTCGCGCAGCCAAACAAGCGTCGTCACGCCGCTATTGCGCGGACGGGGCCAAGGCCTGTCAAATCGAATGGGCGAAGTGACGAGCGCCGTACTGAACGAAAGGGCCTTCGCCGCCCGGCAAATCGGAGCTGAACTGCGCCGGCACCATCCCCGCGTCGTCGAGATAGCTATGCGGCAACAGGGCCATCCGGCGCCGTTCAGACGCGCGCTGGCTCCACTCGCCCAGATGGTTAAGAATATGTTGACCGGCGGCCATCCAAGACGATGGGGCAGAAATGCGAGGGGAGTTCATTTCAGGGCTCTTTGCACGATTTGCGGCTCGATCGCCGTCTTTCGCCTCGCTTTTACTCCAATTGTGCGCTGCATCAAGTCATGCTTATATGCGGGAGAGAGTAGAAAATATTGACGATCGGGCCGCCCAACCGTTTACCCTCGCTTAACGCTCTGCGCGCTTTCGAAGCGGTCGCGCGGCGGCTCTCCTTCGCGCGCGCCGCGGAGGAGCTATTCGTCACCAAGGCGGCGGTCGCGCAGCAGGTCCGATTGCTTGAGGACGAGATCGGCGCGCCCCTGGTCGAACGCTCCGGGCGCGGCTTGCGACTGACCGAGGCCGGCGCCGCGGGCGCGGCGGCGCTCGGCGATGGGTTCGCCATGCTGGCGCGCGGCGCCCGGGCGATGCGCGAAGCGAAGGGGCGCGGCTTTCTCGTCATCAATTCGAGCGCTTCGCTCGCGGCGACCTGGCTCGTCGGACGGATCGGCAAGTTCAAGGCGCGTCATCCGGAGATCGACGTGCTGGTCGACGCCAATCCGATGGGCGACACGCTGGAGCGCGGCGCGGTCGATGCGCTGATCCGATGGGGCGCCGGCGACTTTCCCGGCCTTTCGACGACGCGCCTCTTCAAGGAAGACGTGTTTCCCGTCTGCGCGCCGCAACTCGTCCAAAGCGAGCCTCCGCTGCGCACGCCTGCTGATCTGGCCCATCACACTCTGCTGCATCTGGAATGGAACCCGAGCCATTCGACCTGGCCGTCCTGGGCCGACTGGCTGAAGGCGGCGGGCGCGCGCGACGTCGAGGCGACGCGCGGGGTCTATTTCAACCAGATGTCGATGGCGATCGCCGCCGCCGCGCAGGGGCAGGGCGTCGCGCTGGCTTCGCGGGCGATCGCCGCCGACGACCTTGCCTCGGGGCGCCTCGTGGCGCCGTTCTCGGTCAGTATGCACACGCCGTTCGGCTATTATCTGCTTTGCCGCCCCGAGGACGCGGAAACGCCGCGAATCAAGGCCTTGCGCGAGTTTCTTATCGAAGAGGCCGCGCTGTCTGCGGGGGCCTGAGCGCGCGAACGCGCCGCGACCTTCCGCGCCCTTGCGCCCTGCGCAGCGTCGCCCTAAAGCCTGATCGCGCGCTCGCGCGGCCGGACGCCCGAGCCTGAAGATCGAGGAGACGAAGGGCATGTCGCACAAGATTCTGGTGGCGCAGGGCGGCGGGCCGACCGCGGTCATCAACCAATCCCTCGTCGGCGTGGCGCTGGAAGCCCGACGCTTTCCGGGCGTAACGCACGTCTATGGCGCGCGCCACGGCGTGCGAGGCATCGTCAATGACGATCTCGTCGATCTCGGGCAGGAGACGGTCGCCAATCTCGAAGCGGTCGCCGCGACGCCCGCCGCCGCGCTCGGCTCGACCCGCGACAAGCCCGACGTCAAATATTGCCAGGAGATCTTCAAGGTTCTGAAGGCGCACGCGATCGACACGTTCTGCTACATCGGCGGCAACGATTCGTCGGACACCGTGCGCATCGTCGCCGAGGAGGCGGCCAAGGGCGGCCACAAGCTGCGCGCGATCCATATCCCCAAGACCATCGACAATGATCTCGTGGGCTTCGACCATACGCCCGGCTTTCCCTCGGCGGCGCGCTTCGTCACGCAGGCCTTCATGGGCGTCAATCTCGACAACGCGGCGCTGAAGGGCGTCTATTGCGCCGTCATCATGGGTCGTCACGCCGGCTTCCTGACCGCCGCCTCGGCGTTGGCGCGCAAATTCCCCGACGACGGCCCGCATCTGATCTATCTGCCCGAGCGCACTTTTGTCGTCGACAAGTTCCTCGCCGACGTGAAGGCGACCTATGAGAAGCACGGCCGCTGCATTATCGCGGCGTCCGAGGGCATCCACGACGAGAAGGGCGAGGCGATCATCACCAAGCTCGCCGGAACGGTGGAAAAGGACGCGCATGGCAATGTGCAGTTGTCGGGCACCGGCGCGCTCGCCGATCTCCTTTGCGAAGAGGTCAAGACCAAGCTCGGCATCAAACGGGTGCGCGGCGACACGTTCGGCTATCTGCAACGCTCGTTTGTCGGCTGCGTTTCCGATGTCGATAGCCGCGAGGCGCGCGAAGTCGGCGAAAAGGCTGTGCAATACGCGATGCAAGCGGGACGCGACGGGTCGGTGGCGATCCGCCGCGTCGGCGATTATGCGGTCGACTATCCGCTGATCCCGCTGGAGACGGTCGCGGGCAAGACGCGGGTGATGGAGGACGAATTGATCGCCGCCGCCGGCAATGATGTAACGCCCGCCTTCCACGATTATCTGAGGCCGCTGCTCGGCGGCGGCTTGCCGGAGGTCGCCCGGCCGCGCGCGCCTTCCGTGTCCAAGGCGGGCGTCTGACGCGCGGCCCATCGGGGCGCGCTTGTCGCTCCGCCAGCTCTGTGTTTCAATCGCCAAGCCGCCCGAAGAGGCGACTTGGCGGGAGGAATGCGGATGGCGGATCTCACGCGCGCCGCGCTCGAAGAGGATGTGCCGCCGCGCGCGCCGCGCATTGAAATTCGCCGCATCGGCGTCGTCGATCTCCAGCAAAGCGTCGCACTCGGCTGGCGCGACTTTCGCCGCGCGCCTTGGGTAAGTCTCGCCTTCGGCGGCGTCTACACGCTCGGCGGTTGGCTCGTCATCGCGATTCTGTTCGGGTTGGGATTGCCCTATCTCGGCTATCCCACGGCGATGGCCTTCGATCTCGTCGCGCCGTTCGTTGCGGCGGGAACCTACGAGGTCGCCCGCCGACTGGAGTCGGGCAGGGCGATCACATGGGGCGCGGCGATTCAGGGCGTCTGGCGCCACACGGGGCGCGAACTTGGCTGGCTGGCGCTTGTCGGCGTGTTCACGGCGATTCTCTGGGTTGATTTCGCCTGGTTCCTTTTTCTGCTGTTTTTCGATCTGCACATTCCCAGCGTGAGCGAATTGCTTGTCCTGGTCGTCACGACTGGCCGAGGCGCTCTGTTCGCGCTGGTCGGCAATGGGGTGGGCGCGGCGATCGCGATGTTCGTGTTTTCGATCTCTGTCGTCTCGGCGCCTCTGCTGGTCGATCGCGAGATCGATTTCGTCACTGCGCTGCTGACGAGCGTCAGGGCCGTTCTCGCCAACCCCTTGACGATGACATTGTGGGCGGCGGCGATCGCGCTGACGCTCGCCGTTTCCGTCGCGGCGGCGTTTCTGGGGCTTGCCGTGACGCTTCCCATGCTGGGTTATGCGTCCTGGCATCTCTACCGGCGCGTCGTCGTTTAGCTTTCGAGGGGCGCGCGCAGGCCCAGCCGGCTGAGCGCGAGGCCCGCCGTCAGGCCCTGGACAATCACCGAAAAGGCGACGACGCCGAAGGCGCCGACGAGGATTTCGCCGCGATAGGGCATCGCGGCGGGCAGAGCGAGCGCCAGGGCCAGCGCCAAGGCGCCGCGAAGTCCGCCCCACCACAGAAAATGCTGTTGCCTGAGCGGAATGTTCCAGCGCGTGAGCGCGAAGGGCAGGCAGAGCGGATAGACCGAAGCGGCCCGGCCGATGAGCGCCAGCGCAATGACGAGCGCGAGCGCCAACCAGGAGCCGACTTCGATATTGGCGAGCGCCAGCCCGATCATCAGGAACACGAAGGAATTGGCGAGGAAGGCCGCGAATTCCCAGAACGCGAGCACGAAATCGCGCCCGCGCGAGGTGAGCGCGAAGCGGTCGTGTTCCTCGGCCAGAACGCCGAGATTGCCCATCGTCAGACCCGCCGCCACTGTCGCCAGCACGCCCGAGGCGCCGATGCGCTCGGCGCCTAGGAACGAGCCGTATGCGGCCAGCGCCGTCAGCGCGGTCTCGACGAGGTGGTCGTCGGTGCGGCCGGCGAGGAGAATGCCCGCGAGGCCCGAGAGCATCCCCGCGCCGATCCCTCCCGCGCCGACCCAGAGCGTCTGTACCGCGACGCCTTGCCAGCTAAGCTGATGTGCGCCCGAAGACGCGAAGGCCACGATCAGCGCGAACAGCAGCGCCGCGACGCCGTCGTTGAGGAGGCTTTCGGCTTCGATCAGCAACCTGAGGCGCCCTTTCACGCCCGTGTCGCGCAACAGCGCGATCACCGCGATCGGATCGGTCGCGGCGATCAACGCGCCAAAGGCGAGGGCGGCGCCGATCGGCCATCCCAGGCCTTCGCGAAGACCGGCGGCCACGACCAGCGTGCAAAGTCCGACCCCGAGCGTCGCCATCGTCAGCACCGGCGCAAGGTCCGCTCGCAATTCGCGCCAACGCAGATTGAGCGCCGCCTCGAATAGCAACGGCGGCAGAATCACCTCGAAGACGACGTCGTGCGTAAGGTTGAGGCCGGGATTGACATGCGCCAGCGCGAGCCCGAGCCCCGTCAGCACCAGCCCGACCGTATAGGGAAGCCGCAGCCTGCGCGCGACGATGGCGACCGCGATCGCCACCCCCAAAAGGACCAACGTGCGCGCCAGCAAATGTTCCATGCCGCTGACTTAGCCGAGCGGCGTAGATTCGGGCAAACGAGAGCGGCCCTTCAAATCATCGGCCGAACCAGCGTCGGCGCGGGACGAGGCCCGTGCTCAGGCGCCGTCCTGGCGCCATCCATTCAAGTCGCCTTTGATCGTCTGCTCTTGCGCAAAGGCCGCGGCGTCACTTCGCTGCGAACAGGTCGACGCCGGCCTTCAGATAGCGGTCGGGATCGACCGGTTCGCCGTCGACGCGCACTTCGTAGTGCAGGTGCGGACCGGTCGAGCGGCCGGTCGAGCCGATCAGTCCGAGCACCGCGCCCGCCTTCACCGGTTCGCCCTCGGAGACCAGAACTTCGGACATATGGCCGTAGCGCGTCGTCAGGCCGTTGCCGTGATCGACCTCGACCATGTTTCCATAACCGCCCATCGGGCCCGCGTGGATGACGCGGCCCGCCGCGGTCGAACGGATCTGCGCGCCATAGGCTTGGACAAGATCCATGCCGGGATGCAGCGCCGGGCGACCCAGGAACGGGTCCGGGCGGTAGCCGAAGGGCGAGGTGATGCTCGCTTCGCCATAGAGCGGCGTCCGCACTGGCAGATAGGGCATGACCCCCCGCAAACGTGCGACGACGGCGACGTCCTGCGCCGTGCGCGCGGCGGCCTTGTCGAAGGCGGGCGCGGCCGGATCGACCGCAGCGGGAATGAAAGGACCGCCGACGCCGCCCTTGGCGCCAGGAGCCGACACTTCACCCGCGGCGAGGCCGATCCGGGCGACGACGGCGCTAAGGCGCACGGTGGAGGCGCGCGCCTCGGCGTCGATCTTGGAAAGCGAGGCGACTTGCGAGCGCTCGACGCGATCGAGCGAATAATCGATCAGCCCGAGCCGCGCCGAAGCGTCGAGGTCGGGATTGTCGGCGGCGCGGGCGAGGTCGGCGGCCGCGCGGCCCGGCTCGGTCTCGGTTCGGGGCGCGACGCTCACACGCTCGGACGCGTCTTCGAGTGGCCGCGGCTTCGCGCTCGCCGGCGTCGGCGCGGGGCGCCGTTCGACCGGCGCGAAAGCGCGCGCCGCAGGGCCGACGTCGCTGTCTGTCGGCGCCGAAGCACTCGCGGCCTCGATGGCGCCCAGCGCGCCGCCGCCGATCTTGGCCGCGCCACGCGCCCGGAAGTCCGCGGCGACGCCGACTTCGGCATTCGCCTCTTTTCTGACCGCTTCCGCTGCCAACGCCGCCACGATGGAGCCGCGCTGCTCAAGCCGGGCTTGCCGGGTCAGCAGGTCGTGCATTTTGCCTTCGAATGAGGTTTGATCGAGCAACTGCCGCGAGGCGACGCGGTCGAGATCGGCGCGCGCTTCGGCGATACGGTCCTCGTAGGCGTTCTGCATTTCGGCCTGCCGCGCGAGGACGGCGCCGATCATGTCGTCGTGGAACGCGATGAACGCCGTCGCCCCGGCGCCCCAAAGCATCGCCAACGGGAGCAGCGACAGCGCGGCCCAAATGACGAACGGTCGCAGAGCAAAGGTGCGAAACCCCTCGCCACGCGCGATCGACACGAAATAGTGCGAACGTGGCAACTGCGCCCTGGGGTAGGCGTCACGAATGGACATTGCACTTACGCTCCCAGCCGCGAAAGTTCGCGGTCGAATGCGTCGCATTAAGCCCTATTAGGGTTAACCGTTGGCAAACGTCGCTTCGGCAAGCGTCGCGCGTCTAAAGCTCCTGCGCTGCGGCGAGCGCCTCCTCGGCATGGCCGGCGACTTTCACCTTGCGCCACACTCGGGCGATTCGCCCGTCCGGGCCGATCAGGAACGTCGAGCGCTCGACGCCCATGTACTTGCGTCCATACATGCTTTTTTTGACCCAGACGCCATAGGCTTCGAGCGCCGCTTTGGATTCGTCGGACAGAAGAGGGATTTTCAGCCCGTGCTTGGCTTTGAATTTAACGTGGCGCTGCGGCGGATCGGGCGAAACGCCGACGACGATCGTGTTCGCAGCTTTAAATCGCGCCAATAACCCATTGAATGCGATAGCTTCGGCAGTGCAGCCCGAGGTGTCGTCCTTTGGGTAGAAATAGAGCAAAACCTTCTTCCCTTTCAAAGCGGCCAGAGCGACTCCGCCGCCACCGTCGCTGGGAAGATCGAAGTTCGGCGCCGCATCGCCTGTGTCCAAAGTGACTGTCATTTCGCCCTCGTTTGATCCAAATCGCGACGTAATTGACAACTTCCGGCGCGTGGCGCGCGGAACTCCGCGCAGATTGACCTGGGCGCCGGGGCGGTTCAAGAGCGTCGAATGAGGCGCTCGAATTATTGGCGGTCGCGCGCCTCAGGAGTCGGGCGCGTTTTCGAGGAGGCGGCACACTTTTGGTCGGCGGAATCGATGGAGCCGCGCGCGCCCGCGCGAAGGGGCTTTTGCGTGGGTTGCTGGACAGCGCGAAGGGACCGCGGCTTCGCTCGGCCTGGCGGCCGGTCAGCGCGAGGGGCTTGGCGCGCGCGGCTTTGGGAATCCTCGCCGCCGCGATGGTGGTCGTCGCGCTGGCCGGGGTCGGAATCGCCTATCTCATGGCGACCGGACCGATCAATTTAGAAAGCCTCAAGCCGCGCATTGCGCAGAGCCTAGAGGACAAACTCGGTGCGGGCTATCGCGTCTCGATCGGCCCCACGTTTCTTATGAGCCGAAGAACGGGCGTCGCGCTAGGCTTCAAGGACATATCGATCCGGGATCGCGATGGGCGTTCGGTGCTCGTCGCGCCGAGCGGGCGGGTCGGCCTCGACGCGTTCGCGCTTATGGCCATGCAAATCAAAGTCCGACGGCTTGAGTTTGACGGGCTGAACGTCAAACTGCGCGTTCGCGCGAACGGCGCGCTCTCGATCGCCGCAGGCGCTCAAACCGATGCTGCGGCGATCGAAATCGCGCCGCCACAGGAGAGCGCGGCCGGGGTTGTCGATCTGCCTCAGGTCGTCGCCGCGCTCGTCGACGCGCTGGCGGGCAAGCATCAGGCTCTGGACCATGTATCGCTCATCAATGGCGGGCTGTCCGTCGAGAATGAGGCGCTCGAAAAGACGTCGAATTACAAGAATTTGTCGGTCGCTTTCGACAAGGGCGGCGCGGTCGCCAATATCACGGTCGCGGCGACGGGGCCGGGAGGCCCTTGGCGGATCAACGCTCGAGCGACGGCGGGCGGCGCGCCGGGCCTGTCGATCGAGGCTCGCGACCTCGCGCTCGACGATCTGCTTCTGTTCGACGTGAAGTCGCCTCCCTTCGAATCGGACATGCCGATTTCGTTCAAAGTTGACGTCGCTCTGACTCCCTCAGGCGCGATCGATGCGATGCGCGCCGCCTTCAGTCTAGGCGCGGGGTATTTCAAACTCGCCGATCCCGATCACGAGCCGTTCTTGGTGGACGAGGCGACCGGACGCATCGACTGGGACGTCGTCAACAAACGCTACCGGCTCGACAACTTCGAAGCGCTCGCGGGGGCCAGCCATTTCCAATTCACGGGTTGGCTGGGTCGGGGCGACGGCGACGCGGCGACCTGGCGCGGGCGCTTGCAGTCGGACGCCCTCGTATTCGCGGGCGAGCGCCCCGGTGAGCAGGCCGTGGTCGTCAACGACTTTGCGCTCGAAGCGCACTATCTGACCGATCCGACGCGCCTCGTCGTGGACTCGATGCGCGTACGTGGGCCGCACCTGCAGGCCGACTTGAGCGCAGAGATAGCGGCGGCGACGACGGGAACGACGATGAAGCTCGCCATCCAGGTCGGGCCGAGCGCGCTCGCCGACGTATTGCGGATGTGGCCGAGTTTCATCAATCCCGACGCGCGCAACTGGTGCCTTGAGAATCTGAAATCGGGGACGCTGACTTCAGGTTCGATGAAGCTGGATTGGGACGCCGCCGCCTTCGACGCCGCGGCGCACAAGCGCGCCGTGCCGGCCGACAGCGTTCGCGGCGATTTTTCGGTGCGCGAGGGGCTCGTCAATCTGCTGCCCGGCGTGCCGCCTTTGGCCGTTTCCGACGTTGTCGGTTTCATCACCGGCGGAGAATTCCAGGTGACGGCCAAGCGCGGCGCGATGGAGTTCGCGCAAGGGCGTCGAATACAGGCGAGCGATCTCTTTTACCGGGTGCCCGACACGCGCCCGGCGACCATCGTCGCCGCGCAAGGCGGCGCGCATGTCCAGGGCGGCGCGGACGCCCTAGCCGATCTTCTGGCCCGCGACGCCATCAAGCGCTTCGCCGGCTTCTCCGTCGATCCCGCCAACGTCAAGGGGCAATTCCAGGGGCAATTGACCCTCGATTTCTCGCTCGGCAAGACTGCGAAGCCCGAGGACCAGAAGTTCCGCGCCGAGGGCGCGCTCAGCAACTTCTCGCTCGACAAGTATGTCGCCAACGAACGATTCGAGCAGGGCGCGCTCGAAGTCAGCGCCGACTCGGGCAATCTGAAGATCGCGGGGCAGGGTCTCGTCAATGGCTTTCCCGCCAAGGTCGAGTTGATCAAGGGCGCCGCGGACGAGGGCGCGCTTCAGCTGGCGTTGACGGTGGACGATGCGGCGCGAGCCAAGTTAGGGCTCAACAATGGGCCTGCGTTGACCGGTCCGATGGCTGTGAGAGTGAAGGCCCCGCTCGGTAAGCCTGGCGCCGAGGTCGAAGTCGATCTCACGAAAGTGCAAATCGACAGTCCTGAGGGCGCGCCGCTGAAGGCGGCCGGCAAACCCGGCAAGGCGACGTTCGGCATGAAAGCCAACGCCGAATCGATCGCGGTAACGAACCTTGCGGTCGACGCGGGCTCGATCCTTGCGCGCGGAAGCGGACAGTTCGGCGCCGACGGTTCGATGCAAAATCTCAAGCTTACGCAACTTCGATTCGGACCCGCCGACGATCTCAAGCTCGACGTTCAGGGCGGCGCGTTCCTGAAAGCGACCGTGCGCGGCGCCGCCTTCGACGCGCACAGCATCATCAAAGCCCTCTTGTCGCGCGATCCGGCCGCGCAGGGCGCCAAGGACATCGATATCGACGCCAAGATCGGCAACGTGATCGGCCTCAACAAACAGTCGATCCGCGATTTCGAACTTGCGCTATCGCGCCGCGGTGGGGCGCTCCGCGGTTTACAGGCCAAGGGCCAGCTCGGCGCCGGGACGCTGATAGCGCAGAAGGACGAATCGGGGTTGATGAGTATTCAGACCTCGGATGCCGGCGCCTTCGCGCGATTCCTCGACGTCTATGCGAAAATGGAGGGCGGCGCGCTCGATCTGACTTTGCAGGACACGCCCGGGGCGAGCCGCGGCGTCGTGCAGATCAAACACTTCGAATTGCGCAATGAAACGGCCTTGCGCCGACTGACCGCCGCCGGACCCGACCCCAACCGAGCGGCGAACGGCGGCCCGATCGACCTCGACGCGGTGCATTTCGACAGATTGACAGCCGACTTCACCCGCAGCGCCGGGCGGCTCGACGTCAAGGAAGCCTCGATATCCAATCCGCAGATCGGCCTGACGACACAGGGCTATATCGACTACGCGCACGACCGCGTCGATCTGAACGGCGCCTTCGTTCCCGTCTATCAGCTCAACAGCCTCATCAACGGAATCCCGGTCGTCGGAACTCTGCTCGGCGGCGGTCGCCACGAAGGCATATTCGGCGTCAACTATCGGATCAGCGGGCCGGCGAGCGGGCCAACGCTCACCGTCAACCCGCTCTCGGGCATCACACCGGGAATCTTGCGCAAAATCTTCGGCGTCGTCGATGGCACGACGCCGCCGTCAACGCAGGGAGCGGCGCCGGAGTCCGCGCGACCGGCGGGCGTCCGCTGAAGCCGCGAATCGTCAGACCGCGCGCAGCAGCACGTGCTTCTTCTTGCCGAGCGAGAGCTTGACGACTTCTCCTTGCAGCGCGTCGCGCCCCAGCGTCGCTTTTTCGTCGCTCACCGCGGCGTCGTTGACGCGCAACCCGCCT
>JBBIIT010000067.1:11841-15273 GCA_037446355.1 Beijerinckiaceae bacterium | reverse complement strand
GCGGGTGTAGCTCAATGGTAGAGCAGCAGCCTTCCAAGCTGAATACGAGGGTTCGATTCCCTTCACCCGCTCCAAATCCTACCGGAGCGCCGGACAGGATTCATTTCATTGGCATCGGCGCCATCAGGCCGCCTTGGGTCCAGAGCGCGTTCAGTCCGCGCTCCAGGTGGAGCGGCCCGCCTACGACGCGCTGGAATATCTCGCCATAATTGCCAGTCGCCGCGATCACTTTCGCCGCCCAGTCGCGCGCGAGGCCGAGCGCCTGAGCGGTGGCGAAGTCGTGGCCGAGCAACTGGTCGGCGCGCAGGTCTTCGCGCTTGGCCGCCTCTGCAACGTTATCGCGCGTGACGCCGAGCGCCTCCGCCTCGATCAGCGCGCCGATCGTCCAATCGACAATCAGTCCGAACGCCTGATCGGCGTGCGCATAGGCGGGGACGACCGGGCTTAACGACCAGCGCTCGGGCAGAAAGACGAAATCTTCCGTCCGTGCGTGAAAATTGGCGCGCGACTGCGCGAGCCGCGATTCCATCCCGGCGCCGGCGGCGCAGCGTCGCACCGCGACCGCCGCGTCGAGTTCGCCCTGCTCGCTATGCGCCATCAACGAATACGGTATGCCGCGCGCCGTCATCTCGTCGCGCAGCGTGCGCTCGGGCGGACTCATGTCGAGCGCGCAGATCAGTTGATCGCGCAGGCCCGAGACATCCGCGATCCCACTCTGCCGGGCCACCATTAGACGTTGCGTATCGTAGAACACCGGCGACCCGAAACTGACACCGAACTGCATCGCCGAGGTCGCCGAAGGCGAGACGCCGACCGCGAGCTGCACGCCTCCGGCCTTGAGCGCGTTGAAGGCTTCAGGCTCGGCCGGAAACACGTGAATCGCGAGACCGTCCGCCGAGCCGAGAATGGCGACGGCGACCGCCCGGCAGATCTCGCCGCCCAGCGCGGACAGGTTTCCGTGCACGTCCTCGCCGTTCCAATCATCGACGCCCTGGACCACGCCGCAATCGAGGTGGCGCGCCTTGCGCACCGCGTCGAGCGTCTGCGCGTCGGCGACGCTCGCGAACGCCATCGGCGAAAGAATGCAAATCGCGCGGATCCAACGAGGCATCGCCATTCCCAAATGAAAAGTCCTTTTCAAACAAACGGACGGAAGCCGAAGCCTCCGTCCGCTCTTTGCGATCTGAGGGCCGCGCCGAAACGCGCGACTGCAGGCGGATCACGGGGTCCAATTGCCGGCGGTCGGCGTGCCCGGCGACTGTGTCGGCCGCGGATTGACGTCCTGCGGATAGGGGTCGATCGGCGCGCCCGCCTTGTACGCGGCGAGCGAGGGGAAATCGGTCGGCAGAATACCGATCGCCTCGCAGGCGCCGTTGGTGTAGCCGTTGGGCGAGTAGTTCGCCGTCGCCAAATGCGGCAGCGAGGCGAGTTCAGCCGGGGTGAACGTCGCCGCCGAGGCCGGGATTTCCGCCTTGTCGCCGCGCAGGCGATCGTAGTCGAACGCTTCGGTCAGATCGCCGACATTGTTCTCCGGATCGTCGGATGGGCCGAGATCGTCCTGTCCGAGATTGAGTTTGCCCAACGCGCGGCCCTTCGCTTCGTCCGGCAGCGAGGCCAGCGGCACAAGACCCTTCAGCTCGTTGATGAACTTGATCACCGAACCGTGCTCGCTGTAGCGGTGCGAGATCTTGCCCGACGCGGCGTAGGGCGAGATCACGAGGGTGGGAATGCGCGGGCCGGCGGCCAGCGGGGAGCCATCGGCCAAAGTGTTGCGACGCTGGATTGGAGTGTGGTCGTAGAAGCCGTCGGTTTCGTCGTAGGTGATGACGATGGCGCTCTGCGACCAATACGGGCTGTTGGCGATGTCGTTGATCGCCTTCGCCGCGAAGGCTTCAGAGATCTGCTGGTCCGAATAGGCCGGATGGTCGTCGTTGCCGAGGAAAGCGTGTTGGATCGCCGGCGTCGGATCAACAGGAACGAGGCCGTCGTTGTTGTTGTAGCCGCCGCGCACATAGAACACGCCGCCCGAAGCAGGCAGCTTGCGGCCCTCGATCGTGTCGAAGAAGTCCTTGGCCCCGTGCAGATTGTTGTTCAGCACCTGCGGGTTGTCGGCCAGATAGCCGAAATACTGCGGCGCGTTGTGATGCAGGACATAGCCGGTGTTGAGGCCGGGATTGTTGGTCGGATTCGGCGTCGCCGTGCCTTGCGGCGTGTAGGGATCGGACGCATCGTTGGCGTTGAAACCCTGCTGATACCAACCCCACGGCACCGGACGATCGAAGGCGGCGATCTTCTGGATGTCGTCCTGCACGTCGCGCAGATCGGCGGCCGGATTGGGATCGGACTTGATGATCGACTCGATGTTCGATCCCATGAAGGAAAGCGGCTGCGTCGCGAATGTCAGGTCGAGCGTAGGATTGGAGGCGTTCACGTCGAAATTATAGGGCGGCTTGACCGCGCTGGTATCCAACTTTGACCCGGGGAACGGACCGGGGTCGGCGACGACGGGCACGAAGGCGTTGCTCACGCTTGGCGTCACGTTGGAGCTGTAGGTCGCGCCGAGGACGTTCGGGAATAGCGGATTGGCGTAGGTCGTCAGGGCGCCTTCGTCGTTATGAAGCGCCCATTGCGTCTGCCCGGATTGGCCGGCGATGATCGCGATCGCGTTCGGAGACGAAGGCCCGACGATCGTTTGGTGGAAATTGTCAAACAGAACGAAATTCTTCGCCCAACGCCACATGAACGGAATGGTGTCGCAATCGACGTGGCCGACGTCGGTTTCGGCCTTTTGCGCCTGGGCGAGCGTGACCGCGGTCGGCGTGGCGCCGGTCTTGGTGACGATATTTCCGTTCGCGTCAGTGGTCAGGCCTTCCTGATTCATCGCATAGCGGTCGTTCGCCGCCACACCGGAGGTCGGATCGACGTGCAGCCCGTTCGCCATGCCCTGATGGCTGTGATCGACCGATATTTCGTCGGCCGGATAGATCGGCACGATCCGGCCGTTGGAGGCCGTCACCGCCTGCGGCATCAGGAACGGCGAGATCGTCTTCGCGTTGAGCGACGTGTCGAGATAGCGCTGCGAAAAGCTCGGCGTCTGATTGGCGGGCGTATAGCCCTTGGGCGCCTCGAACAGGCCGTTGGCGCCGGGATAGGTGCCGAAGAAATGATCGAAGGACTCGTTTTCGTGAAAGATCACGAACACGTATTTGACCTTGCGGCGCAGCAGCTCGATCTTGTCCTCCAGCGACAGACGTTCGCCATGGTCGCGATCGTCGCCGTAGCCCTCGTGGCCTGGGGCGCGATCGCCGTACCAGGCGCCGTCGAATGCGCAGGCGTTGGCGATCATGGCGAGCAAGGCGAGCGCCGCCGCCGAGGATTTCAGAATTCGCTTTCGACGCCTGGCCTGTCCAGTCGCGGCGATTCGACTCATGG
>JBBIIT010000067.1:0-11741 GCA_037446355.1 Beijerinckiaceae bacterium | reverse complement strand
GGCGATTCGACTCATGGGGATTCCACTCATGGCGATTCGATCCTTCCGAGGTTGCAATTGGGGAAGGTCCGGCTGACGCCGGAACCCGAAGATCGCCAAAAAACATATGGGTCCGAATTAACGGAATTATGACATTCTCGTTGCGTATATACAAACGTTACTGATGCATGGCGCTTTTATATTCGAATCACTATTGTATTCTCGGAGTAATATTTTCTGGAGAAAAGTCGTTCTTGCCGGGAGCCGCCCGCCGATCCGATCGCAATGAACCGGTGCGAAAACGAAATTGACGCGGCGTTAGGCCACGCCGCCGGGCTGATTGCGCATGTGATCGGCGAGGTTGGCAAAAGCGCGGAACAGTCCGTCGCGCAACGAGGCGTCTTCGACAGTGTCGACGAGCGCGCCTCGCATACAGTCGAGCCAGGCGTCCCGTTCAGCTTCGCCGATGGGGAACGGAAAATGCCGCATCCGCAGGCGCGGATGCCCGCGCTCGGCCGAATAGAGCTTCGGCCCGCCGAGCCACTCGCCCAGATAGCGCTTGAAGATGAGCCGCATCGGGCCGAGATTTTTCCCGTGCATCGCGCGGATCGTCTTCGCGCCGGGCGAAGAATCCATGATGTCGTAAAAGCGGTCGACCAGCCGATCGATTGTCGGTTGTCCGCCCAAGGCGTCAAAATGCGTCGTTTCGACCGAATTCGCTTCCATCCGGGAACCATTTTCGCGTTCGCGGCCGCCAGGGGGCTCGCAAGGCGAGGCTTTTAACGTCGACGTCGCGCCAAAGCAAAGCCGCGGCGGGGCACTTTCCAGTTGACAGGGCGCCGTGCGGCGCAAGATAAGGCCTCGCGATCGCGCCTCGGGCTTCCCGAGGCGTTTTCGTCCGCGGCTTGGCGCCGATGGAACGGGGGAGTGTCCCGAGCGGCAAAGGGGGCGGACTGTAAATCCGCTGGCTATGCCTTCGTAGGTTCGAGTCCTACCTCCCCCACCAGCCTCCCCAGGATTTCCAAAATAATTCCATAGGTTTACGTCGACGATCGCGTTCGGCCGGGCGGCCGCGCCAATCCCGGCCGCGCTGGCGCGGGACCGGCGCCCAGCTGCAATCTTGCCGATTCACACCCGGCGCAGAAAGCCGGCGAAAAAGGCCGAGAGTTCGGCGTGAGCGTCGAGCGGCGGCACATGTGCGACATATTGATCCGGTCGCGCGATGACCACGCAGCCTTGGCCGCGATCGACGCCGTGCAGAACCGACGTCAGCTTCCCGCCGAGATTGAAGGCGCCCTGCATTGAAACATTCATGCCTGGTTCCGCCCGCAGGCTGTGCGTATCGCAGGGGTCGCCCGCGATGAACGCGCTCGGAATTCACTCGACCAGCGCACCATCGAGCGGATCGTCGAACATTTCCGCAGTGCTGCAGGCGACGCCTTCAGCCTGTCCAATTGGCAGCGGCCCCGCTTTCTGCCCTACGATGCGGGTCTTGTTGTTGGGTGACGACGCGAGTTGGGCGGCGGGCGGCCGCCCCGCCGGCGCTGTCGAACAAATTCGCGCCCGCAATTTCGCCAGACGCGCTTTGCGCCGCCGCTTCTCGCGCCCGCTACCGGTTCTTGAACGCGGCCGAGCGCTTTTCGACGAAGGCGCGCATCCCTTCCTTTTGGTCCTCGGTCGCGAACAGGCCGTTGAAGATGCGGCGCTCGAAGCGCACGCCCTCGCTCAGGGTGGTCTCATAGGCGCGGTTGACGCTTTCCTTTGCGGCCCATACCGAGGGCGTCGAGAGTTCGGCGATTCCCGCCGCGATTTTCACGACCGCCTCGATGAAGCCCTCGGCCGGCAGCACACGCGATGCGAGGCCGGAACGCTCCGCCTCGGCCGCGTCCATCATCCGCCCGGTCAGGATCATATCCATCGCCTTCGACTTGCCGATGAAACGGGTCAGGCGCTGCGTGCCGCCGGCGCCGGGAATGGTGCCGAGCTTGATCTCCGGCTGGCCGAACTTGGCGGTCTCGGCGGCGACGATGAAATCGCACATCATCGCCAGTTCGCAGCCGCCGCCGAGCGCGAAGCCGGCGACCGCCGCGATCACGGGTTTGCGTATGCCGGTGACATATTCCCAGGGGGCAATCAGATTGCCGAGATAGGCCTCGGCGAAGCTCGTATTCTGTATTTCCTTGATATCGGCGCCGGCCGCGAAGGCCTTGGCCGAGCCGGTCAGCACGATCGCGCCGATCGCCTCATCGGCTTCGAAAGTCTTGAGCGCCGCGTTCAAGTCCTCGAACAGGCCGCGGCTCAGCGCGTTAAGCGCCTGCGGCCGGTTGAGGCGGACGAGGCCGACGCGGCCGTGGGTTTCGACAAGGACGTTCTCGTAGGTCATCGCGGCTCTCCCCTGGGGTCGCCGCATGACCTAGCCCATTCTCGGGCGCGTTGAAATCGCGCCGGCCCCTTGCCGCGCGTCGCGCGGCTCGATTAGGGAGGGCCACCGCCCGGAGAACCCGCCATGAATCAACGCAAGCTCTACCCGCCGATCGAGCCGTTCGAGAGCGGCCATATCGAGGTCGGCAACGGCCATCGCGTTTATTTCGAGCGCGTGGGCGCGCGCGGGGCCAAGCCGGCGGTGTTCCTGCACGGCGGGCCTGGCGGCGGATGCTCGCCCGAACATCGGCGCCTGTTCGATCCTGAGCGCTACGACGTCACCTTGTTCGACCAGCGCGGCTGCGGTCGCTCGACGCCGTTCGCGTCGCTGGAGGAGAACACGACCTGGCGCCTCGTCGAGGACATGGAGGCGCTGCGGATGCGCGCGGGCGTCGAGAAATGGCAGGTGTTCGGCGGTTCCTGGGGCTCGACGCTGGCGCTCGCCTACGCCGAGACCCACCCCGATCGCGTGAGCGAACTCATCCTGCGCGGCGTTTATACGGTGACGCGAGCCGAACTCGACTGGTACTATCGCTTCGGCGTCAGCGAGATGTTCCCGGAAAAATGGGAGCGTTTCGTCGCGCCGATCCCCCCGGCCGAGCGCGGCGACATGATCGCCGCCTACCGCAAGCGGCTGACGAGCGCCGAGCTCGATGCTCAGATCGAAGCCGCGAGAGCCTGGAGTCTATGGGAGGGCGAGACCATCACGCTGCTGCCGAGCCCGGACAACAGCCAGTCGTTCGGCGAGGATCGATTCGCGCTCGCCTTCGCGCGGATTGAAAATCATTACTTCACGCATCGCTGCTGGCTTGAAGAAGGCCAATTGCTGCGCGACGCGGGGCGTCTTGCCGGCATCCCCGGCGCGATCATCCATGGTCGCTACGACATGCCCTGCCCGCTGCGCTACGCCTACGAACTGCACAAGGCCTGGCCGGACGCGGAGTTTCAAATCGTCGAGGGCGCGGGACACGCCTATTCCGAGCCGGGCATTCTCGATCGGTTGCTGGACGCGACCGACCGCTTCGCGCGCCGGGCGTAGGCGGGAAGCTGTTTCGGATCGGCCCCGCAAGCAGGTTATGCTTCGCGCCGCTGATTCGTTTCGACAGGACGCGCGAACTTGCCTGCTGACGCCGCGACGTATTCGCCCGCCTCCGGCCCCCTGCGCGGATTGGCTTCGTTCGTCATTCTGGCCTGGGGTTGGCCGCGGCGGCTCATCGCGGTCGCGGCGGGCGCCATTGGCGCGCTCGCGATGGCGCCTTTCGGCTTTCTGCCCGCGCTCTTCGTCTCGATGATGGTCGCCTTGTGGTTGATCGACGGCTCGTCGATCGAAGGGGCGAACGCGCGCGCCGGCCGCGCCTCGCTCGGCGCGGCGTTCCGCGCCGGCTGGTGGTGGGGCTTCGGCTATTTCCTTGCCGGCCTCTGGTGGCTCGGCTCGGCCTTTCTGGTCGACGCCGATAAATTCGCCTGGCTGCTGCCGCTCGGCGTTTTCGGCCTGCCGGCGGGCCTCGCCTTCTTTCCCGCGCTCGGATTCGCTTGCGCACGCGCGATCTGGCCTGCCGGCGCGGCGCGCCCGCTCGCGCTCGCGGTGGGGCTCGGCCTCAGCGAATGGCTGCGCGCGGTCATCCTCACGGGTTTTCCCTGGAACGAATACGGGATGGCGCTGGGTCAACACCTTTGGCTCGCCGAGGCGGCCTCGCTGTTCGGCCTGCACGGCCTGACGCTGATCGCGATCTGCGTCGCGGCGGCGCCGGCTACGCTTTGGGATCGCGGCGCCGGCGCCGGGCGCTTCGCTCCGACGGTAATGGCGGCTGCGGCGCTGGCCGCGCTGGCGGGCTTCGCGCTCTATCAACTCGCCGCGCCGACGCCCGAGCCCGTCGCCGGCGTCAAGCTGCGCCTCCTGCAGCCCAATATCGCGCAGGGGCCGGATTTCGCGCCCGAGAACGGCGCCAAGATCCTAGGCCAGTATCTGGCCCTTTCCGACCGCGCGACCTCGCCCGAGCGCGCCGGAATCGCTGACGTCACGCATCTGATCTGGCCGGAATCGGCGTTCCCCTTCATTCTCTCGCGCGACGCCGGGTCGCTCGCGCGCATCGCTCAATTCCTCGGCGCCGGCGCCAAGCTCGTCACCGGCGCCGCGCGCTTGGAGGAGACTAAGGGCGGGCGCCAGCGGTATTTCAACTCGATCGAAATCCTCGACCGCACGGGTCTCCTCTCCGAGCGCTACGACAAGCGCCATCTCGTGCCATTCGGCGAATACATGCCGCTGCAATCTTGGCTCGAGCGGCTTGGAATAACTCAGTTCGTACAGTTCCCCGGCGGCTTCGAACGCGGCGCCGGCGCGAATGTGCTGCATGTCCCTGGCCTGCCCGACGCCATCGCGATGATCTGCTACGAGGCGATTTTCCCCAATGAGCGGGGCGGCGCCCGCGAGGGAGCGCACAAGAGCGCGGCCTGGCTGCTCAATGTCACCGACGACGCTTGGTTTGGCCTCACTCCGGGCCCCTACCAGCATTATGCGCAGGCGCGGCTGCGCGCGATCGAACTCGGCCTGCCGCTGGTGCGCGTCGCCAACAATGGGATAACCGCGGTCGTCGACGCGCGCGGACGTGTGCTCGAAGTGACGCCGCTCGGCGCGGAAACCATTGTTGACACGATCCTGCCGGGCGCGCTGACGCCGACGCCACAAGCGCGCTGGGGCTCGGCGACGGCGGCCGCGATCTGGCTTGCCATGCTCGCGGCGACCCGAATCGGACGCCGCCGCCGTCCGCGTTAGTCTTGGCGAGTGTATTCGATTGCCATTGCGCGTATTGCGAGCGAAAGCTAATGTTCCGCAACGTCAGCCGATCGCTTCGGCCGGGGACAGCGATTTTATGGAAAAGACGCCCAATCCGATCGACAAGCACGTAGGCGCGCGCGTACGTATGCGCCGCCTGATGGTCGGCCTGAGCCAGAGCAAGCTCGGCGAGGCGCTCGACGTCACGTTCCAGCAGATCCAAAAATACGAAAAGGGCGCGAACCGCATCGGCGCCAGCAACCTGCAGCGGCTCGCGCGCGTGCTCGGCGTCGCGCCGGCCTTCTTCTTCGAGGGCGCGCCGGCGCCGGCGGACGAAGCCA
This sequence comes from Beijerinckiaceae bacterium, assembly GCA_037446355.1. Classification (GTDB taxonomy): domain Bacteria; phylum Pseudomonadota; class Alphaproteobacteria; order Rhizobiales; family Beijerinckiaceae; genus Roseiarcus. Next base: position 6,227 of record JBBIIT010000067.1, on the reverse strand, counting down.
CCGGCTTCGCGGAAGCCTCCGCCGACGCCTATGTGGTCGATTTCTTATCGACCAATGAAGGGCTGCAACTCAACCGAGCTTTCGCTTCGATCAAAGATCCCAAGGTGCGCAAGAAGATCCTCGATCTCGTCGCCTCGCTGGCCTCGAGCGGGGGGTGAAAATCCCTTCCGCGTTCGATAAAAAGAACGTCTGCGCGCGTTTGGCTTGACCAAACGAACGCTCCCTGCCAAAAGCGCACCGTTTTCGCGATGCGTCGCGCCCCGATGGCGCGCCGCGGCGAAACGGCTTCGGCGCCTCGGCGGCGCGAGGGGAGATAGCGAGAATGGCCCGGCAGAATTATCAGTTCACCAGCGAGTCGGTTTCCGAGGGGCACCCCGACAAAGTGTGCGACCGCATCTCCGACGAAGTGGTCGACTTGTTCTTTCGCGAGGGCGCCAAGGCGGGCCTCGATCCCTGGAGCATCCGCGCCGCCTGCGAGACGCTCGCCACCACCAACCGCATCGTCATCGCCGGCGAAACGCGCGGCCCCGCGCATGTCACCAAGGATTTGATCGCGCACACCGCTCGCATGGCCGTGCGCGACATCGGCTACGAACAGGCCGGATTTCATTGGGCCAACGCCGAGATCGACGTGCTTCTGCACCCCCAATCGGCCGACATCGCCCAGGGCGTCGACGCCCATCAGCCAGGCGACAACAAGGAAGAGGGCGCGGGCGACCAGGGCATCATGTTCGGCTACGCCTGCAACGAAACGCCGGCGCTGATGCCAGCGCCGATCTATTACGCCCATAAAATTCTCGAGGACATCGCGCACGCCCGCAAGTCGGGCAAGGGGCCGGCGGCCCAGCTCGGCCCGGACTCCAAGAGCCAGGTCACCGTCCGCTACGAGAATGGCAAGCCGGTCGGCGTCACCCAGATCGTCGTCTCGCATCAGCACATTGTCGAGGATCTCTCCTCGCGCGCGGTGCGTGAGATCGTCGAGCCGTTCGTCATCGCCGCATTGCCGAAGGGCTGGGTGACGAAGGAGACGGTCTGGCACGTCAATCCGACCGGCAAGTTCTTCATCGGCGGCCCGGACGGCGACAGCGGCCTCACCGGCCGCAAGATCATCGTCGACACTTACGGCGGCGCGGCCCCGCACGGCGGCGGCGCCTTCTCCGGCAAAGATCCGACCAAGGTCGACCGCTCGGCCGCCTACGCCGCGCGCTATCTGGCCAAGAACGTCGTCGCCGCCGGCCTCGCCGACCGCTGCACGCTCCAGCTTTCCTACGCCATCGGCGTCGCCAAGCCGCTGTCGATCTACGCCGATCTGCACGGCACAGGCCGAATCGACGAAGGCAAGCTCGAACCGGCGCTCATGGAGATCATGAACCTGACCCCGCGCGGCATCCGCAAGCACCTCAACCTCAACCACGCGATTTACGCGCGCACTTCGGCCTACGGCCATTTCGGCCGCGCGCCCGACGCCGAGGGCGGCTTCTCCTGGGAGAACACCGATCTCGTCGATCAGTTGCGCCGCCTCGCCTGACCGAAGGAAGCGAGGCGTTGGCGCCCGAGGCCGTCGTCAAGCGCCGGGCGCTGTACGGCCGCAGCAAGGGCAAGGCGCTGCGGCCGCATCACGCGCGCCTCGTCGCCGACCTGCTGCCGAAGCTCGACGTGGACCTTGGCGCGCTCAAGAGCGGCGCGCCGCTGTTCGCACGTCCGGCCCGCGAGCTCTGGATCGAGATCGGCTTCGGCGGTGGCGAGCACCTGATCGCACGCGCGCGCGAAAACCCTGACATCGGCTTCATCGGTTGCGAACCGTTCATCAACGGCGTCGCCAAGCTATTGGCGGCGATCGAGTCCGAGGGTCTTTCCAACATCCGCATTCGCGCCGACGATGCGACTTCGCTGATCGAAGCCGCGCCGGAAGCAAGTGTCTCGCGCGTATATCTGCTTTACCCGGACCCTTGGCCGAAACGACGCCAGAATAAGCGCCGGTTCGTCAGCCCCGCCAATATCTCGGCGCTCGCGCGCGCGCTGAAGTCCGGCGGCGAGCTGCGCTTCGCCACCGATATCGACGATTACGCGGGCTGGACGTTGCGCCGGTTCCTCGATTCGCCCGACTTCGTTTGGGACGCGCGCGCCGCCGACGACTGGCGCCGTCCCTGGGCCGGCTGGACGCCGACCCGCTATGAGGAAAAAGCGCGCGCGGCGGGTCGCGCCAGCGCCTATTTGACTTTTCGCCGGCGCTAAGGCGCATTCCGTGCCGGGCGTCTGTTCGATTCTCGTAAATATTTCCGGGCTATGCTACGGCCCTCACCGCTAATAAGGGATGGGCATGTCCGATAGTCTGGATCGCCGTTCGGTGTTGAAAGGCGTTGCGGTTTCCGCGGTCGCGATTGGCGCCATGGGAGAGGGCGCGGCGCTCGCCGACGGCGGTCTGCACTTCGACGCGCCGATTCCATTCTCTTACGATCTGTTCAAGGCGCGCGCCCGCGAAGTCGCGCATGCGCCTTACGTCGCGCCGCCGCGCCCCGCGCCCGATGTCGTGCAGAAAATCAATTACGAGGAATGGGGCAAGATCCGCTTCCGCGCCGACGACGCGTTGTTTGCGGACGGGCCCGGCAAGTTTCCGATTTCCTTTTTCCACCTCGGCCTGTTCTTCCAGAAGGCGGTCAACATCCATCTCGTATCCGGCGGATCGTCGCGCCGCGTGATCTACGATCAGTCCTATTTCGACATGCCGGCCGATTCGGTCGCGCGCGGATTGCCCAAGGGCGCCGGATTCGCCGGATTCAAAATTCAGGAGTCGCGCGAGGGCGCGCTGGACTGGCGCAAGAACGACTGGGTGGCGTTCCTCGGCGCCGCCTATTTCCGCGCGATCGGCGAGCTCCGGCAATATGGCCTTTCCGCGCGCGGCGTCGCGCTCGACGTCGCCGTCGCCGACCGTTCGGAAGAATTCCCGGATTTCACGCAATTTTATGTCGACGAGCAGGAAGGGACCGACGGCGTCACCCTCTACGCCCTCATGGAAGGCCCCTCTATCGTTGGCGCCTACAAATTCGCGATGCACCGCACCAAGGCGGTCGTGATGGACATAGAAACGACCTTGTTCACCCGCGCCCAGGTCTCCCGTTTCGGCATCGCGCCCTTGACCTCGATGTACTGGTTTTCCGAGACCAAGAAGGAGACCGCGATCGACTGGCGGCCCGAAGTGCATGATTCGGACGGGCTGAGCATGTGGACCGGCAGCGGCGAACGGCTTTGGCGTCCGCTCAACAATCCGCCGCGCATCATGGTTTCGGCGTTCACGGACAACAATCCGCGCGGCTTTGGCCTGTGCCAGCGCGACCGCGTGTTCGACCATTATCTCGACGGCGTCTATTACGACAAGCGCCCGACGCTGTGGGTCGAGCCGCTGCCGAACGCCGAGGGACAAGGCTGGGGCAAGGGCGCGATCCAGCTTTGCGAAATCCCGACCGACGACGAAATCCACGACAACGTCGTCGCCATGTGGGTGCCGGAAAAGCCGGTTCCGGCGGGCGCCGAACTCAGCCTCGCCTATCGGCTTTACTGGGTCGCCGACGAGCCGTTCGCGCCCAAGCTGGGACGTTGCGTCGCGACGCGCCTGGGGCGCGGGGGTCAACCGGGCCTGCCCCGCCCCAAGGGCGTGCGCAAGTTCATGGTCGAATTTCTCGGCGGACCGCTCGCCAACCTGCCCTACGGCGTCAAGCCCGAACTGGTGACGACCGCATCGCGCGGCTCATTGGAAGGCTATCGCCTGGTCGAGGCGGTTCCCGACGATGTTCCCGGACACTGGCGCGCCGAATTCGATCTCGCAGTCGACGGGACGGACCCGGTCGAGCTGCGCTGCTTCCTGCAAGCGGGCGGGCAGACGCTGACCGAGAACTGGATGTTCCAGTACCATCCGTTCTGAGCGATCCACTGGTCTGTTCGCGGATTGACTTACGCGCCGCATTTGACTAAAGCACGGCCTCGCTACCCAGCGCGGCCGCAAGCCGCGCTTTTGCTTTTTCGCCTCGCGCGGAGAAGCGGGCGGCGAACAGCAGGTCAATTACTGCACAAGAAGCCGGCCGAGCGGATCGTCCGCTCAGAGCCGGGTTGAACACGGAGAAAACGATGTTCGCAGTCATCAAGACCGGCGGCAAGCAGTACAAGGTCGCCGCCGAGAACCAGATCACCGTCATGTCGCTCGATGGCGAAGCTGGCGCGCGCGTGACTTTCGCCGAGGTGCTGGCGCTTTTCGACGGCGCCACGAACCACATTGGCGCGCCCTTCGTCGCCGGCGCGAGCGTCGTCGGCGAGATCGTCGAGCAGACGCGCGGCCCGAAGGTCATCGCCTTCAAGAAGCGCCGCCGCAAGAATTCCAAGCGTAAGCGGGGCCACAAGCAGGATCTGACGATCGTCAAGATTGTCGAAATTCTCGCCAATGGCGCGAAACCCGCCGCTAAAGCCGCTGTGCAGCCGGCGAGCGCCCCCGCCGCGTTGATGACGACCGGAACGCACCACGCCGCCGCCGAGGCCGCCAAGGCCGCCGGCCTCGACACCTCGAAGTTCCAGAAGCTCGACAAGGCGTTCGGCCAGCCCGACGACCTCGAGTGGATTCACGGCGTCGGCCCCGGCATCGCCAAGAAACTGCACGGGATCGGCGTGTTCCACTTCTGGCAGGTCGCCGCGCTCGCGGATGCGGACATCGCCGCGATCGAGCACGAGGTCGGGTTCGCCGGCCGCGCCAAGCGCGATCACTGGAAAGAACAGGCGAGCGACCTCATGGCCGGCAAGCCGCCCGTTCCCAAGCAGGGCCACCATCACGGCGAGGGCCACGGCGAATAACATTCCCTCGCCGGGCTCTTTGAAGTATCCTGGGCGCAAATTCGACGCGCATCGGCGCGACGCCCGAAATTTGGAGCGAATATCATGGCCCATAAGAAAGCTGGCGGTTCGTCGCGCAACGGTCGCGATTCCGACGGTCGCCGCCTCGGCGTGAAGAAGTTCGGCGGCGAGCGCGTGCTGAGCGGCAATATTCTCGTGCGCCAGCGCGGCACGAAATTTCACCCCGGCCGCAATGTCGGCATCGGCACCGACCATACTCTGTTCGCCACGGCGCCGGGCGTCGTGATTTTTGAGCAGAAATCGATGCGTCAATACGTATCGGTGGTCGTGCAAAGCGCGGCCGAATAATCGGCGGGGATCGACGAGACCCCGCCGCGGCGCCAGCCCCCCGCGGACGGTCTCGAGCCCAGCCCGAGAAAACAGGAAGACGAAAGTCTTCCCCAATCGTCCGGTAAGCCGCAACGCTTACGAAGGGGATACGGCCCGCCGTATCTCCTTCGTCGTTTTGGGCCTTCGCGGCCCGGTTGGACCGGAGCGGACATGTTTCCCGAAATCGCCCGAGACGATATTTTCAGGCTCGAGACCCGGCGGCTCTGGCTGCGCTGGCCGCGCGCGTCGGACGCGCCGGCGATCGAGCGCTACAGCCGCCTTTATGAAGTCGCCCGCCACACCGCGCGCATCCCGCATCCCTATCCCGCCGGCAGCGCCGAGCGGTTCGTGTTCGCCGCGCGCGAGGCCAACGCGGCGGGCCGGGCGCTGACGCTGGTCGTCACCACCGCGCGCGATCCGCGCGAGGCGATCGGCGCCGTCAGCGTCGAAGCGCGCGGCGAAGACCGGCTGACGCTCGGCTACGTGCTTTCTCCCGAGGCCTGGAACAAGGGCTTCGCGACCGAGGCGGTGGAGGCGATCGTCGAGGCGAGCTTCACGCTGACGCGCGCGGTCGAGATCAACGCGGCGGTTCACCTCGATAATCCGGCTTCGGGCCGGGTGCTCGAAAAGGCCGGCTTCGCGCATGTCGGCGAAGGCCTCGAGGGAGCGCCGGCGCGCGGCGGCATGGTGGAGTCGCATCGGTTCCAACTGAGCCGCGCGGCCTGGTCCGCCTCGCGCGAACGAGCGCATCCCTTGCCCCCGCGCGACGGCGCCACTATCGAGAGAGCCCATGAAATTCCTTGATCAAGCGCGCGTCTATGTCCGCTCCGGCGACGGCGGCGCCGGCTGCGTCTCGTTCCGGCGCGAGAAATTCATCGAATTCGGCGGCCCGGACGGCGGCGACGGAGGACGCGGCGGCGACGTCGTCGTCGAATGCGCGAGCGGCCTCAACACCCTGATCGACTTCCGCTATCAGCAGCATTTCAAGGCCAAGACCGGAATGCACGGCATGGGCAAGAACC
>JBBIIT010000066.1:0-15450 GCA_037446355.1 Beijerinckiaceae bacterium | reverse complement strand
GCGCGGCGAGATCGGTTGGAGCGCCTAGCCCGCAGCGTCCTTGGCGATCGGCGGCTGGAAGGCGAGCCCCATGTCCCAGGGGAAATAAATCCAGGTGTCCTGACTGACCTCGGTGATGAAGGTGTCGACCAGCGGCCGACCCAGCGGCTTGGCGTAAACGGTGGCGAAATGCGCCTTCGGCAGCATCTCGCGCACGACTTTAGCGGTGGCGCCGGTATCGACGAGATCATCGATGACGAGGATTTTCGCGCCATCGCCGCCGTTGGCGACATCGGTCGCGATCGTCTTGAGAATTTTGAGGCCGCCCTGGTTCTTGTAGTCGTGATAGGAGGCGATGCAGACGGTCTCGATCACCCGCAAATCGAGTTCGCGAGCGATAATCGCCGCCGGCACCAGCCCGCCGCGCGTGATGGCGACGATCGCCTCGAACGGGCCGGAGGCGGCGAGGCGCCAGGCTAGCGCACGCGCATCGCGGTGAAACTGATCCCAGGATACCGGAAAGGCTTTGTCGCGACCTTCAGTCATGGCTAGTCCTCTATTGCGGCGGGTCGGCGCGACTCTTAGCAAGCGCGAGCCCGCTCGGCGAGACGCGCGCGCCGCCGTCAACAGCTTTGCGGCGAGAGCGGTTCAGAGGCCGTCGTATCTCGCGGCGAAGGCGTCGAGATTGACGACGCCGCGTCGATGCACGCCCTCGCCGATCTTGCGTTCGCCGTCGTGGGCTTCGACCGAAAACAGCACGCTGCGTCCCTCCGTCTCCAGCACCCGCGCTGTGGCGACGACCGTGCGCCCCACCGGCGTCGGCGCGAGATGGCGGATGTTGACCTCGCTGCCGACACTGACCCAGCGCGGCGGCAGAAAGGATCGGATCGCCGCGCCCGAGGCGATCTCCATCAAGAGGATCATCATGGGCGTACCATAGACGAACGGCATTCCCTCGACATGGCCGCCGACGGTGAGTTCGCGCGTGACGACGACACTCTCGCGGGCGCTAAGGCCGGGGCGCACGTCGGCGAGAGGGTCGATCCGTTTTGGCGTTACATTCATGTGGGCCTCCCGCCGGCGAACTTGCAATCTCCCGACTGCGCGGTCAATTGTCGCCCGCCATGGATCAACGAGACGCCCGCCCGATGCGCTTTGCCGCCGAAGCCGACGCCCTGCTGCAAGCCGCCGTGACCGGCGATCGGCGCCTGCCCGGCGTCGTCGCGATGGCGGCCGATCGCAACGGCTCAATGTATCAGGGCGTGGCGGGGGTGCGGCGGATCGGCGACGACGCGCCGATGACGGCCGACAGCGTGCTCGCGCTGTTCTCTTGCACGAAGGCGATCACCGGAACGGCGGCGCTGCAACTCGTCGAGGAGGGCCGCCTCGATCTCGATGCGCCGGCGCGCATTTACCTTCCCGAAATCGGCGAACTGCGCGTGCTCGAGGGCTTCAATGAGGATGGCGCGCCGGCGACGCGCGCGCCGCGGCGCGAGATCACCACGCGCATGTTGATGCTTCACACCGCAGGCTTCGGCTACGACTTCTTCAACGCCACGGCGAAGCGCCTCGGCGCCGCGTTAAAGCTGCCCAACGCGCGGCTCGGAACGCGGATCGGCCTCAGCGCGCCGCTGCTGTTCGAGCCGGGCGAAGCCTGGGAGTACGGCCTCGGCATGGACTGGTGCGGCCTCGTCGTCGAAGCCATCGCCGGCGAGCGGCTGGACGCGGTGCTGCGCGCGCGCGTGCTCGATCCGCTCGGCATGAATGACACCGGCTTCGTCCTGACGCCCGCGATGCGCGCGCGCCGCGCCACAATGCATCAGCGCGATGCGGCGGGCGCGTTGACGCCGTTTGAATTCGAGCTGCCCGACAATCCCGAGGTGTTCATGGGCGGCGGCGCGCTATTCGGTACGGCGGGCGATTATCTCAAATTCCTGCGTATGTGGCTGAACGACGGCGATGGCGGGCGGGGCCGCGTGCTGAAGCCCGAAACGGTCGCCTACGCGGCGCGCAATCACCTCGGCGAAATGAAGATCAAGCGTCTGCCGAGCGCGAGCCGCGCCGTGACGCACGACGCCGAATTCTTCCCCGGACAGGCCAAGTCCTGGGCGCTGACTTTCATGGTCAACGACGAGGACGCGCCGACCGGCCGCCCCGCCGGATCGCTCGCCTGGGCGGGCCTCGGCAATCTCTATTACTGGATCGACCGCCATAATGGCGTCGCCGGCCTTTGGGCCTCGCAATTGTTCCCTTTCCTCGACCCGACAGCGCTGAACGGCTTTCTTGCCTTCGAGACGGCGTTCTATAAATCGCGGGCGATTACTTAGCGCCGAGGCGCACCGTCGTTTCCGCCGCCGGGTCGGCGCCGGTGATCGTCAGGCGCGCCTCGATCGGCCCCGCCGCGTCCTTCGGAGCTTCCTGCTGCATCAGCTTGAAGCAGGCGCGTCCTGGCGTCGCCTCTTCTTTTCGCACGGTGACCCACCAGCCCGGCGGCGGTTCGGCGAAGAGGTCGCTCTTGTCCGCCGCGCCGGCGAAACAGATGCGCCAGGATTTCGCGTCGAGCGCGGCGACCTCCAGGCCGAGCGCGCGCGCGTCGGTCGGCTTGGGAACCTCGACCCTGGCGGCTGCGAGCGTCGCCGCGTAAGGCGAGGCCGCGCCGGCGGCAAGCTCCAGTTTGAGGACCGCCCGCGCGGGCAGGCAGATTTTCTCGCACACCGCGTAATTCGCGTTCAGTAAGAGCGTGACCGGCCGGGCGGGATCGACGGCGCGCACGCGTATGGGAAAAACGACCGCGCCCTCGTAGCCGAACGCGTCGGTTCCATCCGATTCGGCGATTCGTTTGGGCGCCGGAAACTCGACTTCGGCGCTCGCGAGATTGGTCGAGCCGGAAAAATCGAAAGTCGGCGGCGCGCCAGCCTCGCCGGGATCGCGCCAATAGGTGATCGACCCCGGAGCAAGTTCGACCTGAAAGCCCGCCCACTCCACGCCATCGGCGATCAGGCGCGCCTGCGATTTCAGCGACAACGCCCAGTCTGAAGCGAAGGGTTCGGCCGCGCTCGTCGCGCCCGAAAGTCCAAAAAGCGCCGCCAAAGCGGCCATAGCGATTCTCATGTTCCTATCCGTTGCGCGGCGGCGCAGGAAAAGTCGCGGCGCGGCGGCGCTTCGTTACATCCTAGCATTTGTTTTGACACGCGCGACGAGGGCGCTAGCATGGCGCCATGCGTCGTCCCTCGGGCCCTCCCCCCTCGCACAGTTATGAGGGGCAAGTCTTGATCGCCATGCCCAACCTGCGCGAGGGCCCATTTGCGCGCTCGCTGGTTTACATGTGCGCGCATCGCGAGGATGGCGCGATGGGCATCGTCATCAATCAGCGCGCCGAGGAGATCGATTTCGCCAAGCTGCTGGTGCAACTCGACATCGTCGGCAAGGACGATGCGATTCGCCTGCCGCCGAAGGTGGAGACGATCCAGGTGCTGCGCGGCGGTCCGGTGGACGCCGGGCGCGGCTTCATGCTGCATAGCGACGATTATTCCTCTAAGGATTCGACGGTGCAGATCGCCGAAGGCGTGCGCCTCACCGCGACGCTCGACATTCTCAAGGCGATCGCGCGCGGATCGGGACCGAGCCGCGCCGTGTTGGCGCTCGGCTGCGCAGGCTGGGCGTCGGGTCAACTGGAAAGCGAAATTCTCGCCAACGCCTGGCTCGTCGGCCCCGCCGATGCGGCGCTGATTTTCGACGATGACTTCGGCGCCAAATACGACCGCGCGCTGGCCTTGCTCGGAGTCGAGGCGGCGACGCTCTCCTCCGAGGCCGGTCACGCCTGAAATTTTCAATCCAAAGGCCGGACGCAGCCCGGCGTGACCTCATAAAGGCGCGCGCGCAAGCTGACGAAAGCGGCGGGATCGGCGCCGGTGACGAACACCTGACCGCCGATGCGCTCCAGCGCCTCGAACAACGCGCCGCGACGACGCGGATCGAAATGCGCGGCGACCTCGTCGAGCAATGCGATCGGCGCGATGCCGGACATGTCGGCTACCAACCGCGCGTGGGCGAGCACGAGGCCGACCAGCAGCGCCTTCTGCTCGCCGGTGGAGCATTGGGCCGCCGGCGCGCTCTTGGGGCCGTGGAACACCGCGAGATCGGCGACATGCGGACCGATCAGCGTGCGGCCGGCGGCGGCGTCTCTCGCGCGCGCCTCGCAGAGAATTTCGCGGTATCGATCCTCGGCCTCGAGCGCGGGCCGCTCGCCCGCAAGCGCCTCGACATCACCCTGCAAGGCGATCTCGGCCCAGGGAAAAGGCGAAGCCTCTTCGCGCCCCGCGGCGACGGTCTGACGCAGCCGCGCGACGCATTCGACGCGCGCCGCCGCCAACGCGACTCCGAGTTCGGCCGCCTCGCGCTCCAGCGCGTCGAGCCAATGCGAATTGCGCCCCCCCTCTCCCAGCAGTCGGTTACGCCCGCGCAGAGCGCGCTCGAACTGATAGACCCGCGCGCCGTGCAGCGGATCGATCGCCAGCACCAGGCGGTCGAGAAAGCGTCGTCGCTCGCTCGCCGCTCCGGCGAACAGACCGTCCATCGCCGGCGTCAGCCAGACGAGGCGAAGATGGTCGCAAAAGGCGCGCGCGGAGGCGACCGGGACGCGATCGATGCGATTGAGGCGGTCGATCGCCTCCTCGCCCGACCGCTCGATGCCAACGCCGAGCTGTCGCGATTCGCCGTCCTCTTCGACTTCGAGCGACACGGCGAAGCCGCCGTCCCCTAAGTCGCGCGCGCAATTCGCGAGTTCGGCGCGCCGCAACCCGCGCCCGGGCGAGAACAGCGAAAGCGCCTCGAGCAGGTTGGTCTTCCCGGCTCCGTTCTCGCCGATGAGGCCGATCAGCGCGCCCGAGAACGCGATGTCGAGCGAGGCGTAGGAGCGAAAGTCGCGCAGCATCAGGCGCCGCACAAGCGGACGGCGGCAGTTCGACGAAAGAGCCGACGAGCCTAGCATCGCCGCCGCATGTGCCACGTCCTGCGGCCGGGCGAAAGGGGCAGGCGCCTTGTCCGCGACGCCCGATCCGTCGCATGGTGCCCGGTGTACGAAGCGGAGGCGCACGGGTGAACGAATTCGACGTTTTGATGCCTTCCGACGGCATGAAAGAAATCGGCGCCGCGATCGAACGACGCGCGAAGCTGCATCGTCTCTATCGCGAAGCCGACCCCGCCGCCGCGCTGAACCGTCTTGCGCCGAACATTCGCGCCATCGTCGCCAGCAACCACACCGCCAAGGTGGACGAGGCGCTGTTGGCGAAACTTCCCAAGTTGGAAATCGTTTGCAGCTTCGGCGTCGGCTACGATCATATCGATGCGGCGGCGGCGGCCAGGCGCGGCGTCGTAGTCACACATACGCCCGGTGTGCTCGACGCGGAGACCGCCGACACAGGCATGGCGCTCGCGCTGATGACGGTGCGCAGGTTTCCCGCCGCGGAGCGCTATCTGCGCGCGCGATTGTGGACGCAAGCGCCCTTTGCGCTCACCGCGTCGCTGCGCGAGCGCACCATGGGCATTCTCGGCCTCGGACGCATCGGCAAGGAAGTCGCGACGCGCGCGCGCGCCTTCGGCGTGGACGTCGTCTATCACGGGCGCCGGCCGCAACCGGACGCGCCCTACCTCTACTACCCCTCGCTATTGGAGATGGCGAAGGCGGTCGACATCCTAATGATTTGCGCGCCCGGCGGCGCCGAGACCCGCCACGTCGTCAACCGCGAGATTCTCGAGGCGCTCGGCGCCGATGGCGTGCTCGTCAATATCGCGCGCGGCTCGCTCGTCGACGAGCCGGCGTTAATCGAGGCGCTCGCGCACAAGACAATTCTCGCCGCCGGCCTCGACGTGTTCGCCGACGAACCGAACGTGCCGGAAGCCTTCCTCACGCTCGACAATGTCGTGCTGCTGCCGCATGTCGGCTCGGCCTCCGTCGCGACGCGGCTGGCTATGGCCAATTGCGTCGTCGCCAACCTGATCTCCTGGATCGATGGTAAGGGTCCGCTGAATCCGGTCCCGGAAACGCCGTGGCCGCGTTAGTCCTTTTGCGAGGCGTCGCCGGAATGGCCGGTCAGCCTTTCCGAGAGCGCCAACGCCAGCGCCGCGATTACGAACACGCCGTAAACGCCCGCCTGCCACGCGAGTTGCCGATCGGTCTCGTGGTCGAGGTTCATATAGGCCTCGAGCAGCTTAATGCCGGATATGGCGACGATCGAGCCCATCAACTTGAGCTTGAGTTCGCTGAAGTCGGTGTCGGCCAGCCATCGCGGCCAATTCGTATGCGCGTCGGCGTCGATGCGCGAAACGAAATTGGCGTAACCGGAAAAGATCACCAGCACGACTAGGGACGCGGTGAGTGTCAGATCGACGACGCCGAGCGCGCCGAGGATAACGTCCTCCTCGCCCAGCGAGGCGAAGCTGACGACAAGGGCATAGGCGCGCAGCGCGACCTTGCCGATCAACGCTAGCAGGGCGACCCCCAACGCGATGTAGAACGGTGTCAGTAGCCAACGGCTGGCGAACAGCAGGTTTTCAAGAAACGTCTTCGGCACGGCGCGAACCCCCCGGGGTTCACGCATCCTGCGCCGCAGCGCGCGGGCTCCGCAAGCGCAAACCCAGCGCATGATGAGCGAGCGCGCCAACGCCCATCGCGGCGACGAACACGATCGCGCCGACGCTGAGGAAGCCGATGTCGACGATCGCCGGTCCTGGGCAAAGTCCGCCCAGCCCCCAGCCGACGCCGAAGGTGAGCGCGCCAAGGACCAGCGGCGCGTCGATCTCGCGCCGCGTCGGCAATTGGATGGCGTCGCCGTTCAGAGCGACGCGGCGTCTGCGCGCGAGCGCGAAAGCCGGCGCGGCGACGCCGATCGCACCCGCCATCACGAAGGCGAGCGAGGGATCCCACGCGCCGCCAAGATCAAGGAAAGCGAGCACCTTGTTGGGATCGTCCATGCCGGAGAGGCAAAGGCCAAGACCAAAAACGAGGCCTGCGAGGACGGCGAGGAGATTGCGGGACATGACGCCGCCTTTCGTTTCAACCGATCGCATGACGCACCAGAAACACAGTGAGGAAACCGACCGCCATGAATGCCCCTGTCGCGACCATCGAGCGCGGCGAAAGGCGGGCGAGACCGCATACCCCGTGGCCGCTCGTGCAGCCCGAACCGAGACGCGCGCCGAAACCGACGAGAAGGCCCGAAACGACTAGCGTCAGCCCGCTGGCGGTGAAAACGGGGATCGGCGCGCTCCAGGCTAGGCGCGCGAGCGCAGGCGCCAGCAGAAGACCGCCAAGCCACCAAAAACGCCATCGGTCATCGCCGATACGGCTCTCCAGCGCCGACGCGAAGATGCCCGCCGCGCCGAGGATGCGTCCGGTTCCCAGGATCAACACCGCCGCGGCGGCGCCGATCATCGCGCCGCCGGCGAGCGCGGAATAAGGTGTGAAATGCGCGAGGTCTATAGACATTTGTGTTTCGCTATTTATAATAAACTGTACAGTTGAGACGTAAATAATGCTTTCGCGCCGATCTTTCAAGAAGATTCGGCGCTACATTTCACGCTTTGTTGGCGGATATCAGACTCGCGCGTGCAGTACGCGGCGGGCGACGGCGTCGAGCTTGCGCAGCAATTCGGGATCGCGCGCGCTCGGATGCGTCATGATCGCTCCGTCCAGCGCGCGATCGGAGCCGACAGGGCAAGCCTCGTGTTCGGCAGGAAAGTCGGCGAGCACGCGCGCGACGAGGCGATTGGCGCGCTCGGCGTTTTCCTTCGCCACTTTCATGACCGAGGCGACATCGACCGAGGCGTGTTCTTCGTGCCAGCAGTCGTAATCTGTGACCATGGCGATGGTCGCATAAGAAATTTCCGCCTCGCGGGCGAGTTTGGCTTCGGTCGCGGCAGTCATACCGATCACGTCCGCCCCGAGGCCCTGATATTGCAGCGACTCGGCATAGCTCGAAAATTGCGGCCCCTCCATGCAGACATAGGTTCCGCCGAGGTGATGCGCGATCCCTTCCGCCGTTGCGGCGGCGGCGATGCGTTGCTGCAGCTTGGGGGCGATCGGGTGCGCGAACGGGACATGCGCGACGCAGCCCGTGCCGAAGAAGCTGGTCTGGCGCGAGAAAGTGCGATCGATGAACTGATCGATCAGCACGAACATCCCGGGATAGAATTCGCGCCGGTACGAGCCGCAGGCGGAGATGGCGACGATGTCGGTGACGCCCACTCGCTTCAGCGCATCGATGTTCGCGCGGTAATTGATCGTCGAAGGCGAAAACCTGTGGCCTTGGCCGTGTCGCGCCAGGAACACCGCCTCGGTGTCGCCGAGACGGCCGAAGCGCAAGAGATCCGACGGCTCGCCCCAGGGTGAAACGACGCGCTCTTCGCGCGCGAGCGCCAGGCCATCGAGCGCATAGACGCCTGAGCCACCGATCACGCCGACGATAGCCCTGACCATATCGACCTCTCGTTTGACGACAGTATTTAACGCTCGCGCCTGAGACGCAACCGCACTTAACGCAACCGTAACTCAAATCCATCAACTTCTAACGATCGCGCGGCGAACGGGCGCGGGCGGCCCTGCGCCCTCCAGAACGCCCGCATCGTTGCCTTTCCAGGGTCCGCGCGGCGATGACGCGGCCGAGTCAGAGTTGAGTGCGGCGTTTCATGGCCCAAACCGTAGCGCGCTTGGAGCCGCTCCTTCAGCAGGCCGAAGACGACGTCGCCGTGATCTTGCGCGCCGTCGGCTTCGAGGCCGAGCGAGGCCGGCGAAAGCTCGACGAATACCTCCAGCAGATCGGCCGCGTCCAGGCCGCGAGCGCCGCGATGGCGACATTGTCGGCCGCCGCCGAAGGAGTCTGCGCGAGCCTTTCGGAAACGGTGGAAAGGACGGCCGACACGAACGATACGATCCGTCTCAACGCTACGAGCTTGGAAATCGCCTTTGCAGAGGCGCGGCGATTGAGCGCCGACATCGGCGGCCAGTTCGCGCGTATGCGACAGACGCAGCGGCGTCTCGAAGTCGCGGGCGACGGCATCGGCGAACTCGCCCGACGCGCCAATGTGACGGCGCTGAACGCCGGCATCAAAGCGGAAAGGACGAGCGAGACTCACGGCGAATTCGCGGCGATTGCGAGAGATTTGTCGGGTTGGGCGGACCGCGCGATGCGCGCGAGCGCCGACATCGCCGCGCAAATCGCTCAACTGCACGAGGAACTCGACCGCAGCGCCGAAGGGCTCGTCGGATTCGCGTCGTTGTTGCGCGAACGCGATCCGCATCTCGAAATCTTGCAAAGCGCGCTGGCGGCTCAATCGCGCGACTGCCGCCAATCCGAGGTCGGCGCCGCGCAAAGCCTGCACGCCGTCCGCGCGATCGCCAGCAAGGCGTTTGAAATCCAGCGCTGGGCCGACGCCGCCGACGCCGCGTCGCAGGACGCGCGGGTGGCGGGCGACGAAGTCGTCGCCACGCTCGAAACGCACGCACATCGCCCCATAGTGCATTTGCGCTCAAGCCGCGAGGGCGATCGACGCGCCGCCAAACGCACACCGGCGCGCGTTCCCGCGGCGCTGTTCGTGCGCGGACTGAAACTCGCGGGCGCCGTGCTCGACATTTCCGAACATGGCGCGCTCTTGCATTTGGATAAGGACGTGGTCGCGACCGGCGAGCGCACCCGCCTTGCGATCGACGGCGTCGGCGAATGCCTGGGCGCGATCGTCGCCGTCAGCGATATTGGCGTGCACTATCGCTTCGACGCCATCGCCGACGACGTGTTGAAACGCCTGCGAAAGCTGATCGCCAATGTGCGGCTTTCCGACGCCCCGTTCGCCGATTTCGCGCGCCGCGGCGCCGACGGAATTTCGCGCGCCTTCTCCAGCGACGTCGAAAGCGCCGAGGTCTCCGCGGAAGATCTCATAACCACGAATTATCGCGCGATGCCCGGCGCCAATCCGTTGCAGTTCGCGACTTCCGCAACAAACTACTACGACCGCTCGCTTCCGCTCCTGTTGCTCGAATATTGGAACTTGACGCCCGCGCCCCTGTTCGCGGTCGCCGTCGACAGAAACGGCTATCTGCCGATCCGGCATCCAAGCTACGACGCGATCGACCATCGCGGCTGGGGCGAACTTAACGCTGGCGATCGGCGCTTTCTCGCCAGTCCGCAATTGCAGGCCGTCTCGACCAACCTCGACCCCGAATATGTGCGCGCGCTGGTGAGGACGCGCGCCAACCGCGAGGCCGCCGCGGCCAAGTTGTTCGCCGCGCCGATCTTCGTCGGCCGCCGACACTGGGGCAATTTCCTGATTGGCTTCCACTATTGAAAGGCGCGCGAAAACGAAAACGCCGCCCCTTTGCAAGGACGACGTTCGGTTTTCGATCGAGAACCCGCTCCGATCAGTGCAGATCGGCCCAGATGCGTTTCTTCGTGAAATACATCAGCCCGGCAAATACGATCAGGAAAATCATCGCGCGCAGGCCAATTTTTTTGCGCTCGGTCTGCGTCGGCTCGGCCGCCCAGCTCAGGAACGCCGCGATGTCCTTGGCGTAGTTGGAGACCGTCGGCGCGGTGCCATCGGTATATTTGACCTGCCCGTCCTGCAACGGCGCCGGCATCGCGATGCGGTGGCCCGGATAATAGAGGTTCCACTGCGTGTCCTCGGGCTTCGTATAGCCGGTCAGGATCGCGTAGATGTAGTCGGCGCCGATTTCCTGATAGGCGTCGAAAATGTCGAACACGAAATTCGGAAACCCGCGCTCGTATTTGCGCGCCTTGGCCAGCAGCCACATGTCCGGCGGCGCCTTGCCGAAGGAAGCGGCGGCGGCCTCGTCATTGGGGAACGAATCGGGCGGCGGGAAAATGTCCGCCGGAGTGCCCGGACGCTTGAATATTTCACCCTTTTCATTCGGGTCGTCGTTGACGACCTGATACGAGGCGGCGAGCGTCTTGACCTGCGCTTCGCTGTAGCCCGGACCGTTAGCGTCCTCGAGCATTCGGAACGGAATGCTGAGGCGATGACAGCTGCTGCACACTTCCTTGTAGACTTGGAAGCCGCGCTGCAACTGCGCCTGATCGAACTGCCCGAATGGACCGTAGAAGCTCCAGCTCTGGCGTTCGGGTTTCGGCTGCTCCACGGGCGCGTCGGCGGCGAGCGCAACGGCGCCGCCGGTCAACATCAGCGCTAGGGTCGCCGGTGCGAGGAGGGAAGACTTGAAACGGATCATGATCGATTTCCCTTAGCGCGCCTGGCGATCAATGCGCCACGCCAGACTTGGCCAGCACCGCGTCGGCGATGGACGGCGGCGCCGGCTTCGTCTTCTCGATGAGTCCCAGCACCGGCAGCGCGACGACGAGATAGCCGAAGTAGCCGACCGAGAAGATGCGCGCCATCAAGGTCGCGCCTTCCGTGACTTCCTGCGAGCCGAGATAGCCAAGGCCAACGCAGCACACGACGAAAATCCAGAAGAAGAAGCGGAACAGGGGCCGATACTTGCCCGACTTCACCGCGGAAGTGTCGAGCCAGGGCAGAAACGCCAGCAGCGCGATGGCGGCGAACAGCGCCACGACTCCCACGAGCTTATTCGGTATCGCACGCAGGATCGCGTAGAACGGCAGCAGATACCATTCCGGCACGATATGGGCCGGCGTCACCAGCGGATTGGCGATGACCGAGTTGTCGGCGTCCAGCAGATAGTTCGGGATGAAGAACACGAACCAGGCGTAAAGGATCAGAAACACTGAGAGGGCGAACATATCCTTGATCGTGGCGTAGGGCGTGAAGGCGACGGTGTCTCGCTCGACGTCCTTGACCTCGACGCCGTCAGGATTGTTCTGGCCGACGACATGCAGCGCCCACACGTGTAGGCCGACGACGCCAACGATCATGAACGGCAGCAGATAATGTAACGCGAAGAAGCGGTTCAACGTGGGATCGCCGACTGCGTATCCGCCCCACAACCAATGCGAGACGCTCACGCCGACGAGCGGAATGGCGGTGAACAGATTGGTGATGACGGTCGCGCCGGCGAAGCTCATCGAACCCCAGGGGAGCACGTAGCCCATGAACGCGGTCGCCATCATCAGAAGGTAGATGATGACTCCCAGGATCCAAAGCACTTCACGCGGCGCTTTGTAGGAACCATAATACATGCCGCGGAAAATGTGGATGTAAACGGCTAGGAAGAACATCGACGCGCCGTTGGAATGCAGATAGCGTAGCAACCAGCCAAAGTTGACGTCGCGCATGATGTGCTCGACCGACTGGAACGCCATCGTCGCGCTCGGCACGTAGTGCATCGCCAGCACGATTCCGGTGACGATCTGTGCGATCAGCATGAACGACAAGATCGCGCCGAAAGTCCAGAAGTAGTTGAGATTTCGCGGCACCGGATAGGCGACGAACGAGGAATGCATCAAGCCCATTATCGGCAGGCGCGATTCAAACCAGCGCCCGAGCGCGCTCTTGGGAACGTAGGTCGAAGGTCCGCTCATGTCTCGATGTCTCTTGGGATTGGCGGGGAGCGCGGCTTGCGGCCGCTCGACGTTCAGTCTTCGAGGATCAGCCGATTTTCACTTTGGTGTCGCTGACGAAGGTATATTCCGGCACCGGCAGATTGAGCGGCGCGGGGCCTGAACGGATACGGCCCGAGGTATCGTAGATCGAGCCATGGCACGGGCACTTCCAGCCGTCGAACGGGCCTTCGTGGCCGAGCGGAACGCAGCCTAGATGCGTGCAGATGCCGACGACGATCAGCCATTCGGGCTTCTTGACGCGGTCCGCGTCGGTCTGCGGATCCTTGAGATCGGAGAGCGGTGCGTTCACCGCCTCGTCGATTTCCTTCTTGGTGCGGTGACGGATGAACACCGGACCGCCTCGCCACTTGACCGTGACGATCTGCCCCTCCGGAATCGCACCGAGGTCAACTTCGATCGAGGCCAGGGCGAGCGTCGATGCGTCAGGGTTCATCTGATCGACGAGCGGCCACACGACCGATCCGACGCCGACGACGGCGACGGCGCCCGTCGCGATAAATAGGAAATCCCGACGACTTGGCGTCTCGATGGCCGCGCTCGACAAATGAACCCCCTTTTCCGACCGATCCCGACTTCTTGCGGAATGCGGTGCGTCTCGCTTGTCTCCCAGGGATTCCTGACGCCCCCCGGACTCGTGTGCCTCCCGGACTCGCGACCGGGACGCCCCCGCGCCCCGCAGCGCGCGGCGCGTCAATTGGTGCGCTATTTGGCATCGTTCCGAGACGTTGTCCATAGGCCAACGCTGCATTGCGCGCGACTCGCGCAAGGTCGCGCCGGCGCGACCTCAACGCCCGCAACGACTTGTTTGCATTGACGAAGGTCGCACTGTGACAAGGAGGCGCCCCGGGCCCGCGCAATGGATGGCGCCTGCGTCATTTTGACTATAGACAGCACCGATGGAAGCCGACCGTCTCGCTCTGGCGCTCTACGAACCCGACATCGCCGCGAACGCGGGCGCGATGATGCGCACCTGCGCCTGTCTCGGCGTCGACGCGATCCTGATCGAGCCGGCGGGCTTTCCGTTTTCGGACCGCCGATTTCGCCGCTCGGGGATGGATTATCTCGACGCTTTGGCGATCGCGCGCCACGTGTCCTATGCGCGATTTCGCGAGTGGCGCGCCGCGGCCCGCCGCCGGCTCGTGCTGCTGACGACCAAGGGCGAGACGCAATTGTGGGATTTCGCGTTCCGATCCGGCGACATTGTGATGGTGGGGCGCGAATCGGCGGGCGTCCCGGCCGACGTCGCTGCGGACGCGGATGCGCGCTTGCGTATTCCGATCCGCGCGCCGCTGCGCTCGCTCAATGTCGCAATCGCGGCCGCACTGGCGCTCGGCGAGGCTACGCGCCAGTTCGACGGCGCCGCCAACCGCGAAAATTGACGCCCGCGTGACAATCGCGCGCGTTTGCGCAATGGTCGGCGCAACAATCGCCGATGGCGGAGGCGAGCGCGGATTTGGGGGAGGTCGGATTTGAGCGAACGTCTGCGCGTGTTGATCGCCGACGATCACCCGTTGGTGCTGGGCGCCCTGCGGGAGGCGGTAAGCGGCGCGCTGCCCGGCGCCTTCATCCATGAAGCCAACGATTTCCAGAGCCTGGCGGCCGCGCTGGAGGCGACGCCGGACATGGATCTCGTACTACTCGACCTCTCCATGCCCGGCGTGCGCGGGTTTTCGGGCCTATTGTTCCTGCGCGCGGAGCGGCCGGGCGTGCCGGTCATCGTCGTTTCGGCGAATGAGGATCGCGCCGTGATGCGCCATTGCCTCGAATTCGGCGCCGCCGCCTACGTGCCCAAGTCGCTCGACGTCGCCTCGATGCGTGCGGCCATTCGCGCGGTTCTTGACGGCGAGCAGTGGGCGCCGCCCGATCTCGATTTGCAGGCGCCTGGCAACAAAGAAGCGAGCGCGCTGGTGCGCCGGCTTTCCTCGCTGACGCCGCAGCAGGTGCGTGTGCTGATGATGCTCTCGCAAGGGCTGCTCAACAAACAGATCGCGTACGAACTCAGCGTCTCCGAAGCCACGGTGAAGGCGCATGTCTCGGCGATCTTGCAAAAGCTCGGCGTCGAAAGCCGCACGCAAGCGGTCATCCTCGCCGCCAAGATCGAACGCGTGCAGGAACTGACACCGAACCTGCCGCAGGCGTCCTAGCCGGGCCTGTGGGCGCGATCGCCGACCGCGCCTACAAACTTTCGCGCTTCACGCCTTGCCGCGATTTTGGCGGTTATCGATGAGATCCGTCACAACCGCCGGATCGGCGAGGGTCGAAGTGTCTCCGAGCGCGCCATATTCGTTCTCGGCGATCTTGCGCAGGATGCGGCGCATGATCTTGCCGGAGCGGGTCTTGGGCAGGCCCGGCGAGAACTGGATGAGATCGGGCGAGGCGATCGGGCCGATTTCCTTGCGCACCCAGGCGACCAGTTCCTTGCGCAACGCTTCGTCAGGCTGCACGCCCGCCATCAGCGTGACATAGGCGTAGATGCCCTGCCCCTTGATGTCGTGGGGATAGCCGACGACCGCCGCTTCGGACACCTTGGGATGCGCGACGAGCGCGCTCTCGACTTCGGCCGTGCCCATGCGGTGCCCGGAGACGTTGATGACGTCGTCGACGCGGCCGGTGATCCAGTAGTAACCGTCGGCGTCGCGGCGACATCCGTCGCCGGTGAAGTACTTGCCGGGATAGGCGGAGAAATAAGTCTTCACGAAGCGTTCGTGATCGCCGAACACGGTGCGCATTTGGCCGGGCCAGGAATCGGCAAGGACGAGATTGCCCTCGCAAGGCCCTTCGAGCACGGTCCCGGCCGCGTCGACGATCTCGGGCGCGACGCCGAAGAAGGGCCGAGTCGCCGAACCCGGCTTCAGCTTGGTCGCGCCGGGCAGCGGCGTGATGAGAATGCCGCCGGTTTCGGTCTGCCACCAGGTGTCGACGA
>JBBIIT010000065.1:0-15975 GCA_037446355.1 Beijerinckiaceae bacterium | reverse complement strand
GAACACCCAAACGACGTCCACCAAATCGAGCACTTGCCGCAGGTTGTGGCTAATAAGAATCAAAGGGGTCCCGCGCTGTTTCAGGCGCCTGATAATCGCTTCGACCTGCGCTGTTTCCTGAACGCCAAGCGCCGCGGTCGGCTCATCCATGATGATGAGCTTTGAGGCGAAATTGGCCGCGCGCGAAATGGCGATGCATTGCCGTTGACCGCCCGACATGTTTTGCAGCGCAATTTCGAAATTCGGCACTTTCACGCCGGTCGCGCGCAGCGCTTC
This sequence comes from Beijerinckiaceae bacterium, assembly GCA_037446355.1. GTDB lineage: Bacteria > Pseudomonadota > Alphaproteobacteria > Rhizobiales > Beijerinckiaceae > Roseiarcus. The sequence continues at coordinate 15,699 of JBBIIT010000065.1, read as the reverse complement.
TTCGGATTCACGCCTCATCGCGCGTTCATCGAGGAGCGAGAATGGCCCTAGCGGGACGAGGATGCGCTCGCGACCCAGAAAGATGTTGGCCGGGATGTGCAGATGATCGGCCAGCGCCAGATCCTGAAACACGGTCTCTATGCCGGCGTTGCGCGCATCGACCGGGCTTCGAAACTGCATCGGCTTGCCGTCGAAGACAATTTCCCCGCTGGTCGGTTGCTCAACGCCAGTTATCTGGCGCACGAAGGTCGATTTCCCCGCGCCATTGTCTCCCACGATGGCGACATGCTCGCCGTCATGCAAAACAAAGTCCGCGTCCTCAAGCGCGTGCACACCGCCGTAGCGTTTGGTGAGCTTGCTGGTCCGTAGAATTTCCTTTGCGGCGGAATTTTTCATGGCGACACCTACTTTCCAGCGTCAACGCGTCGGGCAAGACGCTTTTGGCGATATGTGTCGGACACGACGGCGGCGACGACGATGATGCCCTTCACCATTTCCTGATAGTAGACGTCGATCCTGAGGAAGGTGAATCCTGAAAGTATCAGGCCGAAGATGAGCGCCCCGATCAGGGTTCCGAATATGGTTCCGCGTCCGCCCAACAACGAGCACCCGCCGATCACCGCCATGGCGATGGCGTCAAGCTCATACGTGACGCCCATTCCGGCCTGTGCGGTTTGCGCGCGGGCGGAGAGAACGACGCCCGCGAATCCAGACAACAGACCGGCGATCGCGTAGACGAGGACGAGATGTTTTCCGACTTTGATGCCGGACCTTCCGGCAGCCGCGAAATTTGAGCCGATGGCAAACGTCCGTCGCCCGTAGAGCGTGCGCGTCAGCAGAATATGCGCCATCAGCGCGATGACGAGGAAAATGACGACCGGCGTCATTCCGGCGCCGATCGCGACGTAGGAGCTTGTTGGGAAGGAAACCGGATCGCCGCGAGTATACCAGTTCGCGACGCCGCGCATGAACACCATCATGCCCAATGTTGCGATGAACGGCGGAATGCGCGTGTAAGCGATGATAATTCCGTTGACCAGACCGACGGCGAGTCCAACGCCAAGCCCCGCTGCGACGGGCACGATGACCGGCAAGTCGGTGAGGGAAGGATATAGTGCGCCCGCGTTTGTCGAGACTTGAGCTAGACTCATGGCTATCATCGCCGAGGCGCCGACGGTCGAACCCGATGAAAGATCGACGCCGCCCGTAATGATGACTTGGGTGACGCCGATGGCGACAATGCCCACGACCGAGACCTGCAAGATCATGATCGACAGGCGCTGTGCATTCAGCAGAAACGATTGATCGCGCACGATCCAGCCGAGTAGCTCGAAGATCAATGCGACCGCCACGAGCCCGAACAGAGTGTTGAAAGTCGAACTGTAGCGCGACAAGCGCGCCGCGACGCCGGCATTTGAGAGACTAAGAGTGTTGCTCATGTCAGGGCTCCCAATTCAGGGGGCAGCACGGCTCGGCTGCCCCCCGGCTGGATTGCGTCAGTTGCGGTTTGCGAAGGTCGCCATGTTAGCGGGCGTCACCAGCTGGAAGGGAATGTAGACCTTCTTCTCCAGGGGCGTGCCCTTCAGCAGAGCGAGCGCCGCATCGACGCCGCCGGCGCCCTGACCTGCGGCGTCCTGGAAGACGGTGACTTTCAGCGAGCCGTCCGCCATGGCCGCCAGACCGTCCTTGGTCGCGTCGATGCCCGCGATCACCAAATCCTTGACGGGTTGACCGGACGCCTTCAGCGCCTGGATCGCGCCGATCGCCATCTCGTCATTGTTGGCGATGATCGCATCGAACTTCAGTCCGGAGGACACCCAGTTCGTGACGATGTCGGCCGCCTTGACGCGCTGCCAACCCGCCGATTGCTCGTCTACAATTTTCATGAACGAACAATCCGGCGTGGCGATGACGTTCTTGATGTCCTGGGTGCGGGTCTTCGCGGCAAAGTTGCCGAGTTGCCCGACCAGCACCGCCACCTTGGCTTCCTTGACTCCCTTCTCATGGAGGAGGCGGCAGACTTCCTTCGTTTCCAGGGTTCCGGAATCGAGTTCGTTCGACGCGATGAAGGCTTCACCCTTCGGCAAGGAGTCGACATTGTTGGGTTCACGGTTGACATAAACGAGCGGAATGTTGGCCTTGGCCGCCAATTCCGTGATTGCCGTCGCGCCGCTGGTGTCGACGGGAAGCACGACCAGGGCGTTCACGCCGGCGGCGATGAAATTCTTGATCTGGTCGAGTTGGCGGCCGACATCGCCTTGCGCATTTTCGACCTGAAGTTTGACGCCCGGGAGCGTCTCCGCGTGCTTGATCATGCCGTTTCGGAGAACGGTGATGAAATTGTCGTCAAATACGTGAAAAGAGACACCAATCGTCTGGGCCGAGGCGGTCCCGTTAAGGCCCGTCAGGCTGGCGAACCCGGCCAGGACGGTTGCAAATAGCATTTTTCTCATGGCTCACTCCTTGGGTTGGGCATTGCGCCCTTGTCTCTCGCTCGGGCGAGAAATTCGCTTGTTCGATTGCGCTATCGAGACCGACTCAGCCACGTGCCCTTTCAGCAAGGCCGCGTGTGAAGCGCGCTGCGTTTGGGCTGGAGCAGTGACGTTGAGGAAGTAACTTCAGCAGTCCTCCGACCGAAAAATGGGAGGTTCTCGGCGATCGGTCGCGGCGCGGCTGCGCCGGCGCGTTGGAGCAACTGAACATTCTGATCCTCCCCGGTCGGTCGCTGAACGAAGCCGCCTTCGCTCGCTTTGGCGCATTTTCAACGCATTCGCGGCGAAACAATTTGCTTGATGGGCAGATATCAGACTAAAATCTCTTCACAAAAGCGCTGTTTTGTTAGAATTGTGAGCTAATATCGACAATCTTTGTGTCAAAATCCGCAAAACTGGGCATGAATCATGAACCAAGACCGCCTGACAGTGCTGCAATCGGTCTTATGGCTTGGCCCCCGGACCCAGAGGCAAGTCGCACAAGCCACCGGCCTGACACGGAGTAGGCTCGCCGCAGCTCTCGAGGGGTTGACCGACGAGGGGTGGCTGGCGGTCGAAGAGGAGACGAAATACACAGGCGGGCGCCGCTCGGCGCAATTCGACCTCGATGCGAAGCGCGGGCTGGTCGTAGGTATCGACGTCGAGCCCGGTCAGGCGTCATTCGCCATCGAGACGTTGCTCGGCACGGTGGTGGAGCAATGCAAGGTCGCGCTGATCAAGGGCGAAAGCCCGGGCGCCTCCGTCGCGCGCCTGAATCGGGAATTGGCCGCGGCGCTCTCAAAGACCGGTTTTTCAGGACGGGACGTCCTGGGGATCGGCATCAGCCTTCCCGGCGCGGTCTCGCGCAACTCGGATGTCCTGGTCAACCCGCCGAGCCTGCCCGACTGGCACGGGTTCAGCGTGCGCGACCAACTGGCCTCCGACTATCCGGATGCGGCCATTGTCGTTGAGAACGACGCCAACGCAATGGCCCTGTTTGAATTGTGGAGGGATAGGCGCGCCGAAGGTCAAATCGGGCGCGAGAGCCTTGTCGTCATCAAAATGGGGCCCGATGGCATAGGCGGCGGCCTGGTGGTCGGCGGAAGGCTGGTGCGCGGAGAATATGGGGTCGCGGGGGAGATCGGGCATATTACGGTCGAGCCCGACGGACCTCGCTGCGGTTGCGGTCATGCAGGATGTCTGGAGGCTGTCGCTGGGCCGCCCGGCATCGTGCGACTGGCGATGGCCGGGGTTCATTCGGGTGAAAGCCCCGCGCTGGCGGACGTGCTCACAAGCTCCGGGAAACTCGAATTGTCCGACGTATCCCGTGCGGCGCGCAATGGAGACGAATTCTCAAACCGCCTACTGGCCAATGCCGGTCGCAAGATTGGCACGGTAGTCGCGAGCCTCGTGAATATCCTTGATCCAAAGCGACTCATCATTGGTGGCGAGCTGGCTCAAGTCGGCCCAGTCGTACTCGCTTCAATCAGACAGCAGGTTTTTGGTTCGGCGTCTCCTTTGTCGACCGGTCGTATTGCCATCGATTTCAGCGATTCCGGACGCGACGCCAGCTTGCGAGGGGCGTGCCTGATTGCGCGCCTAGCCGCGACAGGGCTTTGTGATGAATGATCGGTTTGCAAGCGGCAACTGGATGTTGGGCGAGAGCCTTCAACGACCGCCTGTTATTTTGGAACGAGTCACAACTGCAGATTTTGAGCAAGGGGACAGGACGCGGCGGATTCATATTGGCTCAAGAGAAATCTCCCCCACCTCGGAAGATCTGGAAGCCCGCATTGTAACGGCTTATGCCGCAGTCGAACGCCCACTTTGCATCTGCCGTTGTCCGCGCGTACCGATGTATGTCGCCAGGTTCGCCGACCGGCATCTCCTCAAGCGAATGCCCGACACCGGTAAGCGGCGCTGGAAAGAAAACGGGTTCGAGCGTGATTTTCCCAATGGGCACACTATGTCAAGAGAAGCCGCCTTCGTTGCCGATTACGACAACTATCTTGTGGACCTATCTGTCTTGTCGATAGACAGGAATATTTCAGAGCGAGGCAGCGGGCGCGCGCGATGCAGTTGACTGTTGCTTTGCCTCCATACCTTTTTGGCCCCTGATATCTCTCGCGACTTGGTGCGTGATTTCTAATCAAGCGTTGACCTGAGAGGTGTCGTGCTCGCAATAGAAGGGGATCTCAATTTCACTCAAAAGCTTAAGGCCCTCGGGATCAAAAGCGCGGAAGTCGTTCGCGACCGCTACCCCGTCTCCAAACAGATTCCTTCCGCCTTCGACTGAATTGGCTCGACAATGCAGAAATTGGACGCCGGGAGCGTTCTCCTCGGCGGGCGTGTCCGTGTGGAGTTCGAGCGCCGCGGCCGTGTAGGCCGTGTTGGTCGGGTTAATATGAGTCTTCACATCGAAATAGTCGCCGAAGAAAGTCGGTCGCACCTGTCCCATCAGACGAACGAGATCGGTCAGGCCCTGGTCGTCGTTGGGCATGTCGGTGATGATCGACACGCCTTCGACGATCATTGCCTCCAGCCATGCCCTCACCCGGGATTTATCGGCGAGTAGGTCCGCCTGGGCGAAGCGGGCGACGTCGGAATAGTGGTCGCCGTACCAAGCCTTTCTCGGCAGGTGGGCGGGGTCGGGCCATCGCTCGCCGTCAGCGTACCTAGCCGTTGGGCTCGCAATTGATGGCAGGAGTTCATATCCAATCGCTTTATGCTCTAGCATTGCGGCGCCCGCAGGGAGGTTCCTCGTGTCCGAAGCCCGTCTCAACGCCCTCGTCGACGAAATGATGCCCGAGGAACGCATAGCTTTGCTCGCGGGGCGCGATTCCTGGACCACGGAGCCTGTCGCGCGGCTCGGCGTCCCCTCGATCAAGGTCAGCGACGGCCCGAACGGCGCGCGCGGCGGCGGCGCCTTCGTGGGCGGTCTGACCGCCGCGGCTTTCCCTGTCGCGATCGCGCTCGCCTCAAGCTGGAACGTCGAGCTTGTCGCCGAGATCGGCGCGGCGCTGGGCGAGGAGGCCAAGAGCAAAGGCGCCCGCGTGCTGCTGGCGCCGACCATCAACATGCACCGTTCGACGCTCAACGGGCGCAATTTCGAGTGCTATTCGGAAGATCCGCACCTCGCCGGCGAGATCGCCGTCGCCTATGTCGACGGGCTGCAGAGCCGCGGTATCGCGGCGACGGTCAAGCATTTCATCGGCAACGAGAGCGAATACGAGCGCCACACGATCAGCTCCGACGTCGACGAGCGGACGCTGCGCGAAATCTACATGGCGCCCTTCGAGACGGTAGTGAAGCGCGCAAAGCCGTGGGCGCTGATGACTTCTTACAACCGGCTCGACGGCGTCTACGTCAGCGAGCGGTCTGAGCTTGTCAACGGCGTGCTGAAGAACGAGTGGGGCTTCGACGGCGTGGCGATGTCCGACTGGTTCGGCACGCAATCGACTGAGGCGGCGCTGCACGGCGGGCTCGATCTCGAGATGCCGGGACCGCCGCGGCATCGCGGCGAGAAGCTGTTGCAGGCCTATCGCGACGGCAAGTTGAGCGAGGGCGCCCTGCGCGAGGCCGCGCTGCGCATGCTGCGCCTGATCGAACGCGTCGGCGCCTTCGACGATCCCGCCATCGCGCCCGAGCGCGTGGACGACCGTCCCGAGGTGCGCGCGCTCATTCGCCGCGCGGGCGCGGAAGGCGCCGTGCTGCTGAAGAACGAAGGCGTGCTGCCGCTCGCGCCAGCGCCCGGCCAGAGGCTCGCGGTGCTGGGCCCGAACGCCCGCACGGCGCAGATCATGGGCGGGGGCAGCGCGCAGCTCAATCCGCACTATCGGGTGACGCCCCTCGACGGCCTGCGCGCTGCGCTGGCCGCGACCGTGGCGCTCGATTGGGAAGCCGGCGCCGACAACCGGCGTCTGAGCGCGCTCTATCAGGGCGAAGTCGGCATTGAATATTTCCGCGGCGTCGATTTCGCGGGCGAGCCGGCGCATCGCGCCGCCAGCGGCGAGGGCATCTTCATGTTCTTCGGCCCCGGCGCGCCGGGCTTCGAGCAGAACGACTTCTCCGCGCGCATGCGCTCGATCCATGTCGCCGAGGAGAGCGGCGAATACGAATTCGGCCTGATCGCCTCCGGGCGCGCGCGGCTCAAGATCGACGGCCAGGTGGTCGTCGACGCCTGGGATTTTCGTCCGGGCAAGGAATATTTTAACAGCGCCTGCGACGAGGTCCGCGCGCGGGTGAAGCTCAACGCCGGCGCGAGCTACGAATTCGAAGTCGAATACGCGGCGCTGCCGGAGCTGCCGGGCCTCGGCGTGACGGTGCTGCGCTTCGGAATGAGCCGCGTACTCGGCGACGCCGAACTGGAGCACGCAGTGGAGCTAGCAAGGCGCGCCGACGCCGCGCTGCTGTTCGTCGGCCTCAACGGCGAGTGGGATGGGGAGGGCATCGACCGGCTCGACAACGACCTCCCGGGGCGCCAGCGCGAGCTGATCGAGCGCGTCGCCGCAGTGAACCCGAAGACGATCGTCGTGCTGCAGAGCGGCAGTCCTATCGCCATGCCGTGGCTAGGCGAGGTCGCGGCCGTGTTGCAGGCCTGGTATCCGGGGCAGGAGGCGGGCAATTCCATTGCCGACGTTCTGCTGGGCCACGCCGAGCCGGGCGGGCGCCTGCCGCAGACCTTTCCGGCGCGCCTCGAAGACAGTCCCGCCTTCCTCAACTATCCCGGCGAGCGCGGGCATGTGCGCTACGGCGAAGGCGTCTTCATCGGCTACCGCTACTACGAAAAGAAGCGCGTCGCGCCGCTGTTTCCGTTCGGCTTCGGGCTGTCCTATGCGAGTTTCAGCCTCAGCGATCTCGAGCTGTCCGCGGAGTCGCTCGCGCCCGGCGAAGAGCTTGGGGTTTCGCTCGTCGTCTCGAATATCGGCGCCCGCGCGGGTTCGACGGTGGTGCAGGTCTATGTCGCCGATCTCGCGGCGAGCGTCGCGCGCCCCGCCAAAGAACTCGCAGGCTTCGTCAAGGTCCACCTCGCGCCGGGCGAGAGGCAATCCGTGCGCCTGCGGATCGGGATGCGCGCGCTCGCCTTCTTCGATGTGGCGACGAAAAGCTGGCTCGCGGAGGCCGGCCGCTTCGGGGTGCATGCGGGCTTTTCGAGCGCGGATACGCCGATCTGCGCGACCTTCGCGCTGCGGGATGACTGGATCGACGACAGCCCGCGCCGCGCGATGCAAATTCCCTCGCGCCTCTAGGGCTAGGCCTGCCGCCCGCCGCGCTCGCTGAGGAACCGCTCGAAGGCGCTGAGCGTCGCGGGCGAGACATAGTGCTCGATGCCCTCCGCGTCAGCCTCCGCGGCCTCGCGCGGGGCGCCCACGGCCAGTAGTCGCTCCGCCACGATCCGGTGGCGTCGGCGCGTCGGCTTGGCCATCGCAGCGAGTGCCGACACGCCGAGAAAAGAAGCTGCTCGGGCGTCTTGGACTTGAAACGGCGAACACATGCGTTTGCGGCGGCAGCGCTTCACGATCTCGACCGCAGCGCGTCGATGACGATAGCGAAAGCCGGCGATATTTGGCGACGGCTGGGGTAATAGAGATGGTAGCCTGAGAAGCTCGGGCTCCATTCGTCAAGCAAGATCGTTAGCCTTCGCTTGGCGACGTACGAGCTGACTATTGTCTCCGGGATGTAGGCGATCCCGTAGCCGCTCAAGGCCGCCTCCAGCATCGGCAGCGTCGAGTTGAAGATCAACTGACCCTCGACCCGCACGCGCAGATCATGGCCGTCCCTGGCAAATTCCCAGGCGTAGAGGCCGCCGACCGTCGGTTGCCGCAGATTGATGCAAACATGATTCACCAGCTCCCGCGGCGTCGCCGGGCGCCCATGCAATTTGACGTAGTCCGGGGACGCGACCGCGACGAGGCGCCAATCGGGACCGATGCGCACGGCGATCATGTCCTTGTCGATGCTTTCGCCCAGACGCACCCCGGCGTCGAACCGCTCCTCGACGATGTTGCGCATCGTGTTGTCGCTGTGGAGTTCGACCTTCACGTCGGGATAGTCGCGTAGCATGGGTCGCAGCTTCGGCCAGACGGTCGTCTGCAGCGCGTGGTCCGACAGCGTGATGCGAACGGTCCCGGCGGGTTTGTCGCGGAACGCCAGCAGCCCCGCGATGTCGGCCTCTATCTGCTCGATCCGCGGGGCCAGCGACTGGAACATCCGTTCGCCCGCCTCTGTCAACGCAACGCTGCGCGTCGTTCGGGTCAGAAGCCGGACGCCGAGCCGGCCCTCGAGCTGCTTGATCGTGTGACTCAACGTCGACTGCGACGTGCCAAGCCGGGCGGCGGCCCTGGTGAAGTTTCGCTCCTCCGCCACCGCCAGGAACCAAAGGAGATCCCTAATATCCGCGCGTTGCATGGGCGCCTCATTCATATCGCAGACCGATTAGTTCATGCGGATTATGGCGCCTAATCAGATGGGCGCGCCAGCGCTAGATTACCGCCAACGTCCAACCGCGAAGCCGAGGAGTCTCCATGCGAGCCGCCGTACTTCACCGCCCACGCGACATCCGCTGCGAGGAGGTCGCCGAGCCGAAGATCCAGTTCCCGACCGACGCGATTATCAAGCTGTCGGCGACCTGCATTTGCGGCTCGGATCTATGGCCCTATCGAGGGCTGAATGACGTGGCCGCGCCCATGAACATGGGCCACGAATATTGCGGGATCGTCGTCGAGGTCGGCAGCGGTGTGCGAACCGTTCGGCCGGGCCAATTCGTCGTCGGCTCTTTCTGCATCTCCGACAATACCTGCCCGCATTGCCAATTCGGCTTCCAGTCCTCGTGCGTCCATCGCGAATTCATGAGCGGCGCGCAGGCGCCCTTCGCGCGCGTGCCGCTGGCCGACGGCACGCTGGTGGCAACGAAGGACGTCCCGTCCGAAGATCTCGTCCCACATTTTCTCGCGACATCCGACGTTCTCGGAACCGGTTGGTACGCCGCCGATGCGGCGGGAGTGCGCGAAGGCGGAACTGTTGTCGTGGTCGGCGACGGCGCGGTCGGGCTGATGGGCGTGCTGGCGGCCAAGGAAATGATGGCGGAGCGGATCATTGCCATGAGCCGCCACGCAGCTCGCCAGGAACTGGCGCGTGGTTACGGCGCGACCGATATCGTCGCCGAGCGCGGCGACGAGGGTGTCGCGCGCGTCATGGAACTGACCAAAGGCGTCGGTGCGGAATCTGTGCTCGAATGTGTCGGCACGGCGGAATCGATGCGGCAGGCGCTCGCCTGCGCGCGACCGGGCGGGACGATCGGCTTCGTCGGCGTGCCGCATGGCGTCACGCTTGACGGCCAGCAGATGTTCTTTGGCCAGAAACGGATGCTCGGCGGCCCCGCGCCGGTCCGACGTTTCCTTCCCGATCTCATGGACCGCGTGCTGAACGGCAGAATCAAGCCCGGCAAAGTGTTCGACCTCGAACTGCCGCTGGCGGAAGTCGCGGAGGGCTACCGGGCGATGGACGAGCGGCGCGCTACCAAGGTGCTGCTGAAAGTCTGAATGCGATTAAGGAGAGCGAGATGCAAACGCGCAAACTGGGCAAGAGCGGCCTCGAGGTCTCGGCGGTCGGCTTCGGCTGTATGGGACTCAACTTCAGCTACGGCCATGCGCTCAGCAACGCCGATTCCATCAAGCTCATCCGCGACGCGGCTGAGCGGGGCGTCACGTTCTTCGACACCGCGGAAGTCTACGGCCCCTTCACCAACGAGGAAATCGTTGGCGAGGCGCTGCGCCCGATCCGCGAGCGCGTGGTCATCGCCACCAAGTTCGGCTTCAACATCGTCGGCGGCAAGATGACCGGCATGAACAGCCGGCCCGAGCACATCCGCGCGGTCTGCGACGCCTCGCTCAAGCGGCTCGGCGTCGAGTTCATCGACTTGTTCTACCAGCACCGGGTTGATCCGGATGTGCCGATCGAGGACGTCGCCGGCGCTGTGAAGGAACTGATCCAGGCTGGCAAGGTCAAGCATTTCGGGCTGTCGGAGCCCGGTGCGCTGACGGTGCGGCGCGCGCACGCGGTGCAGCCCGTGACCGCTTTGCAGAACGAGTATTCGCTCTGGACCCGTGGGCCAGAGAGCAACGGCATCCTTGCGACCTGCGAGGAACTCGGCATCGGCCTCGTCGCCTACAGCCCTCTCGGCAAGGGTTTCCTGACAGGAGCGATGGACAAGGACACCAAGCTCGAAAGCAGCGATTTCCGCGCGGCGCTGCCCCGGTTCACTTCCGCGGCGATGGCCGCCAATCAGGTCCTGGTCGATCTCCTGAAGGAGATCGGCGTGCGCAAGAAAGCCACGCCTGCGCAGATCGCGCTGGCCTGGCTCTTGGCGTGCAAGCCCTGGATCGTGCCGATCCCCGGCACGACGAAGCTGCACCGGCTGGAAGAAAACCTCGCCGCGGCCGAAATCGTGTTGAAGGCGGACGACCTCGCCGAGATTGAAAAAGCGGCGGCGGCGATCCGAATCGAAGGCGAACGGTACCCGCCCCACCTCATGGCGACGACGGGGCGCTGACCCCCGCGCCGTCGCCTGACGGAGTTTGAAAGACATGACCGACGAACCAACGAACGCGCGCAACGCCTTCGGCGACATCGCGCCGCATCTTGCCGAGATCACCGACAAGGTGCTGTTCGGCGACGTCTGGACCAACCCGGCGCTGAGCCCGCGCGACCGCAGCCTCGTGACGATCGCGAGCCTGATTTCGCTGTATCGCGTCAATGAGCTGCCGTTTCATCTCAAGCGCGCGATTGAGAACGGCGTCGCGCGCGAGGAGATCGTCGCGGCGATTACCCATCTCGCGTTCTATGCGGGTTGGCCGCCGGCGATGACAGCCTTGCAGATCGCGCGCAAGGCGTTCGCGGAGCTCGCGCCATGACCGCGTGGGACGCACCCGAACTGGAGCGGATCGCGCGAGCCGACGATCTGCGCATCGCCCCGTTCCGGGACGACGGGAAGACCTTTGGCACGCCGACCTGGATCTGGTCGGTCGCCGTCGATGGCGATCTCTACGTTCGCGCCTATCACGGCCGGGAGTCCCGCTGGCACAAGGCCGCGCTAAGGCAGAAGGCGGGACGCATCACGGCGGCGGGGATGACGAGGGACGTCGCCTTCGCGCCAGCCGAGGGGCCGGTCAACGACCGCATCGACGATGCCTATCGCGCGAAGTACCGAGACAGCCCCTATCTCGCGCCGATGATCGGCGAAAGCGCCCGCTCGGCGACGGTGAGGATTACGCCGCGCGAAAGCGCATAGGCTGGCGTCAGGCTGAGCGCGGAGGATCTGCGGGAGCTGAACGAGAGCCGGGTGAATATCCAGGTTCATGGCAACCGTTACCCGGACGAGCATTTGCGGCGCGTGGGGCTTTGATTGGCCGCCGCCGTCGCACGGCGGCGAGGCGCGCCCGTCCCTCACGCGCGCGCCGACTTCCTGGGCTTGTCCGCCTGAGCCAGAATCCACTGTGTGAAGGTTTCCACGTCCGCGTGAAGGCGCTGATGCGTTGGGACGAGGAGGTGGAACCCTTCCAGCACAGGCAACTCGAGATCGAAGGGCGCCACCAGCCGGCCCGTCGAACGTTCCGGGGCGGCGAGCGAACTTCGACCGAGCGCGACGCCGCCGTCCACGGCGGCGATCGCGAACGCGGCCAATGAGGTATCGAGTTGCAGGCCCTGGCCGGGATCGACGGTTTTGGCCCCGGCGGCCTTCAGCCAAACGCCCCAGCCTTCCTGATAGCCGAGCACATGAAGGAGGCGGCATCTAGCGAGATCGTCCACCCTTGCGAGCGGTAGGCGTTGCCGTAACGCCGGCGAGCAAAGCGGCGTCAGGGTTTCCGCGGTCAGCCGATGCGCGACAAAGCCCGACCAATCCCCCGTTCCATATTGAATGTCGAGATCGAAAAGGTCCTTGTCGAACGCCTCGTTCCACACGCTCGAGATAACCCGAATGCGTTTGCCGGGGTTCGCTTCAAGAAACGCGGGAACGCGCGGGGCGAGCCAGTTGACGGCGAAGGACACCGCGCAACGCAGCGTCAGCGTTTCGGCGCGCGCACGTCCGAAGACTTCGCGCGTGCCGGCGCCGAGGCGCTCGAATGAGTCCTGCACTTTCGGCAGAAAGGCTTCGGCGGTCTTGGTGAGCGCGAGACTTCGTGGACGGCGAACGAAGAGCGACTGGCCAAGCCGAAGCTCCAGCGCCTTGACCTGTTTGGAAATGGCCGCCTGCGTCAGATTCAACTCGGCCGCCGCCGCGGTGAAACTCAGATGCCGCGCGGAGGCTTCGAAGGCGCGCAGCCAGGACAATGTCGGCAGATCGGGCAGCAGATCGGGCGGCGGCATCGACCCCAACTCACGCATAACTTAAACGAGGGCATAGTCCCCGAATCCATCGTTTGACGCAAGTCGGCCCGACGCGCAAATCAAAGCCGTTTCTGGGAGGCGCCCTTGTTTTCCGTATTCCCGACCGCGCGGCTGCGTCCGTCGCCCTTCTACACTTGCGCCGTCGCCGAAGGCATGGTCGCGGCGAGCATTTATAACCGCATGATCATGCCGACCTCCTACGGGGACCCGGAAGCGGAATACTGGCGATTGATCAACGGCGTGTCGCAGTGGGACGTCGGCGTCGAACGGCAAGTGCAACTCAAGGGTCGGGACGCCGGGAAGCTCGCGCAGATCCTCTCGCCGCGCGACCTGTCGAAATGCAAGGTCGGCCAGGGCAAATATGTCCCGTTATGCAACCACAATGGCGTCATCATCAACGACCCGATCCTGCTGAAGCTCGCCGATGACCTCTACTGGCTTTCCATCGCCGACAGCGACATCTGGTTCTGGGCGGGCGCGATCGCCGCCGAGCGCGGGCTCGACGTCGAGGTCAGCGAACCCGACGTCTCGCCGATGGCGCTGCAGGGCCCGAAGGCGGAGGATGTCGTCGCCCATGTGCTCGGCGACTGGGTGCGCGCGCTGAAATATTTCTGGTTCAGGGAAACGGAAATCGATGGCATTCCCGTCGCCGTCCAGCGCTCGGGCTGGTCCAAGCAGGGCGGCTTCGAGATCTATCTGAAGGACGGTTCGCAGGGCGCGCGGCTGTGGAACATCTTCAAGGAGGCCGGGCGTCACTGGGGCATCGGTCCGGGCGCGCCGGCGACCGCCGAGCGCACCGAAAGCGGCCTTCTGTCGGTCGGCGGCGACACCGACGACGCCACCAACCCGTTCGAGGTTCGGCTCGGCAAGTATGTCGATCTCGACGTCGCCGACGACGTGGTGGGCGTCAAGGCGTTGCGCCGGATTGCCGCGGAAGGCGTCAAACGGCATCAACTGGGCCTCATCTTCGAGGGATCAAAGCCCGCCCCCCTCGGCTTCCGCCGCGAGGACATTCACCGCGACGGCGCCAGGATCGGCATGATGACCAACTGTGTCTGGTCGCCGCGAATGAAAGCCAATATCGGCTATGCCCTGATCTCAGCCGCGGTCCCTGCTGGCGAAACGGTTCACGTGATGCGCGACGGGGGTCCCGTCGCGGCGAAGCTCGTCGAACTCCCTTTCATCTGAACCCGAATTCGGAATGTCCCACATGAAGCCCGATATCGCCAATCTGCGGCTCGCCAACATCGCCCTGCAACAATGCGACGAAGGCGTCCTCGTCGCGACGCTGAACCGCGCGGCCAAGCGCAACGCGCTTGACGAAGCTTCGATCGAGGACTTGATCGAATTGTTTTCGCTGGCGCCGCGAGCGGGCGTTCGGGCCGTAGTTCTGGCGGCCGAAGGCGAGCATTTCTGCTCCGGCCTTGATCTCGTCGAACACCATGGCGCCGACCGCACGCCGGCCGGGTTCATGCATCTGTGCCTGCGCTGGCACGAGGCGTTCAACAAGATGGAATACGGCGGCGTGCCGATTATCGCCGCGCTGAAAGGCGCGGTGGTGGGCGGCGGGCTGGAACTTGCCGCGAGCGCCCACGTCAGGATCGCCGATGCGACTACCTATTTCGCGCTGCCCGAAGGCCAACGCGGGCTCTTCACCGGAGGTGGCGCGACCATCCGCGTCGCCGGTCTCATCGGAAAGGCGAGAACCGTCGAAATGATGTTGACGGGCCGCGTCTATCAGGGGCGGGAGGCCCTCGACGCTGGCTTCGCGCAATATCTCGTCGAGGAGTCGAGCTTCGAGAAGGCGATGGAGCTCGCCCGTGCGGCCGCGCAGAATCTGCCGTTGTCGAATTTCGCCATCTGCTCGGCGGTCAGCCATATCGGAAACATGTCCGCTCTCGACGCCTCCTACGCCGAAGCGTTCGTCGCCGGCGTGGTGAATACGCAGCCGGAGGCTCGGTCCCGCCTGGAAGCATTCGCGAACCGCAGTGCGGAGAGAGTTAGGCCGGCTTGAAAACACGCGCTCGGCGTAGCGCTCTGCCCGGAAATGCAGTGATCGGAGCGTCGCGCCGAATGAACCTTCGACACGGTTCCTGCGTCTGACGATAAAGCAATATTTGGGCGCATTGGACGAATTAGTCGGAGCATCGCCATACATGTCCGACTCCAACGAGGCCGTAAAGGCGGTCCAGATGCAGCATAGTCGTAGCAGGATAGTGGAGCTGGTGCTGGTCGACGGGCGCGACGCTCCGTCAAAACGCTAGATTAGTCGCGGGGTCTCGCGTTTCTGGCCGATTGCCGCAGCGGATATTCCACCATACGCAAACCAACGAATTTCGACCTTATGGAAACCCGCACCCGCACTATACCAGATTGGTGTCGTCTGGATAGCGATTCGTTCCAGAGACGAAGCTGAGAACCTGACATTGAGTTTGGTTACGACGCTGAAGCTGAACTCCAGTTATGAATTCCGGCTCCCCACCTCAGCCAGCACAATCTCAGGGGAGAAGCCATCGATGAAATCACACCGCGCGCCTGACGCAATTGCTCGAATGTGGACGAGATGGCGCGCGGCCACGCCAACGAATTCCCTTGGTCCTCGTCGACGAAGCCATGCTGATCCGTGGGCGGTAGCGAGTTGGGCCGAGTGGGCGCCGAACGGCCAGATTGGTTCGCCGACTTTCATAGGTTAAAACCCACGCAAGGACTCTGGGCAAACAGAGATAATATGAGACGAATCCGAATTGGCACGACCGAGATCTCCCCCGACTCGGAGGATTTCGAATCCTGCCTTGTCGACGCCCACGCCGCGCACGAACGCCCGCTCTGCCTCTGCCGCTCC
>JBBIIT010000064.1:0-15983 GCA_037446355.1 Beijerinckiaceae bacterium | reverse complement strand
GTCTTTCGCGCGGGCAAGAAGGCTTTTGGCGTAGCGCGTCGCGTCATCGCTGAGGAGCTTCGAGACCGAGTTGGCGAGGCTGTCGACGCGCCGTCTCAGCCGCCTCGCCTGAACCAGAAGGATCAACAAAGCGAAAAAAGTCAGCAACTGGGCGACGCCAAGCGCCAGAAGAAACTCCGCGTCAAAACGCTTCACGAACTCAATGGCTTCCGAAGCATAGCTCAAGTGCGAGCTCCTATTCTTGTCGCGGCCCCAAGCGCGATGGCCTCAAACCGATCGACCGATCGGGGCCGACGGCATGGACGCATTCGCCGCGGCGCCGCGCGAGTATTCGTGCGCCATCGCCGAACGATCGCCGCTATCGGCGCCGACGCGCGCCAATCGCTCACATGAATATGGCAATGTAACATAGCCGCGAGGTCCGTGCGGGGAGCGCGCCAATGATGAGTTCTTGTTCGGACCGCGCTCATAAGCGGGCTTTGCCGGCGGACGACGCCATCGTGTTTAAGTGCTATTCTAGCGCGCCATCGGTTCCTCGGCCCGGAGGCGAAGGGAACGGCGCACGATGACGGAGAGCCCTGGTCGCGTGGAGGAAGATCGGAGGGAGAGGACATTGGGCGCTCTGCCCTCGATCGGACTGAACCGCCATGCGGCGACCAGGGGCCCGGCCCGCGCTCGCACGAATGTTCGATCAACGGTTTCGGGGCGACGAGTCGCGATACCGCTCGTCCTGACGCTGATCGCCGCGGCGACCTTTCTGCCCGAGGAGCTGTCGTTCTTCGTTTTCGGGCTGCGCCTGACCGTCGCGAGGCTCATATTTTTGTTGCTCATCCCGACGTTGGTCATTCGACTCGGCAAAAAGATAGCCTCACGACAGTATCGCTTCGTCGTTTCCGACGCCGCGATCGTCCTGACCGGCGTTTGGATGATCTACGCGCCCGCGAACATCGACGGGTTCCAACCGGCTCTCAATCACGCGGGACCGACGGTTCTGGAGTTATGGATCGGCTATGGCGCGACGCGCCTGCTGCTGCGCGAACACGGCCAGGCGTTATCTTTCGCGTCTCTTCTTTGCAGCGTAATCGCCGTCGTGGCGGTTCTGGCGCTTCTCGATCCTTTGACGGATCGCAATTTCATTCATGAAATGGCGGGCCAACTGACGGGATACGGAAAGCCGGCGATCCTCCGCGACGAAGACTGGCCGGACACGCACCGATTTGGCCTGCTGCGCGCCAGCGGCTCCATCGAGCATGCGATCCTGCTCGGCTATACGTGCTCCGTCGGCTTTCTGATCGGCATTTCCGTTCCGCTCCGCTCGCGCGTCGCGATCATCGCGTGCGGCCTCGGGGTGATAATCGCCCTGTCCTCCGCCCCCTTGCAAGGTTTGATGATGGGCTTGGCGCTGCTGGTTTACGACAAGCTCTTGCGGCGGATGCCGTTTCGATGGGCGATACTGATTGGCCTCGGGGCGCTCGGCGTCGTCGCGGCCTTCCTGATTTCCGATTCTCCGGTCGGCTTCATCGTCTCGCACCTGACTTACGACGCCTCGACCGGATATTATCGGATATACACGTGGACTCAGGTCATTGGCGCGGTCGGGCAGTCCCCTTGGTACGGCCTCGGCTTCGCCCCGCAATCCGATCAGTTCGACATCAATCACACCATCGACTCGCTTTGGCTGGTGACTTCCATGGTGTCCGGCGTCCCCGGAGTCGCGCTGCTGATGATTTCAATGCTGGGAACGGCTTCGCTCCCCACGAGCGGCGCCGGCGTTGCGCTGACGCCGGCCGAGTCGAGGCTGGGCACGACGCTCGGAATTGTGACCTTTCTGACGATCTTCATGGCGTTCACCGTGCATTTCTGGGGATCGTCTTGGATTCTGGTCGCCTTGCTGATGGGGCTCAGGGCGCATCTGGGCGAACTCGGCCGCATCCGACGCCCTTCCCCGGAAATCCTGAGATCGTCGGACGAGCGTTTTGCGGCCGCGCCCACGCGCGCATGAGACGAGCGCAGGTCGCTTACGACGACGGCGCCAGCAACTGCGCGTTGGCCAGGCGGTGTTTTTCGGCCTCCTCGTCGTGCACGAATGGCACGAAAGCGTATCGGCGCCCGCGCGTGACTTTGCTCACGCAGTGAAGCAACGACGACGAAAAAATCACGGCGCCGCCCGTCGGCGCTTTGAATTGGCGCGCACTGAATTCGGGAAAGCTGACCTCCCCGCCGTCAAAATCCTCATTCAGATTGATCGAGACGGCGAAGCGCCGGTGCTCAGTGGCCTTCACCATGTCGTCGCGATGGGGCCCGAAATGCCCGCCGTCCTCGGCGCAGTAGCAAGCGATCAAATGGCGCTCCATTCTCGTCACTTTGAAGTGGAACGCCCTCTGCATCATGCCTCCAATGCGACGGGCCATGCGCGCGGTGATCTGCTCGATTAGCGTTTTATCATTGATAATATGATCTTTTCTGCGCTTCCATGCGGTGTCATAGGTCTCGACGGTCCTTCCGCCGATCTCCTGCATGAAGCCGCTCTCTCGCCCGCCATGGCGCTCGAAGACATCGATCAGATGACGGCAGAACTCCGGTTCGAAGATATGCGGCAGAATGAGAATCGGCGCTTGGATCTCGAAGCCGAGGAAAGCGGAAGGCGGCGGCAGCCTATCCAGGACATCGAACAATTCCTTGCGGTCCGATTCGTCGGCGCGAAACGGGATCACCTCGACGACGCGCAACATCGGATCGAGTACAATCCACAAACGGCCCCGACCGATCCCATAAGCGCGACTTACGGTCGCGTCGAAATCCCACAGGAACCTGACCGAGGGAAACTTTTGATCCAGCGCCAGCTCGGCCTGGTCCCTCGGATCGCACGAGATGCAGAAGAAGGCGGCCTTCCCCTGCTCGACGAAATGGCGACGGCCTTCTAACGCGCGCAACGCCTCCTGACCGAGGCTGTCGCCGGCGGTTTGGCAGAAGTCCAGCACTATGTAGCGTCCGCCGACCGCGTCGAAGGCGAATTTATGGCGGCCCTGGTTCCACCACGGCGCGAAATCGCCCCGCTGAATATGCGCTTTGAGCGCGAATCGCTGGTGTTCCTGCGTGGCGTCGACCATGGCTGGCTCCCTGATCCCCACGGAATCGATATACTCAAGCCGCGCCGATCGATCAAACGGCTTGACCAGCCAATTTTGAACCATTTTGACGTGAGCGAGAGCGTAAGCGAAACCCGCGGACCAGCACGGTTGCGTCGGGTGGCTGGGGGACCTGGATTCGAACCAAGATTGACGGAGTCAGAGTCCGCAGTTCTACCGTTGAACTATCCCCCAAACGCGCAAGCCGTCTGGCGTGAGCGGCTAGATAACCAAGCGGGCCGCAGGGCGCAAGAGGCGGGACGCGCTTTCGTTTTCGCGCCGGCCGGCCTCCGTCGATCCCGGCGCTTGCATATCGGACCGCTTTGATGAGAATATGAGCAATATGTCGGGTGCTCAAAATTTAGGCAATATCGGCGGATTCACGCTGGGCGGGCTAGTCTTGCGCGGTCGGGCGATGCTGGCCCCGATGGCGGGAGTGACCGACCTCGGGATGCGCCGCCTCGCCGCGCGTTTCGGCGCGACGCTGACCTTTTCCGAGATGGTCGCTTCCACGCCTTTTCTCGACGGCGGCGTCGAGGCGCGGCTGCGGGCGGAGGGCGAAGGCGTCTGGCCGAACGCGGCGCAACTCGTCGGGCGCGACCCCGCGGCGATGACGGAGGCGGCGAGGCGGATCGAGGGCGCGGGCGCGCAGATCATCGACATCAATATGGGCTGCCCGGCCAAGAAAGTCGCCGGTGCGCTCGCCGGAAGCGCGCTGATGCGCGATCTCGACGCCGCCCAGCGTATCCTCGAAGCGGTCGTCGGCGCCGTGAATACGCCGGTGACGCTCAAAACCCGGCTTGGCTGGGATGAGGGCCAGCGCAATGTCGCCGAGCTGGCGCGCCGCGCCGAAAGCCTGGGCGTCGCGATGGTCACGGTGCATGGGCGCACGCGCTGCCAGTTCTATAAGGGCGCGGCGGACTGGGCGGCGGTCGGCGAGGTCGTCGCGGCGGTCGGCATCCCCGTCGTCGTCAACGGCGATTGCCGCGGGCTCGACGATGCGCGCGCGATGCTCGCGGCGTCGGGCGCGAAAGCGGTGATGATCGGACGGGCGGCGGTCGGCGCGCCCTGGCTCCCGGGCGCGATCGCAAGCGCGCTGCAAAGCGGCGGATCGCTGATCGAGCCGCCGCTCAGCGTCCGGCGGGACGCGGCGATCGAGCATCTCGACGCGCTGCTTTCCAGCATGGGCGTCCAACACGGCCTTAGGCACGCGCGTAAGCACCTTTCCGCCTACGCCGAGGCGGCGGGCGCCGGCGCGGACTTGCGCCGCGCGCTGGTGACCGCGGAGGACGCCGGCGCCGCGCGCGATCTGCTCGCCCGCGCCTTTGAGCCGTGCGAGACGAGGGCGGCGGCATGAACCGGCGCTTGAATCCCTCCGCGCCGGAGCGTCCCGATCCGCTGCGGCTGCTCAACGCCCTGCCGCAGCCGGTGCTGGCGATCGGCGCCGACGGGGCGATCTTGGAAGTGAACACCGCCGCTGAAAATTTCTTCGACGCCGGGCGCACGGCGCTCTTGCGCATAAGGCTTGCCGATTTGCTGCCGTTCGGCTCGCCGGTGTTCGAACTCGTGGCCGACGCTCTGGCCACGCAATCGACGGTCAACGGCTACAAGCTCGAAGTCGCCAATCCGCGCACCGGGCTCGCGCGCCGGGTCGACGCCTTCGTCGCGCCGCTGCCGATGAGCGAGGGCGGCGTTTCGTTATTGCTGCAAGAACGGTCAATTGCCGAAAAAATGGACAGACAGCTCACCCATCGCAGCGCCGCGCGCTCGGTGACGGCGCTGGGGGCCATGCTCGCGCATGAGATCAAGAACCCGCTTTCGGGCATCCGCGGCGCGGCGCAACTTTTGGAAAGCTCGGTCGGCGACGAGGATCGCGCCCTCACCCAGCTCATCTGCGAGGAAACCGACCGCATCGTGAAGCTGGTCGACCGGATGCAGGCCTTTTCCGACCAGGCGCCGACGCCGCGCGACAGCCTCAATATCCATGCCGTGCTGGACCATGTGAAGCGCCTCGCGCAGGCGGGCTTTGGGCGCCACATCCGCTTTGCCGAAATCTACGATCCCTCGCTGCCCAACGTCTTGGGCTCGCGCGACCAGCTCATTCAAGTGTTTCTTAATCTGATGAAGAACGCCGCCGAGGCGATCGGCGAGGAAGCAATCGACGGCGAAATCGTGATTTCGACGGCCTATCGGGCCGGCGTGCGGTTGAAGACGGCCGCCAGCCCCGATCCCGTCAGCCTGCCTTTGGAAATCTGTATCCGCGACAACGGACCCGGCATTCCCGCGGACATCGCGGCCAACCTGTTCGACCCGTTCGTAACCACCAAGGCGTCGGGCTCTGGCCTGGGACTTGCACTTGTGGCCAAGGTGATAGGAGACCATGGCGGGATCGTCGAATGTGAATCCCTTCCGCGTAAGACGACGTTCCGCGTGCTCATGCCTCTGGATACGCCTCGCCCGCAGGGCGGCCCCAGGGCCTGACAGAAGCCGAAACACAAGACGGCCCCGGCGCGAGCGACGCGCGCCCGAGCCTCTTGCCAAAGCGCCGGGCCACGCGCTTGTCGCAAAGGAGTGAATCGATGCCTTCAGGGCATATTCTCGTCGCCGACGACGACGCCGCCATTCGGACGGTTCTAAACCAAGCGCTGTCACGCGCGGGCTACGAAGTGCGTACAACCGGCACGGTCGCCGGGCTCTGGCGATGGGTGGCGGCCGGCGACGGCGATCTGGTCATCACCGATGTCGTGATGCCCGACGACAACGCATTTGAATTATTGCCGCGCATCAAGCGGATGCGGCCCGACCTGCCGATCATCGTGATGAGCGCGCAGAACACCTTCATGACCGCGATCAAGGCGTCCGAGCGCGGCGCATATGAATATTTGCCGAAGCCCTTCGATCTGAAGGAGCTTGTCTCCATCGTCGGGCGCGCGCTCGCCGAGCCGAAACGTCGGCGCGTCAGCGCCGAGGAGCCCGAGCCGCCGGCCGAGAATATGCCGCTAGTCGGTCGTTCGGCGGCGATGCAGGATATTTTCCGATCGCTCGCGCGCCTGATGCAGACCGACCTTACGGTGATGATCTCGGGCGAGTCCGGCACCGGCAAGGAACTCGTCGCGCGCGCGTTGCACGATTATGGCAAGCGCAAGAACGGTCCGTTCGTCGCCATCAACATGGCCGCCATCCCGCGCGATTTGATCGAGAGCGAATTGTTCGGCCACGAGAAGGGCGCCTTCACCGGCGCCAACGCGCGCTCGGTCGGACGCTTCGAGCAGGCGGAGGGCGGCACGCTGTTCCTCGACGAGATCGGCGACATGCCGATGGAGGCGCAGACCCGCCTGCTGCGCGTGCTGCAACAAGGCGAGTATACAACCGTGGGCGGGCGCACGCCGATCAAGACCAATGTGCGCATCGTCGCGGCGACCAACAAGGACTTGCGCCTGTCGATCCAGCAAGGACAGTTCCGCGAAGATCTGTTCTTCCGCCTCAACGTCGTGCCGCTTCGCCTGCCGCCCTTGCGCGAGCGAGCCGAGGACATCCCCGATCTCGTGCGCCATTTCTTTCAGCGCGGCGCGGCCGAGGGCCTGCCCGGCAAGACGCTCGACCACGGGGCGATGGAGCGCCTGAAGCTTTATCCCTGGCCGGGCAACATTCGTGAACTCGAAAATCTGACCCGGCGTCTGGCCGCACTCTATCCGCAGGACGTCATCACCGAACCGCTGATCGAGGCCGAGTTAAGCCACGGAGCGCCGTTGCAAACGCCGCCGACCGCCATGAACGCGCTTTCGGGCGCGCAACGCGAACTGGTCTCGGCGGCGGCCACTGCGAAGGAACAATTCTCCGCCGGCATCGAACGCCACGTCGCCGACCTTTTCCGATCCTTCGGAGACTCCCTGCCCCCGGTCGGCCTCTATCATCGAGTGTTGCGCGAACTCGAGGCGCCGCTGCTCGCCGCCACGTTAGCGTCCACGCGGGGCAATCAGATCAAAGCGGCGGAGATCCTCGGCCTCAATCGCAACACGTTGAGAAAGAAGATCCGCGATCTCGACCTGAAGAGCATCCGCGGATTGAGATAGCGCCGCGTTTTTGTCGCAATCTTGCAACATCGTTGCTAAATGGCCACAATGATTCCGCGCGTCCGGCGCGGAGCCAATGGCGAAGATTGCGCTGATGACGTCTCAATTCCCAGCCGCGAGCGGCGAGCCGCCGATCGTCCTTGCCGATCTTGTGCTGGAGAGCCGCGCCTCGCGGCGCTTCGGACCGATCGCGGTCGGCGCGGCGATGGTTCTCGCGCTCGCGACCTTCATCATCTTCGCCGGCTTCACGCCGATCGTCCCGACAAATGCGGTTGTGCTTTCAATCCTGGTCGGCGATGGCCTGGTCGTCGTCAGTTTGCTGTTCTTCATCGCGCTGGAGTTGCGCGCGCTGCGGGCGGCGCGGCGCACGGCCCGCGCGGGCGCGCGACTGCATTCGCGGCTCGTCACGTTGCTCTCGCTCGTCGCCGCAATCCCGGCGCTGGTGACGGCCGTGGTCGCGACGGTTTCGGTCGAGTGGGCGATCAACCCCGCCTTCATGCGCAACATCTCGGCGTTCATCGGGGAGTCCGGCGCTTCGATCCAGTTATATCGAGAGTCTCAGTGCCAGGCCCTGCTACGCGACGCCGAACTCACCGCCAGCGACCTCGGCCGCAGCGCGTCGCTGCTAAAAAGCGACTCGAAACTGTTTCAGGATTATTTGAATTCGCGCGCACGCACGCTCGGCTTCACTGTCGCCGCGATCGTGTCGTCCGACGGCCAAACGTCCTACACGGCCGAGGGTTCGGACGCCAAGCAGATCGCCGTGCCCGCCGCCTCCGACTTCGCCGACGCCACGGCGCGCCAACCGTTCTGCGGCCTTTTGAGCCAAGGCGACGTCTTCATCGCCCTGCGCCCGATCGATGGCATGGCGGACAGCTTCTTTTACGCCGGACGCGCGATCGACCCGCTTTCCGACAAGGTCGCTCGGGACGCCGCTAATTTCGCCGCGGCGTTTGCGAATTTCGAATCGCATCGACGCAACATCGAACTTGGATTCGCGGCGGTCTTCATCATGCTTTCGTTGACGATGTTGATCTCGGCGGTGTGGTTGGGCCTCACTTTCGCCAATCAACTCGTGGGACCGATTCGGCGCCTGATCCGCGCCACCGACGCGGTCGCCTCCGGCAATCTCTTTGTGCAAGTGCCGACCCACAAGTCGGAAGGCGACCTTGGCCACCTGGGCGACACGTTCAACAAGATGACGTCGGAGCTGCGGCTGCAACATCGCAACCTCAGCGCGGCCAACGCGCTCAACGATGAACGGCGCGCTTTCATCGAGGCGGCGCTTTCGGGCGTACCCGCCAGCGTGGTCGGCGTCGACAAGAACGGCATTGTCACCGTCGACAACGCCGCGGCCGAGCGCCTTCTGCGTTCGCAACCCGGAGCGGCGCCGCTGGTTGGACGCCGGATCGCCGAAGTTCTGCCTAAGCTTGGCCAGATCCTCGGCGAGGCGCGCGCGTCCCGCGCGCAAATGTATCAGGGCCAGGTGACGCTGAACGCAGGCGCGCGCGAGCGCCTGCTGAACGTGCGCGTCACCGGCGATCCGTTGCGGCCAGACCAGGGCCGCGTCATCACGCTGGACGACATCACCGATCTCGTCGCGGCGCAGCGCAGCGCCGCCTGGGCCGACGTCGCGCGCCGCATAGCGCACGAGATCAAGAACCCGCTGACGCCGATCCAGCTTTCCGCCGAACGTTTGAAGCGCCGTTGGGGCCGGAACATCGTCGATGGCAAGGACGTATTCGACCAATGCACCGACACGATCATTCGCCAGGTCGACGACATCAAGCGCATGGTCGACGAGTTTTCCAATTTCGCGCGAATGCCGAAGGCCCGTCTTACCCGCGACGACCTCACGGATTGCGTGCGGCAGGCGATGTTCCTAGCGCGCGTAGGGCGTCCCGAAATCGCGATCGAGGAAGAATTGCCGGCCGAACCCCTGTGGGCGGAATTCGACCGCCGACTTATTTCACAGGCGTTGACCAACGTGCTCAAGAACGCCGGCGAAGGCATCGACGCGCTAGCGCTCGCCGAGCCGGGCGGGCGCATTCGTCTGACGCTGCGCGCTGACGCGGACGGTCTCGCGCAAATCTCGGTCAGCGACAACGGCAAGGGCTTCCCGACGTCAGATCGTCATAAGCTGAGGGAGCCCTACGTGACGACCCGCGCCGAAGGCACCGGTCTCGGCCTGCCGATCGTCATCAAGATATTTGAGGACCATCACGGCAGCGTCGAATTGCTCGACGGACTTGAACGCGCCGACGGAGGCCGCGGCGCGCAGGTGCTGATGAGCTTCCCGTTGCGCGCCGGCGCGCTCGCGCCCGACCGCGAAATTCCCCCGCAACCACAGCCGCAGGCGCGCGAATAATGGCAGCCGACATTCTGATCGTCGACGACGAGGACGACATTCGCGAAATCGTCTCCGGCATCCTTTCCGACGAAGGCCACGGCACGCGTCTGGCGCGCAATTCGGACGAGGCGCTCGCGGCCATCGAAGCGCGGCGCCCGCATCTGGTGCTGCTCGACATATGGATGCAAGGCTCGCGTCTCGACGGGCTGCAACTGCTCGAAATCCTGCGCCAGCAGCACGCCAACGTGCCGATCGTGATGATCTCCGGTCACGGCAACATCGAGACTGCGGTCACGGCGATCAAGCTCGGCGCTTACGACTTCATCGAAAAGCCTTTCAAGGCCGATCGGTTGATCCTGGTCGCCGAGCGCGCGCTCGAGACTTCGCGTCTGCGCCGCGAGGTGAGCGAGTTGCGCACGCGCGCCGGCGCGACCGACGAGATGATCGGGGCCTCGTCCGTCATCGCCAATCTGCGACGCATAATTGAGCGCGTCGGCCCGGCCAATTCGCGCATTCTCATCTCCGGGCCGTCGGGCTCCGGCAAGGAGCTGACGGCGCGGTTGATCCACAGCCATTCCTCACGCGCCAACGGCCCGTTCGTGGTCGTCAACGCGCCGACGATCACACCCGAGAGCATGGAGAACACGCTGTTCGGCGCCGAGGCGATCGGCGAATTGCCGCGGCGCGTCGGCGCGCTCGAGGAGGCGCACGGCGGCACGCTCTATCTCGACGAAGTTGCGGACATGCCGATGGAGACGCAGGCCAAGATCCTGCGCGTGCTGGTTGATCAGAGTTTTCGGCGCGTCGGCGGCGCGGCGCCCGTCCACGTCGACGTGCGCGTCATTTCATCGACCAGTCGCGACCTCGCCGGCGCGATCACTGACGGGCATTTCCGTGAGGATCTGTTCCACCGCCTCTCGGTGATGCCGATTCGTTCGCCTTCGCTCGCCGAGCGGCGCGAGGATATTCCCGAGCTCATCCAATATTTCATGCATCAGGTCTCCGCCGGCATGGGGATCGCGCCGCGCCCGATCGCCGCCGATGCGATGGCGGTGCTCCAGTCGCACGACTGGCCCGGCAACATCCGTCAACTGCGGAACAACATCGAGCGTCTGATGATCCTGGCCGCCGGCGATCCCGATTCCGAGATCACGGCCGCGATGCTGCCGGCCGAAATAGGCGCGCTGGTGCCGGCCATTCCCACCGGCGTCGGCGGAGAGAAGCTGATGAGCCTGCCGCTGCGCGAGGCGCGCGAAGTGTTCGAGCGCGAATATCTGATCGCGCAGATCAACCGCTTCAGCGGCAACATCTCGCGCACCGCCGAGTTCATCGGCATGGAACGTTCGGCCCTGCACCGCAAGCTGAAGTCGCTCGGCGTCGATTGAGCTTGCCGATGCAATCAACATCACAACCTAGTGGCGTCATGACCCGCCCGCTTGACGTCGCCGCCCCGGCCGAGCATTCAGGCGCCGCGCGGCCTTGGGCCAAGAGGATTTCCGATTTGGCGAATGGGTGGACGCTCGCGCGTCAATGGATTGAATTTGCTGGCTTTCGGGTGGTCGCCGCAATCGCGGCGGCGATTCCGCTCGAAACGGCGTCCGGGCTTTCCGGCTGGTTCTGGCGCCAAATCGCGCCGCATCTTCGACGCCATCGGCGCGCGCTGGAATCGCTCGCGATCGCCTATCCCGAAAAGAGCTTGGCGGAGCGCGAGCGCATCGCCGTCGAAATGTGGGAGAATTTGGGCCGCACCTTCGCCGAGTTTTTTCACCTCAAGCGGATCACCGCCGAAAACCGCCTGACGCTGCAAGCGCCGGAACGTTTCGAGGCGATAGCCAAGGGCGGTCCGTTCATCGTCTGCGGCCTGCACATGGGCAACTGGGAGTTGTTGTCGCAACCGGCCTTGCGTCTCGGCATCCCGTTGGCCGGGGTTTATCAGGCGCTGACCAATCCGCTCGTCGATAAATGGCTTCTGAAACAGCGTGCGCCGCTCTATCCGGGCGGCCTTTTCGACAAGTCGCCTTCGACCGCGCGCGCTTTACTTCGACTGGCGCGCGACGGCGGTTCGCCGGCGTTTTTGGCCGATTTGCGCGCGGGCAATGGCGCCATCGCGCCATTTTTCGGCCGCCCCGCCAAATCTAACCCGTTCCCCGCCCTCATCGCTCGCACGTTGGGGCGTCCGCTCTTCGCCGCTCGCGTGCTGCGCAAGGCCGGAGTGCGCTTCGAGATGCGGATCGAGCCGGTTGACGTTCCCGTCAGCGACGATCGCGACGCCGACGTCCGAGCCGCCACCGCCAACATTCAGGCGCGCCTGGAGGAATTCGTGCGCGAGGCGCCGGAGCAATGGATGTGGACGCATCGGCGCTGGGATTAAGCGAGAGGCTCTCCGCGCTCCAACCCGGCGCGCTTCTTAAGGATATCCGAAGTTAATTCGGCCCGAGCCTTTCGGGAATGTGGATTGCGCTCGACCGAGACGGCGACGAACATTAGGTTCCCTGGGTCGGAATTGGGGGCGCAATCGCGCCTATTCTCATTTTCCAGGACCGCTCTATTGCGTATAGCCGTCATTCGCGGGGACGAGCTGAGCGAAGACTGGGGCGACGCGTGGGCGCGCGCGCAGGCGGCGGACGAGGCTTGCGAAAGCCCGTTTTTTCACCCCGAGTTCATGCGCGCGACGGTCGCGGCGCGAGGCAACGTCGAAATCGCGGTCGTTGAAGACAACGGCGCCCCGCTCGCGTTTTTCCCGTTCGAACGCCTGCGCGGCGGCGCGGCTCGGCCGGTCGGCGGAGGATTGTCGGATTATCAGGGCGTCATTGGCGAATCGTCATTGGGCGCTGGATTCGATGCGCGCGACCTGCTGCGCGCCTGTCGATTACATGCTTTCGACTTCGATCACCTGCCGGTTCAGCAGGTGCGATTGGCGAGCGAGGTGCGGCGCTGGGTCGAGAGTCCA
This sequence comes from Beijerinckiaceae bacterium, assembly GCA_037446355.1. GTDB lineage: Bacteria > Pseudomonadota > Alphaproteobacteria > Rhizobiales > Beijerinckiaceae > Roseiarcus. The sequence continues at coordinate 3,482 of JBBIIT010000064.1, read as the reverse complement.
AGAATCGATCTGAGCGGCGGCTTCGCCGAATACGTGCGCGCGAAGCGCGACGGTCGCTCGCAGCTCTTTCACCGCGCGCATTATCTCGAACGGCGGCTGGAACGCGAATTCGGCCCGGTGCGCTTCCTCGCCCGCGAAGTCGACGCCACGGCGTTCCGCAAGCTCGTCGATTGGAAGTCGGCGCAATATCGGCGCACCGGCTGTCCCGACATCTTCCGCTCGAACGCCACGCGCGCGATCATCGAGCGCCTTCGTGAAACCAGGACCGATGGCTTTGAGGGGATCGTCTCAGCCCTCTATGCCGGCGACCGTATGATTTCGGCGCATTTCGGCCTGCGCTCGCGAAGTTGCTGGCACTATTGGTTCCCCGCCCACGATGTCGAATTCGCCAAATTCTCGCCGGGCCTGATCCTCGTGCTCAAGATGGCGCAGGCGGCACAGCGCCTCGGCGTCGATACGATCGATCTGGGCGCCGGCGATCAAGCCTATAAACAGCGCCTTGCGAATGGCGCGCGCTGGCTCGCCGCCGGGAGCCTGCAGCTTTCGGGGGCGCGCGCCCATATGCGGCGCTGGCGCCGCGAGGTCGCCGCCCTCGCCCACCGGACGCCCTTCACACGGGCCGGGCTGGCGATCCTGCGTGGTCTGCGCCCGCTTGAAGTCTGAAACCGGCGCGAGCCCGCATTTTTCATATGTCGCGAGCGAAAATCCGGTTCCCACTTTTTCTTGGCGCGCTCTAGCTTGACGCCTTCGATTCGAACGGCGACCGGAAATGGCGGGCGAAACACTGACAGAAGCCGCCTTGCGGCGGCCCGCCGCCGACCGAGTTGGATGGGTCGCGATTCTCGCGGGCACCGCGATCATCGCCTGGTCGGGCGTGCTGGCGCGCTTGCTCGACGTCGGCCCGCTCGCGGGCGCCGCCTGGCGCATGGCGCTGGCGACGCCGGCGCTGCTGGTTTGGTCGCGACTGGTCGCGCGCGGGCGCGATGCGCCGCATAACGCGGGTCGATACGCATTGCCGCTGATTTTCGCCGGCCTCGCTTTCGCGCTCGATGTCGGCTCGTTTCATATTTCTCTGACCGGAACCAAGGTCGCCAACGCCAGCTTCATCGGCAATGTCGCTCCGATCCTGACCGTCATCGGCGGCGCGCTGTTCTTTCACGAGCATCCGCCGGCGCGCGTTTGGCCGGCGCTCGGCCTCGCGCTCCTCGGCTCGTGGATCATGGCTGGCATGATGGCGCCCGCGCGCATCGGTTATGGCGACGCTTTCGCGCTGCTCGCCGCGACCGCCTATGCCGCCTACCTCATGTTCATCAAATCCGTGCGCTCGGGTCTCGACGGCGCCAGCGCGACGCTTTGGTCCGCCGCCGTCTCGGCGCTGGCGCTGACCATCGCCGCCTGGGTTCACGGCGAAAAGATGGTCCCCACGTCGCCGCTCGGCTGGCTCGTCGTAGCGCTGCTCGGCTTCGTCAGCCACGCGATGGGCCAAGGCCTCACTTCGGTCGCGGTCGGGCGCGCGCCGGTCGGCCTCGTCGCCGTCGTCATCCTCGCGCAGCCGCCCTTCTCCGCGCTGCTCGCTTGGCTGGCGCTGGGCGAAGCGATGACGCCCCTGCAAATGGGCGGCGGCGCGGTAATCCTCGTGGCGGTGCTAATGGCGCGGCCGAGGTAAGAGAATTGCGAAGAAATCCTCGCGGCGCCGCGAACAACCCACTTCATTGGGGAAAAACCGCGCGAAATCGGTCGTTGGCGGATTGGGCGATGGCGGAAGCCGTCGTTCGCTTTTCGTTCGGGCCCTGCCCGTGCTAACCTGCCCCCTCACCGAATCGGACCGAAATATTCGCTATGACCGACGATCTCTTCGGCGGCGCGCCGGCGCCGCGCAAAGCCGCTCCCGCCAAGGGCAAAGCGCCCGCGCGTTCGAGCGCGCCGAGCGAGGGCGATTACAACGCCGCCTCGATCGAAGTGCTCGAAGGGTTGGAGCCGGTGCGTCGGCGCCCCGGCATGTACATCGGCGGCACCGATTCCAACGCGATGCATCACCTTTTCGCCGAGGTGATCGACAACGCGATGGACGAAGCGGTCGCCGGTCATGCGACCTTCATCGAAGTCTCGCTGGAGGAAGGCGACTGGCTCGCCGTCACGGACAACGGTCGCGGAATGCCGGTCGATCCGCATCCGAAATTCCCGGGCAAATCCGCGCTCGAGATCATCATGACCAAGCTGCACGCGGGCGGCAAATTCGACAGCGGCGCCTACGAGACCTCGGGCGGCCTGCACGGTGTCGGCGTCTCCGTCGTCAATGCGCTTTCGCAGCGCACCGAGGTCGAGGTCGCGCGCGGGCAAACGCTCTACCGGCAGGCGTTCGAGCGCGGCCACCCCGTCACGAAACTCGAAATCGTCGGCAAGGCGCCCAACCGGCGCGGCACCAAGGTGCGCTTCCTGCCCGATCCGCAGATTTTTGGCGCGAGCGCCAAATTCGACCCGGCGCGCCTCTTCAAGATGACGCGCTCGAAAGCCTACATCTTCGGCGGCGTCGAAATCCGCTGGCGTTGCGCCGCCTCGCTCGTCGACGCGGCTGGAAAGGTGCCGACCGAGGCGGTGTTCCACTTCCCCGGCGGCCTTAAGGATTATCTCGCCGCCGACGTCGAGGGGCAGGAAACCGTCGTCGATCAGGCTTTCACCGGCAAGTTCGACAAGGACGGCAAACATGGCTCGGTCGAGTGGGCGCTGACTTGGCTCACGGTCGAGGACGGATTCGTCCATTCCTATTGCAACACCATCCCGACGCCGGACGGCGGCACACATGAAGCCGGACTGCGTGTGGCGCTATTGCGCGCGCTGAAGGACCACGCCGAGCGCATCGGCCAATCCAAGCGCGCGAGCGCGCTGACGACCGACGACGTCATGTCGGGCTGCGCCGCGCTGATCTCTGTTTTTATCCGCGAGCCAGAATTCCAGGGCCAGAACAAAGGCCGCCTGCAAACCGCCGAGGCCGCGCGCATCGTCGAGAATGCGGTGCGCGACGCCTTCGACCATTGGCTCGCCGCCGCTCCCAGCCAAGCGGCGCGCCTTCTCGATTTCGCGCTTGAGCGCGCCGACGAGCGACTGCGCCGTCGCGCCGAGAAAGACGTCGCCCGCAAGACCGCTGTTCGAAAACTGCGGCTGCCGGGCAAACTCGCGGATTGCTCGAACACTTCGGCGCAAGGATCTGAATTATTTATAGTCGAGGGCGATTCCGCGGGCGGATCCGCCAAGCAGGCGCGCGACCGCGCGAGCCAGGCGATCCTGCCCTTGCGCGGCAAGATACTGAACGTCGCCTCGGCGACGCGCGACAAGCTCGCCCAGAACCAGCAGCTTTCCGATCTCATCCAGGCGCTCGGGGTCGGCGCCGGTTCGCATTACCGCTCCGCGGATCTGCGCTACGACAAGATCATCATCATGACCGACGCCGACGTCGACGGCGCCCATATCGCCTCGCTGCTCAT
>JBBIIT010000063.1:0-16568 GCA_037446355.1 Beijerinckiaceae bacterium | reverse complement strand
CTGTCGTTGGAAAGCGTCACCTTGACCGCGCCGAGCGGCACGCCGGCGGGCGGCAGGCCGTTATACGTGCCCATGCTGACGGCGTCCTTGGCGAAGCTGTAGATCGCGTCGAACGAGAAGCCATAGTAGTCGGCGCCGATCTGAGCCTGATATTCCGCGTTCGCGCCGTTGCCTTGTTCGAATGCGCCGGTCTGAGCGAGCGCGGCGAAGCGAAGGGCGGACGAACCGTTCGCGAGCGTCACCTTATATTTGGCCGCGGTATTGGAGCGGGCGTCCTCGGTGTCGCCGAACCCGCCGGTCACGCCGGAGTATCCGAGGACCGAGTAAGCGTACGAAAGTCCCATCGGGTCGTAAGCGGCGATGCCGTCGAGCGTCAGCGAATTCTGACGCCCCCAGGTCAGGGCGCCGTAGGTCTTGCTGCTCAGCCCGAAAAATCCCTGCGAATTGTCCCACTGCCCGGCGCGGCTGGAATCGCCGACCGAACTCTGCGCGGCGAGCGGAATGTTGGTGTTGTCGTGATTGGAGCCGGGGCCGTTGGCGAGCGAAAGCGTATAGGGATCGAAGCCGAACTCCGCCAAGCCTACGAACGAGAAATCGCCGAAAAGCGGCTCCGCGACTTTTACACCGAGATTCGACTGACTGAGGCCATTCGGGATCAGCGTGTATTGCGAGCGGTTGCTGTTCTTCTGAATCAGTTCCTCGACGCCGGAAATGATGTCCCGGTTCAGCGGCGTGCCCCAGGTCTGATAGCCCGCGCCGATGTCGACGGTTCCGTAAACGGTGACGCCGCCGTAGGTCAGCGGGCATGAGGTCAGGAAGAAATCCTGGACGCTCGCGCACAAAGCCAAAATTGGCGGCGCGGCGGGCGGGCTTTTCGCTATCGGCAGGTCGGCGGCCCGGGCGGCCGAGATCGACGCGAGACCGGCGACGCCCGCGAGCCAAAGCGATTTCCCCTTTTTCATTTTCGATTCTCCAACCCTGTTTCGGCAGCGTCGACGGGGTCGGCAACCGATATATCCGATGGAGAATAACGAAGGGGACCGTTAGCGCAATATCAACCGCGATGTGGCGTTACAATTGAAACAGACTGTGGCGAAAAAGCCGCTCCCCCGCGCCTTCAGAGAGCGGCGACGAAAGAAGGGAAAGCCGGCGGTACGCGACTTCGGCGCCCAACAGGCGACGGCGTCGCGCGCGACCGTCGCTGATCGACGCGGCGAAATTCCCGAAAGCCGAGGAATGGTGCCCAGGAAAGGACTCGAACCTTCACGGCTTGCACCGCTGGTACCTGAAACCAGTGCGTCTACCAATTCCGCCACCTGGGCACGGCGCGCTTCATAGGCGGCGCGGGCGGGGCGTGTCAATGCGCCATTGTCGCGGGCTCGCCGCGAGCGCCGCTCATGCGGCGGGCGGCGACCTCTTGGCCTCGATTGGCGCTCCGGCAGGCTTCGCCGCGGCGGGGCGCGGGTGAATCTTCAGCCTTTTGACGCGGCGCGGATCGGCGTCGATCACTTCGAATTCATAGGCCTCCGGACCGGCGACGATCTCGCCGCGTCCCGGCACGCGGCCGGCGACGGCGGTGATGAGTCCGCCGATGGTGTCGACGTCCTGCGCCTCCGGCATCTTGGAAAAATCGAAACCAACCGTCTTGGAAACGTCGTCGAGCGCGGCGCGCGCCTCGACCAGGTACGATCCGTCCGCGCCCGGCGCCACTTGCGGGCGCTCGGTTTCGTCGTGCTCGTCCTCGATGTCGCCGACGATCGCCTCGACGACATCCTCGATCGAAACGAGACCGTCGGTCCCCCCATATTCGTCGATCACCAGCGCCATATGGGTGCGCGAGGCCTGCATCTTCACGAGCAAGTCCAACGCCGGCATCGACGGCGGCGCATAGAGCACGGGCCTGAGAATATTCGCCGCTGAGAGCGGCATCCCCATACCAACCTCGACGCCGTCGGGACGCTCGGGCTTGGCGGCCGCGCTCGCCGGAGTGAGGCCGAACTTCGGCTCCGAGGCGAGGAAATCGACGAAGTCGCGAATGTGAATCATGCCTTGCGGATCGTCGAGCGTTTCGCCGAACACCGGCAGGCGCGAATGGCCCGCGGTGCGAAACAAAGCCAGCGCCTCGCCGAGCGGCGTGTCGCTAGGCAGCGCGATGATGTCCGCGCGCGGCACCATGACGTCGGCGACGCGGACCTCGTGCAGATTAAGCACGTTCTTCAGGATCTTGCGTTCCTGCGGCGTGAAGTCGTCATTGGTCTCGGCGTCGTCGAGCGCGTCCTCGATGTCGTCGCGCACCGAGCCCGGGCCGATGCCGAGCAGGCTGCGCAAGCGCTCGAACAGGCCGCCCTGGGGCGCTTGCGCTTTGTCGGGCGCTCGTTCGTCGCGGTCCGCTTCGCTCATCGGTCCGTCTCCGCCGGCTCGCGCTCGCGATAGGGATCGGCGACTCCGAGGCGCTCAAGCGCGCGCGTCTCGAGCGCCTCCATAGCTTCAGCCTCGGCTTCCTCGACGTGATCGAAACCGAGAAGATGCAAAAACCCATGCGCGACGAGATGGCGGAAGTGGTCGGAAAGCGTCTTGCCCTCGTCCGCCGCCTCGCGCGCAACGGTCTCGAATGCGATCAGCACATCGCCGAGCAGCCGCGCTTGGCCGAGTTGTTCGGAGGGAACGGCGGGAAAGGAGAGCACGTTGGTCGGCGCGTCCATCTTGCGCCACTCGGCGTTGAGCGCGCGGATCGCCTCGTCGTCGATCAGATGCACGCACATCTGCGCGCCGCGCCGCAACTGGACGCCGCTTTCGAGCGCCGCCGCCGCGACCGCCTGCCTGGCCAGCGTGCGCGCGGGCAAGGCGCCGCGCCAGAGTTTGGAGCCCTCGACGAATTCGACCCTGACGCTCATCGCGCGCCGCCCGCCCTCGCCGGCGCGATCACGCGCGCCTTGGCGCCCTCGTAGGCCTCTACGATCTGGCGCACGAGATCGTGACGCACCACGTCGCCATGACGGAAGCGCACATGACCGATGCGCTCCATCCCGCTCAGCAGCTCGATCGCCTCGCTGAGGCCGGAGGTCTGACCAGGCGCGAGGTCGGTCTGCGTCGGATCGCCGTTGACCATCATGCGCGAGCCCTCGCCGAGGCGGGTGAGGAACATCTTCATCTGCATCGCGGTGGCGTTCTGCGCCTCGTCGAGCAGGATCGCCGCCTTCGACAGCGTGCGCCCGCGCATGAAGGCGAGCGGAGCGATCTCGATCATGCCGGTTTGCAGGCCGCGCTCGACGACGCGCCCCTCCATGAAGTCGTAAAGCGCGTCGTAGATGGGCCGCAGATACGGATCGACCTTGTCTTTCATGTCGCCGGGCAGGAAGCCGAGCCGCTCGCCCGCCTCCACCGCGGGACGCGACAGCACGAGGCGCTCCACGATCCCTTGCTCGAGCAGAAAAACCGCGTGGCCGACCGCGAGCCAGGTCTTGCCGGTGCCCGCCGGCCCCTCGGCGAACACCAATTCGTGGTTGCGCAGCGCCGCGAGATATTTGTCTTGAGCCAGGTTGCGCGCGCGAACAAGACCGCGACGACGGGTCTTGAAATGGCCGAAAGCTTCGCCCGGCGCGTCGATTTCGCCGGGAAACAGCGAGCCCTGATAGGAGGTTTCCTCGATCGCGCCCTCAACGTCGCCCTCGCTCGCGTGCTGGCCAAGCTTGGCGCGCGCATAAAGCGTTTCGAATACGCGGCGCGCCTGCTCGCTGGCCTCGCGCGGTCCGCGAATGATGATTTGATTGCCGTTGGCGTTGGCGACGACGCCGAGGCGACGCTCGATCAAAGCGATGTTCTGATCGTAATGGCCGAAAACGATGGAGGCCAGACTGTTATCGTCGAATGCGAGCGCGATCTCGTTCGGCGCCGCCTCACGCTTGTCCTCGCGTTTGGCGGTGGCGGGAAGGCGCGCTAGGCCGGAGTCGAGGACGTTCGGGTCGTTAGCTTTCAAATTGTCGGTCTCCGTTTCGGCCTCGATCTCATCGCTCGGGGACGGAAGTCACGCGCCCGGTCAGCGAATTCGGTTTCAAGCCTGTTATCTCGACCTCGACGAGTTCGCCCATCCGCGAAGCCTCGACCTCGGCATGCACGGACTGCATATAGGGCGAACGGCCGATAAGTTGACCCTTATGACGACCCGGCTTGTCGAAAATCACCTCAAATCGTTTTCCGACCGTGGCGGCGTTGAACGCCTGACGCTGAGCCTCCAGGAGTTCCTGCAGGATGGCCAGGCGTTCGACGCGCAATTCCGGCGCGACCTGCTCCATTTCGGCGGCGGGCGTGCCGGGCCGCGCCGAATATTTGAACGCGAAGGCCGAGGCGAAACCGACTTCGCGCACGAGATCGAGCGTGGCGCGAAAATCCACGTCGCTCTCGCCGGGAAAGCCGACAATGAAATCCGACGAAAAGGCTATGTCAGGCCGCGCCGCACGCACGCGCGCGACAACGTCGAGATAGTCGCGCGCGGAATGGCGGCGATTCATGGCGGCGAGAATCCGATCCGAGCCCGATTGCACCGGCAAATGCAGATAAGGCGCGAGCGTCGCGTTCTCAGCGTGCGCGCGGATCAGGCTGTCGTTCATGTCGCTGGGATGCGAGGTCGAATAACGCAGGCGCAGCACCCTGGGAACCCGCGCCGCCGCCGCGAGCAGTTCGGCAAGATCTGCGCGCGCGCCGCTCAGGCCCTCGCCATGATAGGCGTTGACGTTCTGGCCGATCAGCGTGATCTCGCGCGCCCCGCCGCGCGTCAGATCCGCAATCTCGGCCACGACCTTGGCGAGCGGGCGCGAGACTTCCGATCCGCGCGTATAGGGCACGACGCAGAACGAACAGAACTTGTCGCAACCTTCTTGCACCGTGACGAAGGCGCTGACGCCGCGCGCGCGCACCGCTTCGGGGGTCGGCGCAGGTAGATGATCGAACTTGTCCTCGAGCGGAAACTCCGTATCGACCACGCCCGGCCGGGCGCGTGCGGCGCGCAGCAAATCGGGCAGTCGGTGATAGTTCTGGGGGCCGACGACGAGATCGACGGCGCCCTGGCGGCGCAGAATCTCGCGCCCCTCGGCCTGGGCGACGCATCCGGCGACGACCAGCATCGTCTCGCGTCCGCGGGCCGCCCGCACTTCCTTCAGTTCGCGAATCTTGCCGAGTTCGGAATAGATTTTTTCCGAGGCGCGCTCGCGGATATGGCAGGTGTTGAGCACGACGAGGTCCGCTTCGGCGATGTCGTCGGTCTCACGAAAACCCTCACGCCCGGCCACGTCGGCCATGCGCTGCGAATCGTAAACGTTCATCTGGCAGCCGAATGACTTGACGAACACTTTGAGGGCCGGCGCTTCGGCGGGCGCCGACGCATCCTTCGCCGCTTGCGCGGGCGCAACGTGCTTGGACAAAAAGAGGGCTCCTCGGAGACTAGCCCCTCTATTACCGCTTTTCCGGCCCGGCAGGAATAGCGGCGTGCGAACTCGCGCGCGCCGCTCCGGCAAGCCCCCGAACCGCGCTTTCGGCGCGGCGTGCAAGCGCTTTTCGGGCGTCGCCCGCGCCGACCTGGATCGGTTCGCCATAGACGACCGTGCAATCGACGCCGCCACAGTGGAGAAAATCCCACAGATGCGGCCAAAACGCCATGTCGCCGTACCAGGCGACGAGCGGGCGCGTGCGCCGTGTCGCGGGCAGACCGGCGATGCGGGTATAGTTCAGAAAGACTGGTTGAACGATCGTCTGGACGGCCTCGCCCGCCTGCGCCTGCCTGACGGCCTCGAAATGCGAGGAGCGGAATTTCAACAGCCGATTGCCGTCCCCGGTCGTCGCCTCCGCATAGAGGACGGTCGGCTCGCCGCGCCGCATCGCCGCCGCCATATCCGCATTGACTTGCGGAATCAGCCGCCTTCGCGCGCGATCGACGAAAACGACGCCCTGCAGCCGCACGATCTGGCGGCCGAGGAACGGCCCGCCAACTTCCTTCTTGGCCAGAAACGTCATCGGCTCCCGCGAACCCATCACGGGAATGTCGAGCCAGGAAACATGATTGGCGACGATGAGGCGGCGCGCATTTGGCGCGGGCTCGCCGTGTTGGCGGACGCGCACGTTCAATGCTGCGCACAAGAGCCTATGGAAGCCGACCGACGCCCCGCGCCCCGTGCGCCAGCCCCGGCTCTGCGCGAAACGCCGCAGCGGCCCGAGGATCGCAAGATAGAGCCCAAGCAGCGACAGGCCGGCGAACACGCGCGCTAGGCTCATGGCGCACCCCGCGCCTTCAAGCGAGTTCCCGCCGCATCACCAGCGCCGCGACGGCCTTGCCGTCGGGACGGCGATAATAGCCTGCCCGCTCGCCGACCTTGACGAAGCCGAAACGCGCGTAGAGCGAGAGGGCGGCGGCGTTCTGGGCGTCGACCTCCAGAAAGATCGTCTTGGCGCCCGCGAGCGCGACGCGCGCGAGATGCTCGCGCAACAATTCGGCGCCGACGCCGCGCCGGCGCTGCGAAGGCGCGACCGCGATCGTCAGCACCTCGGCTTCCTCCGCGGCGACGCGCGAAAGCGCGAAGCCGCGCAGCGCTCCGCCCGCGGGATCGAGCGCTGCCGAACCGATGCAAGACGGGCTCGACAGCAGCGCCGCGATTTCGCCCGCCGGCCAGGGGTGCGCGAAGCCGGAGGCGTGAATGCGCGCGCAAGCTTCCGCCTGATCGGCTCGCAAGAGCCGCACCGCCGAGGGCGAGGGCCTCCGTCGGAAGAAACGCATCAGCCCGCGACGCGCGCGATCGCGCCGCCGCCGGAGGGCTGCGCGTCCGGCGCCTTCACATAGAGCGGCGTCGCCGGCCAGGCCTCGGGATCCGCGGCGAGGCCGAGTTGCGCGACCGCGGCGATATCGGGAAACGCCGCCGCTTGCGAGGCGTCGAATTCGACGCCGGCGCGCGCGGCCTCCTCGGCGACGAGCGCCGCGGCGTCGCCAGTCAGGCGCGTCGGTCCGCCGCCGATGGCGCGCACGGCGTCGCGCAAGGATACGACGCGCGGGGTCAGGATTTGCCGCCCCGAGGCCTCGAACAATTGGAAATAGACGGACCCATGCTTGGCGTCGATCACGGCCGCGATGACGCCGGGCTTGGGATCGCGCAGCAGCGCGCCGGCGAAGGCGGCGAGCGTCGGCACGCCGACGACCGGCTTCTCCAACGTCAGCGCGATCGCGCGCGCCATCGCCAGGCCGACGCGGATGCCGGTGAACGAGCCCGGCCCGACGCAGACGGCGACGCGATCGATCGAGGCGAACCCGCCCTCGATTCTGGCCATCACCCGTTCGGCCATAGGCGCCAGCGCCTCCGCGTGGCCCCGCGCCATGACCGCGCTTTCCTCGGCGAGAGGCTCGCGCCGGCCGGATTCGCAGACCGCGACCGACGAGGCGCCGCAGGACGTGTCGATCGCCAGAACGCGCATTCGCCCTTTCCTTTCGTGGCGCCCGATCAGCGCGTGATCAGCGTTCCCGCGCCGTGGTCGGTGAGGAGTTCGATCAGCACCGCGTGCGGGATCTGACCGTCGAGAATGACGACGCCCTCGACGCCGCGCTCGACCGCGTAGATGCACGTCTCGACCTTCGGAATCATGCCGCCGGTGATCGTGCCGTCGGCGATGAGGCCGCGGATGTCATCGACCTTGAGATGCTTGATGAGGTTCTTGTCCTTGTCGAGCACGCCCGGCACGTCGGTCAGGAACAACAGCCGCTTGGCCTTCAGCGCGCCCGCGACCGCGCCGGCGAAGGTGTCGGCGTTGACGTTGTAGGTCTGCCCGTCGGCGCCCGCCGCGATCGGCGCGAGCACCGGGATCAATTCGCGCCCCAATATCTGTTCCAGCACGGTCATGTCGATCTTGTCGGGTTCGCCGACGAAGCCGAGATCGACGAAATCCTCGGCGTCGCCGCCCGGCGAGGGTGCGCGCGAGACCTTGCGCGCCATCACCATGTTGCCGTCCTTGCCGCACAGGCCGACCGCGCGCCCGCCCTGCGCGTTGATGGCGCCGACGAGGTTCTTGTTGATCGAGCCGGCGAGCACCATCTCGACGATCTCGACCGTCGCCTTGTCGGTGACGCGCAGGCCGCCGGAAAAGCGCGACTGGATGCCGAGTTTTGCAAGCATCGCGCCGATCTGCGGCCCGCCGCCGTGCACGACGACCGGATTGACCCCAGACTGCTCGAGCAGAACCATGTCGCGCGCGAAATCGCGCTCCTTGGCCTCGTCGCCCATCGCGTGCCCGCCGTATTTCACGACGATGGTCGCATCGTCGTAACGCAGCATATGCGGCAGCGCCTGCATCAGGATTTCGGACTGTTCCTGCGGGCTGGCTTTGGGCGGCTCGGTCATGTTCGCTCCGGCGGAATGGCGCGCGCCCTTCTAGCGGGTCGCCGGGGGCGGATCAAATGTCGACCGCCCTCTCGCCGCTCGGCGCCCCGTTTCAGCCTCGAAGGGTCGCGTTGGAAGGATCGAACGGGCTTTCCCCGATGACCACCGCGCGCTTGATCTCGCCGAGCACGCGCACCGAAAGCTCGGTCCCAAAGCCCGCCAGTTCCGGCTTCACCATCGCCAGCGCGAGCGATTTGCCGGTGCGCCAGCCAAAGCCGCCCGAGGTGGTGCGGCCCACGGCGACGCCGTTTTTCGTCACCGGCTCGGAGCCGCGCGCGTCCGCGTCGGAGACGTCGAACACTTCCAGCGTCACCAGCTTGTTGGCGAGCCCCTTGGCCCGCCACGCCAGCAGCGCTTCCTTGCCCAGGAACTCTTTCTTCAGATCGACGAAACGCGCGAGTTCGGATTCGAACGCGGCGTATTCAATGGAGAGTTCGCGCCCGACCAGCTTGTAGGATTTCTCCAATCTCAACGAATCCATCGCGCGGATACCGAACGGCTTGATGGCGAATTTGGCGCCGGCCGCCATCAGCTTGTCAAAGATATAGTTCTGCATCTCGATAGGATGATGGAACTCATAGCCGAGTTCGCCGACGAAATTGACGCGCAGCGCCAGACAACCGGCCGCGCCGATCGACATCGGCTTGGCGGTGAGCCACGGGAACGCCGTGTTGGAGGCGTCGACGTCGGCGACCGCGGCGAGCACTTCGCGCGAGCGCGGGCCGGCGAGCACGAGCACGCCATATTGCGTCGTCACCTTGTCGATGCGCACGCTTCCGTCTGTCGGCGCGAGCTTCATAAGCGCGTCGTGATCATGGGTCTCCAACGCGCCCGCCGAGACGAGATAGAAACGTTCGGCGCCGGTGCGCGTCAGCGTATATTCGGCGCGCACGCCGCCACGCCTGGTGAGAAGATAAGTCAGCGACACGCGGCCGATGGCTTTGGGGATCTTGTTGGTGAGGATGGAGTCGAGCCAGCCTTCCGCGCCTGGCCCCGAAACTTCGAACTTGGCGAAGGCCGACATATCCTGAAGGCCGACGTTCTCATGCACGTTTCGGCACTCGGCGCCGATGAACTCAAAGTCGTTGGAACGCCGAAAACTCCACTTCTCGCGCGGATGCTCGCCCTCGGGATGATTCTCGTTGAGCAAGACGTCGGGCCTGGCGAGATCGGCTTCGCTCAAATGATAGTCCGGCGGCGCGAAGAAATTGGGCCGCTCCCAACCATAGATCGAGCCGAACACGGCCCCCAGCGCCTTCATGCGGTCGTAGCAAGGCGTCTGGCGCAGGGGCCGTGCGGCCGCGCGCTCCTCGTTGGGATAATGCACGGTGAAGACCTTGGCGTAGGCCTCCTCGTTCTTTTGTACGAGATAACCCTGCTGCGCGTAGGGGCCGAAGCGGCGCGGATCGACGCCGAGCATGTCGACGCTCGGCTCGCCCTCGACGATCCATTCGGCGAGTTGCCAGCCGGCGCCGCCGGCGGCCGTGACGCCGAACGAATGGCCCTCGTTCAACCAGAAATTTCTCAGACCCGGCGCCGGGCCGACGATGGGCGAGCCGTCGGGCGTGTAGGCGATGGCGCCGTTATAGACCTTCTTGACGCCGACCTCGCCGAACGCCGGCACGCGCGTTATCGCGGTCTCGATGTAAGGGCCGAGGCGTTCGAGGTCTTCCTGGAAAAGTTCGTATTCGCTCTCGGCGGACGGGCCGTCGACGTAGCAGACCGGCGCGCCGACCTCATACGGGCCGAGCAGCAGGCCGCCCGCCTCCTCACGCATATACCAGGACGAATCGGATTCGCGCAGGACGCCCATTTCCGGCAGTCCCGCCGCCTTGCGCGCCTGGATCGCCGGATGCGCCTCGGTGACGATATATTGGTGCTGCACGGGAATGACGGGTACGTTGAGCCCGACCATGCGACCGGTCTGGCGCGCGAAATTGCCGCTCGCCGAAATGACGTGCTCGCACGTGATCTCGCCCTTGTCGGTGACGACTTTCCATTCCCCCGAACGCAAGCGCTCGATGGCGATGACGGTCGTGTGGCGGTTGATCTCGGCGCCGTGGTCGCGCGCGCCGCGCGCCAAAGCCTGCGTGAGATCGGCCGGCTGGATATAGCCATCCTGCGGATGCTGGATCGCGCCGATCAGGCCCTCGGTCTCGCACAGCGGCCAGACTTCCTTGATCTCGCGCGGCGTCAGGAATTTCACGTCAATGCCGCCGATGGTGGCGGCGACGCCGGCGTAATAGTGGTATTCGTCCCAGCGGTCGCGCGTGCGCGCGAGGCGGACGTTGGAGACCTGCCGGAAGCCGACGTCGAGGCCGGTCTCGGCTTGCAGGGTCTTGTAGAGACCGACCGAATATTTGTGCAACTGGCCGACCGAATAGGACAGGTTGAACAGCGGCAGCAGTCCGGCCGCGTGCCAGGTCGAGCCCGAGGTCAGCTCCTTGCGCTCGATCAGGACGCTGTCGGACCAGCCCTTCTTCGCCAGATGATAGAGCGTGGAGACGCCCACGACGCCGCCGCCAATCACAACCGCCCGAGCTTGCGTTCTCATGTGTCCCCCCCAAAAGACCCTTCGCCCGCCTTGGCCCGTCGAAAAACGGGCGTCCTTTCGGACGCCCAATGCGGGAGAAGAGTCTCAGTAATTCGCATCCGGCGTCGCGGCCTTCTTGGCCTCGATGAATTCACGCAAGGCCTCGTCGATTCCCGGGTCGATCGCCGGCGCCTCATATTCGGCCAGCATCTTCTTCCAGACCGCGTTGGCGCGCGTCGCCGCGTCCTTCTTGCCTTCCTCCATCCATTGCTCGACCGAATTGTTGTCGGCGATGTTGGAGCGATAGAAGGCGGATTCGAAATTGGCCTGGGTGTGAGCGCAACCGAGGAAATGCCCGCCGGGCTCGACCTGATGGAACGCCTCCATCGCCTGCCCGTTCTCGGAGAGATCGACGCCTTTGGCGAGCACATGCATCGCGCCGAGTTGATCGAAATCCATCACGAACTTCTCGTAGGACGCGGAGAGCCCGCCCTCCATCCAGCCCGCCGCATGCAGCACGAAATTGGCGCCGCCGAACATCGTCGGCAGCAGCGTCTGCGCGCTCTCGTAGGCGGCTTGCGCGTCGGGGATCTTCGAGGCGCAGAGCGAACCACCGGTGCGGAACGGCATCTTCATGCGGCGCGCGAGTTGGCCGGCGCCGTAGATCGCCAGCGCCGCTTCCGGCGTGCCGAAAGTCGGCGCGCCCGATTGCATGGAGAGCGTCGAGACGAACGTGCCGAAAATGACCGGCGCGCCCGGGCGCACAAGTTGCAGGAACGAAGTCCCCGCCATCACCTCGGCGAGCACTTGCGTCAGCGTGCCGGCGACCGTGACCGGGCTCATCGCGCCCGAGAGGATGAACGGCGTGACGATGCAGGCCTGATTGGCGCGAGCGTAGGTCTCGGCGGCGCCGAGCATGGTCGCGTCCCAGACCAGCGGCGAATTGGCGTTGATGAGGCTTGTGCAAACCGTGTGTCCGGCGACGAATTCCTTGCCGAACAGGATTTCGCACATCGCCACGGTGTCCGCGGCGCGCTCCGGGCTCGTCACCGAACCCATGAACGGCTTGTCGGAATAGCGCATGTGCGAATAGACCATTTCCAGATGGCGCTTGTTGACCGGCAGATCGACCGGCTCGCAGACCGTGCCGCCGGAATGATGGATGAACGGCGTCGCATAGGCGAGCTTCACGAAATTGCGGAAATCCTCGATCGTTCCGTAGCGACGGCCCTTGTCGAGATCGTGTACGAACGGCGAGCCGTAATTGGGCGCGAACACGGTCGCCTTGCCGCCGATCTCAACGCTGCGCTCAGGGTTGCGCGCGTGCTGCGTATAGGTCGAAGGCGCGCTCGCGCAGAGTTGGCGCGCAAGACCGCGCGGAAAGCGCACACGCTCGCCCTTGACGTCACAGCCCGCCGCTTTCAGGCGCAGCAGCGCGCTCGGATAGTCGCGAAATTCGATTCCGACCTCTTCGAGCAGCGTATCGGCGTTGCGTGCGATGAGGTCGAGACCCTCCTCGCTCAAGATCTCGGTCGTCGGAATCGCCCGCGTAATATAGGGGATCGAGGCGACGCCGCGATGCGCGCGCGCCGCCCGGCGGGCTTCGCGGCCCCGACGCGGTTCGGGCGCGGGAGCGGCGGCGGCGGGCGATGTCGACATGATCCGGTTCCTTCTGGCGGTCCAATCCGAACTTGCCGCAGGGGGCGGGAAAATTGAAACCTGAAAATCCGTTGCCCTCACATGCCGCCGCGATCGTCGATCGCGGCCTATCACCTCTGCGCCTCGCGCCAGTTGTCGGCGCCGTGGAACGGGGCGTTGGAGGCGGCGAGCGGGGCGCGGCCCAGGATCATATCGGCGGCTTTCTCGCCGATCATGATCGTCGGCGCGTTGAGATTGCCCGAAGTCACCGAGGGCATGATCGAAGAATCGACGACGCGCAGTCCTTCGACGCCGATGACTCGCGCCTGCGGATCGACCACCGCCTTGGGATCGTCGGGCGCGCCCATCTTGCAGGCGCCGCATGGATGATAGGCGCTTTCGACCTTGTCGCGGATGAATTCGTCGATCGCCTCGTCGCCGACGCAATCTTTGCCGGGTTGGATTTCGCGCCCACGGTAGGGGTCGAAAGCCGCCTGCGCGAACACTTCGCGCGTCAGCCGCACGCAGGCGCGCATTTCCGCCCAGTCGTCCGGATCGCTCATGTAATTGAAGCGGATGCGCGGCGCCTCGCGAGGATCGGGCGATTTCAGCGTCACCGAGCCCCGGCTTTTCGAGCGCAGCGGCCCGACATGCGCCTGGAAACCGTGCTCGGTCGCCAGGGACGAACCGTCATAGCTCACCGCCATCGGGAGGAAATGATACTGGATATCGGGGTGGCGCACGCCGGCGCGCGAGCGGATGAAACCGCCCGCCTCGAAATGGTTGGTCGCGCCGTCGCCGTGATCGCGCATCAGCCAGTTGAGGCCGACCATGGCGCGTGAGAAGAGCCCGGTCTTTCCGTAGAGCGTGATCGGCTGCTTCGAGGCGACCTGGAAATAGAATTCGAGATGGTCCTGCAAATTCTCGCCGACCCCCGGCAAATCGCGGACGACCGGAATTCCGAGCGCGGCTAGCTCCGCCGCCGGGCCAACGCCGGAGAGTTTCAGCAATTGCGGCGAATTGATCGCGCCGCCGCTGAGGATCACCTCCCGGTTGACCCGCGCCGTCCAGCTTCGGCCGCCGTGTTCGTAAGCGACGCCGACGGCGCGCCGCCCCTCGAATAGCACGCGGGTGACGCGCGCGTGGGTGACGACGCGAAGGTTCGCGCGCTTCATCGCGGGTCGGAGATAGGCGTTGGCCGCCGACCAGCGCACGCCGTTCTTCACCGTCATGTCGAACCGGCCGAAACCCTCGGGATATTCGCCGTTGAGGTCGCCGCTGACAGAATAGCCCGCCTGCCGGCCCGCCTCGATGAAGGCGTCGTAGAGCGGGTTGCGACGCGTCCCGCGCCGGGTCGCCAGCGGCCCGTCGGCGCCGCGATAGGGATCTGCCCCCTCGCGCCAGGTTTCCGCTCGCCGGAAATAGGGCAGGATGTCGCGATAGGCCCAACCGCGCGCGCCTTCCTCCTCCCAGCGGTCGAAATCGAGCGGATGGCCGCGCACATAGACGAGGCCGTTGATCGAGGACGAACCGCCGAGCGCCTTGCCGCGCGGGCAGCCGATTCGCCGCCCATTCAGGTTCGCCTCGGGCTCGCTTTCGAAGCCCCAGTTGTATTTCTTCATGTTCATCGGGATCGACAGCGCGGCCGGCATCTGGATGAACACGGAGCGGTCGGAGCCGCCGAATTCCACGACGAGCGCCGAGGACTTCCCGTCCTCGGTGAGCCGGTCGGCGAGGACGCAGCCCGCCGAGCCGGCGCCGACGACGACGTAATCGAAGGTTTCGTTATCGATGGCGCTCATGGACGTTCGTGGCGGAGTCTGGACCTCATAGCCAGACCTAGCCGGGCGTCCGCGCGCCTAGAAGCGCGATTTGTCAGTGGCCCCCGCGAAAAAGGGCATGACGGCGCTTCAGATCGGCTCCGGTCCGCGCGAGATCGCCGCGATGCCGGTGCGCGAAACCTCGACCAGGCCGATCGGCAGCATCAGCGCGACGAAATCGTCGATCTTGCGCGGGGCGCCGGTCAGCTCGAAGATGAAGCTCTCCGTCGTCGCATCGATCACCTTGGCGCGGAACGCCTCGGCCAGTTGCAGCGCCTCGACCCTGTTGTCGCCCTTGCCGCGCACTTTCACCATCGCCAATTCGCGCTCGATCGCGCGCACCGACAGAGTGAGGTCGGTGACGGAGTGGACCGGCACCAGCCGCTCCAACTGGTGGCGCACCTGCTCGATCACCTCGGGCGTGCCCGAGGTGACGATGGTGATGCGCGAAAGATGCGTCTCGTGCGCGACCTCGGCGACGGTGAGGCTTTCGATGTTGAACGAGCGCGCGGAGAACAGGCCGACGACGCGCGCGAGCACGCCCGGCTCGTTATCGACCAGCACCGAAAGCGTATGGCTCTCCGGGTTGGCCTTGCCGAGCGGCGACGAATAGGGTGAGGGCGGATAGGCGGGCGCTTTGCTCATTTCGATTCCTCTTTGATTGCTATGGGCGCGAGCGGCGCCGCGATCCATGACTGGAACAGGTCGAAATCGATATTGCCGCCGGAAAGGACGAGGCCGGTCTTGCGGCCGGAAAGGCGGCTTTTTTCTTTCAGCGCGGCGGCGAGCGGCGCGGCGCCCGCGCCTTCGGCAAGATTGTGCGTATCCGTCCAGTAGGCCCGCACCGCGTCGGCGATTTCGTCGTCGCTGACCAGCACGACGCGCGCGGCGCCCTTCATGATGACGTCGAGCGCTTCGGCGTCGGGAATGCGCGTCGCCATGCCGTCAGCGTTCGTCTCGGCTTGCGCCGTCGAAACGGCGCGCCCGGACTTGAACGACAGCGCATAAGCGGGCGCGCCTTCGGCCTGAACGCCGACGATCTCGGTCTTTCGCCCGAGCGCGTCGCGCGCGGCGATGCAACCACAAATGCCTGAGCCCTGCCCGATCGGTACGTACAGCACGTCGAGATCGGGATGCGTCTCCAGGAGTTCGACGCCATAGGTCGCCACGCCCACGACCAGGTCGCGGTGGAACGAGGGCACGAGGTCGAGCCCCGAGCCGGCGCCGACGCGGATCGCCTCCTCGCGCGCGGCCTGGAAATCCTCGCCGAATTCCACGACCTCGGCGCCCTGGGCCCGCATCGCCGCGTTCTTTTCCATCGAATTGCCGCGCGGAACGTAGATCGTCGCGATGAGGCCGGCGCGGCGCGCCGCGAAAGCGAGGCTCTGGCCGTGATTGCCGCGCGTCGCCGAAATGACGCCGCGGGCGTCGGGCGCGCGCCGCCGCAGCGCATCAAAATAAGTGAGGCCGCCGCGCACCTTGAAGGCGCCGGTCGGATTGTGGTTCTCGTGCTTGACGACGACCTCGGCCCCTAAGCGCCGCGCGAGCAGGGGCCAGCCGAGCGCCGGCGTCGGCTGCAACGCGCCGCGCAAAACCTCCTGCGCGGCGCGCAAACGCGCGAGCGTGAACATCGTTTCAGCCCCTTCCGACTCAGACGAGCATCTTGCCTTTGTCGTCGATCACGTTGCCGATCTCGACGCCGGCGTCGTCCTCGAGTTCAGCGAGAATCATGTCGTTATGCGCCTTGCCCGAAGGAATCATCGGGAAGCAGTTTTCCTTCTGATCGACGACGCAATCGAAGATGACGAGCTTCGGCGTGTCGATCATCTCCATGATCGCGTCGTCGAGCTTCGCGGGGTCCGAGCAGCGAATGCCGTGACCGCCATAGGCTTCGGCGAGCTTGACGAAATCGGGCAGCGAATCGGTGTAGCTTTCCGAGTAGCGCGAGCCGTGCAGCAGCTCCTGCCACTGGCGCACCATGCCCATGTATTGATTGTTGAGGATGAACACCTTGACCGGCAACCGGTACTGCACCGCCGTCGAAAGCTCCTGAATGTTCATTAGGATCGAGGCTTCGCCGGCGATGTCGACGACGAGCGATTTCGGGTGCGCGAGTTGCGCGCCGATCGCCGCCGGCAGGCCGTAGCCCATCGTGCCGAGGCCGCC
>JBBIIT010000062.1:0-17095 GCA_037446355.1 Beijerinckiaceae bacterium | reverse complement strand
CGCTTATTCCCCGACCAGCGTCGCGCGGGCGCGCTGCCACCAGCCGGAACGGCGCGGACGCGCGGGATCGTCGGGCGCCGACGGCTCCGGTTCAGCGGCTGGCGTCGCCGGTTCGACGGCGGGCGCGGGTTCGACTTCGCGAGGCGCCGGCGCGGCGACGGGCGTTTCGGCGACCGGCGCCGGAGGCAGCGTCCAAGGCAATTCCGGCTGCTCGAACGCCGCGCCCTCAGCGACGGGGGGCGTCGCTTGCGATTCGGGATCGAATGCCGAAGCTTCGGGCGCGAATTCGCCGCCCTGCGGCTCGCCGGCCTCGGCCGAGCCGGCCTCGCGCGGCGCGAAACGCTCGCGCCCGCGTCCGCGGCCCCTGCGCGAGCGTCGGCGCGAGCCGTTCGCACGTTCGCCCTCCTCGCCCTCGACGACCACCGGCTTGGCGAAATCGCCGCCGATTTCGGCGACCGCCGCAAGCCCATCGTCGGTCGGTTGCGGCGCGTCGGCGGCGATGCTTTCACCCGACAGACGTTCGCCGCCACGGCGGCGGCGGCGGCGGCGACGGCGATGGCCGCGCTCGGAATCGTCGCTGCTCCCTTCGCTCTCGTCGCGCGCGCGGTCGTTTTCGTCCTCGTCCACGCCGGCTTCGCCCTCGGCCGCCTCGAATTCCTCTTCCGCCTCGGGCGTCTCCTCGACGACGAAATCCTCGTCCTCGGGCTCCGGCGCGCCGTAGCCCGCGGGACGGTGCTCGAGCTCGGATTCGGGCGCCTTGACCCCTGTCGCCGGTTCGCCGCGTTCGAGCGCATGATAGCTGGAGCCGGTCAACGAATCGTCGGCCTCGACCAGGATCGCGACGCCGAAGCGGCGCTCGAGATCGCGCAGATGGGCGCGCTTCTGATTGAGAATATAGAGCGCGACCGCCGTGCGCGCGCGCACCGTCATGTCATGGGTCGCGCTCTTGATCAGCGCGTCTTCGAGTACGCGCAGCACATGCAGCGCGACCGAGGAGGTCGAGCGGACGACGCCGGCGCCCAGGCAATGCTGGCAAACGACGGTCGAGCCTTCGAGCACCCCGGTGCGGATGCGTTGGCGCGACATTTCCAGTAAGCCGAAATGCGAAATGCGGCCGACCTGGATGCGGGCGCGGTCGTTCTTCAGCGCATCTTTCATCCGCCGCTCTACGGCGCGATTGTTGCGCGATTCTTCCATGTCGATGAAGTCGACGACGATGAGGCCCGCCAGATCGCGCAGGCGCAACTGACGCGCCACCTCGTCCGCCGCCTCCAGATTGGTGCGAACCGCGGTGTCTTCGATGTTGTGCTCGCGCGTCGAGCGGCCCGAGTTGACATCGATGGCGACCAGCGCCTCGGTCTGGTTGATAACGATGTAGCCGCCCGACTTCAAAGTCACCTGATTGGAGAACATCGCGTCGAGCTGCGCCTCGACGCCCGCTTTGGCGAACACCGGCTGCGACTCGCGGTAGGGGACCACCGCCTTGGCGTGATTGGGCATCAGCAGGCGCATGAACGCCTTGGCCTCGCGATAGCCCGCTTCGCCGGCGACGACGATTTCTTCGACCTCCTTGGAGTAGAGGTCGCGGATCGCGCGCTTGATGAGCGAGCCTTCCTCGTAGACGAGCGTCGGCGCACTGGAAGCGAGCGTCGTCTCGCGCACCGTCTCCCACATGCGCAACAGATATTCGAAGTCGCGCTTGACCTCGGGCTTGGTGCGCGAGGCGCCGGCGGTTCGCAGGATGACGCCCATGCCTTCGGGAACCTCGAGCTCCTCGGCGATCGACTTCAGGCGGCTGCGATCCTGCGAATTGGTGATTTTGCGCGAAATGCCGCCGCCGCGAGCGGTGTTGGGCATCAGCACGGAATAGCGGCCGGCGAGCGAGAGATAGGTCGTCAGCGCGGCGCCCTTGTTGCCCCGCTCTTCCTTGACGACCTGCACCAGCAGCACCTGGCGGCGCTTGATCACTTCCTGGATCTTGTAGTGACGGCGCAGGCGCGGGGCGCGGCGCGGCGTTTCGTCCATCGCGTCGCCGCCGATCACCTCGACCGGCTCGCCCTCGTCTTCGCCGCGCGGGCGCGGGGCGCGCATCGCGGCTTCCTCGGAGCCGGCGCCGCCGAGCGTCGTCACTTCATGCTCGTCGTCATCCTCATGTGCGGGCTCGCCGTCGTGCGCGAGGACGATTTCGGCGCTCTCTTCGACTTCGGCAGGGCGCGAAACGTTCGCGCGCTCGGCGGGCTCGCGGCTCTCGTCTTCGCCCGAGGGGCGTTCTATCGATTCGCTTGCCGTGGCTTCGGGCTCGTGGGCCAGGGCCTCGGTCGGCTCGGCTTCGGCTGGCGTAAGCGTCTCTTCGCCGCGCGGCGCGAATTCGCCGGCTTCGGCGGCGACCGTTTCGGCTGTCGCATCGTCGCCGGGCGCGAACTCGGCGATCTCATCGACATGCGGAGGCTCGTCGGACGGCGCGGCCTGAGAGACGCTTTCGCCCTCGCTCGCGCGCATCTCGGCTTCGGGTGAACGTTCGCGGCGCTGATGGCGACGACTGCGGCGTTCGCCGGCGGGTTCGTCGTCCTCCTCGCGGTGGGAGCGCGCCTCTTCTTCGAGCAGCGCCTGACGATCGGCAACTGGGATTTGGTAATAATCGGGATGGATTTCCGAGAAGGCGAGGAATCCGTGGCGATTGCCGCCGTAATCGACGAACGCGGCCTGAAGCGAGGGCTCCACGCGCGTCACTTTCGCCAGATAGATATTGCCCCGAAGCGGCTTCTTGCTGGCGGACTCGAAATCGAACTCCTCGACCCGGCTACCTCTGAGAACGACCACCCGGGTTTCTTCCGGATGGGACGCGTCGATAATCATCTTGTTGGACATGTGTAACTCTCATGAGGCGCGCTGGGGCGGCCTCGCCCGCTCGGAATGGGCGGACGAAGTCCCGGCGCGGCGCGCCGAAGGTGGAAATTTGGGTGAAAACCCGAGCGGCGGCGGATATGCGCCGGCGCCGCGAACTCTTGACCGACGATCGGAAGCGGCGCGCGTTCGTCCGCGTGCCTGCGCACGCGGCGTAACGAACGATCTGCGGCGACCCCGGCATTGCGACCCTGAAACTTGGCGGACAGAACCTCGTCGCCATTCGAGGGGCGCCATCTCAAGCGCCTTTGTTTCGCATGTTCGCGAGCGCCGGACTTCCGTCCCGCTCGACGATTTCACGCGTTCGTCCGCGAACTCGATGCGTAACGCTGGCGCGTAAACGCAAAGAAGACGGCGAAGAGGCGTGGAAACATCCACGCGCTGTTTCCCTCCCGCCGCCGACCCGACGCGCCCTAGCGGACACAATCCGGACGCATGAGGGGCTGAGGATGCAGGAGCGACCCAGATGCGAAACGCCACGTTCATAGGCGCCCAGGCGGCGCTTGGCAAGCCATTTCCGGTCTGTGGGATTTCCAACTTGACCGAATTGGCCGTTGGGGAGGCCAAAAATCCGCGCGGGGCGTCCCCAGGGTTAAGACCACATTAACGCCCGCACCTTAATTCTAATTTAACGGCCGCGGCGGCGGCGCGGGGCGGGTCTCGGCGGTATGAAGCACGTTGCGGTGTTAATGGGCGGCTGGTCGGCGGAACGGCCGGTTTCGCTGAATTCGGGACGCGGCTGCGCCGACGCGCTGGAGGCGCGCGGCTATCGCGTGACCCGAATCGACGTCGACCGTGACATCGCCGCCACGCTCGCGGGTCTAAGGCCGGACGTCGCCTTCAACGCGCTGCACGGGCGCGTCGGCGAAGACGGCACGATTCAGGGCGTGCTGGAAATCCTGCGAATTCCTTATACGCATTCGGGCGTGCTCGCCTCGGCTCTGGCGATGCAGAAGGATCTCGCCAAGACCGTCTTGAAAGCGGGCGGCGTGCCGGTCGCGCACGGCGTCACCGTCGACCGTCGGGAGGCGGCGCGCCGGCATGTGTTGGAGCCGCCCTATGTGCTCAAGCCGGTCAGCGAGGGCTCGTCGTTCGGCGTCGTCATCGTCAAGGAAGAGCGCGCCCATCCGCCGCAGGAGGTCGGGCGCGCAGACTGGCCCTATGGCGACAAGTTGCTGGCGGAGCATTTCGTCGCGGGCAGGGAATTGACCTGTGCGGTCATGGGCGATCGGGCGCTCGACATCATCGACATCCAGCCGGTCTCCGAAGCTTTCTATGGCTACGACGCCAAATACGCCAAAGGCGGTTCAGTCCACGTCCTGCCGGCAGAAATTAAACCAAAAATTTACCACGAAGTCCAAGAGTTGTCGCTGCGCGCGCATCGGGCGTTGGGGTGTCGCGGCGTGAGTCGCTCCGACTTCCGTTGGGATGAGTCGAGGGGCGAGGACGGGGAATTGGTCTGTCTGGAAGTGAACACCCAACCGGGGATGACGGAAACCTCGCTGGTGCCGGAAATGGCGGCTCATGCGGGGATGAGTTTCGGCGAACTCGTGGAGTGGATGGTGGAGGACGCGTCTTGCGATCGCTGAGCGAACTGCTTGGTCCGCGACGGCCGGCCGAGCCGGCGTTCGCGGGCGTCGGCGGCGGCGTCGCGGCGGCCGCGCCGACCGTGCTGTTGCGCGGCGAACGGGCCCGGCGCGGCGCATTATGGCGCCATTTGCGGTTCGACAAGCCGATGCCGCGCGGCGTCGGCCTCGCGCTCGCGTCGGCCCTGCTGCTGTTTGCGGCGATCGTCGGGGCGGTGCGCGGCGGGCAGTATCAGGCTTTCGTCCAGCGCGAAGGCGGCGTTGGCGACTTTATCGCCCGCGGTCTCGGCATGGGGGTCAAGATCATCACGATTTCAGGCCAGTCACGCTTGAGCGAAGCCGAGGTGCTCGCTATCGCTGGCATCAGCCCGAGGGATTCGATGCCGCTGTTCGATGTCGAGGCGGCGCGCGCGCGACTCGAGAAAACGCCGCTCATCGGTCGCGCCGGCGTGCGCAAGCTTTATCCCGGCCAGATCGCGATCGACATTGTCGAGCGCGCGCCTGCGGCGCTCTGGCAGCGCGATGGCGAGGTGCGCACTATCGGCGCCGACGGGACGACAATCGACGAGTTTCGCGACGCCCACTTCGACGATCTGCCGTTCGTGGTCGGCGACGGCGCCAACGAACGGTTGCCCGAATTCCTGTCGCTGCTTGCGGCGGCGCAAGAGCTGCGCACGAGGATCGGCGCGGGCGTGCTGGTCGGCGGGCGACGCTGGAACCTGAAGATGAAATCGGGGCTCGAAGTGAAACTGCCGGAAGAGGATCCTTCCGGCGCAATGGCGACGTTGGTCTCCTTACAGCGCCAGTCGCGCATTCTCGAGCGCGACATCCTCTCCATCGATTTGCGCGTTCCCGGGCGCGTGTTCGCGCGCCTGTCGGCCGACGCCGCGGCCGCGCGCGCCGAGGCGCTTTCGCACGCGAAGAGAGGGGTCCAGCGATGAGTTTCAGGCCGCTGACCCCGCGCATGAGGCAATTGCCGCCGCGAAAGAGCGCCATTCTTTCGGTTCTCGACGTCGGCGCCTCGAAGATCGTTTGTCTTATCGCGCGATTGACGCCGATGGAGCGTTCGGATTCGCTGCGCGGGCGCACGCATCGCTGCAAAGTGCTGGGCGTCGGACACCAACGCTCGCGCGGCGTGAAGGCCGGCGCGATCGTCGATCTCGACGCGGCCGAGGCTGCGATACGCCTCGCCATCGACGCGGCCGAGCGCATGGCCGGCGTCGAAGTGGAAAGCGTGATCGTCAACATGTCCGGCGGGCGACTTTCCTCGCAGCTCTACGCGGCCAAGATCGGCGTCCAGGGCAAGGCGGTTGGGGATTACGAGATTCATCGCGTGCTGGAAGCCGCGTCTTCGGCGAGCGCGCGCGCCGGGCGTACGGCGCTGCACGCGATCGCGACCGGCTTCACGCTCGACGCCCAGCGCGGCGTGCATGATCCCAAAGGCATGATCGGCGACGAACTGGGCGCCGAGCTTGCGGTCGCCTCCTGCGATGCGGCGGTGGCGCGCAATCTGACGCTGGCGATCGAGCGCTGCCATCTGCGCGTCGCGGCGATGGTGGCGAGTCCATACGCGGCGGGTCTTTCCACGCTGGTCGACGACGAAGCCGAACTTGGCGCCGCGGTCGTAGATTTTGGCGGCGGTTCGACGACGATCGGCGTTTTCACCGGCGACCGGCTTGTTCATGTCGATGCGGTCGCGGTCGGCGGCAATCATGTGACGATGGACGTCGCGCGCGGACTTTCGGTCAGCCTTGCCGACGCCGAAAGGCTGAAGACGCTGCACGGGGCCTGCATCGCATCGCCCTCGGACGACCGTGAGTCGATCTCGGTCCATCGCGCTGGCGACGACATGGATCATCCGAGCCACCTCCCGAAGTCCGAACTCGTGCGCATCGTTCGGCCACGCGTCGAGGAGATCCTCGAACTTGTGCGCGATCGGTTGAAAGCGGCGGGGCTTTCCGCCCATGCGGGCCGCCGTCTCGTGCTCGCGGGCGGCGCCTGCCAATTGACGGGGCTGCCGGAACTCGCGCGCGCGATCGTCTCCAATCAGACGCGCGTCGGCCGGCCGCTCGGAGTCGAGGGCCTGCCGGAATCGGCCAAGAGCCCGGCCTTCGCGACCTCGGTCGGCCTGATGGTCTACCCGCAGGTGGCCGGACTTGAACATTTTGAGCCGGGACGCGCCGCGCCTCGGCAGAACGCCGCCGAGGACGGTTATGTGGCGCGCGTCGGGCGGTGGTTGAAACAGAGTTTCTGACGAAGGAGCGGGGAAGCGGGCGTCGCGGCTCGCTTCGACGAGAAATTGCAACGAGGCAACCGGCGCCGGCGGGCGTCCTTGGAAAACGAGGCTAGTTATGTCGATCACTTTGAAGGCTCCCGAACTCAGGGAATTGAAGCCCCGCATCATGGTCTGCGGCGTCGGCGGCGCCGGCGGCAACGCGGTCAACAACATGATCGTCTCGGGTCTCGTCGGCGTTGATTTCGTCGTCGCCAACACCGACGCGCAGGCGCTGACCTCCTCGCGCGCCGAACGGATCATCCAGATGGGCTTGCAAGTCACCGAGGGCCTCGGCGCCGGCTCGAAGCCGGAAGTGGGCAAGGCGGCGGCCGAGGAGGCGATCGAGGAAATCCGCGATCATCTCGCGGGCGCGCATATGGTGTTCGTCACCGCCGGCATGGGCGGCGGCACCGGCACCGGCGCCGCGCCGGTCATCGCGCGCGCGGCGCGCGAAATGGGCATTCTGACCGTCGGCGTCGTCACCAAGCCGTTCCACTTCGAGGGCGGACGCCGAATGAAGCTCGCCGAGTCGGGCATCGGCGAACTGCACAAGTCGGTCGATACTTTGATTATCATCCCGAACCAGAACCTGTTCCGCGTCGCCAACGAAAAGACCACCTTCGCCGATGCGTTCGCGATGGCCGATCAGGTGCTTTATTCCGGCGTTGCCTGCATCACCGATCTTATGGTCAAGGAAGGCCTCATCAATCTCGATTTCGCCGATGTGCGCTCGATCATGAGCGAAATGGGCAAGGCGATGATGGGCACGGGCGAGGCGACCGGAGAGCGCCGCGCGGTGCAGGCCGCCGAGGCCGCGATCGCCAACCCGCTGCTCGACGAGACCTCGATGAAGGGCGCGCGCGGCCTGCTGATCTCGATCACCGGCGGCAACGATCTGACGCTTTACGAAGTCGATGAAGCCGCCAGCCGCATCCGTCAGGAAGTCGACGAGGAAGCCAACATCATCCTCGGCGCGACCTTCGATTCCTCGCTTGACGGCGTCGTGCGGGTCTCCGTCGTCGCCACCGGCATCGACCAGGCCGCCATCGAGCGCGCTGAGCCGATCGTGGTCGCGCCGCGCGCGGAAGCTCCAACCTTCGCGCGTCCGCTCATCGCTCGCCCGGCGCCGACGCCCTTGGCCCCGGTTGCCGCGCAACTCGCCCCGGAAGCTCTGGCGCCGATCCCCGCTCCGGTCGAGAGCGTCGGCGGCGAGGTCGAACTGCGCGCTGTGGCGCCGAGGCCGGTCGCCTACGCGGAACCCGCGCCGCAGCGCTCCGCGATCGAAGAACGCGCGGAGCCGGATTTCGTCCCGCCCGCGCCCGAGCAGCCGTACTTGCGTCAGACGCGAATGCCGCAGATCGAGGATCTGCCGCCGGCGGTGCAGAACCAACTGCGCGTCCAGCGCGGCGAGATCGCGCCGCCAACCCCTCCGGTTGAGACGCGCCGCCGTTCGCTGCTCGAGAAGCTCGCCGCCTTCGGCATCAGCCGCCAGGACGAAAGCCGCGAACCGGCGCCCGCGCCCGCGCCTGCGCCGCGCGCGATTCCCGCGCCCGCTCCGGCCAAGCCGAGCTCGGCCGCGCTGCATGCCGAATACGGCCGCCCGCCGCTGCGCCCGACTGCGACGCGCCCGGCTCAGGGCCAACTCGACCCGCACGGCCGCGTCGCCCCTCGCCAAACGGCAGAGGACGATCAATTGGAGATCCCGGCTTTCCTGCGCCGGCAGGCCGGTCCCTGATTCGTTCCCATCCGTCGCAAAACCCACGGCCGCCGCTACCCGCGGCGGTCGTCGCGCGTGAGGGGGTATCATTCATCCATGTATATGAAATAATTACATAAAGAGTGGATTGCGATTGTTGTAACGATCGGTCACGAAAGGTGATTTGGCCGAGGGGGGGCTAAGGACTATTTACCCTGTTCATCGGCCTTGGCGCGCAAGCGGGCGAGGCGAAGGTCCAAGCTCAAAGCAGCGGCGGCGAACGCCCGGGGGCCAGGATCGGGAACCACTCTTTGCGACACATAGTCGCGAAGAGCCGGCGGGGACGACGAATTGATGAGATTTGGTTTTCAGACGACGTTGGCCGACCGTGTGACCATGACGGGTCTCGGCGTCCATTCGGCCAAGCCGGCGCGTCTCGTTCTTCATCCCGCCGATGTGGACTCCGGAATCGTCATTCTGCGCACTGGGCTCGAAGGCGGGCGCGAGCGCCTGATCGAAGCTAAGTGGTCGAATGTGACGCAGACCTCGCTCTGCACCGTGCTCGGCGACGCGACCGGCGCGGCGGTTTCCACGGTCGAGCATCTGATGGCCGCGTTGACCGGACTCAATGTCGATAATGTCGTTATCGAGGTCGACGGCCCGGAAGTGCCGATCATGGACGGTTCGGCGGTCGAGTTCGTCGAGGCGATCGACTCGGTCGGCGTCGTCACCCAGGCGCGCCGGCGTCGCCATCTCAAGGTTCTCAAGCCCATTCGCGTCGAACAGGGGCGCTCGCGCGCCGAGTTGCTACCGGCTCCGAGCGGATTCCATATCGACGTCGAAATCGATTTCGACGCGGCGGCGATCGGCCGCCAGCGTCTCGCGATCGATCTCGCCCCCGATTCCTTCCGCCGCGACGTGGCGCGTGCACGCACCTTCGGTTTCGTCGCCGACGTCAAAAAGCTGTGGCAGGCGGGCTTCGCCCTAGGCTCTAGCCTCGAAAACTCGGTCGCGCTCGATGGGGAAGCGATTCTCAACCCGGAAGGGCTGCGTTACGCCGACGAATTCGTGCGTCATAAAGCGCTCGACGCGATCGGCGACCTCTCGCTGGCCGGCGCCCCGATCATCGGCGCCTATCGCGCTTATCGGCCGGGTCATACGATCAACGCGGCGATTCTGGCGAAGCTGTTTTCAGACCGCAGCGCCTACGAATTCGTCGACGGCGCGCCTCGCCGCCGCTTCGCCGGCCCGGCCCTGGCGACCGGCCGGTTGGCGACCGCCTTCGCGCCCAACGCCGACTGATTTTCCTGTTCTCTTGCGCCAGTTCGGCCTCGCAATGCGGCGGGCGCGGCGCTTCGACGCTTTCGCGCCATAATCGGCGGGTCTAAAGGCGGCGCGCCGGCGCTGCCGACTTGGCTAGTGGCGCTTGGCCCAGGACTAGGCTCGGGTCCAGGACTAGGCTATTGAGCGTTTCCATTCCGCGCCTGCATTGCGCGCGGGGAGCTATCGAGATCTACGAATGACTTTTGTACGCCGCAGTTCAATCGACTTCGACGCGACCCGATTGCGGCTTGCCGGCCGCGGCGCGGGGCTGGCGCTGCTGTTTTTCGGCCTTGCCGGCTGCTCGATTTTCGAAGATTTCAACCCGTTCGGGGCCGAAAAATACAAGACCGTGATCACGCCCGACGTGCCCGCGAGCAAAGTTTACGATCAAGGCCTGGGCAAACTTGCCAACGGCGCGCCGCAGGATGCGGCGAAAAAATTCACGGAACTCGGCAAACAATATCCGGGCTCCGACTGGGCGCGCAAAGGGTTGCTGATGACGACCTATGCGCAATACGAGGGCGGGGATTACGACAGCGCCACGCAGTCGGCCGAGCGGTATGTCAAGGACTATCCCAAGTCGCAGGAAGCCGCTTACGCGCTTTATCTCGAGGCGAGCAGCTACTATGCGCAAATCCTCGACATCTCACGCGATCAGGAGCGCGCCTCGAAGGCGCTCGAATATTTCCAGAAGGTCGTGCACGATTATCCGAATTCGGAATATGTTTCGGACTCGAAGTTCAAAATTCAGGTGACGATGGACCAGTTGGCCGGCAAGGAAATGTCGATCGGCCGATTCTATCTGAACCGCCGCAACTACACGGCGGCGATCAACCGTTTCCGCAATGTGCTGACCAACTACCAGACGACCCGCCATTCCGAAGAAGCGCTCTATCGTCTGACAGAGGCCTATCTCGGACTCGGCATCACCAATGAGGCGCAGACCGCCGCCGCCGTTCTCGGGCACAACTATCCCGACGGCCAATGGTACAAGGACGCCTATGCGCTGCTGAAGGGCGGCGGCCTGGAACCGCACGAGAGCCAAGAATCCTGGATGTCCAAGCTCTATCATTCCGTCATTCCATCCTGACGAGACAAGGGCCCGGATCATGCTCGCCCGGCTTTCGATCCGCGACATCGTGCTGATTGATCAACTGGACCTCGATTTCTCGAGCGGTCTGACGATCCTGACCGGAGAGACGGGCGCCGGAAAGTCGATCCTGCTCGATGCGCTCTCGCTGGCGCTGGGCGCGCGTGGCGATGGCGCGCTGGTGCGTCAGGGCCAAGGACAGGGGCAGGTCACGGCGATCTTCGAACTGCCGTCCGGCCACGCCGCCTTCGCAGCGGCGAGGGAGCAGGACATCGCCATCGAGGGGGAATTGATCCTGCGCCGGCTGCAATTCGCCGATGGGCGTACGCGCGCTTTCGTCAACGATCAGAGCGTGAGCGCGCAGACCTTGCGCGCGCTCGCCGGCGAGCTTGTCGAAATTCACGGTCAACACGACGAACGCGCGCTGATGGATTCTTCCGCTCACCGCGCGCTGGTCGACGCCTATGGCGGACTCGAGAAGCTGACCGAGGCGACGCGCGGCGCTTTCGCGGCTCTGCGGGCGAGCGAGGCGGAGTTGGCGCGCGAGCGCGCCCGTATCGAGAAGGCGGAGGCGGCGGCCGATTTCGCCCGTCACGCCGGCGCCGAGTTGACGAAGCTCGCTGTGCAGCCGGGCGAGGAGGACGCGCTCGCCGAGCGTCGCCAGCGTATGATGCAGGGCGAAAAGGTCGCCGCCGACATTCGCGACGCGCACGAGAGCCTTTCGGGCGATGCGGCGATCCTGCCGGTGCTGTCGGCGATCGCGCGCCGCTTGCAACGACGCCTGCCGCAGGCGCCCAGCCTCATCGAGCCGAGCGTCAAGGCGCTCGACGAGGCGATGGAGGCGATAGAGGCGGCGACGCAATCGGTCGAGGCGGCGCTGGCCTCCTGCGATTTCGATCCGCGCGAACTCGAACGTTGTGAGGAGCGCCTGTTCGCGCTTCGGGGCATGGCGCGCAAATACGCGACCCAAGTCGATGCGCTGCCCGCGCTCGCCCTGAAATACGCCGCCGAACTCTCGGATCTCTCCCAGGCGCATCAGCGCGCGGCGGCGCTGGAAACGGAGCGGCGCAAGGGCGCCGAGGCCTATGTCGTGGCGGCGGAGGCGCTTTCGCAGGCGCGCGCGGGCGCGGCGCATGAGCTTGAAACGGCGGTCAACGTCGAATTGCCGCCGCTGAAACTGGAACGCGCGAAGTTTCAGGCCGAAATACAGCGCGACTCGGCCCTCGTCTCGCCCGACGGCTACGACCGGGTCGAATTCGTCGTCCAGACCAATCCGGGATCGCGCCCGGGGCCGATCATGAAGGTCGCCTCGGGCGGCGAACTCTCGCGCTTCCTACTGGCGCTCAAGGTCTCGCTCGCCGAGCGCGGCACCGCGCCGACGCTCGTTTTCGACGAGATCGACACCGGCGTCGGCGGGGCGGTCGCCGACGCGATAGGCCAGCGGCTTGCGCGGCTCGCGGGGCGCGCGCAAGTGCTCGCCGTCACCCATGCGCCGCAGGTCGCCGCGCGGTCTCAGCGCCATTTCAAGATCGTCAAGGACGAGGTCGGCGCCGGCGAGCGCGTGGCCACCCGGGTGGTCACGCTCGGCCCTGCCGACCGCCGCGAGGAGATCGCCCGTATGCTGGCCGGCGCCGAGATCACCCGGGAAGCGCGCGCCGCTGCCAAGAGCCTGATCGAAAAGGCGGGTTGAGGGCGCGGGCGAAAATCGGGAAACCGCTTGCTCGCCAGGGGCGTCCGGCCTATCAAGCGCGCGGGCGTTGGCTCGGGGCGACGATGACCGCGAATGTCGAACGCGAGATCCAGGAGCGCAGGCGGAAGGAACGATTGGCCGCCTCGCTCCGGGACAATTTGAAGCGCCGCAAGGCCCAACAAAGGGGCCGCGCCGGCAAGGACGAGCCGAACGCGCCCAGCGAGCCGGAGGCGCGCGGCTGAGGGCCGGCCGCCCTGTGGGGGCGGGGAAGGACTTTAGATGGATCGCATTGTCATTCGCGGCGGCGCCAAGCTCAACGGAACCATTCCGATCTCCGGCGCCAAGAACGCCGCCCTGCCGTTGATGATCGCCTCGCTGCTGACCGACCAGACCTTGACGCTGGAGAACCTGCCGCGCCTTGCCGACGTCAACCAACTCGTGCGCATTCTGGGCAACCACGGCGTCGATTATTCGGTCGACGGCAAGCGCCAGGGCGAGGACGCGATGGCGGGACAGACTGCGCATCTGCGCGCCAAGACGATCGTCGACACAACTGCGCCTTACGAACTTGTC
Source organism: Beijerinckiaceae bacterium (assembly GCA_037446355.1). Taxonomy (GTDB): domain Bacteria; phylum Pseudomonadota; class Alphaproteobacteria; order Rhizobiales; family Beijerinckiaceae; genus Roseiarcus. The sequence continues at coordinate 3,958 of JBBIIT010000062.1, read as the reverse complement.
TCGCGGATGCGCGCGAGCTTCTGGGTCGTCGCGCCGCTGCTGGCGCGAATGGGCGAGGCTCGCGTCTCGCTGCCAGGCGGTTGCGCGATCGGCACGCGCCCGGTCGATTTTCTGCTGATGGCGCTGGAGCGCCTCGGCGCGAAGATCGACATCGAGGCCGGCTATGTCGTGGCGACTGCGCCGAAGGGGCTGATCGGCGGCGAGATCGAATTTCCCAAGGTCACGGTCGGCGGCACCCACACCGCGCTGATGGCGGCCGCGACGGCCCGCGGCTCGACACTGATCCGCAACGCCGCCTGTGAGCCGGAAGTGAAAGATCTGGCGGATTGCCTGGTCAAGATGGGCGCGCGCATTCATGGCGCGGGGACTTCGACCATCGAGGTCACAGGCGTCGCTCGGTTAAATGGCGCGCGCCACGCCGTGCTGCCCGACCGCATCGAGGCAGGCACTTACGCCGCAGCGACCGCGATGACGGGCGGCGACGTCCTGCTCGAGGGCATCGGTCCCGATCTCTTCCAGGAGGCGCTCGACGCGCTGGAATTGGCGGGCGCCTCCATCACCTCGGACAATCGCGGCGTCCGCATCAAGCGCAACGGCGCCGGCATCGCGCCGGTCGATATCTCCACCGCGCCCTTCCCCGGATTCCCGACCGATCTGCAAGCGCAGTTCATGGCGCTGATGACGCGCGCCAAGGGTAAGTCGCGTATCACCGAGACGATATTCGAGAACCGCTTCATGCACGTGCAGGAACTCGCGCGCTTGGGCGCGCACATCAAGCTCGAGGGCGACACCGCGATCGTCGAGGGCGTCGAGCGCCTGCGCGGCGCGCCGGTCATGGCGACGGATCTGCGCGCCTCGGTTTCGCTGGTCATCGCCGCGTTGGCGGCCGAAGGCGAAACGACGGTCAACCGTGTCTATCATCTCGACCGCGGCTTTGAGCGGCTCGAGCACAAACTCGTCGCCTGCGGCGCCGACGTCGAGCGGATTTCAGGCTGAAGATGAGAGAGGCCGCGACCGCTTTGAAGCTGCACGCCCTCGAGCGGGAGGGCCTTGGCGTTATTTCCGCGCAGGTGCAGGACGCCTGCGTTCGGCGTGCGGATATGACCTATCTGCCCGCGCAGAAGCGCTTTGCGCTCGGCGCGATGCGTTACGATTGGGCGGGCGCGGAGGAGGGCCGAGATGAGCGCGTCGGTTCGGTGCTGCGTTTCGACCGCGTGCTGCGGGTCTCGCATATCGGATTGAGCGAACGCGGCGAGGACGGTGTGCTCAATCTGCTCGCCGTCACGTTCGAGAAGACCGAAGCGCCGTCGGGCATCGTGTTTCTTTCCTTCGCGGACGGCGCGATCGTTCGATTGGAAGTCGAATGTCTCGAGGCGGAATTGCGCGACGTCGGACCGCGCGCCGCGGCTTGCGAATGTCCAGGCCACGCGCTGACGCGCGCCGATGCGATCTGAAGAGAAGATAGACGATGGCGGTATTTCTCAACACGAGCGCGCCCGATTTCGAGGCGAAGTTCGCCGAACTCCTGAACGCCAAGCGCGAGTCGGCCGCCGACGTCGACGCCGCCGTGGCCGCGATAATCGCGAACGTGCGCGCGCGCGGCGACGAGGCGCTGGCCGAATATTCGCTGCGCTTCGACCGGGTCGATCTTTCGCGTCAATCTCTTCGTATCGACGCGGACGAGATCGAAGCGGCGCTCAAGACCTGCGACGCCAAGGCCATCGACGCGCTCGAATTCGCGCATGAACGCGTGCTCGCCTATCACAAGCGCCAAGCGCCGCAGGACGTCGCTTTCGTCGATGCGCTCGGCGTCGAGCTCGGCTGGCGCTGGCGCCCGATCGAGTCGGTCGGCCTCTATGTGCCGGGCGGCGCGGCGAGCTATCCCTCCTCGGTGCTGATGAACGCCGCGCCGGCGAAAGTGGCGGGCTGCGGTCGAGTTGCGATGGTGGTGCCGACGCCCGACGGCAAGGTCAATCCGCTCGTCCTGGTCGCCGCGCGGATCGCCGGCGTCGACGAGATCTACCGCGTCGGCGGCGCACAAGCGGTGGCCGCGCTCGCCTTCGGCACGCGGACCATCACGCCGGTCGCGAAAATCGTCGGTCCGGGCAACGCCTATGTCGCGGCGGCCAAGCGCCGAGTTTTCGGCGTCGTCGGCATCGACATGATCGCCGGCCCGTCCGAGGTGGTCGTGCTCGCCGATTCCAGCGCCGATCCGCGTTTCATAGCCGCCGATCTGCTCGCGCAGGCCGAGCACGACGAGGCCGCGCAATCGATCCTCATCACCGACGACATGACTCTCGCGCGCAATGTCGGCGAAGAGGTCGTCAAACAGCTCGCGACGCTTCCGCGCGAGAAAATCGCCGCGGCGAGCTGGCGCGATTACGGCGCGGTCATCCTAGTGCCAAATCTTGCGGCGGCGCTGCCGCTGGTTGATCGCCTCGCGCCTGAGCATCTGGAAATTCTCGCCCGCGACGACGAGGCGCTTAGCCGCGGAATCAACAACGCAGGCGCGATATTTCTCGGCCCCTATACGCCGGAGGCGATCGGCGATTACGTCGGCGGCTCCAACCATGTGCTGCCGACTTCGCGTTCCGCCCGCTTTTCGTCCGGCCTCGGCGTCTATGATTTCGTCAAGCGCACCTCGATCCTCAAATGCGACGCTCGCTCGCTCGCCGCGCTCGGACCGGCGGCGATCACGCTCGGCGAAGCCGAGGGCCTCGGCGCGCACGCGCGTTCGGTCGCGATCCGGCTCGCCGGGGACGGTCCGACATGAGCGCGGGCGCCGAACTCCCGCGCGATCGACTTTATGAGGTGATTCTCGATGAGGCGACGCTGCCGCGCGTCGCTTCCGACCAGGACCACGAACGCGCGGTCGCGATCTTCGATCTGATCGAAGAAAACAGTTTCGGCGCCATCGGGCGCGACGACGGCCCCTACTGCCTTTTCATAGCGCAGCAGGACGCCAAGCTCGCCTTTCGTGTGCGCACCGAGGCCGGCGAGACGGTCGCCGATTTCATCGTCTCGATGACGCCGTTCCGCCCCTTGCTCAAGGACTATTTCCTGGTCTGCGAGACCTATTACGCCGCGATACGCACCGCCAGTCCACGCGAGATCGAAGCGATCGACCGTGAGCGCACCGCGCTTCACAACGAGGGCGCCGCGCTGATGGAGGCGCGCCTCGCCGACAAGGTCGTGGTCGACAAACAAACCGCGCGGCGGCTGTTCACGCTGATCTCGGCGCTGCATTGGAAGACCTGAGCGCGCCCGGCGCCGCGCCGCTCATTCCGGCATGACCCGCATCGTCGACCGCGTCGCTTTCATCCGCGACAATACGCGCCTCCTCAGTCCGCCGCTCGCGCCGAATCTGCGACTGTATCTGGCCGACGAAGCGGTCGCGCTGTGGCAAAAAACCGAGGAGGAGCTTGGCGAAATTGGCCTGCCGCCGCCGTTCTGGGCCTTTGCTTGGGCAGGCGGGCAGGCGCTCGCCAAATATCTCACGGAGCGGCCCGAGATCGTCGCCGGCAAGAACGTGCTGGATTTCGCGTCTGGCTCCGGACTCGTCGCGATCGCCGCGGCCAAGGCGGGCGCGGCGCGCGTGGCGGCGAGCGAGATCGATGAATTCGCGCTGACTTCGATCGCGATGAACGCGCGCGAAAACGGCGTCGTCGTCGAGCTTCGCGCGGGGGATCTCGTGGGTCTCGACGAGGGTTGGGACGTCGTGCTCGCGGGCGACGTCTCTTATGAGCGCGAAATGGCGCGAGCGGTGACGGACTGGTTGGAGAAGCTCGCCGCGCGCGGCGCGACGGCGCTGATCGGCGATCCCGGCCGCAGCTATCTCGCGCGCGAGAAATTGACGCCCGTCGCCGAATATGGCGTGCCCGTCAGCCGCGCGCTCGAGGACGCCGAGATCAAGCGCACGGGCGTCTTTCGCTTCAATTCGGCGCCGCTCTAGCGCGGC
>JBBIIT010000061.1:10742-17391 GCA_037446355.1 Beijerinckiaceae bacterium | reverse complement strand
TACGCCTCCGTCCGCCTCGACATCCGCCGCATCGGCGCGATCAAGGACCGCGAGGAGGTCGTGGGGAATCAGACCCGCGTCAAGGTCGTCAAGAACAAGGTCGCTCCGCCGTTCAAGCAGGTCGAATTCGACATCATGTACGGCGAGGGCGTCTCGAAAGCCGGCGAATTGATCGACCTCGGCGTCAAGGCCGGCGTCGTCGAGAAATCGGGCGCCTGGTTTTCCTTTGACAGCACCCGGCTCGGACAGGGACGCGAGAACGCCAAGACGTTCCTGAAAGCCAATCCCGAGATCGCGACCCGCATCGAGGCCTCGATCCGCGAGAACGCCGGGCTGATCGCCGAGCGTATCCTTGACAACGTCGATCCCTCGGACGCCGACGCCGCCGACGCCTGAAATCCTTCCCTTGGGCCCGCCCGTGTCCCCCCTTTGGAGCGCGCCCATCCGCCAGGGAAGACGTTTCCAAGCGTCACGCGCGAAGCGCGCGGCCGCGCGAGCCTAGGTTCGCGCGGCCGCGTCGCCAACCCGCAAAAGCCGTTCCGAAGGGAACGTCTGCGAAAGCCCCTTCGCCGCCATTGCCCGGCCTGAGGGGGTTTTTTGTTTTGGATGTGGGGTTTAGCGCGCAATCCGATTGGCCTTTGCCGCTTCATGCTCTAAAACGCGAAATCGAGCGCCGACGGCGGCGCCCCGATCGAGGCGTTTTGGCGCCGGGACTCGCCGGAATCGCGAAAAATCCCTCCCGCGTCCGCGCTCGGGGCTTCAAGGCCCCGGCGGACATTTTGACCTCAAGGCCCAGCGTAAATGAGCGGCGTAAACGAGATCCGATCGCACTTTTTGCAGTATTTCGCCAAGAACGGACACGAAGTCGCGCCGTCGAGTTCGCTGGTGCCGCGCAACGACCCGACGCTGATGTTCACCAACGCGGGCATGGTGCAGTTCAAGAACGTCTTCACCGGGGTCGAGCGCCGGCCCTACCACCGCGCCGTCACTTCCCAGAAATGCGTGCGCGCGGGCGGCAAACACAACGACCTCGACAACGTCGGCTACACCGCCCGCCATCACACCTTCTTCGAGATGCTCGGCAATTTCTCGTTCGGCGACTATTTCAAGCCGCTGGCGATCGAACTGGCCTGGAACCTCATCACCCGGGATTTCGGCCTCGACAAGGACCGCCTCTGCGTCACCGTCTATCACGACGACGACGAAGCTTTCGATCTATGGAAGCGCATCGCCGGCCTGCCCGAATCGAAGATCATCCGCATCAATACCTCCGACAATTTCTGGGCGATGGGAGACACCGGCCCCTGCGGTCCGTGCTCGGAGATTTTCTTCGATCACGGCGACAAGATTGCCGGCGGCCCGCCTGGCTCGGCGGACGCGGACGGCGACCGCTTCATCGAAATCTGGAACCTCGTGTTCATGCAATACGAGACGTTGCCAGGCGGTGAGCGGGTAAAACTGCCGCGCCCCTCGATCGACACCGGCATGGGGCTAGAGCGCCTCGCCGCCGTTCTGCAAGGCAAGCACGACAATTACGACATCGATCTCATGCGTGCGCTGATCCGCGCCAGCGCCGAGGCGACCGGCGTCGACGCCGACGGCCCGCACAAAGTCTCGCATCGCGTTATCGCTGATCACCTGCGCGCGTCCTCGTTCCTGGTCGCGGACGGCGTGCTGCCCTCGAACGAGGGGCGCGGCTATGTGCTGCGCCGCATCATGCGCCGCGCGATGCGTCACGCGCAGCTTCTGGGCGCGCGCGATCCGCTGATGTGGCGCCTGGTGCCGGCGCTGACGCGCGAAATGGGGCAGGCCTATCCCGAACTCATCCGCGCCGAGGCGCTGATTTCCGAGACGCTGAAGCTTGAGGAGACGAAATTCCGCGCGACGTTGGCGCGCGGCCTCGCCATCCTCGAGGACGAGACGAGCGCGCTGCCCCAAGGGGGCAAGCTTGCGGGCGAGGTCGCGTTCAAGCTCTACGACACTTACGGCTTTCCGCTCGACCTGACGCAGGACGCCCTGCGCGCGCGCGGCCTCGGCGTTGACGTCGAGGCTTTCCAACTGGCGATGGAGCGTCAGCGCGCCGAGGCGCGCAAGGCGTGGGCGGGTTCGGGCGAGGCGGCGACCGAGACGGTCTGGTTCGCGCTGCGCGAGCGCGTCGGCGCGACCGAGTTTCTCGGCTACGAAACCGAAACCGCCGAAGGCGTCATTTCGGCGCTGGTCAAGGACGGCGCCGAGGTCGCGAGCCTCGCCAAGGGCGAGAAGGGTTTTGTCATCCTCAACCAGACGCCGTTCTACGCCGAATCCGGCGGGCAGGTCGGCGATATCGGCGTCCTGGCGACGACGGGCGTTCGCGCTCGCGTCAACGACGTCAAGAAGAAGCTCGGCGATCTCTTCGCGCATGAAGTCGAAGTGGAGGAGGGCGCGCTGATGCTCGGCCTCGCGCTCGAACTTAAGGTCGATCACGCCGCGCGTTCGGCGACCCGCGCCAACCATTCCGCGACGCATCTGCTGCACGAAGCCTTGCGCATGGTGCTGGGCGACCACGTCGCGCAGAAGGGCTCGCTCGTCTCGCCCGACCGGTTGCGGTTCGACATTTCGCATCCCAAGCCCGTTACGGCCGAGGAGATCGCCCGCGTCGAGGACATCGCCAACGCCATTGTGCTTGCCGACGCGCCGGTCGTCACGCGGCTAATGAACCTCGAGGAGGCGCGCAATTCGGGCGCGCGCGCGCTGTTCGGCGAAAAATACGGCGACGAGGTGCGAGTGGTTTCGATGGGCGAGATCGAGAGTGGCAACAACGGCCTCAGGCCCTATTCGGTCGAGCTTTGTGGCGGCACGCATGTGCGGCGCACCGGCGAGATCGGGCTAGTGTCCATTCTCGGCGAAAGCGGCGTATCGGCCGGCGTCCGGCGCATCGAGGCCAAGACGCGCGACGATGCGCGACGGCGCCTCAACGCCGATTCTCGAGCTTTCGCCGAGATCGCGGCGCTGCTTCGCGCGCCGCCCGAGGACGCCGCCATGCGCCTCGAGGCGCTGATCGACGAGCGAAAGCGTCTGGAGCGCGAACTCGCCGACGCCAAGCGCAAGCTGGCCATGGGCGGCGGCGGCTCGGGCGGCGGCGAAGCCTTGCGCGAAGTCGCGGGCGTCAAATATTACGCGCGCGCGGTCACCGGCGTCGAAATGAAGGATTTGAAGTCGCTCGCCGACGAGGCCAAGCCGATCGTCGGCTCCGGCGTGATCGCGATCGTCGCCACCGCGCAGGATGGTAAGGCGAGCCTCGTCGTCGCCGTGACGCCGGATATGAGCGCGCGTTTCAACGCGGTCGATCTCGTGCGCCTCGGCTCAGCCGCACTCGGCGGCAAGGGCGGCGGCGGACGGCCCGACATGGCGCAGGCCGGCGGTCCGGACGGCGCCAAAGCGGCCGAGGCGCTGGCGGCAGTGGAAGCGGGAATTCAAGCCAAGGCCTGAGGAGGAAATAAGATGACGACGCGCGCGGGACTCATTCAGGAGATCAAGGCTTACGAGCCCGAGTTGATCGAAATTCGGCGCGACATCCATCGCCATCCCGAAATGGGCTTCGAGGAGACGCGAACCGCCGGGATCGTCGCCGAAAAGTTGCGCGGTTGGGGCCTCGAAGTCGCCGAGGGGCTTGCCGGCACGGGCGTTGTCGGCACGTTGCGCGGTCGCGGCGTCGGCCAGCGCGCGGTCGGTCTGCGCGCCGATCTCGATGCGCTGCCGATCGAGGAAATTCCCGGCCGCGCGCACCGGTCGACCACACCGGGAAAAATGCACGCCTGCGGGCACGACGGCCACACCACCATGCTGCTCGGCGCGGCGCGCTATCTCTCCGAGCATCGCGATTTTGGCGGAACCGTGCAGTTCATCTTCCAGCCGGCCGAAGAGGGCCTGGGCGGCGGCAAGCGCATGGTCGCCGAGGGCCTGTTCGAGAGGTTCCCGGTCGATTCGGTCTATGGGATGCACAATTTTCCCGGAATGCCGGTCGGTGTTTTCGCGACCCGAAAAGGCGCGTTCCTCGCCGCCGCCGACAAATGGACCGTGACCTTCCGCGGCACCGGCGGCCATGGCGGCGCCTCGCCGCATCTTTCCACCGATCCGACATTGTCGCTGGCGCAGTTCGTGATGGCGATGCAGTCGATCGTCAGCCGCAACACGCCGCCGAATGAAACCGCCGTCGTCAGCGTCGGCCACGTGCGTGGCGGCTCACCCGAGGGATTCAACGTCATTCCCTCCGAGGTGACGGCGATCGGCACCGCGCGATCGTTCAATCCCGCCGTGCGCGACACTATCGAGAGGCGGCTCGGCGAACTCGCGCGCTCGGCCGCCGGCGCCTTTGGCTGCGAGGCGGTGGTCGAATATTGGCGCGGCACGCCTACGCTCGTCACCCACGCCGAGCAGACCGACGTTTCGATCGCGGCGGCGCGGGCGCTGGTCGGCGAGGCCGCGGTCGTCACCAACGTCCCGCCGGTCACCGGCGCCGAGGACTTCGCTTATATGCTGGAGGCGCGGCCGGGCGGCTTCATCGCGATCGGCAACGGCGCCGACGGCGAAAGCGGCTCGAACGGCTTGCACACACCGGGTTACGACTTCAACGACGCCATTCTCGCGCTCGGAGCGGCCTATTGGGTCAGCCTGGTGCGCGAAGAACTGAGCGCGTGAACCGGCGGCGCTCGCGCGCCGCCGAACCTCCGAGCCTCACGCCATCGCCGCGCTGAGGTTGGCGCTCACCTTGTCGAGAAAGGCGCCGGTCGAGAGCCACTTCTGCTCCGGGCCGACCAGCAGCGCGAGATCCTTGGTCATGTTGCCGTCCTCGACCGTCGCGACGCAGACCTTCTCCAGCGTCGCAGAGAACTTCGCCAGTTCCGCGTTGTCGTCGAGCTTGGCGCGATGAGCGAGGCCGCGCGTCCAAGCGAAGATCGAGGCGATGGAATTGGTCGAGGTCTCCCGACCTTTCTGGTGCTCGCGGTAGTGGCGCGTCACCGTGCCGTGCGCGGCTTCGGCTTCGACTGTCTGGCCGTCGGGCGTCATCAGCACCGAGGTCATCAGACCGAGCGAACCATAGCCCTGCGCGACCGTATCGGACTGCACATCGCCGTCGTAGTTCTTGCAGGCCCAGACATAGCCGCCCGACCATTTGAGCGACGACGCAACCATGTCGTCGATCAGGCGGTGCTCGTAGGTGATGCCGAGCGCGGCGAACTTGGCCTTGAACTCGGCCTCGAAGACTTCCTGGAACAGATCCTTGAAGCGGCCGTCGTAAGCTTTCAGGATCGTGTTCTTGGTCGAGAGATAGACCGGATATTTGCGCAGGATGCCGTAATTGAGTGACGCGCGCGCGAAGTCACGGATGGAATCGTCGAGGTTGTACATCGACATCGCGACGCCTGCGGCCGGGAACTTGAACACTTCCTTCTCGATCACCTGACCGTCGTCGCCCTCGAACTTGATCGTCAGGCGGCCCTTGCCGGGCACCTTGAAATCGGTCGCGCGGTACTGGTCGCCATAGGCGTGGCGGCCAACGACGATCGGCAGCGTCCAGCCGGGAATGAGGCGCGGCACGTTCTTGCAGATGATCGGCTCGCGGAAGATGACGCCGCCGAGGATATTGCGGATGGTGCCGTTCGGGCTCTTCCACATTTCCTTCAGATTGAATTCCTTCACGCGCGCTTCGTCGGGCGTGATCGTCGCGCATTTGACGCCGACGCCGCAGGCCTTGATGGCGTTGGCCGCGTCGACGGTGATCTGGTCATTCGTTTCGTCGCGCTTCTCGACGCTAAGATCGAAGTATTGCAGGTCGATGTCGAGATAGGGATGGATCAGCTTGTCGCGGATGAGTTGCCAGATAATGCGCGTCATCTCGTCGCCGTCGAGTTCGACGACTGGATTCTTGACCTTGATCTTGGACATCGGAATTTCCCAGCGGGGCGCATTGCGCGGTGGACTGGGCGCCCCTATAGCATCGGGGTTCGGCGCTTCAAAGCGCTGCTTTCGTGCAATGCGCCCGCTAAAGGAGCGCGCGAAATGAACGCGAAATCAACGGATACGGCGCGGCGCGCCTTGCTATTGGCGCTCCCCGTCGTCGTTCTGGCGCTCGTCCCAGCCGCTCGGGCCGGCGAGCGCACGCTCGAGGGCGAATGGGGCGGGCTCGACGCGCGCGGGCAGACCGCGCAGGTCGTCGTCGTTTCGGGTAAGATTCTTGGATTCTTCTGGGGTGGAGACTATCGCGACACCGACGCCGCCCGACTTCTCGAACGGGGTTCGAGGATCGATTTCAAATTCGCCACCGGCGCCGCTACGCTGATCAAGACGCCCGAGGGCGCAAGGTTGACCGTACGCGAGGTCGGGCGCGCGCCAAATTCCATCGACTTGCGCAAAAATTAGGACCGAACGCCCGAGCCCGCTCAGTCACCAGAGATTAGCCGGGCGCGAAGTCCTCGTCTTACTTGATCCTTCAAACAGAGCGGAGAGCATCGATGCTGGAGCTGCACACCTGGGCCACACCGAACGGGCGCAAGGTATCGATCATGCTTGAAGAGGTGGGTCTGGCCTATTCAGTTCATCCCGTGAATCTTGGCAAGAACGAGCAATTCGAACCGAAATTCCTCGCGCTTTCGCCCAACAACAAAATCCC
>JBBIIT010000061.1:0-10642 GCA_037446355.1 Beijerinckiaceae bacterium | reverse complement strand
CTCGGCGAGGCGCCTTATCTCGGCGGCGCCGAGTACACCCTCGCCGATGTCGCCTGCTTTCCCTGGTGCGTCGCGGCGACGACGATCCAGGCGTCAGTGCTCGGCCAGAAACTTAGCGCCTTGCCGAACTTCCAGCGTTGGTTCAAGGCGGTCGGAGAACGGCCCGCGGTCCGGCGCGGGATGACCGTGCCGAAGACTTAAGGCTCGAAGAAGCCGATCAAGCTACCGCTACGGCTGAGACGAGTTTGCGGTCCTATGGGGCGCTTGCGCTCGTCGCTCGTCAGCCAGTTGTAAGCTTGAAGCCTTTAAGTGCAAAGAGGGGGGATTACGTTCTTGGCTCCGCGCGGGTCGCGGGCAGCCAGACGCGGCAAGTGGAGCGTAAGCGTGAGCGTGAACTCCGACGATTTCTTCGAAATCCCAAGCTTTCTTATTGGGTCGGCGAAGCAGCGAGGCGTTATGCGGCTTCCGCGGGTCACGCAGTTGGGCGTCGCCCCGGCGCAGGACGCCTCCGAGGACACTGAGCCCGCGCCACAGGCTGCGGCGCGCTTCGCGTCCGCGCCGCAAGCCCCGCTCACGTTGAAGTCATTCCGCTCGGGCCGTTCGGGCAATATCGCCATGGTCAGCGCGGCGCTAGTCGGCGCGGCGATCGTCGTCGCGTTCGGCGCGAACCAGGGATTCGATGTCTTGCGGCGCGGAGGCGCGGCGGCCATCGCCGAAGCGCGGACGTCGCTTGGCGTCGACGCGGGGGCTTCGCCGCATTCGTCCTCCGAGTCCGCCGTGTTTGGAGCCAATCCGCCTGCGCCCGAATGGAGCGCCGAGGCCGCGCGATTGCAACAGGACGCGCCCGCCGCAGCCGTCGTTGCGTCGACCTCATCGCCCGACGCTACCGTCGTCGCGTCAACCGCCGCGACCGCGGCGGAAAGCGCCGCCGCGCCGCCGCTCGCGCCGGCTATCGACAAGCCGATGCCCGAGCGCGTCGCCAATATCGATCCGGTCGTGCACGGCCTCAACGATCAGGAAATCCGCTTCGGCATGGTTTCGCCGTTCAGCGGCGCGAATAAGGAATCGGGCCGGCAGCTCAAGCTCGGCGTCGATGCGGCCTTCGCCGCCGCCAATGAGGCGGGCGGCGTCAACGGTCGGCAACTCAAACTATTGGCCGCCGACGACGGTTACGAACCGACCCACACGCTCGACGCGGTGCAGGATCTTTACAACAAGGGCGATGTATTTGGGTTCATTGGCAATTTTGGCACGGTTACGGCGGCGGCGGCGCTGCCTTTCACGCTGAATAATCATGCGCTCTTCCTAGGCGCGTTAAGCGGCGCCAATCTGCTGCGGCGCGATCCTCCGGACCGATACGTTTTTAATTATCGACCGAGCTACGCCGAGGAAACCGACGCAGCGGTCCGCTATCTGATACGCGTGCGGCGGATCCCGCCGAACAACATCGCGGTGTTCACGCAACAAGACGCGTTCGGCGATGCGGGCTATGAGGGCGTCACGACGATGATACGCTCGCTGCCAAACGAGCCCGAGCCGTTGCTGCGCCTCAATTACAAGCGAAATACCGTCGAAGTCGATGACGCGGTCAACCAATTGCGCGCCCAGCGCGGCCGCATCAAAGCGATAGTGATGGTTGCGACCTATCGCGCCGCCGCCAAGTTCATCGAGAAGACACGCGACGCGTTCCCGCAGATGATCTACACGAACGTTTCAGCGGTAGGCGCGACTTCGCTCGCCGACGAATTGATGCTGCTCGGGCCGCGCTTCGCGAATGGCGTGGTCGTCACGCAGGTGACGCCGGCGGTCAACAGTTCGGCTTCGTTCGTCCTCAAATACAAGGCCGCCTTGGCGAAGTATTTCCCCGGCGAGGCGCCCGACTACACTTCGCTCGAATCCTACATCGACGCCAATATTCTGATCGACGCGCTGAAGCGCGCGGGGCGGCAAGTGGATAGCGAGAAGCTCGTCGACGCGATGGAGTCAACGCGCGACCTCGACATGGGATTGGGGACGGTGCTGCGCTACAACTCGAACGAGCACCAGGCTTCGCACAAGGTTTGGGGCACGCAGCTCGACGAAGCCGGGCATTTCCAGCCGATCGATCTGGAATAGCGGCGCGCGCTTATGTCGCCAGAGGCTCCGAAGCCGCGCGGCGATAAAGCGCGAGCGTGGCGCCGATGGAGCAGGCCGCCGCCAGCATCAACCAGAACGAAGGCGCGGCGCGGTTCTCGCTCGCGCGGATCAGCGTCTTGGCGACAATCGGCGTCGAAGTGCCGAATAGCGCCGCGGCGAGCGAATAGGCGAGTGAGAAACACGAGGCGCGCGCTTGCGGCGGCACGACCTCCGTCAGCGCCGCCACCATCGCCCCGTTATAAACGCCGAAGCCCAGCGAAAACGTCATCTCGACCGCGATGAGCTTGGCGAAACTCGGCCCGGCGGCGAGCCAGGTCAGCGCGGGATAGGCGCTGACGAACATCAGCGCGGCGGCGGCGAGCAGCACGGACTCGCGGCCGAGCCGGTCGGAGAGCGCGCCGCCGATCGGCAGCCACACGAAATTGGCGAAAGCGACCAGCAGCGTCACCAGCAGCGAGTCGCCGGGCGAAAACTTCAAAGTCTTGCCGAAGTCCGGCGTGTAAACTGTGATGAAATAAAATGACACCGTCGTCAGCATCACCATCATCATGCCGAGCGCGACAAGGCTCGCGTTGGCGGCGAGCGCCCGATAGATTTCGGCCGGCTTCGGGTGACGCTTGCGGGCGAGGAACTCGGGCGTCTCTTGCAACGAGCCGCGCAGCACGAAGATCAGGGGCACGATCAGGCAGCCGATGACGAACGGGATGCGCCAGCCGAAGGCGTCGATCTGAGGCGGCGCGAGCGTGCGGTCGATTGCAAAGCCGATGAGCGCGGCGACGAAGACCGCGACTTGCTGGCTCGCTGACTGGAACGAAGTGACGAAACCCCGGTCTTTAGGCGTCGCGATCTCCGCGAGATAGACGGAGACGCCGCCGAGTTCGACACCGGCCGAAAAGCCTTGCAGCAGGCGTCCCGCGACCACGACGATCGGCGCGGCAATTCCGATGGTCGCATAGCTCGGCGTCGCGGCGATGATCATTGTGCCGAGCGCCATTATCGACAGAGTGACGATGAGGCCGAGGCGGCGCCCAACGCTGTCGACGTAAGCGCCGAGATAAATTGCGCCGAGCGGGCGCATCAGCGCACCGATCCAGAACACGACGAAGGCGATCGAAGTGTCGAGATATTCGGTTCCCGTGGCGAAAAACGCCTTGCCGATGGGTGCGGCGTAGAGGCCGAACAGGAAGAAATCGAACATCTCGAGAAAGTTGCCGCCGGTCGCGCGAAGGGCCGCGCCGACCTTCGATGGCGGCTTGGCGAGGGCTGGGGCAGAGGGCGTTTCTCGCATCGGCGCCAGTCTTCGTTAGTGTAAGCCGCCGCCGAGGTCTTCGAGAATGGGACAATCCGGCCGCTCGTCGCCATGACAGCAGCTCACCAACTTGCGCAGCGTCGACGCCATCGCCTGCATCTCCGCGATACGCGCGTCGAGATCGGCGAGATGCTGGCTGGCGATCTCGCGCACCTCGCGGCTAGGACGCTGCCTGTCGCGCCAAAGCGTGAGAAGCTGGCCGATCTCGACGATGGAAAAGCCGAGCCGTCGCGCGCGCCCGATGAACTGCAATTCATGCACTTCCGACGCGCCATAGTCTCGGTAGGCGTTGTCGCGCCGCGCGGCGGGCCTAAGTAGGCCGATCGTCTCGTAATGACGGATCATCTTGGCGCTTACGCCGGACGCGGCGGAGGCGGAGCCTATGTTCATCGGCGATGTTCCTGCGACAAGAAGTCCATTGACCTTCCCATGATGGGAAGGTGTAGCCCTCGCGCTGGAAAGTTTCAAGCGAGGCCGAAATGTCCCCTTCTGACGACGCCATGAATGGCCCATTGGCCAACCTCTTCGCCGCTGGCGGAGGCGAGACGGACCCGGTCTGCGGCATGAAGGTGGATCCTGACAAGGCGGAGGCGCGCGCCGATCACGCGGGCAAGACCTATTACTTTTGCTGCGATGGCTGCCGCGCGGCCTTTGTCGCCGATCCCGGCAAGTATCTGAGCGCGGCCCCCGCACGGCGCGCGATGGGCGGCGAGACCGTAAAGGACGTCGTCTGCGGCATGGACGTCGAGCGCGCCAACGCCAAACACAGCGCGATGCACGCAGGGCAGCGCTATCTCTTCTGCTCGGCCGGCTGCAAAACGAAATTCGTCGCCGATCCGCAAAAGTACCTTTCTCCTAAACCCGCGAAGCCCGTCGCTGCGCCGCCCGGCGCGATCTATACCTGCCCCATGCATCCGGAAATTCGTCAGGTCGGACCCGGCCCATGCCCGATCTGCGGCATGGCGTTGGAGCCTGAAGAGGTGACGGCGGACGCGGGGCCGAACGAAGAACTCCTCGATATGAAGCGCCGGTTCTGGATTGCGCTGATCCTGACCGCGCCGGTGTTCGCGCTGGAAATGTCCGGTCATCTTTTCAATCTGCACGGCTGGATCGGCGCGCAAACTTCGAACTGGGTGCAATTCGCCTTGGCGACGCCGGTCGTGCTTTGGGCGGGCTGGCCCTTCTTTGTGCGCGCCGGACAATCCTTCCTTACTCGCAATCTCAACATGTTCACGTTGATCGCGATCGGCACGGGCGTCGCCTGGGTCTATAGCGTCGTCGCGACGGTCGCGCCGGGGCTGTTCCCGCCGGCATTTCGAGGCATGGACGGCGCGGCTTCGATCTATTTCGAGGCGGCGGCGATAATCACAGTGCTGGTGCTGCTCGGGCAGGTGCTGGAGTTGCGCGCGCGCGAACGCACCAGCGGCGCAATCCGGGCTCTCTTGAAGCTCGCCCCGACGCGCGCGCTGCGGGTCCGCGCTGACGGCGCGGACGAAGACGTCACGCTCGATGAAGTCGCGGTCGGCGATCGCTTGCGGGTGCGCCCGGGCGAGAAAATCCCCGTCGATGGCGAAGTGATCGAGGGCCGTAGCGCGGTCGATGAGTCGCTGGTGACGGGCGAGTCGATGCCGGTAATGAAAGCCGCCGGTGATGCGGTGATTGGCGGCGCGCTCAACCAGAGCGGCGCGTTCGTGATGCGCGCGCAAAGGGTCGGGCGCGACACGGTGCTGGCGCGCATTGTCAAGATGGTCGCCGAAGCGCAGCGCAGCCGTGCGCCGATTCAGCGTCTGGCCGATCAGGTTTCCGGCTGGTTCGTGCCCCTGGTGATTTCCGTCGCCGCGCTCGCATTCGCGGTCTGGGCGACGTTCGGGCCGGAGCCGCGCTTCACGTTCGGCATGATCGCCGCGGTTTCCGTGCTGATCATCGCTTGCCCCTGCGCGCTAGGGCTGGCGACGCCGATGTCGATCATGGTCGGCGTCGGCCGCGGCGCGCGCTCGGGCGTGCTGGTCAAGAACGCCGAAGCGATGGAGCGGCTCGAGAAAGTCGACACCCTCATCGTCGACAAGACCGGCACGCTGACCGAGGGGCGCCCGCGCGTCACCGAAATCAGGCCCGTCAAGGGCTTTGGCGCGGACGAATTGCTGCGGCTAGCCGCCAGTCTGGAGCGTTCGAGCGAGCATCCGCTCGGCGCGGCGATATTGGCGGCGGCGAAAGCGAAGGCGCTGCCGCTCGCAGAGGTCGGCGGCTTTCATGCGCCTTCCGGCAAGGGCGTGCTCGGCGAGATCGAAGGGCGCCAGATCGCCGTCGGCAATTTTCGCCATATGAGCGAACTCGGCGTCGACGCGTCCTCGCTCGCGAGCGAATCCGAGGCGCTGCGCCGCGACGGTGCGACGACGGTGTTCGTCGCCGTATCTGGAAAGATCGCCGGCCTTATTGGCATCGCCGATCCGATCAAGGCTTCGGCGGCGGAAGCGGTGGGCGCACTGAAGGCCGATGGCGTGCGCATCGTTATGCTGACCGGCGATAACGCGACCACCGCGAGGGCGGTCGCGGGTAAGCTGGGCATTTCCGACGTCGAGGCGGAAGTGGCGCCCGAACGCAAAGCGGAAGTCGTCGCGCGCCTGAAGAGCGAGGGCCGCGTCGTCGCGATGGCGGGCGACGGCGTCAATGACGCGCCCGCGCTCGCCGCCGCCGATGTCGGCATCGCGATGGGCACGGGAACCGACGTCGCCATCGAGAGCGCGGGCATCACGTTGCCGAGCGGCGATCTCGCGGGGCTCGTGCGCGCGCGCAAGCTCTCGCGCGCGACGATGCGCAACATCCGCCAGAACCTTACCTTCGCCTTCGTTTACAATTCAGCGGGCGTGCCTATCGCCGCCGGCGTGCTCTATCCCTTCTTCGGCTTGCTGCTGTCGCCGGTGATTGGCGCGGCGGCGATGGCGCTGTCCTCGGTGAGCGTCATCGGCAACGCGTTGCGCTTACGCAACGTGAGGCTTTGAACTGCGACCCGCATTTTCAACAAGGAGCCAGAAAATGAAGCGCCGCAAATTCCTGCAAGGGATCGCCGCCGGAGCGGTCGCCGCCGTCGCATCGCCGCTGGCCGCTCTGGCCGGCGCGGGCGAGCCGCAGAAGCTGTCGGTCGTCAGCCGCACGCTTGAAGTCAATGGCAAGGCGGCCAAAGTGTTCGGTCTCCAGCGCGCGGACGGCCAGCCGGGGCTGATGTTCGACGCGGGTGAGACGTTCGATGTCGAACTCGTGAACGCGATCGACGAGCCGACGCTGGTACACTGGCACGGCCTGTCGCCGCCGTGGGTCATGGACGGAGTCCCCGACAATCCCGCGCCCGCACTCAAGCCCGGCGAAAGCCGCCGTTACAACTTTCCGGTCGGGGAGGGCGGTACTCACTGGATGCACGCGCACACGCTGCAAGAGCAGAACCTGCTTGCCGCGCCTCTGATCGTGCGCCGAGCGGAGGATCGCGCGCGCGACGAGCAGGAGGTCGTCGTGATGTTGCACGACTTTTCGTTCCAGAGCGGCGAAGCGTTGATCGCCAAACTGAAGGGCGGATCGTCGTCGACAAGCCGCGGCGGCATGATGATGAACCACGGCGCGATGTCTGGCGCGCAAGCGCAAAGCATGATGGCGCATATGCGCGAGATGATGCAGGACCGCGCCATGCCCGGCATGGGCATGATGGACGCCAACGACATCGACTTCGACGCCTACCTCGCCAACGATCGCACGCTCGACGATGCCGAAGTGGTCGCGGTCGAGAAAGGCGGGCGCGTGCGGCTGCGCATCATCAACGGTTCGACCGCGACCGCCTACTGGGTGGATCTGGGCGCGCTCGATGGCCAGTTGCTCGCGGTCGACGGCCAGCCGGTCGTCCCGGTCACCGGTCGCCGGTTTCCCATCTCCATGGGTCAACGTCTGGACATCGCGCTGCAATTGCCGAGCGCGGGCGGTGCGTTGCCCATTCTGGCGCTGCGCGAGGGCGCGCGCGAGCGTTCGGGCCTGGTGCTGGCGAGCGCGGGCGCTTCGGTCGCGAAGTTCGCGCCACTCGGCGCCGAGGCCGCGCCGTCCGTCGGGCTCGATCTGGAGTCGCGTCTTCGGGCGCGGAAACCGCTGGCGATCCGACCCCCTGATCGCCGCTTCGAGGTGACGCTGACCGGCGACATGCGCGATTACGCCTGGGGCATCGTCGGCGGCGACGCGTTGAAGGCGAAAGTCGGCGAGCGCATCGAAATCGCGATGACGAACATGTCGATGATGGGCCACCCGATGCATCTGCACGGCCATCATTTCCAAGTGATCGAAGCGAATGGCGCGCCGCTTGCGGGCGCGGTGCGCGACACCGTGCATCTGTCGCCAATGACGAGCGTCACGATCGCCTTCGACGCCGCGAACAGCGGCCGCTGGCCGTTCCACTGCCACAATCTCTATCACATGGCCTCGGGGATGATGTCATTCGTCGCCTATGAAGGCGTAGGGTGAGCCATCGGCGGCCGCTTGGGCCGTCGCCGTTCACTTTTCGCTGGCCTCGCGTTAGCCTTCGTATTCGATGCATTCATCGTGAGGAGACCCGCGCGTGACGACCATTCTCGGGCTGTCGGGCAGCTTGCGCGCGAAGTCGTTCAACGCCGCCTTGCTTCGCGCGGCCGCCGAGGCGTCGCCGGACGGCGTGAACCTGCGGATCGGCGCGATTGCCAGCGTCCCGCTGCTCAATCAGGACGAGGAGGCCGCGCACGGTCCGCCCGAACCGGTGCGCGAATTACAGCGCCAGCTGCGCGAGGCCGATGCACTGTTGCTGGCGACGCCCGAATACAACAACGGCATTCCCGGCGTGTTCAAGAATGCGCTCGATTGGATGAGCCGGGGCGAGGGCCTGAAGCTATTCGCGGGCAAGCCGGTCGCGCTGATCGGCGCTTCGCCCGGCGGTTTCGGCACGGTGCTTTCGCAGGCGCATTGGCTCCCGGTCTTGCGCGCGTTGGGGACGCGGCCCTGGTTCGGCGGCCGCCTGGTGGTCGCGCACGCGGCAAAGGTTTTCGACGCGGAAGGACATCTGATCGACGACGCGGTGCGCGAACAACTGGCAAGCTTCATGCGCGGGTTCGCGGAGAGCCTGCGGACCGGTTGAGCCGCGCGCCGGCGCCCTTGCTTGCCCCGCGCCGTCAGAACGGCAGCCCGACGTAGTTCTCGGCGAGCGCGCCAAGCGCCTTTTCCGACGAGAACAAATAGGCGAGCTCCGTATTTTGCAGCTTGTCGTCATAAGGCAGGTTGGCGGGGTATTTGTGCAGCATGTTGGTCATCCACCAGGAGAATCGCTGCGCTTTCCAGACGCGGGCGAGCGCCTTCTCCGAATAGGCTTCGAGGCCGGCGTCGCTGCCCTTTTGGTAGTGATCCATCATCGCGTGATAGAGATAGTAAATATCCGACGCCGCGCTGTTGAGACCGCGTGCGCCGGTTGGCGGCACGATATGGGCGGCGTCGCCAGCCAGGAACAATCGACCGTAACGCATCGGTTCGGCGACGAAGCTGCGCAGCGGCGCGATGCTCTTCTCAATCGACGGCCCTGTGATCAAGCGCGCGGCGACCTCGGCGGGCAGGCGACGCTTCAATTCGTCCCAGAAAGCTTGGTCGGACCAGTCCTCGACTTTATCCTCCAGCGGCGCCTGGATGTAATAGCGGCTGAGAACCTGCGAGCGCAGCGAGCAGAGCGCGAAACCGCGCTCGTGCTTGCAGTAAATGAGTTCCGGCGAGACCGGCTTCGTGCGCGAGAGAACGCCGAGCCAACCGAAGGGATAGACGCGCTCGTATTCGCGCAGCACCTCCTTGGGGATGGATTTGCGGCTGACGCCGTGAAATCCGTCCGCGCCGATCACGTATTCGCAATCGATGCGATTGACCTTGTCGCCGTCACGATAGGTGACGAAGGGCTGGTCGGACTTGAGATCGTGCAAGACGACGTCCTCGACGTTGAAGAGCGTCTTGGCGCCGGACTTGTCGCGCGCGTCGTAGAGGTCGCGCGTCAGCTCGGTCTGGCCATAGACCATGACCGAGGCTCCGCCGGAATATTTTTGCAGATCGACACGGTCCATGACGCCGTCGTGCGCGATGAAAAAGCCGTGATGGATTTCGCCTTCGCGATCCATGCGCTCGCCGCATTGCGCCTCGCGCATTAGCGCCGCGAATCCATGCTCAAGCACGCCGGCGCGAATGCGCGCCAACACATATTCTCGGCTCTGGCGTTCCAGCACGATCGTTTCGACGCCCCTCAAATGAAGGAGCTGCGAAAGCAACAGGCCCGAGGGGCCGCCGCCGATGATGCAAACCTGGACCTTCACGCGCGCCTCCCAACGATCATTATCGCTGACCCGAATCTAACCGGACCGGCCGCATTTTCGAATGGAGCAAACGACAAAAAACTTGTACTTTTGCAACATGAACCACCCTGCGGTCGGCATAGTCAATTACAATCTCTTCGGCGAGGTCCACGACCTGCCCGATGTCGTGCATTGCGAAACGATCTCCGCGCGGGCGTCGCTGCATAGCTGGGAGTTGACGCCTCATCGCCACGCGCGGCTGCATCAGTTCCTGGTGTTGAGCCGCGGTTCGGGCCGCGCTCGGATCGAGGATTTGCAGTTTGGCCTCGGCCCCGGAATTCTCGTGAACGTGCCGACCGGCGCAGTACACGCCTTCTCGTTCGAGGCGGACACCGAGGGGTGGGTGGTCACGCTTCCGAGCGAGACTCTCGACGAGAGCCTCGCGCCGCAGGAGGGTCTGCGAAAGACTTTGGAGCGCCCGTTCGCTGTGTCGGGCGCCGAAGCGATCCTGGCGACGATGGCGCAAATTCTTGAGGAATATTCCGGACGGCAATTCGCGCGCGCACAGGTGCTTCGCGCGCTCTGCGCGGCGCTGCTCGGCCTTGCCGCGCGCGCGGCGGTCGAGGACGGGCGCGCGCAAGAGGTCGTCAGTCAGAATGCGACGGCGCGCCGGTTCGAGGCGATGCTGGAGAGTCATTATCGCGAGCATTGGCGTGTCGCCGACTACGCCCGCGCCCTCGGCGTGACGGCGACGCATCTCAGCCGCGTGCTTCGCGCCGCGACCGGCGCCGCCGCCGCGCAACTGATTCAGGAGCGCCTGATCCGCTCGCCGTCCAGCACCACGTCCATCCGGAACACGCCGTGCGTGGACGGA
>JBBIIT010000060.1:1260-17481 GCA_037446355.1 Beijerinckiaceae bacterium | reverse complement strand
AGACGGGCGGGGCGACCTTCACCGCCTACGACCAGATCGACAAGGCGCCGGAAGAAAAGGCGCGCGGCATCACCATTTCGACCGCTCACGTCGAATACGAGACCAAGAACCGCCACTACGCCCACGTCGACTGCCCCGGCCACGCCGACTATGTGAAGAACATGATCACCGGCGCCGCGCAGATGGATGGCGCGATTCTCGTCGTGTCCGCCGCCGACGGTCCGATGCCGCAGACCCGCGAGCACATCCTGCTCGCACGTCAGGTCGGCGTTCCCGCGCTGGTCGTGTTCATGAACAAGGTCGATATGGTCGACGATCCGGAGTTGCTCGAGCTCGTCGAACTCGAAGTTCGCGAACTCCTCTCCAAATACGAGTTCCCCGGCGACGACATTCCGATCGTCAAGGGTTCGGCGCTGATGGCGCTCGAGAACAAGTCGCCCGAGATCGGCCATGACGCGATCCTGAAGCTGATGGCGGAAGTGGACCGATACATTCCGCAGCCTGAGCGCCCGAAGGATCAGCCCTTCCTGATGCCGGTCGAAGACGTGTTCTCGATCTCGGGTCGCGGCACCGTCGTCACCGGCCGTATCGAGCGCGGCGTCATCAAGGTCGGCGAGGAAGTCGAGATCGTCGGCATCCGTCCGACCGCCAAGTCGATCGTCACCGGCGTCGAGATGTTCCGCAAGCTGCTCGATCAGGGCGAGGCGGGAGATAACGTCGGCTGCCTGTTGCGCGGCACGAAACGCGAGGACGTCGAGCGCGGCCAGGTGCTGTGCAAGCCGGGCAGCGTCAAGCCGCACACCAAGTTCAAGGCTGAGGCCTACATCCTCACCAAGGAAGAGGGCGGCCGTCATACGCCGTTCTTCACCAACTACCGTCCGCAGTTCTACTTCCGCACCACCGACGTCACCGGCATCGTCGAGTTGCCCGCGGGCACGGAAATGGTGATGCCGGGCGACAACGTGACCATCGACGTCGCGCTGATCGTTCCGATTGCCATGGAAGAGAAGCTGCGTTTCGCCATCCGCGAAGGCGGCCGTACGGTCGGTTCCGGCGTCGTCGTCTCCATCGTGGAGTGACGACTTACCGATAGAGCCGGGCGGGGCGCTCCGCCCCGTCCGCCTTGGGCCAGGGATCTGAACCAATGAATACGCAAAACATCCGCATCCGACTGAAGGCGTTCGACCATCGCGTGCTCGACGCCTCGACGAAGGAAATCGTCTCCACGGCCAAGCGCACGGGCGCTCAGGTTCGCGGACCGATTCCCCTTCCGACCCGGATCGAGAAGTTCACCGTGAACCGTTCGCCGCACGTCGACAAGAAGTCGCGCGAACAGTTCGAAATTCGCACTCACAAGCGGGTTCTCGACATCGTCGATCCCACGCCGCAAACGGTCGACGCTCTAATGAAGCTCGACCTGGCCGCCGGCGTCGACGTTGAGATCAAGCTGTAAGAATTTTGGCGAGCGCCTCTTCGCTTTGACGAACGCGCTCTGAAGGATAAACGCCATGCGTTCAGGCATTATCGCAAAGAAGCTGGGGATGACCCGCATCTTCACAGACGCGGGCGATCACGTTCCGGTCACGGTGCTCTCGCTCGAGGGCTGCCAGGTCGTCGCGCATCGCACCCAAGAGAAGAACGGTTACACCGCGCTTCAGGTCGGCAGCGGCCGCTCCAAGGTCAAGAACGTCTCGAAAGCTGAGCGCGGTCGTTTCGCGGTCGCTCAGGTCGAGCCGAAGATGAAATTGGCCGAGTTCCGCGTTCCCGAGGATAAGCTCCTGCCTGTGGGCGCCGAGATCACCGCCGATCATTTCGCCATCGGACAATATGTAGATGTCACGGGCGTGACGCTCGGCAAAGGTTTCGCCGGTCCGATGAAGAGATGGAACTTTGGCGGTCTGCGCGCGACCCACGGCGTTTCGGTCTCGCACCGTTCGCATGGTTCGACCGGCGGCCGTCAGGATCCCGGCAAAACCTGGAAGAACAAGAAAATGGCCGGCCACATGGGTACGGACACCGTCACCACGCAGAACCTGCGCGTCGTGCAGACCGACGTCGAGCGCGGCCTGATCTTGGTCGAAGGCTCGGTTCCCGGATTCGCCGGCGGCTGGATCGCGGTGCGCGACGCCATCAAGAAGCCGTTGCCGAAGGACGCGCCGTTGCCCGGTAAGTTCCGCGTTAACGCCGCCGCGACGCAGCCCGCGTCCGTCGAGCCCAAGGGAGAATGACGCCATGAAATTCAACATGACGTCGATCGACGGGGCCGTGGCCGGCTCGCTCGAACTCAACGACACGATCTTTGGCCTCGAACCGCGCGCGGATCTCATTCAGCGCATGGTTCGCTATCAGCTCTCGAAGCGGCAGTCGGGCGACCACCAGACGCTCGGCCGCGCGGACATTCACCGCACCGGCAAGAAGATGTACAAGCAGAAGGGCACTGGCGGCGCCCGTCACGGGTCAGCCCGCGTGCCTCAGTTCCGCGGCGGCGGTCGCGCGATGGGTCCGGTCGCCCGCAGCCACGCGCACGATTTGCCCAAGAAGGTGCGCGCGCTCGCGTTGCGCCACGCTCTGTCCGCCAAGGCGCAAGCCGGCGAGCTGGTGGTGTGGGAGCACGCGAACTTGGCCGAGGCCAAGACGAAGACGCTTCGCGAATCCTTCGCCAAGGCTTCGCTGCACAGCGTGCTGATCATCGACGGCTCGGCGGTCGACGCGAAGTTCGCGGCCGCGGCGCGCAATCTGCCGGCGGTTGACGTGCTGCCGGTCGAAGGCGCCAACGTTTACGACATCATGCGCCGGGGCAAGCTCGTCTTGACCAAGGCGGCGATCGAAGCGCTGGAGGCGCGGTTCAAATGAGCAAGGATACGCGCCATTACGACCTGATCGTCGCGCCTGTCATCACGGAAAAGGCGACAATCGCTTCCGAAAGCAACCAGTTCGTGTTCAAGGTCAGCCGCGACGCGACCAAGCCGCAGATCAAGGCGGCGGTGGAGAAGCTGTTCGACGTCAAGGTCACGGCGGTCAATACGCTGGTGCGCAAGGGCAAGAACAAGATTTTCCGCGGGATGCGCGGCAAGCAGCAGGACGTCAAAAAAGCGGTCGTGACGCTCGCTGACGGCCATCGTATCGACGTGACGTCAGGCGTTTAAGGGTTCAAGTCATGGCTCTCAAAACTTACAAGCCGACGACCCCTGGCATTCGCCAGCTGGCTCTCGTCGATCGCAGCGAGCTCTACAAGGGCAAGCCGCTCAAGTCGCTCACCGCCGGCAAGTCCGAAAAGGGCGGTCGCAACAATACGGGTCGCGTCACCGTGCGCTTTCGCGGCGGCGGTCACAAGCAGACCTATCGCATCATCGACTTCAAGCGTCGCAAGTTCGACTCGCCGGCCAAGGTCGAGCGGATCGAATACGATCCCAACCGCACCAGCTTCATCGCGTTGATCAAATATGCGGATGGCGAGCAGGCTTATATTATTGCTCCGCAGCGCCTTGCGGTTGGCGACGAAGTCGTCGCCGGCGTCTCGGTCGACGTGAAGCCGGGCAATGCGATGCCGCTGTCCAGCATCCCGGTCGGCACGATCGTCCACAACGTCGAACTGAAGATCGGCAAGGGCGGCGCGATCGCGCGATCCGCTGGCGCCTACGCTCAGGTTGTCGGTCGCGATCAGGGCTATGTTTCGATCCGCCTCAACTCGGGCGAGCAGCGCATTGTCCATGGCCAGTGCTTCGCGACGGTCGGCGCGGTTTCAAATCCGGATCACATGAACGCCTCGCTCGGCAAGGCGGGCCGCGCGCGCTGGCTCGGCCAGCGTCCGCACAATCGCGGCGTCACGATGAACCCAGTCGATCACCCGCATGGCGGCGGCGAAGGCCGCACCTCCGGCGGTCGTCATCCGGTTTCGCCGTGGGGCAAGCCGACCAAGGGTAAGAAGACGCGCTCGAACAAGTCGACCGATAAGTTCATCGTCGCCTCGCGGCACGTCCGCAAGAAGAAGGGCTAAGCCATGACGCGCTCGATCTGGAAAGGGCCGTTCGTCGACGGCTATCTCTTGAAGAAGGCCGACGCCGCGCGCGCCTCGGGCCGCTCGGATGTCGTCAAGATCTGGAGCCGCCGCTCGACCATCCTGCCGCAATTCGTCGGCGTGACGTTCGGCGTCTACAACGGACACAAGCACGTGCCGGTCTCCGTCTCGGAGGAGATGATCGGGCACAAGTTCGGCGAATTCGCGCCGACCCGCACTTTCCACGGCCATACCGCCGACAAGAAGGCGAAGAGGGCTTAAAGGTCATGTCCAAGTCCGCCAATCCCCGTCGGCTCGCCGACAACGAAGCGAAGGCGACCGTGCGTATGCTGCGCGTGAGCCCGCAGAAGCTCAATCTTCTCGCCCAGCTCATTCGCGGCAAGAAGGTCTCGACGGCGCTCGCCGATTTGCAATTCTCCAACAAGAGAATTTCGACCGAGGTTCGCAAGGCCCTGGAGTCTGCGATCGCCAATGCCGAGAACAACCACGAGCTCGACGTCGACGATCTGATCGTCGCCCAGGCCTGGGTCGGCAAGGACATGGTGATGAAGCGCTTCAGCCCGCGCGCGCGCGGTCGCGCCGGCCGGATCGAGAAGCCGTTCTCGAACATTACGATTGTCGTTCGCGAAGTGGCGCCCGTCGCCGCCTCCGCGGCCTGAGGAGTAAACGATGGGACAGAAGATCAATCCGATCGGTCTGCGCCTCGGCGTCAACCGCACCTGGGATTCGCGCTGGTATTCGACCAAGGGCGAGTACGGCAAGTTGCTGCACGAGGACATGAAGATTCGTGAGGTTCTCAACGAGGGCCTGAAGCAGGCGGCGATCTCGAAGATCGTCATTGAGCGTCCGCACAAGAAGTGCCGGGTCAACATCCACTCGGCCCGCCCGGGCGTCGTCATCGGCAAGAAGGGCGCGGACATCGACAAGCTGCGCAAGCAGGTCTCGAAACTGACGAAATCGGAAGTCGCGATCAACATCGTTGAAGTCCGCAAGCCGGAAGTCGACGCGACGCTCGTGGCCGACTCGATCGCCCAGCAGCTTGAGCGCCGCGTCGCGTTCCGCCGCGCGATGAAGCGCGCGATGCAGTCGGCCATGCGCCTCGGCGCCCAGGGCATTCGCATCAAGTGCTCCGGCCGTCTCGGCGGCGCGGAAATCGCCCGCGATGAATCCTATCGCGAAGGCCGCGTGCCGCTGCACACGCTGCGCGCCGACGTCGACTACGGCGTCGCCACCGCGCACACGGCTTACGGCACGTGCGGCATCAAGGTTTGGATTTTCAAGGGCGAGATCCTCGAACACGATCCGATGGCGCAGGACAAGCGCGCCGCCGAGGCCGACAGTTCTTCCTCGCATCGCCCGCGCCGCGAAGGGCGCGATCGTGACCGCGAAGGCGGACGCGGGCGCGACGCGGCCTGATTGAGATAAAGGTCCACGACCATGATGCAGCCTAAAAAGACCAAGTACCGCAAGGCTTTCAAAGGCCGGATCAGCGGCGCCGCCAAAGGCGGTTTCGCCCTCAACTTCGGCGAATACGGCCTGAAGGCGCTGGAGCCCGAGCGCGTCACCGCGCGCCAGATCGAGGCCGCTCGTCGCGCCTTGACCCGTCACATGAAGCGCGCGGGCCGGGTCTGGATCCGCGTGTTTCCTGACGTGCCGGTGTCCAAGAAGCCGATCGAAGTGCGCATGGGTAAAGGTAAGGGCGCGCCCGAACTTTGGGTGACGCGCGTCGCTCCAGGCCGCATCATGTTCGAGGTCGACGGCGTTCCCGAGCAGGTCGCGCGCGAGGCGTTCGAACTCGCGGCCGCGAAGCTGCCGATCAAGACGCGCTTCATTCAGCGCATCGCGGAATAGGGAGAGCTCCGATGAAGTCGAAGAACCGTCTGTCGGACCTCAAGGTCATGACGCCCGACCAGCTCGAGGACGAAGCCCTCAAGCTGAAGAAGGAGCAGTTCAATCTGCGCTTCCAGCGCGCGAGCGGTCAATTGCAGGATACGGCGCGCGTGCGCGTCGTTCGGCGCGACATCGCGCGCGTCAAGACTCTCGCCGCGGCCAAGCGCGCCGCCAAGAACGAAGGCTGAGGATAAAGCCATGCCGAAGCGAATTCTCCAGGGCGTCGTCGTCAGCGACAAGCAGGAAAAGACCCTGGTCGTGAAGGTCGAGCGCCGTTTTACGCATCCGCTGCTCAAGAAGACCGTCCGCAAGTCGAAGAACTACCATGCGCATGTCGAGACCAAGACCCACAAGGTCGGCGACATGGTTTCGATCGAGGAGACCAAGCCGATTTCGAAACTCAAGCGTTGGATCGTCGTCGAGGAGACGGCGAAGGCCTGACGGGGTTTCCCCTAAGGCTAGGTTTCATCCCGGAGGCGCGAGCCTCCTTCAGGCGAGGTCCGGCGCGATACGCCGGAAACCTGTCTGATCAGAAAGGCGTTTAGGCCATGATACAGATGCAGACGAACCTCGACGTCGCCGATAATTCGGGCGCGCGTCGCGTGATGTGCATCAAGGTGCTGGGCGGCTCGAAGCGCCGCTACGCCTCGATCGGCGACATCATCGTTGTTTCCATCAAGGAAGCGATTCCGCGCGGTCGCGTGAAGAAGGGCGACGTCATGAAGGCGGTGGTCGTTCGCACCGCCAAGGACATCCGCCGCGCCGACGGCTCGGTGATCCGGTTCGATTCGAATGCGGCGGTGTTGATCAACAACCAGTCGGAGCCGGTCGGCACCCGCATCTTCGGGCCTGTGCCTCGCGAGCTGCGCGCCAAGAACCACGTGAAGATCATTTCGCTCGCGCCGGAGGTGCTGTGATGGCCGCGAAGATCCGTAAAGGCGACAACGTCATCGTCTTGGCAGGCCGCGACAAGGGTCGTTCGGGCGAGGTCAAGTCGGTCAATCCGACCGACGGCCGCGCGATTGTGACCGGCGTCAACGTCGTCAAGCGTCATACGCGCCAGACCGCGCAGACCGAGGGCGGCATCCTTTCCAAGGAAGCCTCAATCGACCTGAGCAACCTCGCGCTCGCCGATCCCAAAGACGGCAAGCCGACCCGCGTCGGCTTCAAGGTTCTCGACGACGGTCGCAAGGTCCGCGTCGCCAAGCGTTCCGGAGATTTGATCGATGGCTGAGGCAAAAACCGAAAAGGGCGCGAAGGCCGACAAGGCCAACGCCAAGGCGGCGAAGCCGGAAGCGGGCGAAGGCAAGGTCGCCAAGGGCAAGGGCCGTCCGAGCCAGACCGAAGTCGCGGCCGCGGGTCGTCCGAAATCGACGCCGAAGGACTATGTCGCGCGTTTGAGGAAGATGTACGACAGCGAGATCGTGCCGAGCCTCGTGAAAGAGTTCGGCTACAAGAACGCTATGCAGGTGCCCAAGATCGAGAAGATCGTGCTCAACATGGGCGTCGGCGAAGCGGTCAACGACACCAAGAAGGTGACGTCGGCGGCTAACGATCTCGCGCTGATCGCCGGCCAGAAGCCGGTGGTGACGCGCGCGCGCAAGGCGATTTCGACCTTCAAGGTGCGCGAGAACATGCCGATCGGCGCCAAGGTCACGCTGCGCAAGACGCGCATGTACGAATTCCTCGACCGTCTGGTTACGATCGCGCTGCCGCGCGTTCGCGACTTCCGCGGCCTGGACCCCAAGTCGTTCGACGGACGCGGAAACTACGCGCTCGGCGTCAAGGAACACATCATTTTCCCCGAGATCGATTACGACAAGGCGGAAGCGATGCTGGGTCTCGACATCGTGGTGTGCACGACCGCCAAGACCGACGCCGAGGCGCGCGCTTTGCTGCGCGCTTTCAATTTCCCGTTCCGGCAGTGAGCTGCGGCTCAAACGCGGAATAATGGAGGCCTTTGATGGCAAAGAAGAGTGCAATTGAGAATAACCTGCGCAAACAGCGGCTGGCGAAGAAGTTCGCCGGGCGTCGCGCGCGCCTGCTCGAAATCGCCAACGACGAAAAGCGTCCGATGGAAGAGCGCTTCGAGGCGCGCCTCAAGTTGGCGGCGCTGCCGCGCAACGGCGCGATCATCCGCGTGCGCAACCGCTGCGAAGTGACGGGCCGTCCGCGCGCCTATTATCGCAAGATGAAGATGAGCCGCATCGCGCTGCGGGAACTGGGCAACAAGGGCCTGATTCCCGGCCTCGTGAAGTCGAGCTGGTGAGGAGACGGGGATCATGGCTGTGAACGATCCGCTGGGCGATATGCTCACCCGCATCCGCAACGCGCAAATGCGCCGTCGCGGCAAGGTTTCCACTCCGGGGTCTTCGTTGCGCCAGAAAGTGCTCGATGTGCTTCAGTCGGAAGGCTACATCCGCGGTTATTCGACCACCGATTTCGGCAACGGCCGGACGGAGTTCGAGATCGAACTCAAGTATTTCGACAACGAGCCGGTCATCCGCAAGATCGAGCGCGTCTCCAAGCCGGGCCGCCGCGTTTACGCGGCCGTGGATGGAATGCCGCGTGTCGCCAACGGTCTCGGCGTGTCGATCCTCTCGACGCCGAAAGGCGTCATGGCGGATCACGCGGCGCGCGAGAACCATGTCGGCGGCGAAGTCCTCTGCACCGTGTTCTAAGGGCCGTTGGTCGGAACGCTTAACTCTGGAATTTGAGCCATGTCTCGTATCGGCAAGAAGCCCGTCGTCATTCCCGCAGGCGTCACCGCCAAGCTGGAAGGTCAATCGATCGCCGTCAAAGGCGCGAAGGGCGAATTGAAGTTCACCGCTCCGGATGAAGTCGCCATCAAGGTCGATGGGGCCGCCGTCCATATCGAGCCGCACCATCAGGACAAGCGCTCGCGCGCCATGTGGGGCACCGCCCGCGCGCGCGTGCAGAACCTGGTTGTCGGCGTCACCAAGGGTTTCGAGAAGAAGCTCGAGATCAACGGCGTCGGTTACAAAGCGGCGGTGGCGGGCAAGAACCTGCAACTTTCGCTCGGCTTCAGCCACGACGTGCTTTATCCGATCCCAGCCGGCGTGACGATCACGACGCCCAAGCCGACGGAAATCACCGTGGCCGGCATCGACAAGCGTCAGGTCGGCCAGATCGCGGCCGAAATTCGCGCCTATCGCGGCCCCGAGCCATACAAGGGCAAGGGCGTCAAATACGTCGACGAGTTCATCTTCCGCAAGGAAGGCAAGAAGAAGTAAGGGGCGCCGTTATGGCCAAGTCCAACAATTCCTCGGATCGCCGCAAGGCCCGCATCCGTCGTGCTATCGCCGCCAATGCGGGCGGTCGTCCGCGCCTCAGCGTGTTCCGCTCGTCCGAGCAGATCTACGCTCAGGTGATCGACGATTCCAAGGGCGTCACGCTCGCCGCCGCTTCGTCGCTTGAGAAGGCGATGCGCGAGGAGCTGAAGACCGGCGCCAATGTCGAGGCGGCCCGCCGCGTCGGCAAGGAAATCGCCGAGCGCGCCAAGAAGGCGGGCGTCGAAAAGGTCGTGTTCGACCGCGGCGGCTACATGTATCACGGGCGCGTCAAGGCGCTCGCCGAGGGCGCCCGCGAAGGCGGCCTCGATTTCTAAACCTGAAACCTAAGCGAGCGGCGGCTCCGTCGGGGAGCGCCGCGCAAGTGACGGAAAGAGAAAATGGCGCGTGAAGGTGAAGGCGGCCGCGGCCGCGACCATAATCGGGAGGAGCGCGACAGCGAGTTCGTCGATCGCCTCGTCCACATCAACCGCGTGGCGAAAGTGGTGAAGGGCGGACGTCGCTTCGGTTTCGCGGCGCTCGTCGTCGTCGGCGACCAGAAGGGGCGCGTCGGTTACGGCCACGGCAAGGCGCGCGAAGTGCCTGAGGCGATCCGCAAGGCGACGGAAGCCGCCAAGCGCGGCGTCGTCCGCGTTCCCCTGCGCGAAGGCCGGACGCTGCATCATGACGTCAACGGCCGCCACGGCGCCGGTCGCGTCGTCCTGCGCGCCGCTCCGGCCGGCACCGGCATCATCGCCGGCGGCCCGATGCGCGCGGTGTTCGAATCGCTCGGCGTCCATGACGTGGTCGCCAAGAGCCAGGGCTCCTCGAACCCCTACAACATGATCCGGGCGACTTTCGACGCGCTTTCGCGCGAGGACAGCCCGCGTTCGGTCGCGCAGCGCCGCAGCCTGAAGGTGTCGACGTTGCAGTCGCGCCGTCAGGGCGTCGAAGCCGACGCGTCCGACTCGTGAGCGGAGGACGGCAGATGAGCAAGCACTCCAGCATCACCATCGAGCAGTTCGGCAGCGCCATCGGCCGCCCGGACGATCAGCGCGCCACCTTGAGGGGCCTCAAGCTCAACAAGATCGGTCGTCGCGCGCGCGTCGAGGACACGCCCGCGGTTCGCGGCATGATCGCCAAGGTCGCGCATCTCGTGCGCGTCGTCGAAGGCCAGTGAGGATCACGCCATGAAACTCAACGGCATCAGTGACAACGCCGGCTCGACCAAGGCGCGTATTCGCGTCGGCCGCGGCATCGGTTCGGGCAAGGGCAAGCAGTCGGGCCGCGGCGGCAAGGGCCAGACCGCGCGTTCGGGCGTGCGCATCAAGGGCTTCGAGGGCGGCCAGATGCCGCTGCATCGTCGTCTGCCCAAGCGCGGCTTCAATCCGCCGTCGCCGCTCGATCTCAACGAGGTCAATCTCGGCC
Source organism: Beijerinckiaceae bacterium (assembly GCA_037446355.1). Classification (GTDB taxonomy): domain Bacteria; phylum Pseudomonadota; class Alphaproteobacteria; order Rhizobiales; family Beijerinckiaceae; genus Roseiarcus. Next base: position 6,855 of record JBBIIT010000060.1, on the reverse strand, counting down.
GCGTGCAGAGCGCGATCGACGCGGGCAAGCTTGATGCGTCGAAGCCGATCACCGTCGAATCGCTCATCAATGCGGGCGTCATCGCCAGAGCGCGCGACGGAGTGAAGATCCTCGGCAAGGGCGAGATCAAGGCCAAGGCGGCGTTCGAGGTCTACGGCGCTTCCAAAAGCGCCGTAGCGGCGATCGAGAAGGCTGGCGGCAGCGTCAAATCCCTGGCGCCGCAGGCGGCCGCCCCCGCGGCTGAATAATTCGCGATCCCGCGAGGGGTCGAAATATGCCGGCGACGGCCCATATGATTTGAACGGCGCGCCGCAGGCTCGCCGTTCAATTCGCGTCTAGGCGCCTGCGCGGGCAAGGTGCGGGCCCGCGGGACTGGCGTCGCGCGAAGGCCCGATTGGACTCCGGGCCGAGGTTCGGGGTAAGCGCCTGCGAAAGGCGTGAAAGCAAGCGGAGCGGACATTCATGGCATCGGCGGCCGAACAGCTCGCAGCAAACATAAATTGGTCCGCATTCGGCAAGGCCGAAGAGCTCAAGAAGCGCATCTGGTTCACTCTGGGCGCGCTGATCGTCTTCCGCCTCGGCACGTACATCCCTCTGCCCGGCATCGACGCCGGCGCGTTCGAGAATGCTTTCAACGGCCAGAAGCAGGGCGTGCTCGACATGTTCAACATGTTTTCGGGCGGCGCCGTTCAGCGCATGGCGGTGTTCGCTTTGAACATCATGCCGTACATCTCGGCCTCGATCATTATCCAGTTGCTGAGTTCGGTCATTCCTTCGCTCGAGACGATCAAGAAGGACGGTGAGGCGGGCCGCAAGGTCCTCAATCAATACACGCGTTATCTCACCGTCGTTCTGGCGTTTTTCCAGGCCTACGGCATCGCCATCGGCCTCGAGGGGCGCCCCGGCATAGTCAGTGATCCCGGCATAATGTTCCGCATCTCGACGATCCTGACCCTGACCGGCGGCACGATGTTCCTGGTCTGGCTCGGCGAGCAGATCACCTCGCGTGGCGTCGGCAACGGATCCTCGCTCATTATTTTCGCGGGCATCGTGGCGCGCCTGCCGCAGGCGGTGGTTCAGCTCTTCGAGCTCGGCCGTCAGGGCTCGATCTCGACCGGCCTCGTGCTGGCGGTGATCGTCATGGTGTTCGTCGTCGTGGCGTTCATCGTGTTCATGGAGCGCGCCCAGCGCCGCGTGCCGATCACCTATCCGCGCCGTCAGGTCGGCAACAAGATGTACGAGGGGCAGAGCTCGTTCCTGCCGCTAAAGCTCAACACCGCGGGCGTCATCCCGCCGATCTTCGCCTCCTCGCTGCTGCTGCTGCCGACCACGGTCGCCAATTTCGCGCAAGGGTCGGCGAGCTCGGGCTGGCTCTCGACGGTGACGACGCTGCTGGGGCGGGGCGGACCGCTCTACATCATCCTCTATGTCGCTTTGATCGTCTTCTTCGCGTTCTTCTATACCGCGACGGTGTTCAATCCGGTCGACACCGCCGACAATCTCAAGAAGCACGGCGGCTTCGTGCCCGGGGTCAGGCCCGGCGAGCGGACGGCGCAGTACATCGACCAGATCCTGACGCGCATCACCGTGCTTGGGGCCGGCTACCTCGCGCTGATCTGCATATTACCAGAATTGCTGACTTCCTATTCCTCGGTGCAGCTCTATTTTGGCGGCACTTCGCTGCTGATCGTCGTCAACGTCACCATGGACACCGTCGCCCAGATTCACGGGCATTTGCAGGCGCATCAATACGAAGGCCTGATCCGCAAGGCCAAGCTGAGGGGGAAGAAGAGATGAGGTTGATACTGCTCGGACCGCCCGGCGCCGGGAAAGGCACGCAGGCGACGCGGTTGGTCGAGAAGTACAACATTCCTCAACTCTCGACCGGCGATATGTTGCGCGCCGCGGTTAAGGCGGGATCGCCGATCGGTTTGCAAGCGAAGGCGGTGATGGACTCGGGCGCGCTCGTCTCGGACGAGATCGTCGTCGGCATCATCAACGATCGTGTATCCGAGCCGGACGCGAAAAGCGGCTTCATCCTCGACGGCTTTCCGCGCACCGTCGCCCAGGCCGAAGCGCTGGATGCGATGCTGGAGCGCAAGGGGCTGAAGCTCGACGCGGCGATCGAACTGAAGGTCGACGCGGAGAAGCTCGTCTCGCGGATAGTCAATCGCGCGGCCGAGGCGAAAGCCGCCGGCCAGCCGGTGCGCAAGGACGACGATCCGGATGTGTTCAAGACACGGTTGGCCGCCTATTTTCGGGACACGGCGGCGGTGACGCCGTATTATGCGCGTAGGGGTCTGCTGCAGGGCGTCGACGGCATGGCGAGCATCGCCGAGGTTTCGGCGGGCATCGACGCCGTCCTTGCCGGCAAGGGCTAAGACGTGAGCGGGCCGACGCTCGCCGGCGCCGCGGTCGAGCCCGAGGCGCGGATCGAGCGGCGCGGACGGGCCGGTTGGATCGTCCTCAACCGTCCGAAAGCGCTCAACGCGCTGACGCTGAACATGGTGCGCGAGATCGCGCGCGCGCTCGACGATTTCGAATCCGACCGCTCGATCGAGCGCGTGGTGGTCACGGGCGAGGGCGGGCGGGCCTTTTGCGCGGGCGGCGACATTCGCGAGCTCTACGATCAGGGGCGCGCCGGCGACCACGCTTCGCAGCTCACCTTTTGGCGCGAGGAATATCTCCTCAACCGTCGGATCAAGCGCTTCCCCAAACCTTATGTGGCGCTGATCGATGGCCTCGTCATGGGCGGCGGCGTGGGCCTTTCGATGCACGGCTCGCATCGGGTCGTGACCGAGCGCTGCGTGTTCGCGATGCCGGAAGTCGGTATCGGCTTTTTCCCTGATGTCGGCGCGACGTTCATCTTGCCGCGCTTGCCGCGCCGCATCGGCGCCTATCTGGCCGCGACCGGATTGCGGGCCGACGCGGGCGATGCGGTCGCGCTGGGATTGGCGACATCATACTGTCCGAGCGAAAGCCTGCCCGCGCTCAAGGCCGCGCTCGCCGAGGCCGCGGAGAGCGTCGATGCGACCTTGAACGCCTTCGCCGCGCCGGCCCCGCGTTCGGCGTTGATGGCCGAAGGCGGACTTGTGGAGGCCGCCTTTGAGCGTCTCGAACCCGCCGCCGTGCGTGACGCCCTCGCCCGCGCGGCGGGGCAGGGCTCGCCCTTCGCCGCGAAGGCATTGGCGGCGTTGGCCGAGAAATCGCCGACCAGCCAGGCTATCGCGCTCCGGCAGATGCGGCTCGGCGGCGCGCTGACGTTCGAAGAGGCGATGGCGCTGGAATATCGCATCGTGTCGCGCATCTGTCGCGGCCACGACTTCTACGAGGGCGTGCGGGCGGTCATCATTGACAAGGACAATCGCCCAGCCTGGTCGCCGCCCGCCGGCGAGGTCGTGACGGACGCGGCGATTGACGCCTATTTCGCTCCGCTCGGCGACGACGAACTCGTATTTCCGGGGGCGCCGTCGTGAGATACGTCATGCGGCAAAACCGCGATGGCGCGACCCAGATCGTCGACGCGCGGCCGGCCCCGTCCGGCGCGGGGGCAAATTGGGCCCGAGTGAACTGGACGCTCGCGCTCATCTGGTTCATGCGCACGATGGCTTGGGTATGGGTGGTCAAGGGGCTGTTCAACTGGTCCGTCGTGCTCGGCGCCAATCCGCGCTTTGGCGATTTCATCATGCTCCCCCGTGCGATGCAGTCGACCATTGTCTTTTTCGCTGCTGTCGATCTGCTTGCGGCGGTCGGGCTTTGGCTCGCCGCTCCCTGGGGCGGCGTGCTCTGGTTGCTTTGCGCGATCATCGAAACGATTTCCCCGTTGCTCGGGGCGCGAGCGGCCCTTGTGGGCGCGCTCGGCGCATTGCTCAACGTTGTATTGGTGGCCGCTTATTTCGTGCTGAGCTGGCGCGCGGGTCTCGAACGCAACTGAGTCCAAGCCGACCCCATGAGTGCGATGCGGTCTCAAGCCTCCAGGGCATGATTAATCGCTTGCGCGGGCGTGTGGTTAATGACGTCCGATAGTAAACGAAAGTTTTGATTCAATTCAGATTTACCAGAATTAGGAAACCTTGGATTCACATTGACTCTTAAACTCGTATTCAGACGCATACGCTAATGTCTGTTCTATCGAAGGACCGAACAATAAGCTCGGCCATGGCAAATGAAACAGACGGGTGTACCATGAATAATCTTGCCAAGAAGGAAGACGCCGCAGTCCGCTCGGAGCGCATTGCTTCGGTTCGTCCGGTATATCTGGACACACTGACTATGGTTGAGCGGCTGCATCGTCGCCTTCTCGACGTTATCAAGGACGAATTCGACCGTCGCGGCCGTTCGGACGTCAACGCCGTCCAGGCCCTTTTGCTGTACAATATCGGCGACAAGGAGCTTACGGCTGGCGAATTGCGCACCCGCGGTTATTACCTCGGTTCCAATGTCTCGTATAATGTGAAGAAACTCGTCGAGATGGGCTATCTACACCATGCTCGTTCGCGCATCGACCGTCGCTCGGTGCGTATCAGCCTGACCGAGATGGGCAGCGAAGTGCACAAGATTGTCGTCAGCTTGTACGAAAAGCACGCGATGACGGTCGAGCAGATCGGCGGGATCATGGCGGACGACTTTTCGCGAATGAACAGTTCGTTGGCTCGCTTGGAGCGCTTCTGGACCGATCAGATCAAGTACCGCCTCTGAACCCGCGCTTCGCGCGCAAACCGACGCTCGATCGGAAGGGAGACGCCCGTGGGCGTCTCTTTTGCGTTCCGCCATCCCCGTTTCCCCGTAATTTCGCGATCACAGACACGTGCGCGCCGCGGCGGTCACAAAATAGCCCGAAGGATCGGTTTCTTAACCAACTCAAACGACAACGACTGTGGTTCGCGGGCGCCAATGCGAGTCGTCCGGACGCGAGTTGTCAAAAAGTTTCCGGGAGCGCACGCGGCGGCATTTTGGGAATATCTACGGGGCAATGCGATTCCATGGTTGATTTTCAGTTCGCACGTACGGATCGGCGCGGGTTTCTGAGCGGGCTGGCGGCGCTGGCGGTCGCCTCGACGGCGATTACGCCGATTCTGGCCCGGGCGGGCGAGGCGGACGATCAGGCCGAGTGGCGGCAAAGCTATGAGTCCTCGGGCCGAATTTCGGTCGGGCGCGAAACGACGCCGGTGCTTTCTCCGGCGACCGTGCAGGCGACCGAAGAAGCGATTCAACGTTACCAGGGCATTGTCTCTCGCGGCGGCTGGATTGCGGTGCCGAACGTCGAGAACCTCAAGGTCGGCACGAAGTCGAAGGCGGTTCAGGCGCTGCGCGAGCGTCTGATAGCCTCGGGCGACCTCGATCAAGTCGCCGGCATGGGCGTTACTTACGATTCGTTCGTCGAAGCCGCCGTCAAACGCTTCCAAATCCGCCACGGCCTCAATCCGACCGGGGTCGTCAATGACGCGACCTTCCAGGAATTGAACATCCCGGCCGAGGCGCGGTTGCAGCAGCTTCAGACCAACATCGTCCGCCTGCGCGCGTTTTCCGGCGATCTCGGTTCGCGGTTCGTGATGGTCAACATCCCCGCGGCGGCCGTGGAGACCGTAGAGGGCG